>NZ_LS483411.1:1222989-1834484 GCF_900475755.1 Haemophilus influenzae
CCTTGTAGTTCTCCAAGATTTGGAGATTTACCAAATTGATTTTCTAAATGTTCTTGTAGATGACCTTCATCTACATCAAATAATAATTGTGCAGCTTCTTCGTATTCTCCTTTATGAATATGTTCTTCAAAAATAGGGAAATCTGCTCCTGATTCTTTTTGTACTTCATAAAGAAAACCTTTCCATGATGGAAATCCTGAAGGCATAGAAAGTCCAGCTCCAATAAATGGGGTTAGTTTATTTCTTCTAAAGATTTCTTTTAGCTTATGGAATCGTTGTTTATTATCTGCAATTTCTAAAATCTGATTAGCAGTGTCAATTGCTTGTTGTTTACGTTGGTTTTTCCAGTCTTGAAAGGCTAACTCATAAGTTTCAGGTTCTAGCTTAGATAAAATTTGGTCTCGAAGAAAAACACTTCCTCTGATAACTATTTCTTCTCCTTCTGAATTTAATTCTTCAATGAAAAGGCGTTCTAAATAATTGTTATTCATAATTCTCCCCATCTAATAATCTAGGTAGCAATAGATCTCTAGAATTAGATAAGATCTCGTTCTGGTAGCTATTAAATATAGATTTATCTAGAATTTTCTTTAATAACTTTTCAAAAGCTAAATGTACATCATTATTCGCTAGCAATAGTGGATATTTTAAAATATCTCTAGTGCTAATATTGGGTTGAGCAGATCCTTGTGCAGTAAAGTCAACAAAGTTTTTGAATTCTTCTTGAATTACATTCATATATATAAAGCTATAAAATGTTTCAGATTCATTTATTCGTTTAGCCAGAAATTTAGCTACACGTTGATTCAACATAGCCTTTTTATTTGCTGGCATTCTTCCTACTTTTCCAACATAAGCACCTGTTAGTCCAATGACAATGTCTCCACCATTCAAAACAAAATTAGAACGTAAAGATAGGTTATCTTCTGAAACGAAACCATTTCCTTCTACTGTGAGAATTTTTGATTGTATAGAGCCAATTTTTATTACAGGAATTCCTGTATCAGTCCATTCTGAGCTTTTGAATGCATAACCGTTTTGCATTTCACAAATTTCTGAAAGTGTTGTTTGTTTCCACCCCTTCGGCACTTCAACCCCATCAACTTCCACCATCTCACACGGAAACGCTTTGGCGGTTTCGGCTAGTTCGGCGTAGCGTTCAGGCTGTGTTTGTGAAAGTGCGGTCAGTTCTTCGGGTGTTTTTCCGCTGATTGCCTGCATAGCGGCAAGTTCTGCTTGTTCAAGACTCATGCCGTCTGAAAGGGCTTGGACTTTGGCACGCACGGGATCGAAATCAACAAACCAACTTTTAAACAGGGATTGGGCGATTTGTTCCAAGGTTTGATTGATTTGGGTGTTGAGTTCAATTTTTTTATCTAAATCAGATAAAATTCTAGCAATTTCTTTTTGTTCAGAAAGTGGCGGTAAGTTAAATTGATATTTCAATAAATCGCCAATTTTCATATTTAATTGAACAGATGTACCACCTGATATTCCATCAATATAACCACTAAAATGTTTTGATTTGAAAACATAATAAATAAATTGAGGATCAACTTTTTCTATTTTTAAACGTATTCTTGCTAATCCATTATTAAAAACAGCAGGTAATTCTTTTTTTACTAGATAACAAATACCTGTCGAGCAAGTTCTTGCCATAATAATATCATTAGGAATCAGCTGAAATTTTTTAAAGTCAGAATCTTTAACTTCAGTATATCCCCATTTGTCAAATGGCTTATTTTGAGAAATATCTTGTATTCTCAAACAGCGTAAATTTGTTTCATGTTCAACAATCGGTGCTCTACGAATAGCATCTAATCCTGTATTAATACTTTCCGTTATATCTTCTAATGTTACTGTTTGCCAATCACTCATACCCCAATCCTCCTAAATTCTTCTTAATTTCCGCTTCTAATTCCGCACTTTTCGCAAATTGCTCCTTCAAAAGAGCGGTCAGATTTTGCATTTTTTCTGCAAATGGTACGCCGTCGTCTTCTTGTTCTGCGGTGCCGACGTAGCGTCCCGGTGTGAGGACGAAGTCGTTGTCTTTAATTTCTTCTAACGTAGTGGATTTGCAGAAAGCGGCTTGGTCTTCATAGCCGTCTGATTTTTGCCAAGCGTGGAGGGTATTGGCGATTTTGGCGATGTCGTCAGCGGTAAAATCGCGCAATACGCGGTCTTTCATATAGCCGATTTGGCGGGCATCGATAAACAATACTTCGCCTTTACGCTTTTTGTTGCGGTTTAGAAACCAAATGCAGGCGGGGATTTGGGTGTTGGTGAAGAGCTGACCAGGCAGGGCAACCATACATTCCACTAAGTCGGCATTGATGATGGCTTTGCGGATTTCGCCTTCGTTGTTGGTTTGGCTGCTCATGGAGCCGTTGGCAAGCAATAATGCCATTTTGCCGTTGGGCGAGAGGTGGTAAATCATGTGTTGCAGCCAAGCGAAGTTGGCATTGCCTTTGGGTGGCGTGCCGTATGCCCAACGTGGGTCGTCGGCAAGGGATTCGCTCCACCAATCGCTGATATTGAATGGCGGGTTTGCCATAATGAAATCCATCTTTTTGTCGATATGTTGCGGCTGCGTAAAGCTGTCGGCGTTGTGTTTGCCGAAGTCGTAATCAATGCCGCGAATCGCCATATTCATCGCCGCAAGTTTCCATGTGGTGGGGTTGAATTCTTGCCCGTAGATGGAAACGTTATTGATGTTGCCTTGATGGGCGGAGATAAAGCGTTCGGTTTGCACGAAAAAGCCGCCGCTGCCCATGGCTGGATCATACACTCGGCCGGAGTATGGTTCGAGCATTTCGACAATCAGGGAAACAATGGATTTCGGCGTGAAATATTGGCCGCCGCGCTTGCCTTCGGCTTGGGCAAAGCGACCAAGGAAGTATTCGTAAACGTGGCCAAGAATGTCTTTTGCACCTAAATGCACGGGCTCGCCGTTGTAAGTCGGACGGGTAAAATTAGTATCGGAGAAGAGGATAATCAGCCCGCGCAGGGTGTCTTCGTTTACCGCATAGCCACTGATGCGTTGGAGTACGCCTTTGAGTTTTTCGTTATCTTTTTCAATAGCATCAAAGGCATCATCAATGAGCTTTGCCACACCAGAAAACTTCCCACGCTCCTTTCCTATATTCCAAGGCAATTCTGCCCCAGTATTGAGAATAGAAACTTCTTGTAAGGCTTGCCAACGTGCAGAAGCTGGCACCCAAAATACGTTATCCGCGGTGTAATAATCACGGTTTTCTAGTTCAGCGGTTAAGGCTTCTTGATATTCTTCTTCAGTATCAAAAAAAGTGCGGTCAAGATAGAGTGGGTTTTCAGGTGTGGAGAGTTCCGCCTGAATTTTTTCCTGTTGATGGGTGAAATTATCAGAAATGTATTTTAAAAAGATAAGACCAAGAACGATATGTTTATAATTGGCGGCATCAAGTTGTTGACGGAGTTTATCCGCAGATGACCAAAGTTTTTCGTCTAATTCATTTAAAAATGCTTGTTGTAATGCATGATTTTCATCGACAATCTTGGTCGTCTCGTCTCGTCTCGTCTCGTCTCGCTTGCATAAATTATGCCCTCTGTAAAGTGATTTTTATCGGAAGTTTGAATATTCAAACAAATTATCAGGTGTCATTTTATCGAAAAACAGTATCAGGTTGAAAGGGATTTTTGCGTGCTAAATCCAATGATTTCCAGTAGAATGGGGCGATTTTATAAATAAGGAATAACTATGGCAAGAGAATTTAAACGTAGCGATCGCGTCGCTCAAGAAATACAAAAAGAAATAGCAGTCATTTTACAACGCGAAGTGAAAGATCCCCGTATTGGGATGGTGACGGTTTCTGATGTGGAAGTGTCGAGTGATTTATCTTACGCAAAAATCTTCGTGACTTTTTTATTCGATCACGATGAAACGGCAATTGAGCAAGGTATGAAAGGCTTAGAAAAAGCATCGCCTTATATTCGTTCGCTGCTAGGCAAAGCGATGCGTTTACGTATCGTGCCAGAGATTCGTTTTATTTACGATCAATCCTTAGTGGAAGGGATGCGTATGTCAAATCTTGTGACAAATGTTGTGCGTGAAGATGAGAAAAAACATGTTGAGGAAAGCAATTAATGTCTAGACCTCGTAAACGCTGGCGTGATGTTGATGGAGTGTTTTTGTTGGATAAACCACAAGGCATGTCATCAAATGACATTATGCAAAAGGTAAAGCGTTTATTTCAAGCGAACAAAGCTGGGCATACTGGCGCGCTCGATCCGTTGGCAACGGGGATGTTGCCGATTTGCTTGGGCGAAGCAACTAAGTTTTCACAATTTTTGCTTGATGCAGATAAGCGTTATCTTGTTACGGCAAAATTAGGCGAGCGTACCGATACTTCCGATGCGGAAGGGCAAGTGGTGGAAACGCGTGAAGTTCATGTTGAAACTCAGCAAATTTTGACCGCACTTGAACAATTTCGTGGCGATATTTTACAAGTGCCGACGATGTTTTCTGCACTAAAACATAACGGCAAGCCGCTTTATGAATACGCGCGCCAAGGTATTACGGTTGAGCGTGAGGCGCGTCCAATTACGATTTTTGAACTCAATTTTATTGACTATAATGCGCCTTATTTAACTTTAGAAGTGCATTGTTCAAAAGGCACTTATATTCGCACCTTAGTAGATGATTTGGGTGAAGTGCTAGGTTGTGGCGCACATGTGACAATGTTACGCCGTACAGCCGTAGCGGATTACCCCGTAGCAGAAATGATGCCAATCGATGAGTTACAATTGCTTGCTGAAAGTTTTCCGTTAAGTGAATTGGATCATCTATTACTGCCAACTGATACCGCTGTAAGTAAATTGCCCACTTTGCATTTGGATACAGAGCAGAGTAAAGCCATTGGTTTTGGTCAGCGAGTGAAATTTGCTAACGAACAGCAATTAAGCGGTCAAGTGCGGTTATTTTCAGCGGAGAATTTATTCTTAGGTGTAGCCTTAATTGATGGAAATATAATTCGCCCACAACGGTTAATCACACAATCCGCATAACTTAATTGCCTTTCTTATAAAATTCTAGTAATCTCCCTGTAATTAATTTTTTACAATATATGTAAGATAAACATTACAGGTGAGTTTTATGGAAGCCCTTAAGGATTTACGTTCTGAAATTGATTCGCTTGATCG
Source organism: Haemophilus influenzae (assembly GCF_900475755.1). NCBI lineage: Bacteria > Pseudomonadati > Pseudomonadota > Gammaproteobacteria > Pasteurellales > Pasteurellaceae > Haemophilus > Haemophilus influenzae. The sequence continues at coordinate 1,228,168 of NZ_LS483411.1, forward strand.
CGAACTTATCCAACTTTTTGCTAAACGTCTTGAGTTGGTTTCTCAAGTCGGTAAAGTTAAACATCAACACGGATTACCTATTTATGCGCCAGAGCGTGAAATAGCAATGCTCCAAGCGCGTCGTTTAGAGGCTGAAAAAGCAGGCATTTCAGCAGATCTGATTGAAGATGTCCTACGCCGTTTTATGCGCGAATCTTATGCCAATGAAAACCAATTTGGCTTTAAAACCATCAATCCTGATATTCACAAAATTGTTATTGTGGGCGGTTATGGTAAATTAGGTGGCTTATTTGCCCGCTATTTACGTGCATCTGGCTATCCAATTTCTATTTTAGATCGTGAAGATTGGACGGTAGCTGAAAGTATTTTAACGAATGCTGATGTCGTGATCGTTTCCGTCCCCATTAATCTCACCTTAGAAACAATTGAACGCTTAAAACCTTATTTAACGGAAAACATGCTACTTGCAGATTTAACCTCTGTTAAGCGTGAACCGCTAGCGAAAATGCTTGAAATCCATACTGGTGCTGTTTTAGGTTTACATCCAATGTTTGGGCCAGATATTGCAAGTATGGCAAAACAAGTAGTTGTGCGTTGTGATGGACGTTTCCCTGAACGTTACGAATGGTTACTTGAGCAAATTCAAATTTGGGGTGCAAAAATTTATCAAACCAATGCCACAGAACACGATCACAATATGACTTATATACAAGCCTTGCGCCATTTTTCGACTTTTGCGAATGGTTTACACCTTTCCAAACAGCCCGTTAATCTTGCTAATTTATTGGCGCTTTCTTCTCCTATTTATCGCTTAGAACTTGCGATGATCGGTCGCTTATTTGCGCAAGATGCAGAGCTTTACGCAGATATTATTATGGATAAGCCAGAAAATTTAGCGGTAATTGAAACGCTAAAACAAACTTACGACGAAGCCTTAACTTTCTTTGAAAAGAATGATCGTCAAGGTTTTATTGATGCTTTCCACAAGGTGCGTGACTGGTTTGGCGATTATTCCGAACAATTTTTAAAAGAAAGCCGTCAGTTATTGCAGCAGGCAAATGATTTGAAACAAGGGTAGGGAAAGTGCGGTGAAATTTCACCGCAGTTTTTTACTGTCTCGCCAATCTTAAATTTTCAGGTAAATTCTCAAAATTAGAGCGGAATGGATTAATGTCTAATCCGCCACGACGGGTATAGCGTGCGTAAACGGTGAGTTTTTCTGGTTTTGCGTAGTGCATTAAATCGCAAAAAATACGTTCGACACATTGTTCGTGGAATTCATTGTGTTGGCGGAACGATACAACGTAACGCAATAATTTTTCGTGATCGATTTTTTTACCAACATAGTGAATATGCAAGGTGCCCCAGTCAGGCTGATTGGTGATGAGGCAGTTAGATTTCAATAAATGGCTGACTAATTTTTCTTCGACAATTTCATCTGATATGCAATCTTTCAGCCAATTAGCGTTAAATTCGTAGCTGGTAATTTCAATATCTTGTTCATCAATGCAATCGCCTTGTAAATGATCAATTTTTTGAGAATCATAAACTGCCATTGGATTTAACCGCACTTTTACATCGCCTTGCGCACATTCGCTTAAATCACGTTGCATAGTTTGTTGAACGGCGTTGAAGTCGGCAAATTTGCTTTGGTTAAAGCTATTTAAATAAAGTTTAAAACTTTTTGATTCAATCAAATTTTGGCTTTGATAATCCAGATAAATATCTGCGATAGCCACTTGCGGTAAGCCTTTTTCGTTGAGCCACGAGATTTCATAAGCCGTCCAAATATCGGCGCCGATAGTAAATGGTTGGTTTTGAGTAATGCTCAATCCATCACGATTTAACGCACGTGGCACAGGCTGTAATAAAGTGCGGTCATATTGAGAGGCGTATTCCGTTTTTTGACCGAGTTTTAAGGATTTTAAGCTGTTGTCTTGATAATTCATCTTTTCTCCGATTAGGTGTTCGACTTTTGCAAATTTCGACACTTTATAAATTAATTACAAAAAATTCCACGATAAATTCGAAACTAATCGACAGGTATCGCATTTAAAATGAAAGGTATCAAAAATCGCATTTTTTAACGCCCAATTTGCACCACAAGAAGGGCAGCAACGGGATTTTTCAGATTCTAAAGATTGCCCACCTACACGATATAAATAATAGTAAGTCGGTATGCCAGTTTCTTTTTCTATTTCTTGGGCTAAATAGCGCCCATGTTTTGAAAGTGTGCTTTGGTGCTCCGAAATTTCTGCCAAAGATTGTTGTTCTAATACCGCACCATTCATTTGTAGTTGATCGCAGGCTTGCCAATTTTCTTGCCATTTAATCAGATCTTGGCTTAAGTGCGGTTGATTTTTTAGTTGTTTATATAAAGGGATGGGTGCGAAATTTTCTCCACTATGAATCGGCGAGCAACTTTGTAAATGAGTTGTGTAAAGCACTTGCCAAGCTGGCGATGTATTTTCAGCCGTTTGATCTGAATTGAAATCATCGCCCACAAGTTGAAAACCATCAAAAATTACACCGCACTTTTCGGCTTCTTGTAATGCACGATTCACTTCTGTGTTATTATTTTGCGGGAAAAGACTATCTTGCTCAGGGCAAATGACACGCATAGCAAAACCTTGTGCGCCATCTTCTTCCGCTAAATATAAAGGAATTTCACGTCCGATAATTTGCCCGTTATACCGCCATTGATCGATCACTGCATTGAGTAAACGACTTTGTGATTCAATATTATTTTCGAGCGCAGTCAGGCGAAAATAAGTTTCGATTAAATACATAAATTTTTTAATTGCTGTCCGATTTGGTTTAAGCCGTTTAAACGCATTTCACTTAAACGTTGTGAAATGCCGAGTTCGCTAAAAAAGGCAATAATATCAAATGTATTCAATTCATCCGCTGTTTTACCATTGATTTTATTGAATAAAATCCAAAGCAAGCCATTCATAATTCTGGCTTCGCTAAATCCGCTGAATTGAAAAGTGCGGTCATTTTTAGGCATAATTTGAAACCACATTTGTGCTTCGCAGCCAGTAATAGGTTGCATTTGAGCGAGTTCATTATCGCTTGGGCGAGATAAATTTTTGCCTGCTTGAATAATCAGGCGATAGCGATCTTCCCAATTTTTAGCTTGTTTTAATTGTTCTATCATTGTAATAAATCCAGTGCTTTATCTAAGGCGGTAAAGAATGCCTCCACATCTTCCTGCGTATTATAAGGCGCAAAAGAAAGACGCAATGTGGTGCGTTCGCCTAAGCGTGCTAAATAAGGTTGGGCACAATGTTCGCCCACACGAAGCGCAATATTTTGTTCGCTCAAAAGTGTAGAAAGATCGGAACAGTCAATGCCGTCAAATATAAAGCAAACAACGGTGCTTGGTTGAGGGGAATCGAATAATCGGCAATTCTCGTAAGATTTTAACCGCACTTTGACGGATTCAGCCAAAGATATAGCGTGCTGTTCTGCTGCGGTAAAATCCCATTTTTGTAGCCAATCCAGCACCGCATTAAAGCCAATAACCCCAGCAATATTGGGTGTGCCAGCTTCTAAACGATAAGGCAATTCGGCAAAAGTAATACGCTCATTTGATACCCGATCAACCATTTTTCCACCGAAAAAGAGCGGTTGAAGTTGAGAAAGTGCGGTCAATTTTCCTGTTAAAACGCCAAGTCCATTTGGGCCATAAATTTTATGGGCAGAAAATGCGAGAAAGTCTGCATCTAAATCTTGTAAATCAATTTTGATATAACTAATCGCTTGTGCAGCATCTACTAAAACCAATGCATGACTATGTTTTCTAACCAGTTGAATCAGGCGTTTAATCGGCTGTTCTGTGCCCGTGACATTTGAAACAAAATTCAGCGCAACCAGTTTTGTTTTTTCAGAAAGAGCTGAAATCAGCGCATTTTCATCAATTAGCCAATTATCTAAAATCGGTAAAACTCGAATTTTTGCACCGCACTTTTTCGCCGTTTCATGCCAAGTGACAAAATTAGCGTGATGATCTGCTTGGCTAATCAGAATTTCATCTTCTGCATTTAATTGCGGCAGCAATCCATTTGCCACTAAGTTTATTGCGTGAGTTGTACCCGAAGTCCAAATAACAGTGCGTTTATCTTCTGCATGAACCCATTCTTTAACCTGTGTGCGAGCCTGTTCATATTGCACAGTTTGGGCAGCATCATATTGGCTGCGATGCACCGAACCTGCAGACGCATAAAATTCAGCGGTGCGATCAATTAACACTTGAGGTTTTAATGCGGTGGCGGCGTTATCTAAATAAATAACCGCATCTTCACGTTGGAAATAGGGAAATTCTTGACGGAACGTTTGATAATCAAAAGCCATATTGATTTTTCTCTTGTCTGCGCCATTGACTTGGTTCAATCGGATTATTGTCTGCCCAAAGACCAATTCCTTTGGCTTGTGCATTTTCTTGTGCTTGAAGATAAATCGGATCATGGGAATATTGCTTATAAGCCCATGCCATACCCTGTTTAACCATTTCTAAATTAATATTTTTATCTTGATAATAAACAATCGCCAAGGTTCGTTGATAGCGATCTTTTCCTTTTAGTGAAAGACGTACGTTTTTTTGATAAACCAGATCAGACAAGGTTTTTTTCGATTTTTGCCCAAAGGCTTGAGATTTTTCTGGCGCATCAATTTCGGCTAAACGAACTTTAATGGATTTATTGCCTTTAGTGAGGCAAGTGAGCGTATCGCCATCACTAATTTTAACCACACGACACGTATTTTTTTCGCGAGAACAAGCAGAAAGTACGGTAAAAATAAGTAATAAACTCGCCAATAGTATTTTTCGATTTATCATTTTGCAAAGTTTTTGATCTAAGTCTGGTTATTTTACCGAAAAAATGGCTCAAGTTAGCAAAAAAAGCGTAAAATAATTTTGAAATATTATGAAAATAGTTGAAAAAGGTTGTATATGATTCAAAAATTATTTTTATTAGTTCGTTCCTTGGTCATTTTATCCATTATGTTATATCTCGGAAATCTTATTGCTTATTACATTCCAGCTGGCGTTCCGGGAAGCATTTGGGGATTATTGCTACTCTTTTTAGGTTTAACAACACGAGTAATTCATTTAAATTGGATTTATTTAGGTGCAAGTTTGCTAATTCGTTTTATGGCGGTGCTTTTTGTGCCAGTGAGTGTGGGAATTATCAAATATTCTGATTTATTGAGAGAGCAAGTTAATATTTTGCTTGTTCCTAATATTGTGAGTACTTGTGTCACGTTACTTGTTATAGGATTTTTCGGTCATTATTTGTATCAGGCGCAATCTTTTACACATAAACGCAAAAAAGTAATGAAACGTAGAGAAAATCAAGTAAAACAAGCGAATTAGTATGTTAGGAAAGTTATATGCAGCAGTACATTATTTATTTTTATACATTTTTGACTATTTTTGGATTTTGGCTAGCACTACAAATTAGTAAACGTTGGAAGTCAATGATTTTTAATACTTTTGTTTTAACAGTATTAATTTTGGCGGCGATTTTAGTGATAGGTAAGATTCCTTACGATGATTATATGGCAGGAAATGCGCCTATTAATAATTTACTTGGCTTGAGTATCGTCGCTCTTGCATTGCCTCTTTATGAACAACTTCGTCAAATTGCCAAACAATGGAAAATTATTCTTTCAACGGTGGTTATAGCTTCTTTTTTAGCGATGTTAAGTGGTGGACTTTTAGCATTTCTTTTAGGTGCAACGCCCGAAATGATCGCAACAGTTTTACCTAAATCCATCACAACGCCTATTGCGATGGAAGTTTCTCGTCATTTAGGCGGCATTCCAGCCGTAACTGCAGTTGGTGTTGTGGTTGCTGGTTTGCAAGGATCGATATTTGGTTATCTTGTATTAAAAAAATTAGGTATTAAACATCAAGAAGCCATTGGGCTTTCTGTTGGTTCGGTTTCTCACGCACTTGGTACAGTAAGCTGTATGGAAACTAATCCAACTGCAGGCAGTTACAGTTCGATTTCTCTCGTGCTTTGTGGAATTATTAGTTCTATTCTCGCCCCATTTGTATTTAAGCTGATTTATTTCTTTGTTTAAATATCAATAAAAATTCAACCGCACTTTATTCATTCTAGATTTTGTTTGTTCTAGATAAAGTGCGGTTGTTTTTTACGCTGAATGATTAGATAATGCAGAAAAACTAAATAAAACAAAGCGATATGAAATTACTTACGGTTAATTCTTCTTGGACAGAACGTTTTCTACCCGATCCTCCACGCGAAAAAGATAATCGTCCACCATTTCGTCGCGATCGTGGGCGAATTTTACATTCTGCCGCCTTTCGTTGCTTACAAGCGAAAACCCAAATACACGCAATTGGCGAAAATGATTTTTATCGCACTCGCTTAACCCATTCTTTGGAAGTGGCTCAGATTGGCAGTAGTCTAGTTGCTCAGTTGAAATTTGTAGAAACCTTTGAAAGCCTTTCGCAAACATTAAATATTGATAAAAACGAGTTGCAAAAACAATTAAAACCTTTATTGCCGAGTAACGATCTTATTGAGAGTTTGTGTTTTGCTCATGATATTGGGCATCCGCCTTTTGGGCATGGTGGCGAAACGGCATTAAATTATATGATGGCAGAGCAGGGCGGTTTTGAAGGCAATGCGCAAACCTTTAGAATTTTAACGAAACTTGAGCCTTATACTGAAAATGCAGGGATGAATCTAACGCGTAGAACACTATTGGGTGTCGTGAAATATCCTGCGTTGTTAGATGTGGCTTCGCCTCAATATGCAGAACTTAATTTTTCTCGCAATATTGATCCTCGTTTTGTGCGTATTCACGATTGGATTCCAGGAAAAGGCATTTTCCGTGATGATTTAAAAATGTTTAATTGGTTGCTGGAAAATCTTTCTGAAAATGACCGCACTTTATTCTGTCAATTTAAAAAAGTGCGGGAAAATCCAGCTGAATCTTTACATACTCGGTTTAAATCGCTGGATTGCAGCATTATGGAATTAGCAGATGATATTGCCTATGGCGTACATGATTTAGAAGATGCCATTGTGACTGGCGTGGTAAATCCTCATCAATGGCAAGCGGCACATTCCGCATTGAAACAAATTCCTTCAGCTTGGTTGCAAGAAAATATTGATTCAATTAGCCAACGACTTTTCTCTGATAAACATTTTGAACGAAAACAAGCCATTGGTGCATTGGTGAACTTTTTTATTACTAATGTGCGGTGGAAATTAACGGCAAATTTTGATGAACCTTTGTTACGTTATAACGCAGAGTTGTCACCTGAAGTGATTATTGCACTTGGTGTATTTAAAAAATTTGTTTGGGATTATGTTATTCGCAATGTGGATACTCAACGAATCGAATATAAAGGGCAGAGAATGCTGACAGAAATGTTCCAAATTTTTGAATCTGACCCAGAGCGTTTATTACCAAGAAATACTGCAAATCGTTGGCGTAATGCACCAGAAGAAGGGAAAAAACGGATTATTTGCGATTATATTGCAGGTATGTCAGATGCGCACGCCTTGCGGGTATATCAGCAACTTTGACATTGAATTGATGGGATTTTTTATGCAAACTGTATAGAATAGTGCGGTTAATTTTCACTGAATTTTTATGGGGCAGTTGTGGCATTAATTAGTTTAACCAATGGATACCTTTCTTTTAGCGATGCACCTTTATTAGATCACGCAGAACTACATATTGAACCGAATGAACGCGTTTGTTTAGTTGGGCGTAACGGCGCAGGTAAATCAACTTTATTGAAAATCATCGCAGGCGATGTGCTCATGGATGATGGCAAAATCCAATACGAAAAAGATCTTGTGGTTTCTCGTTTAGAACAAGACCCACCGCGTAATGCGCAAGGCAACATTTTTGATTATGTCGCGGAAGGCGTAGGGCATTTAACGGATTTATTGAAAGAATATCATCATATTTCTGTTCAATTGGAAGAAAATTATAGTGATCAAATTTTAAGTCAATTAGAGCAAGTTCAGGCTAAATTAGAACACGCTGATGGCTGGCGATTTGAAAATAAAATCAATGAAGTATTGTTAAAACTAGGTTTAAATCCAAACACAAAATTATCCGCACTTTCGGGCGGTTGGTTACGCAAAGCGGCACTAGCACGCGCATTGGTGTGCGATCCTGATGTGTTATTACTTGATGAACCAACCAACCACTTGGATGTGGAAGCTATTGAATGGCTGGAGAATTTCTTACTGGATTTCCAAGGTAGCATTGTATTTATTTCCCATGACCGTTCTTTTATTCGCAAAATGGCAACACGCATTGTGGATTTAGATCGCGGTCAATTGCGGTCTTATCCAGGAAATTACGATTTATATTTAACCACAAAAGAAGAAAATCTACGCGTTGAAGCCTTGCAGAATGAATTATTTGATAAACGTCTAGCACAGGAAGAAGTGTGGATTCGCCAAGGTATCAAGGCTCGCCGTACAAGAAATGAAGGGCGAGTGCGAGCATTAAAAGCGATGCGTGAGGAACGCCGCCAACGCCGTGAGGTAATGGGAACAGCCAAATTACAGTTAGACACCTCAAGTCGTTCAGGCAAAATTGTCTTTGAAATGGAAAATGTGAGCTATGAAATCGCAGGAAAAACCTTATTAAAAGATTTTTCAACAACGATTTTACGTGGAGACAAAATTGCGCTTGTTGGGGCAAATGGCTGTGGGAAAACCACGTTCATTAAATTATTGCTGGGGGAAATTCAGCCAACATCAGGAAAAATTCGTTGTGGCACCAAATTAGACATTGCTTATTTTGACCAATATCGTGCTGATTTAGATCCCGAAAAAACCGTGATGGATAATGTAGCGGATGGCAAACAAGATATTGAAGTCAATGGTGTAAAACGCCATGTGCTAGGGTATTTGCAAGATTTCTTGTTCTCGCCAAAACGTGCAATGACGCCAGTTAAAGCCTTATCTGGGGGAGAGAGAAATCGTTTATTGCTCGCCAAATTACTGCTTAAACCAAATAATTTATTGATTCTTGACGAACCGACCAATGATCTCGATGTAGAAACATTGGAGCTTTTAGAAGAAATTTTGACTGATTATCAAGGCACATTGTTAATTGTGAGCCACGACCGTCAATTTATCGATAATACTGCGACAGAATGTTATTTATTCGAAGGTGAAGGGCGTTTGAATAAGTATGTGGGAGGATTCTTTGATGCGAAACAGCAACAAGCCAATTTCTGGGCAAGTAAAGCAACAGAAGAACAAGTTAAAGCGAAGAAAACTGAACAGCTAAAAGAAGAAAGTTCGGTAAAAAATGACCGCACTTCTAAGCCGAAATCAGTGAAACTTTCTTATAAAGAACAACGTGAGCTAGAACAACTTCCACAACTATTGGAAGAATTAGAAACCAAAATCACCATACTGCAAGCTGAAATAGCCGATCCAGCATTTTTCCAACAATCTCACGATATTACCGATGCTAAATTAAAAGCATTATCGGATGCTGAAGCTGAATTAGAAAAGGCATTTTTACGCTGGGAAGAATTGGAAGAAAAGAAAAATTTGGCTGACGGTAAAGCTTAAAAAATAACGCCCGAAAGGGCGTTTTTATTTAGAGGAAATATTGCACAGAATCAGATTTTAATTCTTTGCTAATTGACCAATTATTTTGCTGCTTTTAATTCTTGATAATATTGTTCATAGAATTGGATTGCATCGCCAACGTCATCTTGCCAGTGACTATTTTTTAATATATCAGCTGACGGATAAATCGCTGGATCTTCAGTGATTTCTTTTGGTAATGCTTTTTTCGCTTCAATATTTGAGGTTGGGTAACCGATAGCTAAGGTTAATTTTTCAGCTGTTTTTTTCCCTAACATGTAGTTAATCAGCTTGTGTGCGCCTTCAGAATTTTTAGCTGTTGCAGGAATTGCAAGAGTATCAACCCAAAGTACAGGACCCTCTTTTGGGAATACCATATTTAGAGGTGCTTTTTCTTTTTTAGCAATACGTACCGAACCATTCCATAATTGACCCACTTCCACTTCGCCTGAGATGAACGAGTTAGCTGGGTTATCGGAATTGAAAGAAAGTACATTTGGACGTAATTTCAATAATTCTTCATAGGCTTGTTTGATAATTGCTGGATCTTGAGTATTTGGATCTTGACCAATTTTCAATAAAGCAATGTTGAATACTTCACGTGCATCGTCTAATAACTGAACTTTGTTTGCAAATTCTGGTTTCCATAAGTCTGCCCAAGAAGTGAATTGTTCGCCTTTGTAAGTGTTGGTATTGAATGCGATACCCGGCGCACCTAAAAGTTGCGGAAGAGAGTATTTGTTACCTTTATCATAAGGTTTATTGAGCCAATCAGGATCTAATTCTTTAAGAACAGGTAATTTGCTGTGATCAAGTTCTTTTAACATTCCTTCGCGTGCCATTTTAGAAACGAAGTAGTTAGAAGGTGCGATAACATCATAGCCACCAGACTCGCCTTGAGTTTTGAGTTTTGCGTACATTGTTTCGTTTGATTCTAGGCTTGAAACGATAACTTTGATGCCAGTTTCTTTAGTAAACTCATCTAAAAGACCATCTGGTACATATTCAGTCCAAGTGTAGAGATACACAGTGTCATTAGCAGCAGCCGTAGCTTTTGCAGTTTCTTGCTTAGCATCTTTATCGTTGCAAGCGGTTAAAGTTGCAGCTACGAAGCTGGCAGTAATTAAACCTGCAAATTTTTTCATTTTTGTTTGTTCTCCTGTTAAAGAGTCGTAAAAAACCACCTGCCGAATGACAGGCATAAAAAAACGCCTTGATTGTGCGTCAAGGCGTATTCTATTTTAAATTCAAAGGTTTGTGAAACCTTTTGTTAATTAATGGTTATTTTTTCGTGTAATTAGCTGGCTTAAAACGACAAGAGCTAATGAAAGCACGATCATAATCGTTGCTAAAGCATTAACTTCAGGTGTTACACCGGTTTTCACTAGAGAGAATATTCTCAATGGTAAGATTTCATAACTTACACCACTGACAAATGATGAAACCACAACATCATCTAATGAAATAGTGAAACTTAATAACCAGCCTGATACAACTGCAGGTAATGCTAAAGGAAGGATAATTTTACGTAAAATGGTCACTTCACTTGCACCTAAGTCTTTCGCTGCTTCTAACATTCTAGCATCAAAGCCATTTAAGCGAGAGAAGATGGTTACGGTCACATAGGGTAAACAGAAGGTCACATGGGCTAGTAATAAAGACCAGAAACCTAATGAAATACCGACAATCATAAATAACGCAAGTAAAGATACTGCCATTACAATATCTGGAGACATCATAACGATAAATAGCATACCGCTTACTGCTTGTTTACCGCGGAATTTATAGCGGTAAAGTGCGATTGCAGTTAATCCACCTACAATAGTAGCTAGTGTAGCCGCAAAAAATGCAATAGTTACCGAATGAATCGCAGCTTGTATTAAGGTGTCGTTATTAAATAAACGCTCGTACCAATTCCAACTAAAGCCTTTCCAGCTTAAACCATAACGATCTGAATTGAAGGAATTGGTTACCAAGATAATAATTGGGATATACAAATAAGCGTATACCACAAACATAAATGCATTACGTAGTAAACGACTCATTATTCTAACTCCACTTTCTTATTCAATAGTTTGTTTGCTCGGTAGTACACGAAAATCAACAATGCCATTAGAACAGTTAAACCAATACTGATTGCAGAACCAAATGGCCAGTTACGAGAAATTAAGAATTCGCTCTTAATTACGTTCCCCACTAGTAATACTTTTGCTCCACCAAGTAGGTCTGCTACATAGAACATTCCCATTGCTGGCAATAATACCAATAAACAACCTGCAATAATGCCTGGCATAGTTAATGGTAAAATCACTCGGAAGAAACGTTGGAATGCATTTGCACCTAAATCTCTTGCAGCCTCTAATAAGCGACCGTCTAATTTTTCAATGGCAGAGTAGAGTGGCAAAATCATAAATGGCAATAGCAAATAAACTAATCCAATGATTACCGCAATTTCAGTATTCAAAATGCGAACGGGTTCACTCAAAATTCCCATGTCTATCAACATGGTGTTAAGCACACCTTTCACACCGAGAAACACTTTCATTCCATAAATACGAACCAATGAGTTTGTCCAGAATGGTAAAACCACAAGGAACAATAAGAGCGGTCGATATTTAGGATGAATTTTGCTCATCATAAAAGCAAATGGATAACCTATTAGTAAGCAAATAATGGTGGCGATGCCCGACATAGACAATGAATTCCACACAACTTGTGCATAAAGTGGATTAAACAAGTTTGTATAGTTTTCAACAGTAATTGGGAACGCATAAAAGTTGCTACCGTCTCGAGTCAGAAAACTGACGGCGAATACCAACAAGTTTGGAATCAACACAAAGAAAATGAGCCAACTGAAGATAATCGCAACAGTAATTTTCTGGAATTTATTATTGATTATCTTCATCGTTGAGAACAACCTCCCAGCCCTCATGCCATGTAATGCCTACGCGCTGACCTACGCTATGATCCATATATGGATCGTCTTCATTAAAGAATTCACTTACAAGGACACGCATTCCGTTGTGATCAAACTCTACCGTTGATTCTAATGTCATTCCTTTATAAGTGCGGTCAATAATATGACCGATAATCGCTTTAGAATGTTCATTTTCATCTAATTCTTCAATCACAATATCTTCAGGGCGAAGGAGTACTTGAAGTTTTTGCTCTTTCTCAACAGGCATGTCTGTGTAAATATCACAAACTCGACCTTCAACATTCGCCAGTACAACTTGTTCTGATTTACGTTCAATCACAGTGGCTTCAAATACGTTAATTTCGCCAATGAAACGAGCAACGAATAAGTTCGCTGGATCTTCATAGATTTCACGTGGAGAACCATCTTGTGCGATTTTACCTTTACGCAATAATACGATACGATCAGACATTGTAATCGCTTCTTCTTGATCGTGGGTGACGAAAATAAAGGTAATGCCAAGCTGACGTTGTAACATTTTGAGTTCTTGTTGCATTTGTTTACGCAATTTGTAATCTAATGCAGATAAAGACTCATCAAGTAGCAACACTTTTGGTTTATTTACTACGGCACGAGCGATGGCAATACGTTGTTGTTGTCCGCCAGAAAGTTGAGTTGGCTTACGATCAGCCATTTCTTCTAACTGTACCATACGCAAGGCTTCTAAAACACGCGGTTTAATTTCGTCGTTTGGTACTTTTTGCATACGCAAACCGAAAGCTACGTTCTCAAAAATTGTCATATGTGGAAAGAGTGCATAGCTTTGGAATACCGTATTAATATGACGTTTTTCCGCTGGCACATTGGTAATATCTTCGCCATCTAAAATAATGCTACCTGAATCCAATTCTTCTAAGCCTGCAAGTAAGCGTAAAACTGTGGTCTTACCACAGCCTGAGGGGCCAAGAATAGTGACAAATTCACCGTTATTAATTGTAAGATTGAAATCGTTAATAATAGTGTTAGAACCATAGGATTTTTTGATTGAACGAAGCTCAATAATAGGCTTGTTTTGAAGCTGATTTTCCACTAGCTTTGGTTTTCTCCCTAATTTCACCAATGATTTGGTACTGAGTAGAAATAAAACCTGCAAGACTGCAGGGGCGACATATAAAAATAGACGCTTATGATATAGCGAATTGTTAATAATGAAAAGGGCTTAATGCCTTAGAAAGTAAAAAAACTGCCATTCATAAAAATAACGAGAAATTTAACCGCACTTTCGATGTATTTTACTTCGTTAATTTTATAAATATTGTTATATATCAAGATGTTTTCTATTTTTCTCGTTAAACTAAAAAAGATATTTTTAAAAGGAGCGAGAATATGATTTCTCAAACAGATAAAACAGAACTTTTAGAACGATTTTTACATTATGTGTCTTTTGACACCCAATCAAAACCTCATGCTAAGCATTCCCCTAGCTCAGTTGGACAAATGAAGTTAGCCATGCAGTTGCAAAAAGAGCTCACCCAACTTGGTTTAGAGAATGTTGAAGTAAGTAAATACGCGGTGGTGACAGCATTTTTACCCGCTAATGATCCTAACTTAACGAAAACCATCGGTTTAATTGCGCATCTTGATACGTCTCCGCAATGTAGAGGCAAAAATGTACGCCCCGAAGTGATAGAGCAATATCGTGGCGGAGATATTGCATTAGGTATTGGCGAGGAATTTATTAGCCCTGTTTATTATTCTTTTATGCAAAAATTGGTCGGGCAAACGCTTATTGTTGCCGATGGAACCACTTTGCTTGGGGCGGATAATAAAGCGGGAATTGCAGAAATTATGACCGCACTTTCCATTCTTCAAAAAGAGAATATTCCTCATTGCAATATTCGTGTTGCTTTTACGCCTGATGAAGAAATTGGTTTGGGAATCCATTATTTCCCAATGGAAAAGTTTTCCTGTGATTGGGCATATACTATTGATGGGGGAGAAGTAGGGGAATTAGAATACGAAAACTTTAATGCAGCAACGGCAAAAGTGCGGTTTTTCGGGCGGAATATTCACACAGGTTATGCAAAAGGAAAAATGCTGAATGCACTGACTTTAGCTTGTGAGTTCCAGCAAGTTTTTCCTGTTGATGAAGTACCAGAAAAAACGGATGGGAAAGCGGGCTTTTATCATTTAGAAGATTTTTCTGGCGATATTGAGCAAGTAGATCTCACTTATTTGATTCGTGATTTTGATGAGCAGAATTTCGCACAAAGAAAAGCTTTTATTAAAAGTCAGGTGGAAAAATTTAATGCTAAAAAAGGTTTGAAAAAGCCTATTGAGTTAGAAATTCAAGATAGCTACCAAAATATGTATGATGTGGTAAAAAACGTTCCTCAATCAATTGAACTTGCTGATCGCGCAATGAAAGCGGTGGGAATTAAACCAAATCATAAGCCGATTCGAGGTGGTACAGATGGGGCATTTTTAGCATCTGAGGGTTTAGCATGCCCAAATATTTTCACGGGTGGTTATAATTTCCATAGTAAACACGAATTGGTTTCTTTACAAGGCATGGAAAAGACGGTTCAAGTAATTATCGAAATGCTGAAATGTAAAGATTTGTAAAGAAATGTAAAGATTTTTCTTGCTATTCTTTAGATTACTCAATATAATAGTGGCGTTTTATCGAGATTCCTTTGATAAAGCTAAACTTTAGAGATTTTATTCATAAATTCCTTTTTGATGCCCCTAATTATTTAGGGGCTTTTTTTATCTAATTGGACAAGAAATAATAAAATAGCTAACAAATTTAATATTTCTTCATTTTAAATTATTTTTTATCCTATTAATTTAACTCTAAATTCTCAAGAATATATTTTATCAACTAAAAATAGTTAATAATCAGAATTTTTAACGCTCTACAATATTTATTTCTATAGATTTATTTACTGATTTAAAAAACCGTTAAATTTAGCGGCTAAATTGACTAAATTAGTTTAAAGAGGTCGCTGTGAATAATAGGTATAAGAGTTTCCTTTATTCAGACTGAATTTGACATTCCTATTCTAAATAGGAAACTCTTACTTTTGAGGTAATTTGTTAGATCAAGTTTGATCTTAGACAAATTAAATTTATCTAACTTTATTGAGTTAGATTGATTGCAGGTTAGTTTTCGTTAGCGTTGAAATTTATTCATTAAGCGTGACAAGTTTGGCAAGCTGCTTGGAACATCCATACCAATTTTTCTTGTTCTTTAATGTAGTCACTCATTTGTGATGCAGTACCTTCATCATTAGCATTATTTGCAAAAGAAAGAATTTCACGTTGTTGATCTAGCAATGTTTTTAGACCTTGTAATGTACCTGATAAACACTCTTGTGCGTTACTTACTGCAATATCTTCTTTAATTCGAGATATTTTTAAGTATTGGCTGTAAGCATTATTTGGTGTGTAACCTAAAGTTAAAATACGCTCAGCCACTTCATCAACTCTAGCAATTAAATTAGTATAAATTTCTTCAAATTTTGTGTGTAATGCAAAGAAGTTTACGCCTTTAATGTTCCAGTGGTAGCCCCGTACATTAGTATAGAAAACTTGGTAGGTTGCAAGTAGTTCATTAAGTTTATTGGCTAATTCTGCTGACTGAACTTTGTCTAATCCGATAGATGTTTTGGACATAATAATTTCCTTTTTCTAGTTGAATAATTGAGCTAACGCCCTCCCTTTGGTATGGGTATTATACGTTTCTATAATTTGCAGTGAAATTGTTCTATTCAATATAATTGATAGCCTTAGCCTTATTTGTTAATAAATTGTAATAAATAGAAGCTATCAAAATAAGTGATCAAGATCACAGTTTTAATGAATATTTAATCAAACTATCGCGGCTAACAGTAAATTTTGATTTAATAAGTACAGTTATAATTTTTAATATTTTTTCTAAGGATATGTTATGCAAGAACTTATTAAGCACGCCTTGCCACAAGATGATGCACTCAATCAAGCTATTGTGAATGAACTTCGTTCACAAAGTTGGGCTGGTTTTTTAAATTATTCCCAAGTGCAACTGCTTTGTCGTAATTTTGAACTTACATCACTAAAATTAGCTATGCACTTGTTGCCACTTGCCGCAAGTTATAGTCATACTGCTATTTCTCATTTTAATGTGGGGGCAGTTGCTATTGGCGAACAAGGGGATTTTTATTTTGGTGCGAATCAAGAATTTGCTAATTCAGCCATTCAGCAAACGATTCACGCGGAACAAAGTGCAATTTCTCACGCTTGGTTGCGTAATGAACGCCGTATTTCAGATATGGTGGTCAATTATACGCCGTGTGGGCATTGTCGTCAATTTATGAATGAATTGCACGGTGCTGAAAAAATTTCAATTCATTTGCCACATAGCCAAAATAATCCGTTACATTCTTATTTACCTGATGCTTTTGGACCAAAAGATCTCGATATTGCGGCGCATCTTTTAGCGGAAGAAAATCATCATTTAGTTGCAGATCATCAAGATGATTTGGTTAATCGAGCTATTTTGGCTGCAAATCAATCTCATTGTCCTTATTCAAATAGTCCGCACGGCATTGCGATTTTATTTAAAAATGGAGATGTGGTAACAGGACGTTATGCAGAAAATGCTGCATTTAATCCGAGTTTACCAGCATTGCAAACTGCACTTAATTTTGCTTATTTAAATGATAAAAAATTGACTGATATTGAGCGAATTGTGATGGCTGAAAAAGCATTAAAACTGAGCCATAAAACGATGGCTGAAACCTTATTATCCACATTAACTTCAGTAGAGTTAGAGTATTATTCGTTGTAAATATGAAACGCGAGTAAAATAAAAAAGGGAATAATTTCCCTTTTTTATTTATTCGCTAAAATTACCGCTCTTTTCGGTGCTTGATAACCTTCAATGGTTTTACTGTGATCATTTGGATCTAAAAAATCAATCAGGCTTTCATTTTCTAACCAATCAGTTTTACGCTGTTCTTCTAATGTAGTTGTCGCTACATCCACACAACGTACGTTGATAAAGCCAACTTTTTCTAGCCAGTTAATTAGTGCGGCGACAGAGGGGATAAAATAAACATTTTTCATTTTCGCATAGCGATCTGCTGGTATGAGCACAGTATTTACATCGCCATCCACCACTAATGTTTCTAATACCAATTCACCACCTTTTACCAATTGATTTTTCAATTGGCTTAAATGATCTAATGGGGATTTACGATGATAGAGTACGCCCATTGAAAATACAGTGTCAAATGCCGCTAATGGTTGCATTTGCTCAATACCAAGTGGGATAAGATTTGCTCGACGATCATTATTAAGCAGTTTGCGTACAGCTTCAAATTGGCAAAGGAAAAGCTCGGTAGGATCAATCCCGACCACCATTTTTGCGCCTTCGCCTACCATTCTCCACATATGATAACCGCTGCCACAGCCCACATCTAAAATAGTGCGACCTTGCAGTGGAGCTAAATGAGGAAGAACACGATCCCATTTAAAATCTGAACGCCATTCACAATCTACATGAATGCCGAAAAGATGATAAGGTCCTTTTCGCCACGGCATTAATTGTTTTAAATGATGGATAATTCGTTGTTTTTCACCTTCTGAAAGGGGAAAAGTGCGGTCAGATTTCACCGCACTTTTTAGATCGATTTCATCAGCATGTAAATCAGGTAGAAAATCAACAATTTTGCTCCATTTCGCATAATCAGCGTGAGTTTGAGTTTCCCATTCTTTTAATTGGTGCGGTAAGGTTTCTAACCAGTCCGATAAATTTGTAGTCGCAATTTGTTGATAAAAAGGGCGAAAGTCGATCATTTTGCTTCCTTATAAGCCTTTTCTGCTTTATCAAAGGTATTAAGAATATCTTGTTCAGGTTTACTGGAAAGCAATGAAATAACAATAATTGCAAGGCTGGCGAAGGCAAACCCCGGGATCATTTCATATACTTTAAACCAATCCGTATCAGCTGGAACAACTTCTTTCCAAGCAAATACGGTCACTGCGCCTACAAGCATACCTGCCATTGCACCCGATGATGTCATTCGTTTCCAGAAAAGAGAGAAAAGTACAACAGGGCCAAATGCACTACCAAAACCAGCCCAAGCGAATTCTACAAGTTTTAATACTTTGCTGTTTTCATCTTGTGCGATCCAGATAGCAAATGCAGCAATCACTAAGACCATTATTCTGCCAAGCCATACGAGCTCTTTTTCTGAAGCCTTAGGGCGAATGAAACCTTTGTAGAAATCTTCTGTGATTGAGCTAGACGAAATTAATAATTGCGCACTTAATGTACTCATTACAGCGGCTAAAATAGCTGAAAGTAATATGCCTGCGATCCAAGGATTAAATAAAAGTTTAGCTAATTCAATAAAAACCTGTTCTGGTTCGCGATTAACTGTGCCTGCAATAGCTGGATTTGCAAAGAAATACGGAATAGCGAATAAGCCAATGCCAATTGCGCCTCCTAAGCAAAGCACCATCCAAGCCATACTAAGACGACGAGCTTTGATAAGTGATTTGACAGAATCTGCAGCCATAAAGCGCGCTAAAATATGCGGTTGCCCGAAATAGCCCAAGCCCCAAGCGGCAAGGCTTAATAAACCAAGTGGTGTGGTAGAAGTAAATAAATCCGTGAAATCTTTATTTACTGCAGCCTCAGCTTGTTCTAATACGGCGGAAAATTGAGCGGTATCAGTGAAACTTAATAACACAAAAACAGGGGTTAAAATTAATGCAAAAATCATTAATGTCGCTTGAATGGTATCTGTCCAGCTTACCGCAAGGAAACCTCCGATGAACGTGTAAGCAATGGTTGCCGCTGCGCCGTACCAAAGTGCGGTGGAATATTCCACAGAAAATATATTTTGGAATAATTTTGCACCTGCCACGACACCTGAAGCACAATAAATAGTAAAAAACACTAAAATAATCGTAGCAGAAACAAGTTTTAATAATTTGTGTGATGAACCAAAACGATTATGAAAATATTCTGGGAGAGTGAGGGCATTATTATTTAATTCTGTATAAACACGCAAACGACCAGCCACTAAAAGCCAGTTAAAATAAGCCCCGATAGTTAAACCAATAGCAATCCAGCCTTCAACTAAGCCTGATAAATATACTGCACCAGGTAAGCCCATTAAAAGCCAACCAGACATATCTGACGCACCTGCTGACATTGCGGTGACAAAGCTGCCTAAACGACGTCCACCGAGAATGTAATCTGATAAATTATTCGTGTAATAATAGGCGAGTACGCCAATCAGTAACATTCCGAAAATATAAATAGTAAAAGTAATAAGAGTTGGGTCTAATCCAAACATTTTATAAGTCCAAAATGGGTTAAAATTTCAGAAAGGGTGCATTTTACCTTATTTCGGGCTATTATTCTATTTAGACTAAATATTTGATGAAATTTAAGAAATTAGGAATATAAAATGGATGCTGTCGAGTTATTGATGAACGTAACGCCTAACGAAACACGCATTGCGCTAGTAGAAACAGGAATGTTGCGCGAAGTGCATATTGAACGCCAAGCCAAACGAGGAATTGTCGGAAATATTTATAAAGGTCGTGTCACTCGAGTGCTACCAGGAATGCAATCTGCTTTTGTTGATATTGGTTTGGAAAAAGCCGCTTTTTTACACGCCGCTGACATTGTATCTCACACGGAATGTGTAGATGAAAATGAACAAAAGCAATTTAAAGTTAAGAGCATTTCAGAATTAGTACGTGAAGGGCAGGATATTGTTGTACAAGTGGTTAAAGATCCCCTTGGTACAAAAGGCGCGCGTTTAACCACAGACATCACATTGCCATCACGTTATCTTGTTTTTATGCCAGAAAATAGCCACGTAGGTGTTTCACAACGTATTGAAAGCGAAGAAGAACGCGCCCGTTTAAAAGCATTAGTTGAACCATTTTGTGATGAACTTGGCGGTTTCATTATTCGTACCGCCACAGAAGGAGCAAGCGAAGAAGAATTGCGTCAAGATGCTGAATTTTTAAAACGCTTATGGCGTAAAGTCTTAGAGCGTAAATCTAAATATCCAACCAAATCAAAAATTTACGGAGAGCCTGCACTTCCACAACGTATTTTGCGCGATTTTATCGGCACAAACTTAGAAAAAATTCGTATCGACTCTAAACTTTGCTTTGGCGAAGTGAAAGAGTTTACCGATGAATTTATGCCTGAACTAAGCGATAAACTTGTGCTTTATTCTGGCAACCAACCTATCTTTGATGTGTATGGAGTTGAAAATGCGATCCAAACAGCGCTAGATAAACGTGTTAATCTCAAATCGGGTGGCTATTTAATTATCGAGCAAACGGAAGCCATGACCACCATTGATATTAATACAGGTGCATTTGTAGGGCATCGTAATCTAGAAGAAACCATCTTCAATACCAATATTGAAGCAACTAAAGCCATCGCGCAGCAACTCCAACTACGTAATCTTGGCGGCATTATCATTATTGATTTTATTGATATGCAAACAGATGAACACCGCAATCGAGTACTAGAATCTTTATGTGATGTGCTTTCTAAAGATCGTGTGAAAACCAATGTGAATGGGTTTACGCAATTAGGTCTTGTAGAAATGACCCGTAAAAGAACCCGCGAAAGTCTTGAACACGTGCTATGTGATGAATGTCCAACGTGCCATGGCCGCGGTCGAGTGAAAACTGTTGAGACTGTTTGCTACGAAATTATGCGTGAAATTATTCGGGTTTATCATTTATTCAGCAGCGAACAATTTGTTGTTTATGCCTCGCCAGCGGTTTCCGAATATCTTATTAATGAAGAATCTCACGGTTTGCTACCAGAAGTGGAAATGTTTATTGGCAAACGCGTTCAAGTGAAAACTGAGAAATTTTATAATCAAGAACAGTTTGATGTGGTTGTTATGTAAATGCTGCTTCAACAAAGTGCGGTAAAAATTTTTAAGATTTTCACCGCACTTTTTATGTATAAAAACAATATTTCCTTTATATCTTAATCTATATGACGTAAAATTGAGTATCTTTTATTTAATATAGTGAGGATCTAAATATGTTTTTATATAATTCTGTAAACAAACAATACTAGTCTTTTCTTCCCATCTTGTACAATAACTACAGCTCTCTCCATTATTGGTGGAATATTCACTAATCCAGCTTTAGCAGATACTTCTCCCCCTGCCACTTCAAATACTAACTTCTCAGAAAATTTTGGAATGAAAGATATTAGTACATCTGATAGTACGAGCAATAACAATATCATTATCGGTAATTTAAAAACTAATAAAATTAATGATGTTAAAGGTACTGATACTTCTAATCCTAAATTATCTCACGCAACTAATAATTTAATCGTTGGCGATAACAACACTTTAACGGGTAATAGTACGGTAGTTGTAGGGCTTAGTAATAATGCAACAGGCATTTCTTATGGTGGGGGTAATGGTAATTTACAGGTTTATGGTTTGAGTAATACAGTAAAAGGTGCTTCAAGCCAGGTGTTTGGGCAAGGAAATGAAGTGTATGGTGTCTATCACACTGTGTCTGGTTATGGTAATAACGTAGGCAAATCTAGTGATGGTATAAGTGATAATCGCTACAATGTAGTATCTAGTTATAAAAATAAGGTGGAAGGTAGTCATAATGTTGTGTTGGGCGAAATGAATGAAGCGAAGAAAGCTGATAATACTGCGGTAGCTCATACAGTGGCGTTAGGATATAGCGTGAAAACACTTGGAAATGATGCGGTGGCAATTGGCAAGAAAACCGAAGCAAATATTGGTTCTACGGCAATTGGTGGAAACGCAAATGCTACAGGTAATTATTCGGTTGCGTTAGGGAAAGAAGGTGAGGCATCGAAAGCTATACAGTAGCAATTGGTAAGGGGACAAAAGCCTTAAAATCATCAGCCGTAGCTCTTGGAGATGGTGCAAAAGCTGAACACAGTCACAGCGTTGCATTAGGTTCTGACACACAAACAACAAGATCGAATGAAGTTTCTGTGGGTAAGGTTGGCACTGAAAGATACATTGCCAATGTAAAAACAGCCGAAAAAGACACTGACGCAGTAAATAAAAAACAAATGGATGATGGCGATAAACAGATTCAATGTAAAATTTTTCATTTTAAATTTCCTTTTTTGAGTGTAAAAATAGCTACCTTAGTTTATTAAAGGAAGTGGGTTTCATTTCTTACATAAGTTTTAAAGGAGTTAAAATGAATGTTATTTCTGATCTTGAGCTTCAGCAAATTCGCACTCAAATGCTGACATTTGCACAATTGCAAGTAAATCAAGCCGATCTTGCTGAAGATTTAGTACAAGAAGCTTTTTTAAGTGCATTCAAAAATCTTGATAATTTTAAGCATCAATCTGCATTTAAAACTTGGATTTTTGCGATTCTTAAAAATAAGATTATTGATTATTTACGTCAGAAAGGGCGGTTTGTTTTAGAAAGTGAACTTGAAGATGAAAATACCAATAATTCATTTTTTGATGAAAAGGGGTATTGGAAACCAGAACATTACCCGAGTGAATTACAAGGCGAAGAAGAAACGGTTTATTCCGATGAATTTTGGCTGATTTTTGAAACTTGTTTGACTTGTTTACCCGCCAAACAGGCAAAAATTTTTATGATGCGAGAGTTTTTAGATCTTTCATCTGAAGAAATTTGTCAAGAAACGCATTTAACTTCGTCTAATTTACATACCACCCTTTATCGGGCTCGTTTACAGTTGCAAAACTGTCTTTCAAAAAAACTTTAGGAGAGATTATGCGTTGTCGCCAAGCCACTCGAATGATTTCCGAATCGCACGAACGTTCATTAGATATACAAGAAAAAGTTGGGTTAAAAGTTCATTTAGTTACCTGCTCACGTTGTCGTCGTTTTCAAAGAAATTGCAAAACCTTAAGCGAGATGATGAAGCAATTTAGGGATGCCGAAAACCATCTATAGAATTAACTGATAGGTAGCAAAAAAATAAGCGGTTGAATTTGCAAAATATTTTACAGCTTCAACCGCTTATTGTTAAAAATACTTTATTTCACTTTTCTAATAATGAAATCATTTTTCTAAGCATTTCTAATTCTTTTTCTTTCTGCTCTAATAATTCATCTTTATGAATAAGTTGTAATTTTAATTTTTCAATTTCAAACATTATAGAGTGATCACCACTATAATAATTTGCAGAAGTATTATTTCCATTTTTATTCATAAAGAAGATAACACCTTTATCATTATCAACAAGATCAGATAAACTCACATTAAATATCTGAGCAATTTGCACCAATTTATCGTATTGTAGGCGAGTTTCACCTCGTTCAATCTTGGCATAACCACTTGGCGACATATTCATTTTCTCAGCCATATCTTCTTGCGATAATTGACGAAGCTCTCTCATCATACGAATTTTATCATGCATTCCCATCTAAATTTACCCCTTTCCAAATTGAGCAATTTTTGCCGAAATTAGGTGCTATTTTGTCCTTTTTGTTGTTGTTTTTAATGGTTAAACTTCCATAAAATTTACCCGCATTTACTTATGCAATTGATGTATTTTCACACATTTAGAGGTCTTAATCTATGAAAAAATTACTTATTGTAACTATGTTATCTACTTTAGCACTATCAGCTCAAGCTCAATGGTATGTTCAAGGCGATTTAGGTGCTTCAAAAATTGATATTACTCATGTAAATAGTTCAGACAGTTCATCTTTTACCCAACGAATTAGTGTTGGCTATGCTTTTGATAAGAACTTTCGTTTAGCCGTAGATTATACAAACTACGGAAAAGTAACTGCAAATTATGCTGATGTTGTAGATGTATCTCTTAAAGGTAAATCATTAGGCCTCACTGGTTTTTATGATTTTGACTTAGCCGATTTCAAACCTTATGTTGGTGTCCGTGTATCTGCCAATGAACCAGATGTAACTGTAACTGAAAATGCAAATGCAAGATATTATCGCATAGATTTTGTAAGCGAAACGAGCATAGGCATTGGTGCATTAGCTGGTGTTCAATATAAATTAACTGATAACGTTGCACTTAATACTAATATTGAATATAACCGTTTAGCCTCAGATGCTTCTGATGTGGGCGTTAAGGCTGGTTTACGTTTTAGTTTCTAATGGGTATTTTGTGAAACAGTTATTTGCAAGAGCATCAATTATAGGGGTAGCGTTATTACTTTCAGCTTGTGCAACCGTTCCTATGGCTTCTGTTGAAGAAAGTAATACCGCCAAACAATTCAGATCTCCCGAAAAAGGAAATTCAGGATTATATATCTACCGTGATTCTTTTATAGGAAAAGCTTTAAAGAAAGATCTCTATATTGATGAAAAATTTATAGGTGAGTCTGCTCCTGATGTATTTTTTTATAAAACCGTTAAAGCTGGAGAGCATAAAATTTCAACTGAATCCGAATTTAGCAATAATGATTTAAACATTAAAACTGAAAGTGGTAAAAACTATTTTATTCGTCAATATATTAAATTTGGTGTATTTGCAGGCGGTGCAAATTTAGAACAAGTTTCTGAAGAAGAAGGTAAGAAGGCTATTTCTAAACTAAATATGGCTGTAAGTCATTAAAATTCTGCTCTAACAACATCATTTTATTTAAACAAGACTAAGTCTATATTTAATTTAGACTTAGTCTTTTTTATCTAAAATTCCCCTCTTATTCCTACTACAATTCAAATTTAAGATAAAAAAATCTGTAAGAAATCCAATTCTTCGCCGTCTAACCTTATGTAACGTTAATTTTTACTTCATAAGGAAAAGCAATGAAACTATCAAAAACATTTCTATTTATTACCGCACTTTGCTGTGCAGCACCAACTTTAGCAATACAAAATTCAACATCATCATCTGGAGAACAAAAAATGGCAATGGAAAATACGCAAAACATCCGAGAAATTTATCTTGCTGGTGGTTGTTTCTGGGGTATGGAAGCATATATGGAGCGTATTCACGGTGTGAAAGATGCGATTTCTGGCTATGCCAATGGTAATACGGGGAAAACCAGTTATCATATGATTGGGCTAACCGATCACGCAGAAACGGTAAAAGTCACTTACGATGCAAACCAAATTTCGTTAGATAAATTGCTTAAATATTATTTTAAAGTGATTGATCCAACGAGTGTAAACAAACAAGGTAACGACCGTGGTAGACAATATCGCACAGGGATTTATTATCAAGATGGGGCAGATAAAGCAGTGATCGAACAAGCTCTCGCCCAGCTTCAAACCAAATATAAAAAACCAGTACAAATTGAGGTGCAGCCGATTAAAAATTACATCGTAGCAGAAGAATATCATCAGGATTATTTGAAGAAAAATCCAAATGGTTATTGCCATATTGATATTACCAAAGCAGATGAACCTGTGATTGACGAAAAAGATTATCCGAAACCGAGTGATGCAGAACTCAAAGCGAAATTGACACCGTTGCAATATTCCGTTACTCAAAATAAACATACTGAACGCTCTTTTAGTAACGAATATTGGGATAACTTCCAACCCGGTATTTATGTTGATGTCACTACAGGCGAGCCTGTTTTCTCTTCAAATGATAAATTTGAATCAGGTTGTGGCTGGCCAAGTTTTACGAAACCGATCATTAAAGATGTGGTGCATTATGAAACCGACAATAGCTTCAATATGCAACGTACCGAAGTGTTAAGTCGTGCGGGCAATGCCCATTTAGGACACGTTTTTGACGACGGCCCGAAAGATAAAGGTGGTTTACGTTATTGCATTAACAGTGCATCAATTAAATTTATTCCGTTAGCTGAAATGGAAAAGGCAGGATACGGATATTTGATTCAATCCATTAAAAAATAAGGAGATGTAGGATGTTAGATCAGCAACTCCTTATTGGAACTGTATTTTTAGCTGGGCTTGCTTCTTTTCTTTCGCCTTGTATTTTCCCGATTATTCCAATTTATTTTGGTATTTTGAGTAAAGGCGGTAAAAAAGTCTTAAATACTTTTTTATTTATTTTAGGGCTTTCCCTTACATTTGTCAGTTTAGGCTTTAGTTTTGGTTTTTTAGGGAATATTTTATTTAGTAACACTACCCGCATTATCGCTGGCGTTATCGTGATTATTTTGGGTATTCATCAACTTGGCATTTTCAAAATTGGTTTGTTGGAACGCACGAAATTGGTGGAAATAAAAACATCAGGAAAATCAACCGCACTTGAGGCATTTGTTCTTGGTTTAACGTTTAGTCTTGGTTGGACACCTTGTATTGGCCCGATTCTGGCTTCCGTGTTAGCTTTATCAGGCGATGAAGGCTCTGCACTTTACGGTGCATCAATGATGTTTGTTTATGTCTTAGGGCTTGCGACCCCGTTTGTACTGTTTTCGTTCTTATCTGACAGCTTGCTCAAACGTGCCAAAGGGTTAAATAAACACTTAGACAAATTTAAAATCGGTGGCGGAATTTTAATTATCGTGATGGGTATTTTATTAATTACGAATAATTTTTCGTAAAACATAACCTCAACAAAAGAAATTTATAAAAGGAAAAAAGCAATGAAAAAACTACTATCAATATTTCTAATGGCATTCAGCCTAAACGCTTTTGCACAAACTAATTTGGCAGATGTGCAACTCAAAGATTTAAACAATCAGCCAGTTACTTTAAGCCAATATAAAGGCAAACCTGTGTATGTAAAAATGTGGGCATCTTGGTGTCCGATTTGCTTGGCTGGATTAGCTGAAATTGATGATTTAAGTGCGGAAAAAGATCGCAATTTTGAAGTGATTACCATTGTTTCGCCCGATCACAAAGGCGAAAAAGACACCGCTGATTTTATTGAATGGTACAAAGGATTGGAATATAAAAATATCACGGTGCTTTTAGATGAAAAAGGCGAAATCATTGACAAAGCAAGAGTGCGTGGCTATCCGTTCAATCTCTTTTTAGATAGCGATTTAAACCTGAAAAAAACCGTACCAGGGCATTTAGGTGCAGAGCAAATAAAAGTTTTTGCAGGGAAATAATGATGAAAAGCGGCTTATTTTTAAGCCGCTTTTTTATATCCTCGTTTTTACATAATAAAGAGATAAAATATCCTACATAGAAAGTTTGTTCATTGAGCGTTTGGTAGATTGATAAAAAATATATATTATAAGCGGTATGATTTTATTGCTTGTATAAGTAATTTTTATTTTTACTGTAATATTTATTCAAATTACCTTTGAAAATTAAATAAAGTGCAGTGATCTACAATGGAAGAAATTATTAACGGATTGCTTATCGTGCTTGTGCCGATGATTTTGGGGTATTTAGCCAAAATACAGAATCAAAATGCGTTGGCATTCATTAATAAAATTGTGATGTTATTGCTTTACATCATTTTATTTATGATGGGGTTTATGCTTGGGCAGCTAGAGCATTTAGAACAAAAATTGCCAATTATTGGTATGACGGCTTTGGGGCTATCCGCTATCATTCTGACTTGTAATATCCTAGGCTTGGCTATTTATGACCGCACTTTGCCTAAGCCAGTTAATTACTTACAGGGAGAATTGCCATCTCGTTGGCATTCGTTAGTGGACTCAATTAAATTATTAAGTGCGGTGATTATCGGCATCGTTTTAGGTTGGTTGTGCAATGATTGGTTGCATTTCCCACATGGTTCCAATCTTTACGTGCTTATTGCGTTGATCTTTTTTGTTGGAATTCAGCTTCGTAATAACGGCATTTCCTTGAAAGAAGTCTTATTAAATAAGCAAGGTTTGATGATGGGGGCAATTTTTACCCTAAGTTCTTTAATTGGTGGCGTTATTTCGTCATTTTTTCTAAGTATGCCGATTACTCAAGGTTTAGCCTTTTCATCGGGATTTGGTTGGTATTCTTTATCAAGCGTTGTGTTGACAAATGCTTGGGGGCCGATGCAAGGTAGTATTGCTTTTTTCAATGATTTGTCGCGTGAAATATTGAGTTTATTTTTGATTCCATTGTTTATGCAACATTATCGCTCTACAGCTATTGGGATTACAGGCGCAACGGCATTAGATTGTACATTACCGATTATTCAAAAATCAGGTGGAATTGAAGTAACGCCTATTGCCATTTCTTTTGGTATGGTGACAAATTTATTACCGCCGTTGTTGTTAGTTTTTTTCTCGAGTTTTCCAATTTAATAGGGCGTGAATTTTAAGATAAAAGAAAAAGGGAAATCAGCTGATTTCCCTTATTTTTACTTTATTGTTATTTTTTCCAAATAACGTGAAATTCTCGATCTTCTTCTCGGTGAGAAATTAAGAATTTAGCAAAGACATCATCCATTTCATCTTGCTCATTGACTAAGCCCACCCACACTTCAGCGTATTCTTCAGGGTCAATCAGTACACCAATTTCTTCTTCCCAATTATCGGCGGTTTCAACGAATTCCACACCACCGCGTTCTTCAAATTGTAGGTTGAATAAAAGAATATCAGCAGGATCTAAATTTTCCCCAGCCATTTCTAAGAAAATATCGTAAGCAATATCAATGGCTGTATCTGGATCAAGTTTTTTAATTTCTGTTGTCATAGTGTTTTGTCGTAAAAGTTATGGTTAATAAAAAGTGCGGTTAAATTTCTTTCTCTTTTTAAATGTTTTATTCCATATTTATTGGAAGCTTAATTTCTCGAATATTCATCGAAAAACCATCAATCATCAATAAGCGTCCACACAAATTCTTACCGATTTTTAACCGCACTTTAATTGCTTCTAAGGCTTGAATGCTTCCCACAATGCCGACGATTGGTGCAAGCACGCCAGCTTCAACACAGCTTAATACATTTTGCCCAAATAATTTGCTGAGATCACGATAAGTGGGTGTATTCGGTTCATAAGTGAAAACGGAAACCTGACCTTCCATTCGAATCGCCGCGCCAGAAATAAGAGGAATTTTTGCATTATTACATTGGCGATCCAATTGATTACGGATTTCCACATTGTCTGTACAATCTAAAACAATATCAAAGTGCGGAATGATCTCTGCGAGTTTTTCTTCGTCTAACTTAGCATTAATCGTCTCAATGTTTATATGTGGATTGATTTGTTCCAGTGCAATTTTAGCTGACTCTACTTTGGGCATATTCAAGCGTGCATCGCAGTGCAAGACTTGGCGTTGAAGATTCGAAAGAGAAACAGTATCGAAATCCAACAGTGTTAAATTTCCAACGCCTGCCGCTGCGAGATATTGGCTGGCTGCACAGCCTAAACCACCAAGCCCAATGATCAGCATTTTGCTTGCTTTGAGTTTTTCTTGCCCATCAAAATCTATGCTTTTAAGAATAATTTGACGGTTATAACGCAATTCTTCTTCGTGACTAAGCTCGATCATTTGTTATCCTAATAAATGATTGAAAGGCTCAATTGTCACTGTTTCACCTGCAGTGACATTGCCTCGTTCTTGTTCTAAAACGATAAAACAATTGCTTTTTACAAAAGCACTAAAGAGATGAGAGCCTTGAAATCCTACTGATTGTACTTCAATTTGACCTTGCTCATTGATGTGATAAAAACCCCGTTGGAAATCTAAACGTCCTACTGCTTTTTTCAAATTCATTGTAGCAATGGCTGAAAAGTGCGGTGGTTTTTTCCATTGTTTTTGGCCTTGAAGTTTAGCAATGAGTGGCTGAACAAGTTGATAAAATGTCACTAATGCGGAAACAGGATTGCCTGGTAAGCCACAGAACCAAGCGTTTTCTAATTTACCAAAAGCGAATGGTTTGCCCGGTTTGATTGCAATTTTCCAGAAATTTACTTGACCTACTTTTTCCAATACCGCTTTAGTGAAATCCGCTTCACCAACGGAAACACCACCACTGGTAATCACTAAATCGGCTTGGCTTTGTGCGGCAATAAATGCTTTTTCAAATTCAGCTTGGTTATCAGGTAATAGCCCTAAATCAATGACTTCACAGTTTAGTTTTTCAAGTAATAATTTTACAGTGAAACGGTTGGTATCATAGATTTGTCCGCTTTGTAATGGCTTGCCGACTTCCACAAGTTCATCGCCAGTTGAGAGTACGCCGACTTTTAATTGGCGATAGCATTTTACTTCTGCAATGCCTAAAGAGGCTAATAATGGCAAGGAAACAGGGGTGAGAGGTGCGCCTTGTGCTAATACCACATCGCCTTTTTCTACATCTTCTCCAATACGGCGGATGTTTTGGTTTGGTTTAGGCAATTCACTAAAAGTGACGGTACCGTCTTCATTGAGTGTTACTTGCTCTTGCATTATCACGGCATCTGCGCCTTCAGGAATCATCGCGCCAGTCATAATTCTGACCGCACTTAGTGATTGCCATTCCCCTTGGAATGGATTACCTGCAAAAGATTTTCCTGCCACTGAAAGGGTTAAGGATTGTTGTAAATCCGATAAACGTACAGCATAACCATCCATTGCTGAATTATCGAAAGAGGGAACATTGATAGGCGAAATAATATCTTCTGCACAAATTCGATTGGCGGCTTCTTGTAAATTTAGGCTTTCAGTTTGAGCTGGGAAGGGAATCTGTTCGAGCATTTTCGAGCGAGCTTGATCCAATGTAAGCATAGAAAATCCTTATTTAATAAAATAAGTCGGTATTTTATCTCTAAAGACTTATTCATTCAAATTTGCAATTTTTCTCATTTTACCATCCTATTATCCTTTGTTAGAATAGCCGATTATTTTTTTAGGAAAAACGATGATGAATAAAATTTCACTGGATGCGCAGAATGTAAGAAATGCCTTGATTGAGAAAGGCATTGAAACACCAATGATTGATCCAACACAGGCTAAAAATGAACGCCGAGAAAACATTGCAAAACATATGAATGAAGTGATGAAGCTGATTGGATTAGATTTGCGAGATGATAGTTTAGAAGAAACGCCAAATCGTTTAGCTAAAATGTTTATTGATGAGATTTTCAGTGGAATGGATTATGCCAATTTTCCAAAGATGACAAAAATCAAAAATCAAATGAAAGTCAGCGAAATGGTGCAAGTGAATGACATCACGCTAACAAGCACTTGTGAACATCATTTTGTGACGATTGATGGTAAAGTTTGTGTGGCGTACTATCCAAAAGATTGGGTGATTGGTCTTTCTAAAATTAATCGAATTGTCTCGTTTTTTGCGCAACGTCCACAGGTTCAAGAACGCTTAACCGAGCAACTTTTGACAGCATTCCAAACCATTCTTGAAACCGATGATGTGGCGGTATATGTGAAAGCGACCCATTTTTGCGTGAAAGCGCGTGGTATTAGAGATACAAATAGTTATACTGTCACATCTGCTTATGGTGGCGTATTTTTAGAAGATAGAGATACTCGTAAAGAATTTTTAGCCACAGTTCAAAAATAGGAAATGATAAATTGTAATCCGC
Organism: Haemophilus influenzae; assembly: GCF_900475755.1. Lineage (NCBI taxonomy): Bacteria > Pseudomonadati > Pseudomonadota > Gammaproteobacteria > Pasteurellales > Pasteurellaceae > Haemophilus > Haemophilus influenzae. The sequence goes on from NZ_LS483411.1 coordinate 1,260,099, forward strand.
ACGTAAAATGTGCGGATTTTTATTTCGGGAAATTAAATATGCTATGTGCCATTTATAAAAGTAAAAAGAAGTTAGGAAGTTACCTTTATGTTGCTAATAGAGAGGATTTTTCTTCAGTTCCCAGCGTTTTACTCGAACATTTTGGTAAACCAGAATTAGTAATGATGTTTAATCTGCTTGGGCGTAAAGCATTACACAATGTAGATTGTAATGAAGTATTAGAAACAATTAAACTCCAAGGATTTTATTTACAAATGACAAAACAAGATGATGGTTTATTTAATAGCTTGAGTGAGATCAAATAATTTGTCTATTTCTAAGATAAAAAAGTGAAAATTTGCGTTATCTCAAATTATTAAATAAAAAATTCCTTTAAAATCCACCGCACTTTTTAAAGGAGAAAAAATGAGTAGTTTTTTTGTCGCAGGGACAGATACGAATGTAGGGAAAACAACAGCAGCACGCGCAATGATTCAAGCCTTGCAAGGGCAGGGCGTGCAAGTTGTCGGCTATAAACCCATTGCTTGTTGTGGAGAAGAGAGTATTTATCCTGTTGCTCAGTCAGAAAATACATCTGATTATGATAATTTTGTAAATGCTGATGTATTAACGCTGATGAATTCAACAAAAGAAAATGTGTCTTATCAGGATATTAATAGCTATACTTTTAGTCACTGTGCACCAATGCTCACACAAGATAAAATGCGGATTAAATTAGATAAAATTAATTGTGATTTAACGCGTTTGAATCAAACTTATCAATCTGTTGTGGTGGAAGGATCTTTTGGTTTAATGACACCAATGGCAGAAGGAAAAAGTTTTGCAGATTGGATTACTCAACGAAAAATGCCAGTAGTTCTTGTAGTTGGAATTAAAGATGGTTGCGTAAATCACGCTTTATTAACGGTAAAGGTTATCCAACAGTTAGGTGTACCTTTATTAGGTTGGATAGCGAATCGAATTAATCCATTATTAAGCCATTATGCAGAAATTGTTGATTTGCTTGTTGAACATATTGATGCGCCGCTTTTAGGTAAAATTCCTTATTTACATAAACCCGAAGAACAAGAATTAGGGCATTATTTAACGAATATAGATCGATTAATGTATATGCAAGCTGAATTAGTAAAATAACGAAGTGCGGTTGAATTTTTTTAGTTTTGTATAAGGGCGAAATATCGCCCTTATTTTGTGTTTGAAAAGAAATATATTATTGTGATAATTAAGGTCTTACACCTAACATATGACAGATAGCATAAGTTAATTCACTACGATTTAACGTATAAAAGTGGAAATCATTTACGCCTTCACGAGATAAAATTTTTACCATATCCATTGCAACACTTGCTGCTACAAGATTACGTGTAGTTGGATCATCATCCAAACCATCATAGGCTTTAACTAACCACGCTGGAATTTTCACATTAGTGAATGATGCCATTTTTTGGAGTTGTTTAAAATTAGTAACAGGTAAAATACCGGGTACGATTTCAGTATCAATACCAATTGATGCACAACGATCACGAAAACGTAGGTAGTTTTCAATATCAAAGAAAAATTGTGTAATGACGTGGTTTGCACCTGCATCAATTTTGCGTTTTAAATTAATCAAGTCTGCTTGTGCGGATTTTGCTTCTGGATGAACTTCAGGATAAGCGGCTACAGAAATATCAAAATCAGCGACAGAACGGAGTAATTCCACAAGATTTGACGCATAAAATGGTTTTTTCGCGTAACCTTTAGGTTCGTCACCGCGTAACGCAACAATACGGCGAATACCACTATCCCAATAATCTCTCGCAATTTGTTTTAATTCTTCAGGTGTAGCATCAATTCCAGTTAAATGTGGTGCGGCTTCTAAGCCAGTTTCTTGTTTAATGGCTTTCACAATGCCGTGAGTGCGGTCACGTTCTCCCGAATTTGCGCCGTAAGTGACTGACACAAATTTAGGCTTTAAGACTTTTAAACGATGAATGGAATCCCATAGAAGGGTTTCCATTTTTTCGTTTTTAGGTGGAAAAAATTCAAAGGAGACATTAATTTTTTTATTAAAATCTGCAATATGTTGATTTAATGTATCAATTTCTTTCGCGTAGCTCATAAGGCTTCCTTTAGGATTCTAAAATAGTATTTGTACAATAAAATAGGTTTTAATATGAGTCAATTTCAATTTATTCATTAAAAGTATGATTATTATTAATAATTCAATAAATGGATAATGATTGTTCGATAATAACTAATTTTTAGATCAAAACGTACTCAAAACTACCGCACTTTTGTTAGCAATGATTTATCCCATTTTACAACGAAAAAGAAAGTGCGGTAATTTTTTTGTGTATTTTTATAGAAAGATAAATGCGTGTTAAATAAATATAATAGATTTATTTTTTAGCGCAAAAAATTAGCATTTTATGAAAAAACGAGTATAATACGCCGACCCTGTAAATGTGCGAATTCCCATCGTGCATTATTTTATCGAGATCGCACTCGAAGGGGTGATGATTAAGATTAATGGTTGTGTTCATAAGAACACTGGGTATCAAACTAATTTTTGGTAATTAATTAATGAAAACTTTTGTAGCAAAACCAGAAACGGTTAAACGCGACTGGTACGTAGTAGATGCGACAGGTAAAACTTTAGGTCGTTTAGCGACTGAATTAGCACGTCGTCTTCGTGGTAAACACAAGGCTGAGTACACTCCACACGTAGATACTGGTGATTACATCATCGTTATCAACGCAGACAAAGTGGCAGTAACTGGTCGTAAAGAAACAGATAAACTTTACTACTGGCACACTGGCTATGTAGGTGGTATTAAACAAGCGACTTTCAAAGAAATGATCGCTCGCCGTCCTGAAGCAGTGATTGAAATTGCGGTTAAAGGTATGTTGCCAAAAGGTCCATTAGGCCGTGCAATGTTCCGTAAATTAAAAGTGTACGCAGGTGCTGAACACCAACACGCTGCACAACAACCACAAGTATTAGATATTTAATCACGAGGTTTAGAAAATGGCAGAGAATCAAAACTACGGCACAGGTCGCCGCAAAAGCTCTTCAGCTCGTGTATTTATCAAACCGGGCAGTGGTAAAATCACTATCAACCAACGTGAATTAGATGTTTACTTTGGTCGCGAAACAGCGCGTATGGTAGTACGTCAGCCATTAGAGTTGGTTGAATTAACTGATAAATTAGATCTATACATCACAGTTAAAGGTGGTGGTATTTCTGGTCAAGCGGGTGCAATCCGTCACGGTATCACTCGTGCATTGATGGAATACGATGAAACATTACGCCCAGCACTTCGTGCAGCTGGTTTCGTTACTCGTGACGCACGTCGCGTAGAACGTAAAAAAGTGGGTTTACACAAAGCACGTCGTCGTCCACAATACTCAAAACGTTAATTTTTATTTTCGTTTCGAAAAAGAAAAGCAGAGAGAAATCTCTGCTTTTTTATTATTTGAGTTACTCTAACTTATTGATTATAAAACAATAAAAAAGATTATATTGGCAAATAGGTAATGCTTTATGGTAGAATATTGCCCCTTAAAAACCTAGAATATTTTTGGATCTTCGGAGGAATAAATGTCCAGCGCATCAAATAAACGTTCAGTAATGACCCTTTTTTCAAATAAAGATGATATTTATTGCCATCAGGTAAAAATTGTTTTGGCTGAAAAAGGTGTGCTTTATGAAAACGCAGAGGTTGATTTGCAAGCACTACCAGAAGATTTAATGGAATTAAATCCATACGGCACTGTGCCTACGTTGGTTGATCGTGATCTCGTATTATTTAATTCACGCATCATAATGGAATATCTTGATGAACGTTTTCCACATCCTCCATTAATGCAAGTGTATCCTGTTTCTCGTGCTAAAGATCGACTTTTAATGTTACGTATTGAACAAGATTGGTATCCAACCCTTGCAAAAGCAGAAAACGGTACAGAAAAAGAAAAAATTTCAGCATTAAAACAGTTAAAAGAAGAATTATTAGGGATTGCACCAATTTTTCAACAGATGCCTTATTTTATGAATGAAGAATTTGGTTTGGTTGATTGCTATGTTGCACCATTATTATGGAAATTAAAACATTTAGGTGTGGAATTTACAGGCACAGGAAGTAAAGCGATTAAAGCTTATATGGAACGCGTGTTTACACGCGATTCTTTTTTACAATCTGTAGGGGAAGCTGCACCAAAAAATTTAATGGATGATAAATAATGGAACATAAATCTTCTCCTAAACGTCCTTATTTATTACGCGCCTATTATGATTGGCTAGTAGATAATAGTTTCACGCCTTATTTAGTTGTTGATGCGACTTACTTGGGCGTGAATGTTCCTGTGGAATATGTAAAAGATGGACAGATTGTATTGAACTTGTCTTCTAATGCTACGGGCAATTTACAACTTACAAATGATTTCATCCAGTTTAATGCCCGATTTAAAGGTGTCTCTCGTGAATTGTATATTCCAATGGGCGCAGCGCTTGCGATTTATGCTCGTGAAAATGGTGATGGCGTGATGTTTGAACCTGAGGAAATTTATGATGAACTTAACATCGAGCCAGATACTGAACAACCAACAGGTTTTTATGAAGCAGTAGATAAGCCTAAAAAACGAGAAGAAAAAAAGAAAACAAAATCAGTTTCCCATTTAAGAATTGTGGATTAAGAAAAAACGCGATGAAATTATCATCGCGTTTATTTTTATAAATTGTCCTGTTTTGCAATAAAGTTGATAATTTTTTCTTCAATGCCTTTTGTATCCAATCCTAAATCTTCCAATGCTTCTTGCTGTGTCGCTTGGGGAATAAAATAATCTGGTAAACCAAGTTGTAAAAGTGCGGTTGATTTTCCTGATGAATTTAGTACTTCTGCCACAGCTGATCCCGCTCCACCTTGAATTGCATTTTCTTCTAATGTGACTAAATAATCGTGAGTTTTAGCAAGCACATTAATCATTTCAATATCAATCGGTTTTACAAAACGCATATCGACAACTGTTGCATTGAGTTTTTCTGATGCTTCTAACGCAGATGGTAACAGGGTACCAAAGTTTAAAATCGCAATTTTTTGACCCTCTCGAATTAAACGTGATTTACCGATAGGTAGCATTTCCAAAGGAGTAAGTTTTACACCAACGGCATTTCCGCGAGGATAACGCACTGCCGCTGGTTTGCCACATTGATAACCTGTATAGAGCATTTGACGGCATTCATTTTCATCACTTGGCGTCATAATGATCATATTTGGAATGCAACGCATAAAGCTAATATCAAATGCACCTTGATGTGTCGCTCCATCTGCGCCAACTATTCCCGCTCGATCAATCGCAAATAATACAGGGAGATTTTGAATGGCAACATCGTGAATTAATTGATCGTAAGCACGTTGTAAAAATGTCGAGTAAATTGCGACAACAGGTTTGTATCCGCCAATTGCAAGTCCTGTAGCAAAAGTGACAGCGTGCTGTTCTGCAATTGCTACGTCAAAATATTGTTTTGGGAAGCGTTGGGAAAATTCTACCATACCTGAACCCTCACGCATTGCAGGTGTGATACCAATAATTTTGGCATCTTTTTCTGCCATTTCGCATAGCCAATCGCCAAAAATTTTCGAATAAGTTGGTTTACTATTGTTTTTGGGTAATTCGCCACTGATTGGGTCAAATTTTGGTACGCCGTGGAAACCAATCGGATCTTTTTCTGCAGGCGCATATCCTTTACCTTTTTTTGTTTTTATATGTAAAAATTGCGGGCCTTTCAGATTACGCATATTCGTAAGTGTTGCCACTAATTCCTCAATGTTATGCCCGTCCACTGGGCCAATATAATTAAAACCGAGTTCTTCAAATAATGTACTTTCTGGCGAGAACATTACACCTTTCATATGTTCTTCGGTTTTTTTCATAAAGTTTTTGATTGGAGGAACTTTATCAAGGATTTTTTTACTGCCATCACGAAGTGTAGAGTAGAGAGAGCCAGAGAAAATACGCGCAAGATGATTATTTAATGCGCCAACGTTTTCTGAAATAGACATTTCGTTATCATTTAAAATAACTAACATATCTGTATGCAATGCCCCTGCGTGATTTAATGCCTCAAATGCCATTCCCGCCGTAATTGAGCCGTCACCGATGACACATACTGTTTTTCTACTTGCATTTTCTCGTTCTGCAGCGACTGCAATACCTAATCCCGCACTAATAGACGTGGAGGAGTGACCAACACTTAATACATCAAATTCACTTTCTTCACGCCAAGGGAAAGGATGAATACCGCCTTTTTGACGAATTGTGGACATCTGCTCTCGGCGACCCGTTAAAATTTTATGTGGATAAGCTTGATGTCCAACATCCCAAATTAACTGATCAAATGGTGTTTTATACACATAATGTAGTGCAACAGTCAGTTCCACCGTGCCTAAACCTGATGCTAAATGCCCGCTAGTTTGACTAACTGATTCTAAAAGATAAGCACGTAATTCTTGGCAGAGTTGTGGTAGCTGGTCTTTATTTAAAAGACGTAAATCTTCTGGAGAATTAATTAAAGATAAAAGAGGATAATTGTTCATATTGTTAGTCATTTTAAAAACGTTATAAATTTTGACCGCACTTTTGTGAGTGTTTAACTTTTTCTGGTAATAATGAATTCAGCTAATGCACGAAGTGCGGTCGTATTAAAAGGAATTTTTTCTAATTCAGACAAAGCACTTTGATATAGATCTTGTGCTTTTTGTTTTGCGCCACTTAACCCAAGTAATTTTGGATATGTACTTTTATCTAAATCAAGATCGGCGCCGACTTGTTTGCCAATTTCTGCACTATCGCCTTCAATATCTAAAATATCATCTTGAACTTGAAAGGCTAAGCCAATGGCTTCCGCATATTGTGTTAAGGATTGTTCTAACTTTTTGTCGGTAAAATGCGGAGAACAAATGAAACCTAATTTCAATGCGGCAATTAGCAACGCGCCCGTTTTGTTACGATGGATTAATTCTAATTCGCTTAAACTAATTTGTTTATGTTCAGAAATAAGATCTAAACTTTGCCCTAAGCACATTCCTTGTACGCCTGAGCCTTGAGCTAAAATTTGAACTAAAGCCAGTTTTTGTTCAGCAGAAATATTCGGAGTTTTGGTTAATATTTCAAATGCGAAACTTTGTAGTGCATCGCCCGCAAGAATAGCTGTAGCTTCATCAAATTGGATATGACAAGTAGGATGTCCACGACGTAGATTGTCATCGTCCATCGCAGGTAAATCATCGTGAATTAAGGAATAGGCGTGAATGGCTTCAATGGCAGCAGCAGCGTAATCTAAGGTTTGTTTCTCTGCGCCAAGCATTTGACCAGTTGCGTAAACCAAAAAAGGTCTAACTCGTTTACCACCAAGTAATAATGCGTATTTCATCGCGTCAAGCAAAGGTGCATTATGACTTTCAATGCCCTCAAATTGAGCTTCTAAAAAGTGATTAATACGATTTTGAACCTGTTGTAATTCTTCAGAAAAGTGACCCATTAAGCATTCCCTTCATAATCATTCCCTTTATAATCATTCAGTGGAGCATCTTCTGTTTTTTGCAATAAGATCTGAATGCGTTGTTCTGCTTGTTGTAAACGTTCTTGTCCTAACTTAGCGAGTTGCACACCTTGTTCAAATTCTTTTAATGCTTCTTCTAACGGTAGATCGCCATTTTCTAAATGTGTAACAATATTTTCTAACTGCGCTAACGTTGTTTCAAAATCTTGTGAAGATGCAGGTTTACGCGCCATTTAATCGTCCTTTTTCACGGTAAAAATTGCTTGTCATTGTACTGTATTTTACTTGAGTTGTTAAAAAATTATTTCAAGCTAGGACCAGTGGACTTTTCACTATCTTTGCGTAAAATACTCGCCACTTTAAATACCCAAGAAATACCTAAGCTATTTATATGAAATTTATCGTTAAACTTTTTCCTGAAATTATGATTAAGAGCGAAACTGTGCGTAAACGTTTCGCAAAAATTTTAACTTCTAATATCCGCAATATTTTACAGAAATATGATGAAGAAACTGCAGTTGTACGTCACTGGGATTACATTGAAGTGCGGTCAAAAAATGAAGAAAATCGTGAAGAATTAATCGCCTTGTTACAACGTATTCCTGGTATTCATCATTTTTTAGAAGTTGAAGAAAAACCGTTTACCGATTTACATCATATTTTTGAATTGACGCTTGCTGATGTTGCGCAACAACTTCAAGGCAAAACCTTTTGCGTTCGAGTAAAACGTAAGGGAAAACATAAATTTAGTTCGATTGAAGCAGAACGTTATATCGGCGGTGGATTAAATCAACATATTGAAAGCGCAAAAGTACGGTTGAAAAATCCAGATGTGACTGTTCGTATTGATATTGAAGATGACAAAATGATGTTAGTTAAAGCACGCCACGCAGGGATTGGCGGTTATCCAATTGGGACGCAAGAGGATGTGCTTTCTTTGATTTCGGGGGGATTTGATTCTGGCGTATCAAGTTATATGTTGATTCGTCGTGGTTCTCGAGTTCATTATTGTTTCTTTAATCTTGGCGGTGCAGCCCATGAAATTGGCGTAAAGCAAATGGCTTATCATATTTGGCAACGCTATAGCGCTTCACATAAAGTACGCTTTATTGCGATTAACTTTGAGGGGGTTGTCGGTGAGATTTTAGAGAAAGTCGATAATGGCCAAATGGGGGTTGTATTAAAACGGATGATGGTGCGAGCAGCAAGTAAAGTCGCTCAACGTTTTAATATTGAAGCGATTGTGACAGGGGAGGCATTAGGACAAGTTTCCAGCCAAACTTTGACCAATTTACGCTTGATTGATGAAGCTGCTGATGCCTTAGTATTACGCCCGTTAATTACGCACGATAAAGAACAAATTATCGCGATGGCGAAAGAAATTGGCACTGACGATATTGCAAAATCTATGCCTGAATTTTGTGGTGTGATTTCAAAAAATCCTACGATCAAAGCTGTTCGCGAGAAAATTGTTACAGAAGAAAGGTATTTTAATTTTGAGATTCTTGAAAGTGCGGTACAAAATGCGAAATATTTAGATATTCGCCAGATAGCAGAAGAAACAGAAAAAGAAGTCGTGGAAGTTGAGGCAATTTCTGTATTGGGAGAAAACGAGGTAATTCTAGATATTCGTAGCCCAGAAGAAACGGATGAAAATCCATTTAAATCGGATGCACATGAAGTCATTCAAATGCCGTTCTACAAACTTTCCTCTCAATTTGGTAGCCTTGATCAAAGTAAAAATTACGTGTTGTATTGTGAACGTGGTGTGATGAGCAAATTACAGGCCTTATATTTGAAAGAAAATGGTTTTTCAAATGTGCGTGTGTTTGCAAAAAAGATTCATTAATTAGGATATAAAATATGCGTAATCAAACTAAACAGCACCTTGAACAGCTTCAAATTACCATGCAGCAGCTTAATTTATGGCAAACGATGTCCCCTGCTGCAGAGGCGTTTTTAAGTGAAGAACCTTTTTCAATTGATACGATGTCTGCCGAAGAATGGCTACAGTGGATATTTATTCCGCGTATGTGGGCTTTATTAGAAAGTGGTTCAGCTTTGCCAAATAAAATTGCCATTTCGCCTTATATTGAAGAAGCAATGAAAGAATTTGATGAATTGCAAAAATTATTAGCCCCTTTGGTTGCTTTAGAGGCACTGCTGAACAAGAAAGAATGCTAGAAATTTTATATCAAGATGCGTTTCTAGTTGCGGTGAATAAGCCTGCTGGCATGTTGGTTCATCGCAGTTGGTTAGATCCTCATGAAACTCAATTTGTGATGCAAACTTTGCGAGATCAGATTGGTCAGCACGTATTTCCTATTCATCGTTTAGATCGACCGACATCTGGCGTGTTGTTATTTGCATTGAGCAGTGAAATTGCGAATTTAATGTGTGAACAGTTTGAACAAAAGTGCGTTCAGAAATCTTATTTAGCTGTAGTGCGAGGGTATCTACAGGGAAAAGAGCGGATAGATTATCCACTAAAAATCCAATTGGATAAAATCGCAGATAAATTTTCTCAAGAAAATAAAGGGTCTCAAGAAGCGATTACTGATTATGAAGGATTAAAAATAGTCGAAATGCCTTATCCTGCTGGGCGTTATCAAACAGCACGTTATTCTTTAGTTAAATTAATCCCTCATACAGGCAGAAAACACCAATTACGTCGCCATATGAAACATATTTTTCATCCGATTTTAGGGGATACACAATATGGTGACTTACATCAAAATCGTGCATTAATCTCACATTTAGGCTGTTCTCGATTATTTTTACATTCAGATAGTTTGTCTTTTATTCATCCGATAACCAAAGAACAAATCACTATCACAGCAGGGCTAGATGAACAATGGAAGAAACTAATTAATCAATTTGGATGGGAAAATGCTTGATATAAATCTAACACACGAACAGCAACAAAAGGCAGTTGAACAAATTCAAGAACTTATGGCAAAAGGAATTAGTAGCGGAGAAGCTATTCAAATAGTGGCGAAAGCACTACGAGAAATTCATAAAAATGATAAAAAAACTCCAGAAAATTAAATTTTTTGTGATCTACTTATCATTTTTGAATATTGCTCGTTGCATAACCGTTCAAAATATTTAAACATAACGGACCTATATTAGGTGATAAGGCGAGAGTCTTGTTGATTTATTGTTTTAATAGGCGAAGCCTAGAGAGGTCTTTTATGGAAATTGGTATTGTAAAATGGTTCAATAATGCAAAAGGATTTGGTTTCATTTCCGCAGAAGGTGTGGATGCCGATATTTTTGCACATTATTCAGTGATTGAAATGGACGGCTATCGTTCATTAAAAGCAGGTCAAAAGGTGCAATTTGAAGTTATCCACGGCGATAAAGGATCTCACGCCACAAAAATAATCCCAATTTTGGATACTCAAGAATAATAAATACCCTAAATTTTTTCTATTAATCCTAATTTAAAAGACAAGAATTGCAGCTTGTCTTTTTTTATTTTAATAAATTCTTTAAACTAGTTTTCATTGCTGCCATTTGATTTTCAAATTGTGCTTTGCTTTCTCTTTCGTCAATCATATAGGTAATTGTTTCCGAAAGTGTCATTTTCATTTTTCTAGAATATTTAGAAAGACGTAGCCACACCGCATATTCCAAATCAATGGATTTTTTCTTGGTATGTTGTTTTTCTCCATTAAAAAATCGTTTACGGCGAGCTCGAATGGCTTGATCAAGCTTAATTGGCAAGGCTGGGGAAAGATGGTTTTTAATCCATTCTTCAATTTTTTCTGGATAATTTTGGGATTCTAATAATTCTTGCGCTTTGGCTTCTTGCAAACTACGTTCTTCATAACGCGTGATATTTTCCCCTTCGCGATGTTTACGAATGAGGTAAATCCATTTCCAATTTGCTTCTTGATTTTCGAGTTTTTGGTATTTCATTTTTTATCATTGAGTGACGTGGTAACTGCATTAATATACGTGTTTTTATGCTGATTTTCTAGTGGATTTTCACAAGGCTATTAAATATGCGATAATGTGACCAATTTTTCTAGAAAGAGACCAGCCGTGAGTTCATCATTTTCTCAACAACAAGCTATGGAGCAATCCTTAAATTGGCAGGCATTGCAACCTGATTTAGCAATTCAAGATTTTCCTTTAGAACCAGTAGATTTTTGGGCGTTACAACCGAATGCCACACAGGCTATCGATTTATTTTTACGTCATCCAACACGTTCACTACTAATGATAAAAGTGGGCGAACCTGTTGAATATGCGGAGTTATTGCAAAATTTTATATCGCAAAACCATCATAAAGTGCGGTCAATTTTTGGTGTGAATTATGTGATAGAGCAGGGGGACTCTTTTTCTTTTCCGTATATTTATACTGAGCCTGCAAAATCTTTAGATGATAATTTTGCCAGTCAAGGAGAGGTATTAAGCGCATTGTATTGCGATCAATTCCAGCTTTTCGGTAGTTTTCGGCTTCATCCAAGTTCACAAGATATTCAATTAGTGCCAGGATTAGTGCATAAAGCTAATGGCGGAGTTTTGATTTTAAGTGCGACAACATTGTTATCTCAATTTGATTTGTGGGGGCGATTAAAACAGATTCTGCAAACCCAAACTTTTGATTGGTATTCAGCTCATCCATTTAAAAATTTACCTTGTGATATACCAGGCTATACGCTTAACTTAAAAGTGATTGTACTTGGTAATCGTACCGAATTAGCCACTTTGGCTGAGTTAGAAGAAAACCTTTATTCTTTCGCCGATTATGCTGAAATTGAAAGTTATGTTTCTGTGGCTGAAGTGGAAGAACAAAAAACTTGGGCTAGTTATGTGCTACAAATGGCTCAAGAGCAAAAAATTGAGCTAGATTTTTCGGCGTTAAATAAACTTTATCAATTATTAGTGCGTGAAAGTGAAGATCGTTTTTTAATTAATGCATCTCCTCTCAAATTAAAAGAAATCTTACAAGATGCTTCAACTTTTGCAGAAAAAATAGCATTAAGTGCGGAGGATTTTGAGGGCATTTTTCAACAAAAATTAGCACAATATGGTTTTTTAAAAGAACAAACCTATGCGGATATTTTAAACGAGCAAGTTTATGTCGAAACGCAAGGCGAAATTGTTGGACAAATTAATGGGCTTTCGGTAATTGAATATCCAGGTACACCAGTATGTTTCGGCGAACCTTCGCGTATTAGTTGTATTGTACAATTCGGTGAAGGGGAAGTGATTGATGTTGAAAGAAAAAATGAACTAGCGGGAAATATTCACGGTAAAGGTATGATGATTGCGCAGGCTTGCCTTTCCAATATCTTAGATTTGCCCTCGCAATTGCCATTTTCTGCATCATTGGTGTTTGAACAGTCTTATGGAGAAATTGATGGTGATAGTGCATCTTTGGCGATTTTCTGTGTGCTAGCAAGTGCTTTAGCCGATTTACCTTTGCCTCAACATATTGCAATTACAGGATCGATTGATCAATTTGGACTTGTTCATTCTGTGGGTGGTGTAAATGATAAAATTGAAGGCTTTTTTACTATTTGCCAACGTCGCGGTTTGACTGGAAAACAAGGTGTAATCATTCCAATGACAACAATCCAGCAACTGAGTTTATCTGATGAAGTGAAAAGTGCGGTAAAAAATGGCGAGTTTTTTATTTATCCTGTGGAAGATATTTATCAAGCTTGTGAATTGTTATTTGAGCGTGATTTGTTAGATGAGAACAAAGATTATACAGAAAAAACAGAGCCTTTATCTCGTCTTATTCAACGTCGTATTGAGGGGCGTGCCGATTCTGAACGAAAAAGTTTTTGGCGTTTTTTCCACTCCTAATAGAGAAAAGCGAGCATTTTTTCGCTTTTCTTTTTTTCTATAATTTCTAAGAGTGACTGCTCCGACAAGTTTTGCGAACAAGTGTTAGCTATTTACAGTTTGCTGCGTTCCTTTTAAAATACATATATCAGTTATAAACTGGATTTATCATATATAAAGGAATCTGAAATGCAAAACACTTGTACACTTAATAAAAAAAGTAGCTATTCTTATGATGATTTGCTCGCGTCAGGTCGCGGCGAATTATTTGGTAAAGAAGGGCCGCAATTACCCGCACCAACAATGTTGATGATGGATCGCATTGTTGAAATGAATGAAGAAACAGGTGCTTTCGGTAAAGGATACATTGAAGCCGAACTTGATATTAAGCCTGAATTGCCATTTTTTGGCTGCCATTTCATTGGCGATCCAGTAATGCCCGGTTGTTTAGGATTGGATGCGATGTGGCAGCTTGTTGGGTTTTATTTAGGCTGGATTGGTGGCAAAGGAAAAGGGCGAGCATTAGGGGTTGGCGAAGTGAAATTCACAGGGCAAATTTTGCCGACAGCGAAAAAAGTAGTTTACAGAATCCATATGAAACGAGTAATTAATCGTAAACTAGTTATGGGAATGGCTGATGGCGAAGTTGAAGTAGATGGTCGTGTTATTTATACCGCGACAGATTTAAAAGTAGGATTATTCCAAGATACTTCAGCATTTTAATTTTTCCTTATTAAATTGTAATAAATTCTTAAAATATCTATAATATTCCTGCTATTTTTTTAATTTTATTAGTGGTAAATAAAATTTATTTTAAAGTTTTTTAATAGACGTTATTATAGAAAATAATAAATTAATTTCTATTTAAACTATAAATAATATACTAAAGTAGTGGGAATATGATGGCAAATGATGATTTTCAAGAATATGTGAAGCAACTGGTAACAAAACATCGAGATGAACGAATTTATCCTTTTCAATATGAAGGAAAAAATATTGGTTGAAACAACCTGAAAAATTGAAAGGGATTTGGCTATTATTAAAACCCCATTCTAAAAAATCTTTTAAAAATGAATTATATACTTTATTGAAGCTTGCTGAACAAAATGCGCCAGTGCCAAAAGTCTCTTATTATAGTGATCATTTTTTTGTGTTGGAAAATGTGGGACTGACTGTATCACAATGGCTATGCAATAAAAATATAGATGAACAACAGAAATTTTTAATTATTTATGATGCTTGTCTCGCTTTGATTGATTTGCACGCTAAAAATTTGATGCACGGTCGTCCTGCTATTCGAGATATTACTTGGGATAAAGGAAAGGTTACTTTTCTTGATTTTGAATCTCGCTCAAATAGCCAAAATCAAATTTGGATAGTTATTCGGGATATGTTATTTTTCTTTGATAGTTTATGTCGAGAAGAAGATATTTCGGACACTTTTATTCAAAAAGTAGCATTATATTATCAAACACATTGTGAAGCGAAAAATTGGCAGAATATGATCGTATTTTTGCAGCGTTTTAGCTGGGTTTATTATCTTTTATTGCCTTTTAAACCTATTGCAAAGACAGATTTAATTGCGATTTATCGTTTATTTGAAATTTTATTGATAAAGAAAAAATGATGAAGAAAATATTTTTTATTTTTGCATTATCAGGCATATTAGCTGCTTGTACTGTGGGTGGTGTTAGTGCTGGTGGTGGAAGTAATGGTGTAGGATTAGGTGTGGGGATTGGATCTGGTATTCGCTTCTAATAATGAAAAGTGCGGTAAGTTTAATCTTTATCTTGCATTTGAACTTATTCATCGTTAGAATGCGAACTCCTTGTCATCGCTGAGTTAGAGATCGGCGAATGATGTATTTACAACACTACCTTTTAGGAGTAAAAAATGTCTCTAAGTACTGAAAAAAAAGCAGCAATCGTTGCTGAATTTGGTCGTGATGCGAAAGATACTGGTTCTTCTGAAGTTCAAATCGCATTATTAACTGCACAAATCAACCACTTACAAACTCACTTCACAGAGCACAAAAAAGACCACCATGGTCGTCGTGGTTTATTACGTATGGTTTCTCGTCGTCGTAAACTTTTAGACTACTTAAAACGTACTGATCTTGCTTTATACCAAAGCACTATCGCTCGTTTAGGTTTACGTCGCTAATTTTTATTACGATAGTAAAATCAAACCCTCGAATTTCGAGGGTTTTTTTATATTCTATCTTTATTTAAATACATTGAAATAAATAAAATATTTGATTTACATATTTTGCATAGCTATTTTCTTATTTTTCGTAGTAAACATACATTTAATTTGAGTTGTTTGTTATGAAATTGCTGTAACGTACTACGATGACCTACGCTGAGAATAATCATTTCGGGCAAACGCTCTTTAATTGTTTGGTAGAGTAAATGCTCCGTTGTTTCATCCAATGCGGAAGTTGTTTCATCAAGAAATACGACATCTGGTTTTGTGAGTAAAATACGAATAAACGCCACTCTTTGTAGTTCACCGGGCGATAAAATCGCTTGCCAGTCATTTTTTACATTAAGTGCTTGTATGTATTTTCCTAGCGCGCAATCCTTCATGGTTTGTTCCAATTCTGCGTGACTTGGATTGATATTTGGGTAACAAATCGCTTCTCGTAAAGTGCCTTGTGGCATATAAGGTCGTTGTGGCAAGAATAAACTTCCCATACAAGGATGCTCTGCAATGCCTATTGTTTCAAAGGGATAGATTCCTGCAATGGCTTTAGCAGTGATGTTTTTCCTGTTCCGGATGCACCTTGAATTAATAGGGCATCTCCATTTTCTAAATTTATATTCAAATTATTGAGTAATATGTTGCCTTGTTCATCTTTGATGCCAAAGTTTTTTAATGCGACTCTACGAGAACAATGAAAAGTATGATAAAAATTTTGCTTATCTAATTCATCCATTTTGGTTATAAATCCATAAAGACGATTTAATCGTGCTTGATAGAGTGTAAATTGTTCGTAAAATAATCGGAAAAATGAAAGTGCGGTCATTAATCGGTTAAATGCTTGGACTGTTTGATGCATGTCTCCCAGCTTTATTTGACCAGAAAAGAAACGTGATGCTTGTAACATTAAGGGCAATAATTTGGCAACGCGAGTAACCCCTGAGTTGAAACTATTTAAGCCCAACATTTTTAATACAATGGACCAACGATTATGAATAATTTGACGGAATTGATATTGTAAGAATGTTTGTTCTTTTGGCTCGCCATTATAAAAAGCAATGCTTTCTGCATTGTCTCGCACACGGATTAGAGAATAACGATAATCGCCATTGAGTTTTTCTTTTGTAAAATTTAGCTTAATTAGTGGGCGTCCAATCCACACGGACATAAATATTGCAAAAATGATAAAAGCATAAATGAAGAAAACGACGCCTTTTTCGATATTAAATCCAAATAAAGTTAATATGCCAGAAAGTGACCATAAAATAATCGTAAATTCAATGGTTGTGAGTACCGAGTTAATTATGCCTCGCACAATTTGTACAGTGCTGGTAATAAATTCTCTCGCATCTTGTTCAATACGTTGATCAATATTATCTGGCAAATCTCGTTTATATTTCAGTCGATAGTATTTTTTCTTATTTAACCAGCGTTTAATAAGTGTTGTATTAAGACTTTCTAACCAACGAATTTCAAAAACTTGTTGAAAGAAATAATCCGCAATAGTATGTATAACTTGTGCTGTTACAAGAAGAGCATTTAATTTTGCAAAGAACCAAAATTTCTCGATGTTTAACTCTTGCATTGAATATATAATCCATTGTAAAAAAATGAATTAAGCAGGCTAAATCTAACTTCCAACAATATCATTATAAATAGCACTAACAACATTAAAATTAGTTTAAGGCTTGTTTTTTTATTCATTGATGGTGACACGTGACACGATACACCAGAATTTTTTGCCGAAAGTAGTTTGTTTTAAGGCTAATATTGTGATGGTAAAGCATAATATTACCCAAAAAAGTGCGGTTAAAATCCAGTTTAAACTATTATAAAGTTCGGTTTGCCAGTTCATTAATTTTCCGTAAATAGAAAAAGGCGAAATCAGTTCGCCTTAATTTTTAATAATTCATCAAAATTCAATTTTAGTGTTTAATATCACTTCACGCGCATAGCCTAATGCAACAGGAATAAGTGTTCCGTTTGCATTTCCTGACGTTGATGGATAATAAACTTTATTCGATAAGTTTTTACCATTTAATTGGAAAGAAAGTTTTTTGCCTGAAATTTTTGTATCGTATGCAATGAACGCATCATAAACAACTGAATGTGGGAGCTTATATGCTTTTGTATAGGTGCTATTATAAGC
The DNA here is from genome assembly GCF_900475755.1 of Haemophilus influenzae. Classification (NCBI taxonomy): domain Bacteria; kingdom Pseudomonadati; phylum Pseudomonadota; class Gammaproteobacteria; order Pasteurellales; family Pasteurellaceae; genus Haemophilus; species Haemophilus influenzae. Next base: position 1,277,796 of record NZ_LS483411.1, read on the forward strand.
ATACCAAGAGCCTAAATAATGCGCACCACCAACACGAATATGGCCAAAGTCAAATTCGCCAATGTTATAGGCTAAGAATAATGAAGATTGATGTTTTGGTACACTTGAAAGTTGTTTACCAATAGCTAATTTATTATTGTGATTCTCTAAGGTTTTTACTTTTATGTAAGTATAGTTTACAGCAATACTTAAATTATCAGTAAGTTGCCCATTTATATCAAACTCAATGCCACGAGAACGCTGTTTTCCAACAATTTGTAGTTCATTTGTGTTATTAATATTAACTGTTTCTGCAACATTGCCTTTGTTTATATTAAATAAAGCCAAAGTTGCATTTAAATATGAATTATCATATTTTAAACCTGTTTCAAAAGATTTACCTTGCTCCGCAGGAAGTTCGCTATTAATAATAAGCGTTCTATTATTTTGTGGGCGGAATGATTCTGCACAGTTAAAAAATGTTGCAATTCTTGGGGTAAATTTATATACACTACCGAATTGATAGAGAAGTTTTCCGTCTGTTTGCGCTAAATATCCACTTCTAATATTATCTAATGTTGATCTTCCAATCACTTGATCAAAATATTCATAACGAAGTCCTCCTGTTATAATAAAGTTATCAGTAAAATAAGCAGAATCTTGAATATAAAGACCTAAAGTTTTTAAATGATTAAACTGGTAGGCATTTTTATTTGTATTTTTTTGAATAGCGATTGGATTTGTATAGATTGGATTATCAATATTTAAAGGTTTTCGTTCTGCTGACTTATTTGTATTGTAAATTGGACCAAGATCCATATTATTACGCATAATATCAACTCCAAATGCTAAGCGATTAGCTACATTTCCAATACCAAATTCTCCAACTAAATTTAATGTTCCACTATGAATGTGCTGACTGCCTTGTTGTTCAATATAACGTTGGGCAATTCTATTCGTTATATTTATGCTATTAATACGAGATTGGTTATAGAAATATTTATAACCTGAATAACTATAAGCAGCATTAATTTTCCATTGTTCATTTAGTTTATGTTCAATTTTAAAATCAATATTATCTGTTTTTGCAGTTGTTTCGTTATTGGGTTCATCTAAACGACGAGAAACAGGAATATCAGGTCATAAATAAAACGATATGCAAAGCCGTTGCTTAAACCGCCAGTGAAATCTAATTGAGTTCCCCAAAGATTATGGCTACCTAAAGAGCCAGCAATTAAATATTTTGGTGTTTGTTGTGGTTTTTTAGTCACAATATTGATTACGCCACCCGGATCTTGCACACCATAAAGCACAGAAGTAGGCCCTTTTAAGAGTTCAACAGTTTCAGTTGTAGCACTAAAATTTTTAGCAGGACCAACCTGTAAGCCATTACGCATAATTGAGTTATCTCGGTTGCCGCCAAAACCACGCTTTTGAATGGAATCAAACATTCCCCCTAAAGTATTTGCTTGACTTACGCCGCTTACATTATAAAGCGCATTAATAAGAGAATTCGGCTGACGATCTTGTAAAAGTTGTGTTGAAAGGACATTAACAGTATTTGGCGTATCAAATACGGGGACTTCAGCTTTAAAAACAGCAGATGTACCTGTTACTTGATAACCGTTTTGTTTAAGACCTGTATCTTGTAATTTGATCTAATGTTTTAGTATCAGAGTGCTGTGTTGTTTTTGCTATGGCAGAAACAGAAATACCCGCAAAAAGTGCGGTATAAACTAAGCTTAATTTAAAGTTCATACTGTGCTTCCCAAGGTTAAATCTAGGTTAAAAAAGAGTGGAGAGTATAAGAAAATATAGCAAGTTAATTAATAAAAATAATTATCATTTAATATTTTAATTGATGAATAGCATTGAGTAAAAAGAGATAAAAAAATACCACACTTTTTATGAACAAAGAACTTTTAATGAACAAAGAAAAGTGCGGTATTTTTAAGAAAGAATTTATCAATATTTATAGAGTTCGTTGTATAAGTTACGCTCAAATTGTACCAGTGGTGCACGTTTTGTTTTGCTTTCCAAATCGCCCGTTGAGTAGCCATTAATAAATTGTACAAATGCTACTTTTTCCCCTCTCGCGTTTGTCATAAAGCCAGCTAGGTTATAAACCCCTTTCAAAGAGCCAGTTTTAGCAATCACATTTTTCACTAATGGCGGTCTAATTAATCCGCCACGACCACTGATCGTGCCATCTACGCCTGCGATGGGAAAAGTTTCCATTAAATGTAATTTATCTTCGTTTTTGGCGATGTATTCTAAAACGGATAGCATTGTTTTAGGTGCCACAAGATTATGGCGAGACAGACCAGAGCCATCGGCTAAAATACTGTTACCAAAACGAATTCCTTGTTTTTGCAAGATGGATTTAACCGCCAATGTGCCTAATTGAAAGGAGGCGGGGCGTTTATAGTAATTGAATGCCACAGCTCGGAACAGTGAATCGGCAATCTGGTTATCGGATTTTTTCATCATTTTTTTCAATAAATCGGGTAATGGTTTTGATAAATGTTTCGCTAATAGCTGACCTTGTTGCGGTTTTTGGGGTAACAAGACTTTACCATTAAACTCAATACCTAATTGTCTTAATTGACGTTGAATAATCGCGGCAGCATAGGCATCTGTATCTTGCACGGCAAAGCTTAAGCCAAAAGGTTTAGATTGACGCGCTAAACATCCTTTTACTTGATAGCGATTATTATCGTGTACAACAACATCAAGGTGACAATAAGGGGCTTCATTGCTATCCACTACATAGACTTGTCCGAACACTTGAATTGGAAATTGTGCAGGCACATTGATTTTTACTGTTTCTCTGGGATTTTGATTGGCATCTAGTTCCGCATAGAAACAGTTGTTATCGATATTTGCCGCTGCAGGGGGAGAGTTGAAACACATTGTGAGATCGTTCCAAATCCAACCTAATCCTCGATCGTGACTGGAAAAAACAGAGGTATCTAATACTAAATCGCCATTAATTTTTTTGATGCCTTGTTTTTTTAATTCTGCAAGTAAGGTATAAAGCTGGCCACTTGTGAGATCAGGATCGCCTGTAAAACGCACGATTAAGTGACCCTCTAAATTGACATTTTGGATTTTTCCATTAGTTAAAAGTGCGGTCTCAAATTTGAATTGATCGCCTAACGCGAGTTTAGCAGCGACAGCTGTAAAAACTTTTTGTGTACTCGCAGGAAGCATAAAGGTTGAGCCATTATAATCCGCAATAATTTGATTTTGATTGATATTTTTAGCAATAACACCTGTGTTAGAGCCTTCAGGCAGTTTTTGTGTTAAATCTGAAACATTAATGTTTGCGAAAGTTGGCAGGCTAAAGCTTACGGAAAGTAAAAAGGAACCAAGTGCGGTGGAAATTGAAGATAATTTTTTCATATTAGGTTTGTTATGGTTGCTATTTTTTTTTAGACGAACAATAATAAGCCCCGAATGAAATTGAGTAAATCATTTTCTCATTTCAAGTTTATTTTTAATAATACTGCGGCGAGATTTTAGGATTTTGCCGTGGTTTTTGTTTTATTTAGTAAAAGGAAAAACAATGCAACAAATTCCAATGACTGTGCGTGGCGCAGAACAATTACGTGAAGAATTGGACTTCTTAAAAAATGTACGTCGTCCTGAAATTATTAAAGCCATAGCAGAAGCACGTGAGCACGGAGATTTAAAAGAAAATGCAGAATATCACGCGGCGCGTGAGCAACAAGGTTTTTGTGAAGGTCGTATTCAAGAGATTGAAGGTAAACTTGGTAATGCTCAAATTATTGATGTAACAAAAATGCCAAATAACGGTAAAGTTATTTTTGGTGCAACAGTTGTGCTTGTAAATACGGATACAGATGAAGAAGTCACTTATCGCATTGTAGGCGATGATGAAGCTGACATTAAATCGGGTTTGATTTCGGTTAATTCTCCTATTGCACGAGGTTTAATTGGTAAAGAATTAGATGATACCGTTAATATTACAACGCCTGGCGGTGTCGTTGAGTTTGATATTATTGAAGTGAATTATATTTAAATAAAAAAAGTGCGGTTAAAAATGACCGCACTTTTGATGTTATTTTCGTGGAAGCTGAATTTTTGCTTCTTCGCTTGGGCGATAAAGCACCAAAATATGCCCGATAGTTTGTACTTGTGCTGCTTTAGTCTCACGCACAATCGCATCGATAATAAGTTGTTTTGTTTCGCGATCTGCACCAGCAACTTTTATTTTGATGAGTTCGTGATAATTAAGTGCATTTTCAATTTCAGCAAGTACGCCTTCGGTTAAGCCATTTCCACCAAGCATAACGACTGGGTTAAGATGGTGCGCAAGACCTTTTAAAAATTGTTTTTGTTTGGTTGATAAGGTTGTCATAAGGATTCCTAATAAAAAAGAGCGGTTGATTTTCTCAATGTTTTTCACTGATTTCAATCAGCCTTGACTTGAATTTGACAGATTGTACCCAAATATAGGCGAAACGACTATAAAAAATAGAAGATTATGGGAAAGAAAAAACGTTCAGCGAGTTCTTCTCGCTGGCTAAATGAACATTTCAGTGATCAATTTGTGCAAAAAGCGCATAAGCAAAAGTTGCGTTCACGTGCTTATTTTAAGATTGATGAAATTCAGCAAACGGATAAATTATTTAAACAAGGAATGACCGTGGTCGATCTCGGCGCAGCACCGGGCGGTTGGTCGCAATACGTAGTAAGTCAAATTGGGGGCAAAGGTCGTGTAATTGCTTGTGATATTTTGGAAATGGATCCCATTGTAGGCGTTGATTTTCTGCAGGGCGATTTCTGTGATGAAAACGTTTTGAATGCTTTATTAGTGCGTGTAGGCGAAGATAAAGTTGATGTTGTGATGTCTGATATGGCACCCAATTTTAGTGGAATGCCATCAGTGGATATTCCACGCGCAATGTATTTGGTCGAGCTTGCTTTAGATATGTGTAAACAAGTCTTGGCAAGCAAAGGAAGTTTTGTTGTTAAAGTCTTTCAAGGGGAAGGCTTTGATGAATATTTAAGAGAAATTCGTTCTTTATTTAATGTGGTGAAAGTGCGTAAGCCTGAAGCATCACGCGGACGATCTCGTGAAGTATATATTGTGGCAACAGGCTATAAAGGATAATTGCTTTGATAGCTTTTCATTGCTAATGATGTGTAGTATCTTGTGACGAAATTTTTTAACTTAGGAAAGGTAGGTTAGACTTTGAACGATATGGTCAAAAATCTAGTGCTTTGGGTGGTAGTGGCGGTCATTATGATGACGGCATACCAAAGTTTTAATTCATCTTCGGTAGAAAATTCTACTGATTATACGACCTTTGTTTACGATGTAAGCAACGGACAAGTGACAGCGGCACGTTTTGATGCCAATGAAATTACGGTAACTAAAACCGATGGTTCTAAATATTCAACTGTAATGCCACCACTTGAAGACAGAAAATTGCTTGATGATTTATTAAGCAAAAAAGTGAAAGTGGAAGGCACGCCATTTGAAAAACGTGGTTTCTTATCCCAAATTTTAATTTCTTGGTTCCCAATGTTATTCCTTGTTGGCGTATGGGTTTTCTTTATGCGTCAAATGCAAGGTGGTGGCGGCAAAGCAATGAGCTTTGGTAAAAGCCGCGCCAAAATGCTGAATCAAGATCAGATTAAGGTTACTTTTGCGGATGTGGCTGGTTGTGATGAAGCAAAAGAAGAAGTGGGCGAAATCGTTGATTTCTTGCGTGATCCGAATAAATTCCAAAACTTGGGCGGTAAAATTCCAAAAGGTATTCTGATGGTTGGTCCTCCAGGTACTGGTAAAACCTTGCTTGCTCGTGCGATTGCAGGGGAGGCAAAAGTTCCATTTTTCACTATTTCTGGTTCTGATTTCGTAGAAATGTTTGTGGGTGTTGGTGCATCACGTGTACGTGATATGTTTGAACAGGCTAAGAAAAATGCACCTTGCTTAATCTTTATTGATGAAATCGATGCTGTGGGTCGCCAACGTGGTGCGGGCTTAGGCGGCGGACACGATGAACGTGAACAAACCTTAAACCAAATGTTGGTTGAAATGGATGGCTTTAGTGGTAATGACGGCGTAATTGTTATTGCCGCAACTAACCGTCCAGATGTACTTGATCCAGCTTTAACTCGTCCAGGCCGTTTTGACCGACAAGTAGTTGTTAGCTTGCCTGATGTGAAAGGTCGTGAGCAAATCTTAAAAGTGCATATGCGTAAAGTGCCTGTTGCGCAAGATGTTGATGCAATGACATTAGCGCGTGGCACACCTGGCTATTCCGGTGCAGATTTAGCAAATTTAGTCAATGAAGCCGCCTTATTTGCTGCTCGAGTCAATAAACGTGCGGTAACCATGCTTGAGTTTGAAAAAGCAAAAGACAAAATCAACATGGGGCCAGAACGTCGCACCATGATTATGACGGATAAGCAAAAGGAATCAACCGCTTATCACGAAGCAGGCCATGCGATTGTGGGCTATTTAGTGCCTGAACACGATCCTGTTCACAAAGTGACGATTATTCCTCGTGGCAGAGCGTTAGGTGTAACATTCTTTTTGCCTGAGGGCGATCAAATTAGTATTAGCCAAAAACAATTAGAAAGTAAGCTTTCTACCTTGTATGCAGGGCGTTTAGCGGAAGATTTGATTTACGGCGAAGAAAATATCTCAACGGGTGCATCAAATGATATTAAAGTGGCAACTAATATCGCGCGTAATATGGTGACGCAATGGGGATTCTCTGACAAATTAGGGCCAATTCTTTATACGGAAGATGAGGGCGAGGTGTTTTTAGGTCGTTCAATGGCAAAAGCGAAACATATGTCAGATGAAACCGCACATTCTATTGATGAAGAAGTGCGTGCAATTGTAAATCGCAACTATGAGAGAGCAAGACAGATTTTGACTGATAATATGGATATTTTGCACGCAATGAAAGATGCGTTAGTCAAATATGAAACTATTGAAGAAGAACAAATTAAGCAATTGATGAATCGCGAACCTGTCACACCGCCATCAGGTTGGGGAGAGCCGAAAACACAACAGGCTGCTTATGCAAATTCAACAACGAATGATGCAAAGCCTGAAAGTGCGGTAGAAAATACCGACGATTTTAATGTTTAACTTATCAAAGCCTTTCTTCGGAAAGGCTTTATTTTTTCCTAAATGATTTTTTTTCTTGGATGTATTTCGCTATAATTGCTCACCAAAATCACTCTAAAAATTAACCGCACTTTATGAAACTTTACGCAAATAATAAATGTCTTGATTTAAGCGTTCCTCAAATTATGGGGATCCTTAATTTTACGCCTGATTCTTTTTCTGATAGCGGACAGTTTTTTAGTCTAGATAAAGCACTTTTTCAAGTGGAAAAAATGCTAGAAGAAGGGGCGACAATTATTGATATTGGTGGAGAATCCACTCGTCCGAATGCAGATGAAGTTTCGGAACAAGAGGAATTGCATCGTGTTGTGCCTGTGGTGGAAGCAGTGCGAAGCCGTTTTGATTGCTGGATTTCCGTTGATTCCTCAAAAGCAATTGTGATGTGTGAAGCGGCTAGTGTAGGAATGGATTTGATTAATGATATTCGTGCTTTGCAAGAGCCAAATGCGTTAGAAACAGCGGTAAAACAGGCCTTACCAGTTTGCATTATGCATATGCAAGGACAACCTCGCACGATGCAGGCAAATCCTTATTATGAAAATGTCGTGCAAGATATATTGGCTTTTTTACAAAAACGTACTAATGAATGCCTTTCTGCTGGCATTAAAAAAGAAAATTTAATTTGGGATATGGGCTTTGGATTTGGCAAATCTGTACAGCATAATTATCAATTATTACAAAATCTGAATGAATTTTGTCAGAATGGTTATCCTGTATTAGCGGGGTTATCTCGCAAATCAATGATTGGTGCTGTGCTTGATAAACCAGTCGATCAGCGAGTGATTGGTAGTGCGGCAGGCGCGCTTATTGCAGCGCAAAAAGGTGCAAAAATTTTACGCGTACACGATGTTGCAGCAACATCAGATATGCTCAAAATTTGGCAGGCAACAGAAAATGCCTGATGGTTTTATAACGATAAAAAATTAAAGGAATTTTATTATGGCAAATCGTAAATATTTTGGAACAGATGGTGTGCGTGGAAAAGTGGGCTCTTATCCAATTACACCAGATTTCGCATTAAAATTAGGTTGGGCTGCAGGAAAAGTATTAGCTTCTCAAGGTTCTAAAATGGTTTTAATCGGTAAAGATACCCGCATTTCTGGATATATGTTGGAATCAGCCCTTGAAGCAGGTTTAGCCGCTGCAGGTTTATCTGCTGCCTTTACAGGCCCAATGCCGACACCAGCCATTGCTTATTTAACCAGAGCTTTCCGTGCTGAAGCAGGTATTGTGATCTCGGCTTCACATAATCCTTATTATGATAATGGCATTAAATTCTTTTCAGCAAAAGGAACAAAATTACTCGATGAAATTGAAGAAGCCATTGAAGCGATGTTAGAGCAATCAATGGATTGTGTGGAATCTGCTGAATTAGGTAAAGCAAGCCGTGTTAATGATGCAGCAGGACGCTATATTGAGTTTTGCAAAGGCACATTTCCAGCTCACTTAGGCTTGGAAGGTTATAAGATCGTGGTAGATTGTGCCAATGGGGCGACTTATCACATAGCACCTAATGTATTGCGCGAGCTTGGGGCTAAAGTCATTGAAATGGGTACAGATCCAAATGGTTTGAACATTAATGAAAAATGTGGTGCAACTGATGTGACAGCATTGCAAGCTAAAGTAGTTGAAACGAAAGCTGATGTTGGTTTAGCTTATGATGGCGATGGCGACCGAATTATGATGGTCGATCATTTAGGAAATAAAGTCGATGGCGACCAAATTCTCTTTATTATTGCCCGTGAAGCATTGCGTTCAGGTCAATTAAAAGGCGGTGTCGTTGGCACATTAATGAGTAATATGAGCTTAGAGATTGCGTTGAAAATGCTTGGCGTTCCTTTCTTACGTGCAAACGTGGGCGACCGTTATGTGTTGGAAAAAATGGTTGAAAATGATTGGACGCTTGGTGGCGAAAATTCAGGTCATATTATCATTGCAGATAAAAATACAACGGGCGATGGCATTGTTGCGTCATTAGCTGTATTGGCGGCAATGGCACAGCATAAATTATCCTTAAATGAATTAGCGAGTGCGGTTAAATTATTCCCACAAGTGTTAATCAATGTCCGTTTTGCAGGTGGGGTAAATCCACTTGAAAGTGACACTGTAAAATCAGTTGCCGCAGAGGTTGAAAAACGTTTAGAAAGCAAAGGGCGTATTTTATTGCGTAAATCGGGTACGGAACCACTTATTCGCGTTATGGTGGAATGCCAAGATGCCTCACTTGCACAACAATGTGCAGAAGAAATTGCAGAAGCCGTGAAAAAAATTAATTAATTTTTGACCGCACTTAGTAAAGTGCGGTTTATTTTTGTTTTTAAATAAGGAAAGCAAAATGAACATTTTTATTATGCGTCACGGCGAGGCAGAAGTAATGGCGAATAGCGATAAAGCTCGCCATTTGACTGTTTATGGTTCTAAACAGGCTTTTTTACAAGGGCAGTGGCTAAAACAACATTTAAGTACATTATTAATTAATTCACTAGACCGTATTTTAGTAAGCCCTTATACCAGAGCTGAAGAAACCTTTCATCAAGTTAATCAAGCTTTTGATTTTGCGTTAGAAAATAACGTTGAAATTTGGGAGGGGATTACGCCTTATAGATATGCGCATTCCGTAATTGATTATTTAGAAGTACTAAAAGATGAAGGTGTTAAATCTGTATTGATTATTTCTCATTTGCCCTTAGTGGGAGAAATTGTTGCTGAACTGTATGGAAAAAGAAATCCAATACCATTTTATCCTGCAACCATTGCTCAATTATTATGGGATGGTAATAAATCAGAAATATTGATGCATCAAGCATCTCCTATAATTTATTTAAAATAAATTATTCTTTTTTTACAAAAAAATAAAATTTTTATAGCTTTTATAAAAACATTTAAAATCAATATCTTAGGTGTTGTTTTGTGAAGTAATCTTTTTTTAGAAAGGTAAAGTTTTACTATTACTATTTTTCTTTTTATGAAAATTCCCGTAAACTAAACTACATCAAAGTAATAGGGCTTTGTAATAATCAAATTATTCTATGGAGAAAATAATGAAAAAATTAACACTCGCATTAGTTTTAAGTTCAGCTTTAGCCGTGACAGGTTGTTTTGATAAACAAGAAACAAAACAAAAAGTTGAGGAAACAAAACAAACTGTAGCATCAGTTGCATCAGAAACAAAAGATGCTGCTGCAAATAAAATGGCAGAGGTAAAAGAAAAAGCACAAGAGCTTTCTACAGACGTGAAAAATAAAGCAGCAGAGAAAGTGGAAGATGCGAAAGAAGTAATTAAATCAGCAACAGAAGCTGTAGCAGAAAAAGCAACTGAAATGAAAGAAGCTGCATCAGAAAAAGTAAGCGAAATGAAAGAAGCAGCGTCGGAAAAAGTAGGCGAAATGAAAGAAAAAGCAACTGAAATGAAAGAGGCTGCATCAGAAAAAGCAAGTGAAATGAAAGAAGCTGCGTCGGAAAAAGTAGGTGAAATGAAAGAAAAAGCAACTGAAATGAAAGAGGCTGCATCAGAAAAAGCAAGTGAAATGAAAGAAGCAGCATCAGAAAAAGCAACTCAAACAGTAGATGCTGTTAAAGAAGCGGTAAAATAACAGGTTTAATTTAAATAACAAAATCCCTGTTAAAGAAATTTAACAGGGATTTTTTATAGATTAATTCATTTTAATTTTACAAATAATATCCCGCCATTGAGCTATATACCGCATTTTCACTTTGCAACACTTGATATTTTGCATTCAAAATTGCAAGTTGTGATGATTTTTCCGTATTAGCTGCAACCAACCATTCACGCAATTCGGATACGCCCGCATTATAGCGATTTCGATAATATTGTGTGATACGCTGATTGTAACTATGGGTTTGCTGTAAATTACTTAATGTACTTTGCGCCTGGGTAAACGCGAAATAGTTGGTATCCACATTATTGAGAGCCGTGGTAATACGTTGTTCGTAATTTAAACGTGCGGTTTCATAGTCAGCTTCAGAAATTTTAACGTTCCATTTTACGCTGTTCCAATTTAAGAATGGCAAGCTAATTCCGACTGTGCCAGCAGCCACAGGATTGTGTAACGCCGTGCCAACAGTACTTGCTGTTGAAGAAAGGCTTGCACCTAAATTAATCTCTGGGAACCAACTTTTTTGAGTTGCTTTCGCATTTTTGAATGCACTGCTTAAACGGAATTGTGCTGCTTTTACATCAGGACGATTTGCAATTACAGACACAGGCACGTTTAAATTTACGCCTGCCGTTTTCACATTCATAATATGTGGGAAAGTGATATTTAACCCATCGTTTGGTTTTAAGTTCAGCAGATTGCGTAAGGTTTGTTCTGCCGTTTTGCGTTGGGTTTCAAAATTTAATTTGTTATTACGCGCCGTTAATATGGCTTGTTGTGCTTGATCAACGCTGGCTGCATCAGCCACACCTTGGGCTAAACGCGTTTGCATAATATTGCCAATATCCGTGTAATATTTGATTGTTTCATCGGTTGTGCTAATTGCATCATTTAAATACGCAATTTGATAATAAGTTGTTATCACAGAATTGATTAATGATAAACGAGCCGACTCCATATCTTCTGCGGTTGCTTTGTGTGACCATTCCGCTGCATCAGCGGCATTGGCTAAACGTTGCCAAAGATCTAATGTATAGCTCACATTTAAAGAACCTTTGTGTGAAATGGTTGAGCTTGCACTAGTATCAACTCGACGTTGTGCCGCAGATGAAGTTGAACCATTAAATGCAGGCACTAAATTTGCGCCAACTAAATTTGCACTATAAAGCGCACGGTTTACCGCTACAGCAGCTTTAGCTAAATCTTTATTGTTTGTTAAAGCCTGTTCTATAACACGATTTAATTGTGCATCGTTATATAATGACCACCAATTTTCTTTTACATTATATTGCTTGGTAATTGCTTCATATTGCTTGTAATCTTCAAGGCTTGCTTGATAAGAATCGCCAATATTGGCACATCCCACTAATGCACCAGACATCAACAAAGCAAGCGTGATATTTTTCATTTTAAACATTGAATTTTCCTTTCTACGAACTAAAAAGTGCGGATGATTTTAACCGCACTTTTTTATTTATAAAATAAATATTGTGACCATTATTTATAATGAACGTTTGTTCAGTGGCAGGTATTTTAAAGTTAAATAGTAGAATTTGCACGAAAAAATTTGTATTTTCTTTACATATCAATCTATTTAACGTAAAGTCACGCTTCCATTTATTTTAATGCTAGGAGTATATAAAATGTCTTATTATAATTCTGCAAGCAAGCAAGCAAGCAAGCAAGCAAGCAAGCAAGCAAGCAAGCAAGCAAGCAAGCAAGCAAGCAAGCAAGCAAGCAAGCAAGCAAGCAAGCAAGCATAATCTTTTCTTTTCATCTGTCAAACTAACCACAGCAGCCTAACTTATCAGCAGTTTGCTGATCTCTTCTCAAGCCTTTGCGGCAAATAACAATTCAATTAGTAGTAATTACGGCATTAAAGAGTTTGAGGCATATAGCCTAATTATTGGTCATTTAAAGAATAATACAATTAATAGTAAAAAAGCCGAAGAATTTACACTTTCAAGGATCCAGTTAAAAAACAGCAAAATTTCCTATCAAATGGGAGCTGGCTGGGTTTGGTAAGCTAAACATTCAAAAAACTTACCGCACTTTTTGCATTTATACATCGCCACGATAATTTCGTGGCGGTTTTTTATGGCAAGTTTTTACAATCTTTTATTTAAATCCAGTATTTCTATGGCAAGAACAGGAGATGAACCTTTATTTTCCCTTAGATTTGTATAGAATAGCCAAATATTTTTTTATTTTAACGAGAGAAAATGATGACAGAGACATCTTTGGGCGCAGAAAATACTCGCACTCACAATTTTATTACCCAAATTATTGATGAAGATTTAGCTTCGGGTAAACATAAAAGCGTTCATACCCGTTTTCCGCCAGAGCCGAATGGCTATTTGCATATTGGTCACGCCAAATCGATTTGCTTAAACTTTGGCTTAGCAAAAGAATATCAAGGTTTATGTAACCTACGTTTTGATGACACCAATCCAGTGAAAGAAGATGTGGAATATGTAGATTCCATTAAAGCCGATGTGGAATGGTTAGGCTTTAAATGGGAAGGCGAACCGCGTTATGCGTCTGATTACTTCGATGCACTTTATAGCTATGCCATTGAATTAATTAAAAAAGGCTTGGCTTATGTGGATGAACTTTCGCCAGAAGAAATGCGTGAATATCGTGGCACATTAACTGAAGCGGGTAAAAACAGCCCATATCGTGATCGTAGTGTCGAAGAAAACTTAGCTTTATTTGAAAAAATGAAAAATGGCGAATTTGCCGAGGGTAAAGCAAGTTTACGCGCAAAAATTGATATGGCATCGCCATTTATGGTCATGCGTGACCCTGTAATTTATCGCATTAAATTTGCCAGCCATCATCAAACAGGCGAAAAATGGTGCATTTACCCAATGTACGATTTCACTCACTGTATCTCTGATGCCATTGAGCGTATTACTCACTCGATCTGTACATTAGAATTCCAAGATAACCGTCGTTTATATGATTGGGTGTTGGAAAATATCAGTGTTGAACGTCCATTACCGCATCAATATGAATTTTCACGTTTAAATTTAGAGGGTACATTAACGTCTAAACGTAAGTTATTGAAATTAGTAAACGACGGCATTGTAGATGGTTGGAACGATCCACGTATGCCAACCATTTCAGGTTTACGCCGTCGTGGTTATACACCTGCTTCGTTACGTGAATTCTGCCGTCGTATTGGTGTGACGAAACAAGATAACGTCGTAGAGTATTCTGCACTTGAAGCCTGCATTCGTGAGGATTTAAACGAAAATGCACCGCGTGCAATGGCAGTTATTGATCCTGTTCGTGTGGTAATTGAAAACTTTGAAGGCGAGGAAGTTTTAACTGCCCCAAATCATCCAAATCGTCCAGAATTAGGCGAGCGTCAATTGCCGTTTACGAAAGAGCTTTATATTGATCGAGCTGACTTCCGTGAGGAAGCAAACAAACAATATAAACGCTTAGTGTTAGGCAAAGAAGTGCGTTTACGTAACGCTTATGTGATTAAAGCTGAACGTGTCGAAAAAGATGTAAGTGGCGAAATTACCACGATTTTCTGTACTTATGATCCTGAAACCTTAGGTAAAAATCCAGCAGATGGTCGTAAAGTGAAAGGGGTAATTCACTGGGTTTCTGCTACGCATAATCATCCAGCGGAGTTCCGTTTATACGAGCGTCTTTTCACCGTACCAAATCCAGGGGCTGAAGATGATATTGAAAGCGTATTAAATCCAAATTCTTTAGTGATAAAACAAGGTTTTGTAGAACAAAGCTTGGCTGCTGCAGAAGCAGAGAAAGGTTATCAATTTGAACGTGAGGGTTATTTCTGTGCAGATAGTAAAGATAGCCGACCTGAACATTTGGTGTTTAACTTAACAGTAAGCTTAAAAGAAGGCTTCTAATTTTAATCAACCAAGTGCGGTCAAAATAAATGCGATTTTGACCGCACTTTTTATTTGTATCAACTATGCAATCCAATATGCAACTTGAACCCAATTTCTGGCAAACAAAATCCCTGCTTGAAATGACTGAATCTGAATGGGAAGCGTTATGCGATGGCTGCGGAAAATGCTGTTATCGCAAATATATTCAAGGGCGAGGTAAACGCCAAAAACTTTATTACACTCGAATTGCTTGTAACCTTTTAGATATGGAAACTGGAAAGTGCGGTAATTATTCAGAGCGTTTTAAAATTGAAACCGACTGCACCAAACTCACTAAAAAGAATTTACCTGATTTTCATTGGTTGCCTGATACTTGCGCTTATCGTTTGCTTTATGAAGGAAAAACACTCCCAGAATGGCATCCGCTTATTTCTGGATCTCCCCATTCTGTAAAAAATGCGGATATTTTGATTAAAAATGGTATTCATGAACGTGATGTAATTGATTGGTTTGAGTTTGTGATTTAAGTTTTTATAAAAAACTGGTGTTATTTTTATAATTATTTATAATTTTAAATTGTTCATATATTGTATTAAATTAATATTTAATCAGGTAATTTTAAATTATTGTTATATAAAATATTTAGAATATTAAAGTAGGAATTATGATGGAACCACAACCCAGTATTAATCGTTTAGAAAAAGCAATTGTAGATAAAAATTATGAAGTTGCCTGTTCTGAACTTCTAAACATTCTAGAGAAGATTGATGGTAATTTTGGTGGTATTAACGAGATTGAATTTGATTTTCCTGAACAAATTTCAGATTTATTAGAAAAACGGACTCAATATTTTTGTACTCGTGTAGCTAACGCGGTCACAAATTTATTTATTGATCCTAATTTAATTCTTTCAGAAAGTGGTGCATTACGTTTTATTGCTTTTCAACGTTGGCTTGCATTTATTTTTGCAAGTTCTCCTTATGTGAATGCAGATCATATTTTAAAAACGTACAACACTAATTCTGATATTTTAGGGGATATTCATTTAAATAATGATTTTTCAGCAATTGCAAAATTTTGTATTTTATATTTCCCCGAATCAAATATTAATTTAAATTTAAACGCACTGTGGAATACAAATAAGGAACTTTGCGCTTCTCTTTGTTTTGCATTGCAATCGCCTCGTTTTATTGGAACAGCGACTGCATTTAATAAAAGAGCGGCTATTTTACAATGGTTTCCTAATAAATTAGAGGAATTTGATAGTTTAAATCAATTGCCTGCAAGTATTTCTCACGATGTTTATATGCATTGTAGTTATGATTTTGCGCAAAATAAACACGATGTAAAACGTGCCCTAAATCAGGTTATACGTAAACATTTGTTGGCGCAAGGTTGGCAAGATCGCGAGATTACTTCATTAAACGAATGCAACGGTAAACCTGTAATGATTGTGCTTTTAGAGCATTTTCATTCTTTTCACTCCATTTACCGAACTCACTCCACTTCAATGATTGAAGCGCGTAAAAAATTTCATTTAGTTGGTATAGGAAAAGAAAATGTAGATCAAGCTGGACGAGAAGTATTTGATGAATTTTTCCAACTTGAAAACGGCACAATTTTTCAACAACTTGAGTTTGTTCGTAAAAAATGTGAAGAATATGGTACCGCTGTTTTTTATATGCCAAGTATTGGTATGGATATAACAACGATTTTTGCAAGTAATACGCGTCTTGCACCCATTCAAGTTGTTGCCCTTGGTCATCCAGCTACAACCCATTCTGATTTTATTGAATATGTGATTGTTGAGGATGATTATGTAGGTTCTGAAGACTGTTTTAGTGAGACCTTACTACGTTTACCAAAAGATGCACTGCCTTATGTGCCGTCAGCATTGGCACCTGAAAAAGTCGATTACTTGTTCAGAGAAGAGCCTGAAGTAGTGAATATTGGTATCGCTGCAACAACAATGAAATTGAATCCAACATTCCTTGAAACATTGAGAATAATTCAAGATAAGGCTAAAGTGAAAATTCATTTCCATTTCGCACTAGGGCAGTCTTTCGGTATTACACACCCTTATATTAAGTGGTTTATTGAGCAGCATTTAGGGGATAGCGTAACAGCCCATGCCCATGCGCCTTATAACGAATATCTCAATATTTTACGTCACTGCGATATGATGTTAAATCCATTCCCGTTTGGTAATACGAATGGCATTATTGATATGGTTACGCTTGGTCTAGTTGGTGTTTGTAAAACTGGGGCTGAAACATATTGATGAAGGGTTATTCAAACGTTTAGGCTTACCAGAATGGCTTATCGCTCAAAGTGTAGAAGAATATATTGATTGTGGAGTCAGACTTGCTGAAAATCATAAAGAGCGTCTTGAGCTTCGTCAGCATATTATTAAAACCAATGGTTTAAAAACACTTTTTAAAGGTGATCCTAGCCCTATGGGTAAAGTGTTATTAGAGAAAGTAAAAGCGTTAAAATTTTAATAAGATTTTATTCACGAAAAATTTAGTTTTATATTTAGCCTCTAAAAGTTGGATTTTACCTAACTGATTAGAGGCTTTATTTTGACGAAGATCACACTTTTAAATAAAGCCGGTTGTCATCAATTTCAGCTTAGCTATAATCCCTAACAAGAGTTATATAGTTGTGATGTGGTGTCTATGCAAATCTCGGATTCTCTCAAACAAAAAGCGGAAAAATGCGGTATCGCGCTTTCTCATTATGATATTGATGGACATCTTATTTTCGCGAATGAAAAGACGGTTTCAACTTTTGTTGAGCTTTTGCAGCCTCCGCCAAAAACGAAAGGACAGTTTGACGATGTACTGGCTGCATTTGAAAATGAACCGATTGATTATCGACTAAATCGTCTAGATTTGCCACCATCTGTGGAATATCGTTATCAGCTGATTGATGAATCTAATGCTATTCTGTTGGAAAAAACACTTTCAAATTTATCCGCACTTTCCCTGCCTCCACTTCCTTTTGGCTATTATCAATTATCTATTTTTTCTGATACTGAACAGTACAGCGTTCGTTTACTTATTTCCCCTAAAACAGCGTTTCAACCACCCGTATTAAAAAATAAAAAAGTATGGGGCGTGAATGTGCAACTTTACAGTTTACGCTCAGAACAAAACTGGGGGATTGGCGATTTTGGCGATTTGGCCTATTTGATTGAACAAAGTGCAAAATTAGGCGCAGATTATGTGGGAATTAATCCATTACATTTGCCGTATCCTGCTGTGCCAAAATGGGCAAGCCCTTATAGTTCATCTTCTCGTCGTTGGTTGAATTTTTTATATTTAGCCATTCCTGATTTACCCGAATTTAAGTGTTGTCGTTCAGTGCAAAATTGGTTTAAGCGTGAGGATATTCAGGAAAAAATTGGTAATTTACGTAAAAGTGATTGCGTCGATTATTCTTCAATTTTGGCTTTAAAATTAACCGCACTTGAGTTTCTATTTGATTTCTTTCAACGTAGTCAATCCGCTGAAATTGTGACACGTCGAAAAATCTTTGCCGATTATTTAAAAAGCAAAGGGGAACCTTTATTGTTACAGGGCTTATTTAATGTCTTGGATTTACAAGAACACGCTGATCATCAAGCAGAAGAAAATACCATCGGTTGGCTTGGCTGGCGTAAAGAATGGCAACATTTAAGTGCGGCAAAAAGAAAAGCCCTATTAAAAACACATCACGATCAAATTCAATTTTTTGCTTGGTTGCAATGGCTTTCGGAAGAACAACTTTCCGCATTACAAAATCTTTGTAAACAATCTGGTATGAAGTTGGGGATTTATGGCGATTTAGCGGTGAATAGTTCTCGTGGCAGTGCTGATGTCTGGAGTGATCCTGATTTATATTGTGTAAATGCCTCTATTGGTGCGCCACCCGATCCGTTAGGCCCCGTCGGGCAAAATTGGAATTTGCCACCTTATAATCCAACGGTGTTAAAAGCACGTGGCTTTGCACCATTTATCGATATGCTACGTGCCAATATGCAATATTTCGGTGTGCTTCGCATCGATCATGTTATGGGCTTATTCCGTTTGTGGTGGATTCCAGAAGGAAAAACCGCGGCTGATGGTGCTTATGTACATTATCCTTTTGATGAATTAATGACGATTCTTGCCATTGAAAGTGTACGCAATGAATGTTTGATTATTGGTGAAGATCTCGGCACGGTGCCTGATGAAGTGCGGTGGAAATTAAACGAGTTTCAAATTTTCTCTTATTTTGTATTGTATTTTGCCCAACGAAATGGCGAATTTCCTCGTATATCTGATTATCCTCGAAATGCTTATGCCACTATTGGTACACATGATGTTCCCTCATTACAAAGTTTTTGGCATTGCCGTGATTTAGAATTATTTAATCAACTCGGTATTCTGAATGGGGAAGTGCTCAAGCAAAAATACGATCAACGCGTTGTTGATAAACAAGCCTTATTAAATAGTTTACATCGTGATAATTATTTACCGCCACATTATGAAGGCGATGCACTTTCTATGGCGATGCACGATCATTTAAACAGAATGATCCATCATTATTTAGCAGAAAGTAACAGCCGATTGATTGGTGTGCAATTAGAAAATTTACTTAGCCAAGAAATCAGTTTTAATTTGCCGGGTACTTCAAATGAATATTCAAACTGGTGCAAGAAACTTGCTCAACCGTTAGCGTTTATTTTTAACAATGAAGCTGTAAAAACGTTCTTTGTGCAAATTAACCAAGGGCGAAATGTATAAGGAGTAAATATGACAACCGCAGTAACACAAACAATTATTGATGGTTTTTTTGATGCGAGCAATGGCGATCCTTTTGCTACGCTTGGTATGCACGAAACAGAGCTAGGAATTGAAATCCGTACGTTGTTGCCAGATGCCAGTCGCGTTGTGGTGATTGAGCGTGAAAGTGGAAAAGAAATAACGGAACTTGATTGTGTCGATGAGCGTGGCTTTTTTGTTGGTGTTATTCCAAATTGCCGTCATTTTTTTGCTTATCAATTACAGGTTTTTTGGGGAAATGAATCGCAAATAGTCGAAGATCCTTATCGTTTTCATCCTATGATTGATGATTTAGAACAATGGCTACTTTCTGAAGGTTCTATGCTTCGTCCGTATGAAGTGCTTGGTGCGCATTTTATGGAATGTGATGGTGTGAGCGGGGTGAATTTCCGCTTATGGTCGCCTAATGCAAGATGCGTTTCTATTGTGGGCGATTTCAACTATTGGGACGGTCGTCGTCATCCTATGCGTTTCCACCCAAAAAGTGGTGTGTGGGAATTATTCCTACCGAAAGTTTGTCTTGGTCAGCTGTATAAATTTGAATTGATTGATTGCTTTGGAAACTTGCGTTTGAAAGCCGATCCTTATGCGTTTAGTTCACAACTTCGCCCAGATACGGCTTCACAAGTCAGTACCTTGCCAAATGTGGTAGAAATGACCGAAGCACGCAAAAAAGCCAATCAAGGCAACCAACCAATTTCTATTTATGAAGTGCATTTAGGATCTTGGCGTCGTAATTTAGAAAACAATTTTTGGCTAGATTACGATCAAATTGCTGATGAATTAATTCCTTATGTAAAAGAGATGGGCTTTACCCACATTGAATTTTTGCCGCTTTCTGAATTTCCGTTTGATGGTTCTTGGGGTTATCAACCACTTGGACTTTATTCGCCAACCAGTCGCTTTGGTTCGCCTGAGGCATTTCGCCGTTTAGTAAAACGTGCTCACGAAGCAGGCATCAACGTGATTTTAGATTGGGTGCCAGGGCATTTCCCAAGTGATACCCATGGTTTAGTCGCGTTTGATGGTACAGCCTTGTATGAACATGAAGACCCTCGCGAAGGCTATCATCAAGATTGGAATACCTTGATTTATAACTATGGACGTAATGAGGTCAAAAATTTCTTATCCAGTAATGCACTGTATTGGCTTGAACGCTTTGGTGTAGATGGTATTCGCGTGGATGCTGTGGCTTCGATGATTTACCGCGATTACAGCCGTGCGGAAGGGGAGTGGATTCCAAACCAATATGGCGGACGTGAAAATTTAGAAGCCATCGATTTTTTAAAACATACCAACTGGAAAATTCACAGTGAAATGGAGGGGGCAATTTCTATTGCGGAAGAATCAACTTCTTTTGCAGGCGTAACTCACCCAAGCGAAAACGGTGGATTAGGTTTTAATTTCAAATGGAATATGGGCTGGATGAACGATACGCTCGCCTATATGCAGCTTGACCCAATTTACCGCCAATATCATCACAACAAAATGACCTTTGGAATGGTGTATCAATATAGCGAAAATTTTGTGCTGCCACTTTCTCACGATGAAGTGGTTCACGGTAAATATTCACTTCTTGGCAAGATGCCGGGCGATACGTGGCAAAAATTCGCTAACTTACGTGCATATTACGGTTATATGTGGGGCTACCCAGGCAAAAAATTGCTCTTTATGGGTAATGAATTTGCTCAAGGCAGAGAATGGAATTACGAAGAAAGTTTGGACTGGTTCTTGCTTGATGAAAATATTGGCGGAGGCTGGCACAAAGGCGTGTTGAAGCTGGTTAAAGACCTTAATCAAATTTATCAAAAAAATCGACCGCTCTTTGAGCTCGACAACTCCCCAGAGGGTTTTGATTGGCTTGTCGTTGATGATGCGGCAAATTCTGTGTTCGCCTTTGAGCGTCGCAGTTCAAACGGAGAACGCATTATTGTCGTCAGTAACTTTACCCCTGTGCCTCGCCACGACTACCGCATCGGTGTGAATATTGCGGGCGAATATAAAGAAATTTTGAATACAGATTCAATGTATTACCAAGGCTCAAATGTGGGCAATTTTGGTTGTGTCGCAAGTGAAAATATTGAAAGCCGCGGACGAGAAAATTCGATTTCAGTGTCCATTCCGCCGTTAGCAACAGTTTATTTGAGATTGAAACCAGTAGAGTAATCCGTGGGTATAAATACCCCACGGTTAGGTATAGGCGTTCTCATTTGGAGAACCAAATAGCGGAATAGAATAGCAAATTACAACCCCAAAGGGGTTGGATTATAACTAACCTAGGGTAACTTGTTACCCTAGGAACAACGAAAGATATGTTTACGATTTACAACAACGGCAATCCTATTCCAATGGGATACTCACAAGCGGTCAAAAACAGTGTACAAATTACCAATTTCGCCCTGTTTTCTGCAGCAGCGACAGGCGTGGAGCTTTGTCTTTTTGATGAACAAAATCAAGAAACGCGCTTGCCAATGGTGCGTACTGAAAATGTGTGGCATTTGGCGGTAACTGGCGTGAAAACTGGTACGGAATATGGTTTTCGTATTTACGGAGAATTTGCCAATCCACAGAAATTGATACTCGATCCCTATGCGAAAGCCGTGAATGGTAAACCTGATTTAAGTAGCGAAGAAAGTCGTTCTTGGTTCTTGCTTTCGGATAATCGCGACAACGCACATCTTGCCCCAAGAGCGGTTGTGATTTCGGAAGATTTTGATTGGGAAAATGATTCCTCCCCCAATACGCCTTGGGCTGAAACTATTGTGTATGAATTACACGTTAAAGGGTTTAGCCAGTTAAACGAGAAAATCCCTGCGGCGTTGCGTGGTACTTATACTGGATTAGCACATTCTGTGAACTTGGCGTATTTGAAAGAGTTAGGCATAACTGCAGTGGAGTTGCTGCCTGTCAATTTCCATATCAATGAACCACACTTACAAGTACGAGGCTTACAAAATTATTGGGGATACAATCCCTTAGCTATGTTTGCGGTGGAACCTAAATATGCGGCAACAAATAATCCATTAGCTGAATTTAAAGCGATGGTGAAGACGTTTCACAAAGCAGGTATTGAGGTTATTTTAGATGTGGTATTTAACCATTCCGCAGAATCAGAGCAAACTTATCCAACATTCTGCCAGCGTGGCATTGATGATCAAACTTACTATTGGCGCAACGACAACGGGCATTACATCAACTGGACAGGCTGCGGAAATATGCTCAATCTTTCTTCTGATGTCGGGCGAAAATGGGTGGTGGATTGCTTACGTTATTGGGTGGAGCAATGCCACGTTGATGGTTTTCGTTTTGATTTAGCCTCTGTTTTAGGGCGTGATACGCCTGATTTCAACGCGTCAGCTCAGCTTTTTACAGATATTAAAAACGAGCCAAGTTTACAGAATATTAAATTGATTGCCGAGCCTTGGGATATTGGGCATTACGGTTATCAAGTCGGCAATTTCCCAAGTTATTTTGCCGAATGGAACGACCGCTTCCGTGATGATTTATGTCGTTTCTGGCTATGGAAAAGTGGCGAAATTGGTGCATTTACTGAACGCTTTGCAGGTTCTAGCGATTTATTTAAGAAAAATGACCGTTTGCCACATACTACACTTAATTTTATTACTGCCCACGATGGTTTTACGCTTAAAGATTTAGTGAGTTACAACCAAAAACATAATGAAGCGAACGGCGAAGAAAATCGCGACGGCAGAAACGAAAACTACAGTTACAACCACGGCATAGAGGGTTCGAGTGAAAACCTTGCTGAACCGCAAAAAAGTGCGGTGGAAAATAACCGCACTTTTGCACAAAGTGGCTTGTTAATGAGTTTATTGCTTGCAAATGGCACACCTATGTTGTTGGCTGGCGATGAATTCGGTAATACCCAATATGGTAATAACAATGTCTATTGCCAAGATAACGAGATTACTTGGCTTAAATGGGCAGAATTTAACACAGCATTATTTGAACTGACCAAGCAAACGATTGCACTTCGTAAGCAAATTGTCAGTTTAAACCAAGATCAATGGTGGTCGGATGAGAATGTACAATGGCTTAATATTGCAGGCGAACTGATGACAGTTGAAGATTGGCAAAATCAACAAACCAAAGCATTACAGATAGTTTTAGATAATCGTTGGCTTTTGTTGATTAACGCCAAAGCCGAAAGTCAGGCATTTTGCCTCCCCGCAGGGGAATGGACACCCCTAAATGGCACACACTATTTAACTCTCAATACACGGCAAACCGAGCTATGTGCAATGGGTTTCTGTGTATTGAGCAATGAATAACCAAAAGACTATGGAGATCCTTATGAAATCTGGCGACCTTAACAAATATGATTTAGTTAAAAACACTTTGGTGCTTGTTCTCGCAGGTGGACGTGGTTCACGTTTACACGAATTGACAGATAAACGTGCAAAACCAGCTCTTTATTTTGGTGGTAATCGTCGCATTATCGATTTTGCACTTTCTAATTGTATTAACTCAGGTTTAAACCGAATTGGGGTCGTGACTCAATATGCGGCACACTCCTTGCTTCGTCATTTGCAAACAGGCTGGTCTTTTTTGCCACAAGAGAGGGGGGAATTTGTCGATATGTTGCCAGCTCGTCAGCAAATTGACGATTCTACTTGGTATCGTGGCACGGCGGATGCGGTATATCAAAATATGGCTATTATTAAAAATCACTATCGCCCGAAATATATTTTGATCTTAGCAGGCGACCATATTTACAAACAAGATTACAGTGTGATGTTAATGGATCACGTCAATAGTGGGGCGAAATGTACCGTTGGTTGCATTGAAGTGCCACGTTCTGAGGCTCACGAATTTGGTGTGATGGCAGTAAACGAAAACTTGAAAGTGAAAGCCTTTGTGGAAAAACCGAAAGATCCGCCAGTCATAGTGGGCAAACCTGATGTTTCGCTTGCCTCAATGGGGATTTATGTATTTGATGCTGATTATCTTTATAAAATGCTTGAGCAGGAAGTTAATACCCCACAAACTAGCCACGATTTCGGTAAAGATGTGTTGCCAAAATGTTTAGAAGAAGGCACGCTTTATGCTCACCCATTCAGCCGTTCTTGTATGGGACGCAACACCGAAGGCGAAATTTACTGGCGTGATGTAGGGACGCTTGATAGTTTCTGGCAATCCAATATCGATTTAGTCTCTGAAAATCCACAATTAGATATTTATGACCAAAACTGGCCAATTCGTGGTAATCCTATTCAGGCTTATCCATCAAAATTTTTCTACAAACACTCCAATGTGCATCCAGTGGATAACTCACTTATCGGCGGCGGTTGTGTAATTACCGATGCTTCGATCAGCAATTCTGTGTTATTCGACCACATTAAAATTGACGCATTTTCAAAAGTGGATCACTGCGTGGTGTTACCACAAGTTAAAATCGGCAAAAATTGTGTGTTGAAAAATTGTATTATCGATCGTGAATGCGAAATTCCTGATGGTATGCAAATTGGTGTGGATATAGAAGAAGATAAAAAACGCTTCCGTATTAGCTCAACAGGCAAAGTCATTCTTGTAACCCCGAAAATGCTAAAGAAACTTGAGGGACACGAGATTGAAGAAGATGGGCATTTAGATTAGTTAGGAAAAATGCGGTCAAAATTGACCGCACTTTCTGAAACCCCTCTTTAGCAAAGAGAGGGGCTGATCGAGCGTTATTCATATTTATAGGGAAAATAAAGAACTCAATGAAAATACTACATGTTTGCTCGGAACTCTATCCGCTATTAAAAACAGGCGGGCTTGCCGATGTTTTAGGGGCATTACCCCAAGCACAAAACCAAATCGGGTTGGATGCTCGCGTTTTATTGCCTGCTTATCCTGCAATTACAGCAGGTATTCCGAATACCCAAGTGGTTGCCGAATTTGACAACTTCGCTGGGCACGTGGTGTTGCGTTATGGAGAATATAACGGTGTCGGGATCTATTTGATTGACGCACCGCACTTATACGGTCGCGAAGGCAATCCTTACCACAATGCCTATTACAATGACTACGGTGACAATTACAAACGTTTTGCTTTGCTCGGTTGGGTGGGGGCAGAATTAGCCACTGGTTTAGACAGCTGGTGGCGTGCAGAAGTGGTACATACTCACGATTGGCACGCTGGCTTATGTGCAGCATATCTGTTCAACAAAGGCCGCCCTGCGAAATCGGTGTTCACTATTCATAACTTGGCATATCAAGGGCAATTTTCTTATCATCATTTATACGAAATTGGTTTGCCTGCTGGAATGTTTAATGTGGACGGTTTGGAGTTATTCGGGCAAATTTCTTATTTAAAATCAGGCTTGTTCTATTCTGATTCAAGCACGGCGGTAAGCCCAACTTATGCAGAAGAAATCACGACACCTGAATTTGCCTATGGTTTGCAAGGCTTGCTTTCTGGCTTAAAAGCTCAAGGTCGTTTGGTGGGGATTTTAAACGGCGTGGACGAAAATATTTGGCATCCAAACGTGGATCAATACATTCCGCACCATTACAAGCTGAAATATATGGCAGGCAAAAAGAAAAACAAAGCTGAATTGCAAGCGTTTTTCAATTTGCCACAAGATGAATCTGCCTTGGCATTTGTGATGGTCACCCGTTTAACCGAGCAAAAAGGTGTCGATTTATTAATCGAAAGTGCAGACGAAATCGTCAAACAGGGCGGACAGTTGATGATTTTAGGCTCTGGTGCACCGCACTTGGAACAAGGCATTCGCGATCTTGCCGCCCAATATCCAGAAAATATTGCGGTAAAAATCGGCTATGATGAAGCCCTTTCGCATTTAATGGTCGCAGGTGGCGATGTGATTTTAGTGCCAAGCCGTTTCGAGCCTTGTGGCTTAACCCAACTTTATGGTTTGCAATATGGCACACTTCCACTTGTTCGTAAAACGGGTGGTTTGGCGGATACGGTGGTGGATAGCACTTCAGAAAGTATCAAAGCTCGCACCGCAACAGGTTTTGTGTTTGAACAGGCAACGGCAGATGATTTACGCCGCACCCTTCAGCACGCATTTTCAATTTGGAAGAAACCTAGAGCTTGGTCAATGATACGCACGGACGCAATGGAACAAGACTTCAGCTGGCGTAAAGCTGCAGAGCAATATAGAACACTTTATGAACGCTTGTAGTTTTATTCGTAAACTTTCTTAATAATCACACCGCTTGTGAAAGAATCTTTTGCAAGCGGTGTGATTGGGCTTGTTTTTTACAAAGATAAGCATAAAATTCGAACTACTTTTGTAGGCTGTGTGAACAACATTCACGCACTCAAAGAGCGGTCAAATTTTGATTGATTTTTGCAAACGTGCGTAAATTTTGAAAATTCATACACCCTACGTTAATCATTTCTTAGCATTCTAATAGAGGTTTTACCTATGATAATGGATAACTTTGATTCTCCATTCCAATATAATCGTCCTGAAATGACCGTTGAAGCGATTAAAAAATCAATCGTTTACAAACTCATTTTCTTAATCGGTCGCTCTCCACGTGAAGCCAGCCAACGCGATTGGCTCAATGCAACACTCCACGCTGTACGTGATTTGGTTACCGAAGGTTGGATTACCACTGCGCGCCAAACTCGAGCAGAAGATTCTCGCCGTGTTTACTACCTTTCAATGGAATTTTTAATCGGACGTACGCTATCTAATGCGATGATTGCAGAAGGCATTTATGGATTAGCACAGGAAGCACTTTCTGAATTAAATGTGGATTTAGAAGAAGTTTTAGAAAAAGAAGTAGATCCAGGCTTGGGTAATGGCGGTTTAGGTCGTCTAGCAGCGTGTTTTATGGATTCTATTGCGATCCTTGGTTTACCAGGTATGGGTTACGGTATTCGTTATGAATACGGTATGTTCCGCCAAAAAATTGAAAACGGTCAGCAAGTAGAACGCCCAGATGCGTGGCTTGAAAAAGGAGCGCCTTGGGAATTTATTCGTCCATCAAAACGTTTTACTATAGAATTTGGCGGTAATATTCACTTTGAAGGCAAAAAATGTATTTGGCAAGATACTGAAAAAGTGACCGCACTTGCTTACGACCAAATGATTCCAGGTTATCAAAATAATTCTGCTGCGACATTACGTTTATGGTCGGCACACGCAGGGGAAGTGTTTAACCTTGCCGACTTCAACCGTGGCGAACATTTAGCCGCATTAGAAGAGCATTCTGCAAATAAAAACTTATCTCGCGTGCTTTACCCTGATGATTCTACGTGGAATGGTCGCGAATTACGTTTACGTCAAGAGTATTTCTTAGTCTCTGCATCACTTCAAGATATTTTACGCCGTCACAAACGCACCCACGATAGCCTTGAAAACTTGGCGGATAAAGTGGCGATTCACTTAAACGATACCCACCCAGCGTTAGCGATTCCTGAATTAATGCGTATTTTAGTGGATGATGAAGGTTTTGAATGGAAAAAAGCGTGGGAGATGACGCATAATATTTTCTCTTACACCTGCCATACTTTAATGTCCGAAGCATTAGAAACTTGGCCAGTGGAAATGATGGCGAAAATCTTACCGCGTCATTTACAGATGATTTTTGAAATTAACGATCACTTCTTAGAATATGTCCGCACTTATGTGACGACTGACAACGATTTTATCCGTCGTGTTTCTCTTATCGAAGAAGGCTACCAACGCAAAGTGCGTATGGGCTGGCTATCCGTGGTAGGTTCACACAAAATTAACGGGGTTGCCGAAATCCACTCTGATTTAATGGTAACTTCAACCTTTGCCGATTTTGCTCGTATTTTCCCAGAACGCTTTACCAATGTAACAAACGGTATCACACCGCGTCGTTGGTTAGCCGTTGCGAATCCACAATTAGCCGCATTGTTTGATAAATATATCGGCTCAGAATGGCGTTGCGATTTAAGCCAAATCGAAAAACTCAAACCGTTCGCACAAGAAAAAGCATTTAAAGAGGCTGTCGCTGACATTAAATTTGCCAATAAAGTGAAATTGGCGGAGTACGTAAAACGCGAGTTAGGGGTAGAGCTTGACCCGCACGCTTTATTTGATGTGCAAGTAAAACGTATTCACGAATACAAACGCCAAATGTTGAACGTGTTGCATATTATCGCTCGCTACAATGAAATGCTTACCAACCCTGAAAAAGATTGGCAACCTCGTGTATTTATTTTAGCAGGTAAAGCGGCTTCAGCTTATTATGCGGCGAAACAAACCATTCACTTAATCAATGATGTAGCAAATGTAATCAACAACGATGAACGTTTGAAAGGTCGCTTGAAAGTAGTGTTTATTCCAAATTACAGCGTGAGCCTTGCTCAGTTGATTATTCCTGCAGCGGATATTTCAGAGCAAATTTCACTTGCAGGCACAGAGGCTTCTGGCACCAGTAATATGAAGTTTGCCTTAAATGGTGCATTGACACTTGGTACACTTGATGGTGCAAACGTAGAGATCTTGGAAAACGTGGGCGAAAATCACATTTTCATCTTCGGTAATACGGTAGAACAAGTGGAACAACTTCGTCGAGAAGGGTATCGATCATTTGAATACTACCAGAATGATGCTCAATTACGCACAGTTGTGGATCAAATTATTGAAGGTAAATTCTCACCAGAAGATCCTCAACGTTATCATCAACTATTACAAGGCTTGCAATACCACGATTATTATCAAGCTTTTGCTGATTTCCGCAGTTATGTAGAAACTCAAAAAGCCGTAGATGAAAAATACAAACAACGCGACCAATGGATTGAAAGTACCATTCAAAATATCGTGAATATGGGCTTCTTCTCGTCTGACCGCACGATTAAAGAGTACGCAGAGAGAATTTGGAAAGTTGAGCCAGTTCAATTAGGTGATTAATTTTATATTAAATAGCCAATAAATAAATTATCTGCATCAAACCAAGTTTGATGCAGATTTTTTTGGAGTGTTAGTTACAAACAAAATTACATAAATTTTTAAGCCAAAATCAGTACGGGCAGGTAGTATTTCATAGTCATTGTTTATCAATTTTTTAGATATAGTTTTTAATTAGATTTTAATTTACTTATACATAAAGTTTTATAGAATTTTGAGTAGGATAATTTTTATCCTAAATTTATTAATTTAAAATTTGGGGTTGTAGTAGATTAGCCTAAATATCACACTATTTTTCAAAATTTTAACAGTTTTTTTGATGTACTAAAGTTAAACTGAAACTTACATTATTCAAGAATAAAGAAACAAGCCTAATTATATGATAAAATAGATTTGTTGTATCAGGCTGTATACCAAGCAAGTTTGTAGTAGTTACCGTAGTAGTTTCAGCCAAAAAATTAAAATAATTTTTTCTGTAAAAATTTCTTTAATTTATAATGGGTTATTTTTATTTCTGCAGTGTATAATTGATGTACAACTTTATTTTATAAAAAATAAAAAAAAGGCGTGATACTCACACCTTAAATTTATTCAACTAATGTAATTTTTGTTTTATTCGTACCAGTTAATTCAATTAAACCATTTAAATCATTGATTGTAATATATTTGCCTTGTACGCTAATAACACCGAGTTTTTGAAAGCGACCTAATAAGCGGCTGATGGTTTCTACTGTTAAACCTAGGTAATTGCCAATATCGCCACGTGTCATCGTTAAACGAAATTCTTTTGCTGAAAAACCTCGAGCAGAATAGCGTTTAGAAAGATTATGAATAAAAGCAGCCAAACGTTCTTCTGCATTCATTTTAGATAGCAATAAAATCATCTCTTGATCACTTTTAATTTCACTGCTCATCAAACGTAAAATTTGCTGGCGTAGTTTTGGCATTTTTCCTGCCAAATCATCTAAAATATCAAAAGGAATTTCACATACCATAGCCGTTTCTAGAGCTTGTGCAAAACTAGGGTGTTGCATTTGAGTAATGGCATCAAAACCAACTAGGTCACCGGGCAAATGAAATGAAGTAATTTGTTCTTCGCCAGATTCACTAATCGTATAGCTTTTTATTGTGCCAGAACGAATAGCATAAATTGAATTGAGAGAATCTCCTGCTTTAAATAATACTTGAGACTTTTGAATCGGTTTTTTTCTCTCTATGATATTATCAAGCTGATCTAATTCTTGTTCATTTAAGGTAAAAGGAATGCAAAGCTGACTAATACTGCAATCCTGACAATGAATCGCACAACCGCCTGATTGAATTTTGCGCCCTGATTTAGCTTCTGCAACGAAATTTTTCATGTACGCCTCAAATATTGAAAAAAAATAGTGTAAAATTGATCTAACGCAAATATTCTACCACTAATTAGTCAGATTAAGAAGAGTAAAGCATTATGGCAGCTGAAAAATTAACAAAAAAACGTTTAGCTCAAATTTTAATTATGTTGTGCATTTTAATTATTGCATTTGTTTGGCGATATTTTTAGAAAACAGAAAATTCTTGCTTATTTTTAAAACAAATGGATTATTTCTAATAAATTTTGCTTGTCACACTCTTATATATGCGTATAATTCGACCCATTAAGCCTGGGTGGCGAAATTGGTAGACGCAGCAGATTCAAAATCCGCCGTTGAATAAACGTGTCGGTTCGAGTCCGACCCTAGGCACCATAAAAATAAAACTAGCCGTGTTAATCGCGGTTTTTTTATACATAATTAAAATGTATTAATGCTCGTGTAGAGCTTAATTTTGCAATATTTTCCCTTGATTCTTTCTATATTTCTTTATTATTTGCACATCATCTGTGTTCCTCGTAGAATACGAACAATCTTTCCCTTAAAGTGCGGTGAAAATTAACCGCACTTTCTTACAGTAAACTATCCTGAGAGATAAACGAGTATGTATCAATTATTCCGTCAAGGCATTTTCCAAATGGATGCTGAAAAGGCTCATAATTTCACGATTCAATGCTTGAAATTAGCTGGTAATCCTTTATTTCAACCGATCTTAAAATCTCTTATTCATGCACCCAAAGGCTTTCCGAAAACAGTAATGGGTGTGAATTTTCCTAATCCTATTGGATTGGCGGCTGGGGCGGATAAAAATGGTGATGCGATTGATGGTTTCGGTGTATTGGGTTTCGGTTTTCTCGAAGTAGGAACTATTACGCCCGTTGCACAAGATGGGAATGTAAAGCCACGTCAGTTTCGTTTAATTGAAGCTGAAGGCATTATTAACCGTAATGGCTTTAATAATAATGGCATAGACTATCTTATAGAAAATGTGAAAAACGCCCGTTATCAAGGCGTGATTGGTATCAATATTGGTAAAAATAAATTCACGCCTTTGGAACAAGGCAAGGATGATTATATTTTCTGTT
Source organism: Haemophilus influenzae (assembly GCF_900475755.1). Classification (NCBI taxonomy): domain Bacteria; kingdom Pseudomonadati; phylum Pseudomonadota; class Gammaproteobacteria; order Pasteurellales; family Pasteurellaceae; genus Haemophilus; species Haemophilus influenzae. Next base: position 1,309,552 of record NZ_LS483411.1, read on the forward strand.
TGAACAAAGCCTATAACTACGCAGGTTACATTACGATGAATATTTCATCCCCCAATACACCAGATTTGCGTCAGTTACAATATGGTGATTATTTCGATGACTTATTGCGAGGCATCAAGGATCGTCAGGCTATTTTGGCAAACCAATATAATAAATATGTGCCGATTGCGGTAAAAATTGCACCAGATTTAACGGAAAGTGAATTAGTGCAAATTGCGGATACGTTAGTTCGTCATAAAATGGATGGTGTTATTGCAACGAATACCACGGTTTCTCGTGATACGGTTATGGGGATGAAAAATGCGGAGCAGCAAGGCGGATTAAGTGGAAAGCCGTTACAGCATAAAAGCACGGAGATTATTAAGCGATTACATCAAGAACTGAAAGGTCAGATTCCCATTATTGGTAGCGGTGGCATTGATGGTTTGCAAAATGCGCAAGAGAAAATTGAGGCTGGTGCCGAGTTGTTACAAGTTTATTCAGGATTGATTTATCACGGTCCAAAATTAGTAAAAGATTTAGTAAAAAATATTAAATAATGACAAAAAAATACGACTTACATTGTCACAGCACCGCATCAGATGGGGTATTAAGTCCAACTGAATTAGTCCAGCGTGCTTATGCGCAAGGCGTGAACGTGTTGGCATTATGCGATCACGATACGATTGCAGGTATTGATGAAGCACAGATAGCAGCTAAAGAAGTAGGCATTGAATTAATTACTGGAGTAGAAATTTCCACAAATTGGGAAGGGCGAGGGATCCATATTGTAGGATTAAACTTCGATAAAACTCATCCCAAAATGACCGCACTTTTGCAAAGCCAAAAAGCATTACGTGAAAAAAGAGCGGTGGAAATTGGCGATAAATTAGAAAAAGCAGGTATTCCTAATGCTTATGAAGGTGCGAAAGCTTTAGCCAATGGCGAAGTGACGCGTGCTCATTACGCGCGTTATTTGGTGCAGATTGGTAAGGTATCTAATGATGGTCAGGCCTTTAAACGCTATTTAGGGCAAGGAAAACCAGCATTTGTCAAAGCAGAATGGACAGATATTCCCACGGCGATTGATATAATCCATGCCGCAGGCGGTATAGCCGTTATTGCCCATCCGTTACGTTATAACATGACGGGGAAATGGGTGCGTAAGCTGATAACCGATTTTAAGGCTTGGGGCGGTGATGGCATGGAAATGGCGGATTGTGGTCAGACAAAAGATCAACGTCAAATGCTTGCTCGTTGGGCAAAAGAATTTGATCTGCTGGGATCCGTTGGCTCCGATTTTCATTTCCCTTGTGGCTGGATTGAGTTAGGAAAAAATTTAGATTTAGTTGGGGGCGTTATCCCAGTTTGGGAAAAATTTTAACAAGCCATAATGTATAAATACCTGTTTCCTTGAAAAGCTAAATTATAAAATTTATTTGGAAACAGGTATTTTTTACGTTTTAACAGATGGATGAAAGATAAATTTTAGCTTTGAGAGTTTTTTTGACTATCTAATAAATAATGTGGCGGCAACTCAGGCATTGACTCTTGTTCATCAAAGGATTCACTTTTAGGTTTGAGATAAAATTCAGCCGCTTCATGATTGCTTTTCGTTTTGCCTAATAATTGTGGCTGAAGTTTTACAAAAGTGCTATTCGGTGCAAGCCAAATGCCGATAAATGCTTGATTAAATTTAGCATCAAAATCGTGTTCCAAAACTGTATCATTTAATACAAAGTAACCTTTATCGGGTAAAGCAATATAGTTCAATATATCGTTTGGGGAAAAATCAGGAAAGGTCTCTTGCATTTCTTTTAGCCAGCTTTGAGTATCGCCATCATTAAGTTTTAAGGTTTCGATTTCTTTAATGAGCGTAATCGCAAAATTTTTTCCTTCAATGGGTTTTTCATATTTGAACGAGAGCATTAATGGACGTTCATTTTCTTGATAAGTGCCAGTTTCGGAAAATAAACCAATGGTATAAACATGGAACGGCCCCCAAGTATATTCGGCATTTCCGATAGGTTGCCAATGGGCAAAAGGTGCGGTAGAAAAAAACGTTATCATTGCCACAAAAAGGGATTTCATTTTCATAATAAATTGCCGTGAATAAAATTGTGTTGATTATAACAAACCGCATCAAAAAACAAATGATAAACGAGTAAAAAGGCGAGTAATTTTACTCGCCTTTAATATTACTGATGTTAATTTGTGCGGTGGATTATTTTAAGCTACCCACCATATCTTCAGGGCGAACCCATTTATCAAAATCTTCGGCAGAAACTAAGCCTAAATTAATCGCCTCTTCACGCAATGTTGTGCCATTTTTGTGCGCAGTTTTTGCAATTTTAGCCGCGTTTTCATAACCGATATGCGTATTAAGTGCGGTCACCAACATTAATGAATTTTCAAGTTGTTGTTTAATGCGTGGATAGTTTGGTTCAATACCCACTGCACAGTGTTCATCGAAAGATACGCAAGCATCGCCCAATAATTGAGCGGATTGTAAGAAGTTTGCAATCATCACAGGGTTGAACACATTTAATTGGAAGTGACCTTGCGAACCCACAAATGCGATGGTGGTGTCATTACCAAATACTTGTGCGCAAACCATTGTCATCGCTTCACATTGAGTTGGATTTACTTTACCCGGCATAATTGAAGAACCCGGTTCATTTTCAGGAATTAAAATTTCGCCAATTCCTGAACGAGGGCCTGATGCTGATAGACGAATATCGTTCGCAATTTTAAATAAACTCATTGCTAATTGACGTAATGCACCGTGAGTTTCAACAATCGCATCGTGTGCTGCTAATGCTTCAAATTTATTATCTGCAGTAACAAAAGGGAGAGCTGTGAATTTCGCAATGTAATCTGCCACTTTCACATCATAGCCTTTCGGCGTGTTCAAACCTGTACCAACCGCAGTGCCACCCAACGCTAATTGACTTAAATGTGGAAGAGTATTTTTTAATGCTTTTAAACCGAAATCTAATTGAGCAGCATAAGCTGAAAATTCTTGACCTAATGTGAGTGGCGTTGCATCCATTAAGTGAGTGCGGCCAATTTTTACCACGTTTTTGAAGGCTTCAGATTTTGCTGCAAAAGTTTTTTGTAAACGTTCAACACAAGGAATGGTATGTTCAACTACTTTTTTATATGCCGCAATGTGCATTGCTGTTGGGAAAGTATCGTTTGAGGATTGTGATTTATTCACATCATCATTTGGATGAATGATTGATTTTTCGCCTAATTTTCCACCGTTTAGCACATGCGCACGATTTGCAACCACTTCGTTCACATTCATATTGGATTGTGTACCAGAACCGGTTTGCCAAATAACGAGTGGGAATTGATTGTCTAATTTATTTGCTAAAATTTCGTCACAAGCTTGAGCAATTAAATCACGTTTTTCAAGAGGTAATACACCCAAATCATGATTAGCAAATGCAGCTGCTTTTTTCAAATAGCCAAAAGCTTCGATAATTTCATGTGGCATTGATGCGGCAGGACCGATTTTAAAGTTATTGCGTGAACGTTCAGTTTGTGCAGCCCAATATTTATCTGCTGGAACTTGAACTTCACCCATTGTGTCTTTTTCAATACGAAATGCCATCCTGTACTCCTATGAATTGAATGAAAATTAAAACTGAATTGATTTTAACACTTCCGAGTTATGAGTGGAACGTAACAAAAACGTTAAAAATCAGTTTTGTGACATAGATCATAAAAGTGCGGTGGATTTTCAGACATTTTTAATAATATCTATTTAATTATTTATCTTCCAAGGTTTTTTCGTTAAAATCCTCAACTTTGTATGGGGCTAGATTGAGAAAATAACGGGGCAAAAAATGGCAAAAAATGCACAATTTTATATTCTTACTGAAAATTGTACTTTAACTGTCGAAGAAATAGCCTGTAATCTTGCTGCCTCAATATGGCGTTCAGGGAAAAAAGTACTAATTAGTTGCGAAAGTGAGAGCCAAGCATTAGAAATTGATGAACTTTTGTGGCAACGAGATCCTAATGAATTTGTACCGCATAATTTATCGGGGGAAGCCACACAATATCCTACACCGATTGAGATTTCATGGCTTGGGAAACGAAATTTACAACGCCGTGATGTGCTAATTAATTTGCAACAAGAAATCCCAGATTTTAGCCATAGTTTTACCCAACTTATTGATTTTGTACCGAAAGATGATGTCTTAAAAACACAAGCTCGAGAACGTTATAAACAATTACGTCTGCAAGGTTGGAATCTTTCTACTGAAAACGTGGGTTAATAAATGAATGACATTACCTTTTATCAACGCTTTGAAGCCGACATTCTCGCCGGGCGTAAAACGATTACCATTCGGGATAAATCTGAAAGCTATTTTAAAGCGGGCGATATTCTACGTGTTGGTCGATTTGAAGATAATCAATATTTCTGCACCATTGAAGTGCTAAGTGTATCGCCGATTACTCTTGACGAGCTGACGGAACAACATGCGAAGCAGGAAAATATGGGATTGGAAGAATTGAAAGAGGTGATTCGGGGGATTTATCCAAAGGAAAAGAACTTCTTCGTCTTAAACTTTAGATTATATTTGTGAATAACCAAATTGTATGATTAATAATCCAGAAGAAAATTTATTTCCTATATATTTTCTATTTAAGATAAATGTAGATTCCATATTGTTTAATCCTCATAAGCCAGAAGGCTTAAGTTTTAGATTAAATGATTCATTATGGTTTTCCTTAAATCCATCAAAGCCTGATGAGGATGCTCAGGGATATTCGCATGGGTTAATATCTCAGATAATAGCAAAATATGAAGTACATCAAGAACAGTATGATTTTATTATCAATTATATTAGAGATAAGAGAGTAACCACTACATCTAGTACTATAACTTTACCTTTATACAGCAATGTTGATCCGAATAAATGTGTAATCGATGACAAGGGATATTGTCAGAAAGGATTTAGTCTAAAGAGATTTATGTGTCCTGATGATATTCAGGAGTTAATTAATTCTGCTGAAACAGAATTATATAATAAGATGAATGATTTATTAGGATTGATTACTTGGAATCACGGGATTCATGTTAATGCATCCTTTGATAAAGGAACTTTATATTGGGGAGAAAAAGGTAAAGATAACTTTTTTATAGTTCCAAGGAATTTGAATCAGCAAGAATTTCCAGTATTTTTAAGTAATGACATTACATGGGAAGAGCAAGATGGAAAAGTTCTTTCTGAAAGTTGGGGAAAAAACTTAAAGATTCCATTAGGTCATATATTAGCAAGAGAGGCTACAGTTCTTATTGAGCATTACCCAAGAAGTGCAATATTGATGATGACCTCTGCATTAGAAACTGGAATTAAAACACATATAAGTAAATTATCTCCAGATACTGAGTGGTTACTAGAAAATCTTCCATCACCACCAATAGATAAGATTTTTAAGAATTATATACCACTATTGTATGAGAAATGTGGTAGAGCGATTGAGTTTCAAAAAGAACTGAAGTCACTAACTAAACAAATAAAGGACATAATAGAAGTTAGAAACAAAATAGCCCACACAGGAAAGTTGCCAGAGAATATTGGTAATATATGAGATGTCACAATTTGTTTTTGATATTTTATATTTACTGGATGTATTAGATGGAAATCAATGGGCTAAAGAGTTAGTTAGTTCTAAGTTAATGAGAAAATTAAGTTGGAAATCTAATAAAGAAAAAATATATGTTTCAGAAATAAGAGAAGATTATTAGATCTTTTTGTTAATGAGAGAACAACAATGACACAAAAATTTGAAATGGCAGACCGTTTTAATCCGTCTGCGGTAGAACAAGCCCTTTATCAACATTGGGAAGAGAGCGGTTATTTTAAACCGTCTGAAAATGAAAACGTGCCGAGCTATTGTATTGCGATTCCGCCACCGAACGTAACAGGTTCTTTACACATGGGGCATGCTTTCCAACAAACCTTAATGGATACCTTAATCCGTTTTAACCGTATGGAAGGACATAACACCTTATGGCAAGCGGGGACAGACCACGCGGGTATTGCAACCCAAATGGTGGTAGAGCGTAAAATTGCTGCAGAAGAAGGCAAAACTCGCCACGATTATGGCCGTGAAGCATTCATCAACAAAATTTGGGATTGGAAAGCCTATTCAGGTGGCACAATCAGCCAACAAATGCGTCGTTTAGGTAACTCAATCGACTGGGAACGTGAGCGTTTCACTATGGACGAGGGGTTATCCAATGCGGTAAAAGAAGTGTTTGTTCGTTTGCACGAAGAAGGTTTGATTTACCGTGGCAAACGCTTAGTAAACTGGGACCCAAAACTTCACACCGCGATTTCTGATTTAGAAGTGGAAAATAAAGAGAGCAAAGGCTCCCTTTGGCATTTCCGCTATCCGTTAGCAAACGGTGCAAAAACGGCAGATGGTAAAGATTATTTAGTGGTCGCAACTACGCGTCCAGAAACTATGTTGGGCGATACGGCGGTGGCTGTGCATCCTGAAGATGAACGCTACAAAGATTTGCAAGGTAAGACGGTAATTCTACCGCTTGCAAACCGTGAAATTCCGATTATTGCGGATGAATATGTGGATCGTGAATTCGGTACTGGTGTGGTGAAAATTACTCCTGCGCACGACTTTAACGACTACGAAGTGGGTAAACGTCACAGCTTGCTGATGGTCAATGTATTAACCTTAAACGCAGATATTCGTGATGAAGCGGAAATTATCGGTACTGACGGCAAACCACTTGCTGGCTATGAAGCGACTATTCCTGCGGATTACCGTGGCTTAGAGCGTTTCGCTGCACGTAAGAAAATCGTGGCAGATTTTGAAGCGCTTGGCTTATTAGACGAAATCAAACCGCACGATTTGAAAGTGCCTTATGGTGACCGTGGCGGCGTGCCAATTGAGCCGATGTTAACCGACCAATGGTATGTGAGCGTGAAACCGCTTGCTGATGTAGCGATTAAAGCGGTGGAAGATGGCGAAATCCAATTCGTGCCAAAACAATATGAAAACCTTTACTTCTCTTGGATGCGTGATATTCAAGATTGGTGTATCTCTCGCCAACTTTGGTGGGGACACCGTATTCCCGCATGGTATGACGAAGCAGGTAATGTGTACGTAGCACGTAACGAAGAAGAAGTGCGTGCAAAACACAACTTACCGACAGATCTTGCATTACGCCAAGATGAAGACGTGTTAGATACGTGGTTCTCCTCAGGCTTATGGACATTCTCAACTTTAGGCTGGCCAGAGCAAACTAAAGAGCTCAAAATGTTCCATCCAACGGATGTGTTAATCACTGGCTTCGACATCATCTTCTTCTGGGTTGCACGTATGATTATGTTTACGATGCACTTTGTGAAAGATGAAAACGGCAAACCACAAGTGCCATTTAAAACTGTGTATGTAACAGGCTTGATTCGTGATGAGCAAGGTCAAAAAATGTCGAAATCGAAAGGTAACGTGCTTGATCCAATCGATATGATTGACGGTATTAGCCTTGAAGATTTACTTGAAAAACGCACTGGCAACATGATGCAGCCGCAATTGGCAGAGAAAATTGCCAAAGCAACCCGTAAAGAATTTACGGACGGTATTGCTGCTCACGGTACAGACGCATTGCGTTTCACATTAGCTGCGTTGGCTTCAAACGGTCGTGATATCAACTGGGATATGAAACGTTTAGAAGGCTACCGCAACTTCTGTAATAAATTATGGAATGCAAGCCGTTTCGTATTAACGAATGACAAATTAGATTTAAGCGAAGGCGAGATCGAGTTCTCATTGGCGGATCGTTGGATTCAATCGGAATTCAATCGCACAGTTGAAACTTTCCGTAATTCATTAAGCCAATATCGTTTTGACCTTTGTGCCAATGCGATTTATGAATTTACCTGGAATCAATTCTGCGACTGGTATTTAGAATTGACTAAACCAGTATTTGCCAACGGTAATGCAGCACAAATTCGTGCAGCAAGCCAAACTTTGGTTCACGTATTAGAAAAATTATTACGTTTAGCGCATCCGCTGATTCCATTTATTACCGAAGAAATTTGGCAAAAAGTGAAAGGATTTGTCGGCATTACGGGTGACAGCATTATGTTGCAAACTTTCCCGAAAGTGGAAGAGAGTGCTTTTGACCCAGAAGCAGAATCTGAAATTGAGTGGTTAAAGGAAGTGATTGTTGCGGTGCGTAATATCCGTGCAGAAAGCAACATCGCACCAAGCAAAGGTTTAGATCTGTTATTCCGTAATTTAAGTGCAGAGAATGCAAAAATTCTTGAAAAACAGACCGCTCTTTTAAAAGCCATGGCGAAGTTAGACAACGTTCAAGTGTTAGCGGCAAATGAAACCGCACCGCTTGCGGTAGCGAAACTCGTGGGCAATGCTGAATTACTCGTGCCAATGGCTGGGTTTATCAATAAAGAAGCTGAGCTTGCACGTTTAACCAAAGAGATTGAAAAATATCAAAACGAAGTTAAACGCATCGAGAATAAACTTAGCAATGAAGCTTTTGTGGCTAAAGCACCTGAAGCAGTGATTGCGAAAGAACGCGAAAAACAAGCGGAATACCAATCTGGATTAGAAAAAATCCAAGAGCAGTATAAAGCGATTGAGGGGTTATAGCTAAATATAAAAAGTAGGCATTATGCCTACTTTTTTATTTCTGATTTAATCCTAAAAAATCTCCAACTTCATGTTCGAGTTGGCTCATTGTGATCAGAGCCTCTTGGGTTTTCTTAGCTTCATCTTCATCAATAACACTCATTGCAAAGCCCACATGAACAAGCACCCATTTGCCAAGTAAATCGGCTGAATTTCCCGTGCAAACTAGTTAAATATTTACTTCACGTTGTACGCTACATACATCCACTGTGGCAAGTTGAAGATAATTTTCATCAATTTTGACAATTTGACCCGGAACGCCTAAACACATAATATTTTTATTCCTATTGGCATTTAAGCTGAAATATAGATTTATTTTACTATTAGGTAGAATAAATTATTACGATCTGGATCAACAGTTGCTCATTTCGGGTTATTTAGTGATTTCTATGTTATTAAAATTAATAAATATTATTAAAAACTAACCGCACTTTTTCTTGATCTTTTACGCCTACAGAGCTTTCCACTCCCGAATTAAGATCCAAGCCTAAGCAATTTTGTTGAATGGCTTGTTTCACATTGTTTGGCGAGATGCCTCCAGCTAAAATAATCTTGTGCTTAAGATGTTCGGGAATTAATGACCAATCAAAGGTTTTTCCTGTGCCACCTTGCTGGTTGGCTGTTTGGCTGTCAAAAATATAACGATCCACATTCAAATCATCAGTAAAATCGACCGCACTTTGGGTTTCAGTATTGACAGAAATCGCTTTCCAGATTTGCGTGTTTTTTGGTAGCTGCTGACGAAGTGCGGTAATAAATGCCTCATTTTCTGCACCATGTAATTGCACCGCATAAAGCTGTAACTGGTTGGCTATTTTTACGATAAAGTCAATTTCTTGATTCTGAAAAACACCAACAAATCGAAGTGGAGCAGCGGTTACTAATTCTTGCGCTTGACGTAAACTCACACAACGTTTTGAATGTTCTACGAAGATTAATCCGCCGTAAAGTGAGCCGTTTTCGTAAACGATTTTGACATCTTGCGCGCGTGTTAAACCACATACTTTATTTTCTCCAAAAATCACTGAGCGAACCGCATTATTCAAATCTTGGTTGCCCATTAAGCTGCTCCCAATTAAGAAACCATGTGCCACTTTTTGTAATTGATGAATTTGCTTGTGATTGTAAATGCCTGATTCGCTAATAATACGTACATCAGCAGGGATACGATCTGAGAATTTTTCAGTGAGTTCAACAACACGATTTAAATCCACAGTTAAATCGTGCAAGTTACGATTATTGACACCAATAATTTTCGCACCAAGCGCAAGGGCGCGTTCAAATTCTTGTTCATTGCTGGTTTCTGTCAATACTCCCATGCCAAGAGAATGTGCAAGATCTGCCAGCACACGATAAGTTTCATCATTTACCACGGAAAGCATTAATAAAATCGCATCAGCTTGATAGTAGCGAGCAAGGTAAACCTGATATTCGCTGATCATAAAATCTTTGCAAAGAACAGGTTGGTTCACGATATCGCGAACTAAAGGCAAGAACTCAAAATTCCCTTGGAAGTATTTTTCATCTGTCAGCACAGATACAGCAGAGGCATAATGTTTATACACATTGGCAATTTCTTCCAAATTAAATTCAGCACGAATTAATCCCTTGGAAGGGGAGGCTTTTTTACATTCCAAAATATAGGCAGGCTTTTGATGCGTACCTTTTGCTAACGCATCATAAAAAGAGCGGTCAGATTTTTGAATGTTTTGTTTAAACTGAGAAAGGGGAAATTCTTTTTCTTTTGCTTTAACCCATTGCACTTTGTCTAAGACGATTTTTTGTAGCACCGTAGCAGAGTCAATCGGTTTTGTGAAATCTTGGGTAATCATAGTTTTCTTCTAGTTGTAGTTATCGCAACATTAATATTTCGTTAAGTTTTGTAGCGTTTCAAACGCTTTACCTGATGCAAGATGCACCAATACACTTTGCACATTTTGTTTTAAGTCATCATGCCCGAATAATTTCAATAATAATGCCGTATTTGCCGCCACAGCATTTACGTGTTCAGCTTTTCCTTTGCCTTGTAAAAGTGCGGTGAGCATTTGGGCATTTTCTTGCGGTTCCCCCCCACGAAGGCTTTCGAGAGATTGCGTTTTTAAGCCAAAATCTTCAGGCGTTAAAGTGAAATATTCAATTTTGCCATTTTTAATTTCTGCCACTTGCGTTTCACCGTGCAATGCGACTTCATCTAAGCCAGAACCATGTACAACAAAGGAATGTTGATGCCCTAAGGCGACTGCGGTTTCAGCATAGGTTTTCACTAATTCAGGCACATATACGCCAAGTAAATGATAAGTTGGGCGAGCAGGATTGATAAGCGGCCCTAAAATATTAAAGATAGTGCACGTTTTTAAAGATGCACGGACTGGCGCAACATGGCGGAAACCAGAATGATATTGTTGAGCAAATAAAAAGCAGACACCAATTTCATCTAATGCTTGTTGAGCTTGCTCTGGTGTGACGTTCACATTAACGCCAAGTGCCGTTAATACATCACTGGCACCTGATTTACTTGATACGCTACGATTGCCATGTTTTGCTACCTTTGCTCCCATTGATGCTGCAACAATGGCACTAGCTGTAGAAATATTAATAGTGTTTTGACCATCGCCTCCTGTTCCTACAATATCCGCAAAAGGGTAGTCTGGATATGGAAATGCTTTAGCATTTTGTAAGGATGCTGATACCGCACCACTTAATTCATCAATGCTGACACCACGTACTTTTAACGCAATCAGCATAGCTGCAATTTGTTCGTTATTGAGTTCTCCTTGCATAATAGCATTAAAAATGACCGCACTTTCTGCTTTATTGAGTATTTGTCCGTTGTAAAGTTGTTCTAAAAGTTGTTCGTGTTGCATAGTCTATTCCTGTTTTTCTTTATATATGTATTTGTTAATTTTCTATATTTTATTAAACATAAATATCGTAATCTAAATCGCGCGCCTCATCGCCTGTCATGCCGCGGAAGCCCCAGCAATGCGCAGATTGTTCTTTAATCGTAATCTCCACATCGTGGGCTCGAATACCGAGTTTGTACTCTAATTCGCTAAATAGCATTTTTATCAAGCGTTTTTTCGTACCTTCCATACGACCAGCCATCAGGTTAATTTCGATGACCGTGTAATCATCGCTGCGGTCAAAAGGGTAGTAAAAATCCTCTTTTTCTAAGCACAAAAAACGAATCGCGTGTTTGCCTTTTGGAATGTCTAAGCCGAGATGAAGACTGTTATAAATTACTTCCGCAAGTTTTTCACGACGTGGTGAAAGTTTGGATTTAAGTCCGAATACAGTGATCATTTTTTCTCCTTTAAAGTGCGGTTAAAAATTACCGCACTTTTTTCTGTCTTATCTATTTAACAACCATTCAATTGATTGTTGTAATAATTGTGAACCTTGCACAGTTAAAATACTCTCAGGATGGAATTGAAATGCGCAAATGGGTAAATCACGATGACGAATTGCCATAATAATGCCATTATATTCCGCATTGACGACAAATTCTTGTGGTAAATTTTGTCCCATTAAAGAATGATAACGCGCCACAGGCATTGGATTAGCAAGATCTTTAAACATGGCTTCGTTATCATGGGTGATACGAGAAACTTTACCATGCAATACTTCGCCAGCATGAACAACGTTACCACCAAAAGCTTGAATCAACGCTTGATGCCCTAAACAAATTCCAATAATCGGTACTTGATTTTTTAAACGTTCGATCAATGGCAGTAAAATCCCTGCTTCTGATGGCGTTCCTGGCCCAGGAGAAAGCGCAAGAATGGTATCAGGTGTATTAAGTGCGGTTTCTATCAGTTTTTCTAAATCACAATCATTGCGGTAAATTGTGACGTTGTGACCTAACACACGAAATTGATCTACAAGATTGTAAGTGAAGGAATCGAAGTTATCTAAAAATAAAATATTAGCCATAAAATTCTTCCTTATTTTGCTTGTGTATTAACTTGACGAATTGCTTTTAAGACAGCTGCGGCTTTGTGGCGTGTTTCATCGGCTTCCATTTGTGGATCAGAATCCAATACTTCTCCGCAACCCGCTTGTACATGGGCTATCCCATTTTGTACAAAAGCAGAACGGATCACGATACAGGTATCAAAATGTCCATCGGACGTGAGATAACCCACCGCACCACCGTAACTATGGCGTTTTTGTTGCTCAAATTGATAAATAAGCTGCATTGCTTTAATTTTGGGCGCACCAGTTAATGTACCCATATTCATACAGGCTTGATAGGCATGAAGTGCATCTAACTCAGGGCGTAATTTACCCATCACACGAGAGACCAAATGCATAATGTGAGAATAACGATCCACTTGCATTAATTCAGCCACTTTACGGGTACCGCTTTGGCAAACTCGAGCAATATCATTACGGGCTAAATCAACCAACATTAAATGTTCCGCTTGTTCTTTATGATCAAGGCGAAGTTCTAGTTCTAAACGAGCATCCAATTCAGGATCGATATTGCCGTGAGCGTCAAAACCACGAGGGCGTGAACCTGCGATGGGGTAAATTTCTAACTGACGATTTTCTGGCGAATATTTCAGCGCACTTTCTGGCGATGCACCAAACAAAATAAAGTCTTCATCATTCATATAGAACATATAAGGGCTTGGATTATTTTGTTTGAGTTGAGTGTAACTGGCTAATGTATTCGGGCAAGCAAGGGAGAAACGGCGAGAAGGCACAATTTGGAAAACATCGCCAATATTAATGTGGTATTTTAAGGCTTTCACAATGCCCTTAAATTCAGGATCTTCAAAGTTTGTTTTAACTTCGTCACTTGCCGCTTTAATAGAAAGAACGTTATCAATATTTTTTAGTTTTTGCGCGATAGAAAGTGAGGTTTTCGCAATATTGACTTGTTCTTCTTGAGCAAAACAGAAACTTTTGAGTGTTGCTTGTTGATTTTGATGATCGATGGTGATGAGGTGTTCGGCAAGATAGAAACTGTAATCAGGGCAGTTGATACCATCATGTTGTAATGTAATGCCATCCATTGGAATGAAATTTGCGACGAGATCGTAAGCAAATAATCCACCTAAGAAAATAGGCGTTTGGCTATGTTGATAAAAAGTAGAAACAACACGTAGTCCATCAAAAATAGTGGCAGATTGTAATTTGCTATCTTCATCGAGTTGATTATCAAGTGGCGAAAATTGTATAGAAAATTCTTCTTCAAAATTGACCGCACTTACTTTCCCAAGTGCGGTTAATTTTGGATAAATTTCTTTTAAAACTTGTTTTCCATTCTCATTTAATGCTTTAAATGTGACGTTGTGACCTAAGCACGTTATTTTAACCGCAGCATTGACTAAGATAAGGCTTTGTAAACTGTTTTTACTCCCGATTTCGGCAGAGTCGAGCAGAAGAGAATTTGAATTAGGTTGGCAAAGTGTATTAAAAATAGCTGTGGTGTCAGCATAATAGGGAATGGGTTGCGCTGTCACTGCAATAAAGGCTTGAGCTTGAATATTCATATTTATTTATCCTTTTGGAAATTTTGTACTATTAAACTAGTGCAAAAGGAATAAGTCAAGCCTGATTTTAATTTTTTATGTTTTTTGATTAAAAAATGTGTTTTTTATTCCTTTGCCCAAGGGCGACCTCCATAATATTCTATATTTTGCTGATTTATCACTTCTAATATTTTTGCAGAAATATTATTGTTATCTTCATCTGACAAAGATTTTTGAGGAAAAACACGACGATAAGGCAAGCAATATGTTTTGATAAGATTGGAAATAAAGATTACGCTCTGTAATTATCTAATAGAAAATATTTTTAGAAAATTTGGAATTAAAATAATCTGGCAGACACATTATTTTAAATAAAAGCTCTGCCAGATTTGATCATCTATAATTAGGCTTTGGTAGCGAGATTACCTAAATCCTTATCGATTAAGAACAAGCTTTTGCCATCTTCTCCAAGAAGATTTAATTTATCTAAAATACTACTAAATAATTTTTCTTCTTCATGTTGTTCTTCCACATACCATTGTAAGAAATTAAATGCAGAGTAGTCTTTTTCTTCAAAGGTTTTACCTACTAATTCATTGATTTTACTGGTAATTAATTTTTCATGCTCATAGGTAGTTTCAATTACTTCTTTTAATGATTTATATTCATGTGCAGGTGCTTCAATTGCAGAAATTACAGCACGTGAGCCAGTTTCATTTAAATAAGTAAATAATTTACGCATATGTTGCATTTCTTCAGCTGCATGAACTGATAAGAATTTTGCCGTGCCTTCAAAGCCTTGCTGATCGCACCAAGCACTCATTTGTAAATATAAATTAGAAGAATAAAACTCTAAATTCATTTGATCGTTTAATAGTTTTACTACATTTTCTGATAACATATTATTTTCTCCTATCTATTCCAAAGTTGCGAGTTCACGATCAATAAAGAATAATCCTTTGCCATCTTCGCCAACAAGATTAAATCTATCAATAATTCCACTAAATAATTTTTCTTCTTCATGCTGTTCTGCTACATACCACTGCAAAAAGTTAAAAGCAGAGTAGTCTTTGCTTTCAAAAGTAACTTCAACTAATTCATTGATTTTTGAAGTGACTAATTTTTCATGTTCTAAAGTTATTTCAAAAACTTCTCTTAATGAAGAATAATCATGTTTAGGTGCATCAATTTTTCCTAAAAGAGGCATACCGCTAGTTTCACTTACGTAATTAAACAGTTTTTGCATATGTTCTAATTCTTCATCAGCATGACGAAGTAAGAAGGCAGCAGCACCTTCATAACCGTGTTTTGAACACCATGCACTCATTTGTAAGTAAACATTAGAAGAGTAGAACTCTAAATTAATTTGGTCGTTCAGCTTGTTTATGATTATTTGATTAAGCATAACTAATTCCTTTCCATTTTGATTGATAAAATGCAATAAAGCGTAATTTGCGGCAATCATTTTAAATTCACAAATGATAATTGCAAGTTTTTTATCAAAAAAATTTTATATAACTCATTAATTTTAAAAAGAAAAATAAAAAACAATTATTATCATTTACATAATGATATATAAATTAAATATGACGTTGTCACAATGAAACTAACAAATTTTAAATTAGTATTAGATATGCCTTTATTTTCCTCCTTAGATTTGGATGAAAATTTAGATTATCGAGTAAGCATGAAAGAGTTCATACCCATTTTCAGCCTAAGCCCAATAACTATTTGCATATCTGTCACGCAAAGTCCTATTTAGCTTTGGTTTGCAAAATTTATTTCTTATTGTACATACGATCCTGAAACTTTAGGCAAAAATCCAGCAGATTGACACAAAGTAAAAGGCATCATTCATTAAGTTTCGGCTGTGTATAATCATTTTGCTGAGTTTTCACTGTGTCAAATCTGAGTGTAGAAAATGACATTGAAAGGTGATAAAACCAAATTCTTTAACGATAAATAATGGCTGCGGTAAACGCCAAAAACTCTATTACATCCGAATTGCTTGTAACTTTTCAGATGTGGAAATTTCTTATAACTACTTTCTTTTGATTATCCATTTAAAATTTTTCATATTGTCATCAAACTGTCACAATTATTTTCTACACTTCGCTACGCAATCTAAATAACACTCAAGGAGAATTTGTTATGTTTATGCATAAAATGAAAAAAAATCTTATTATCGTTTTAACCTTAGGTACGTTACCTTTTGCTCAAGCTAATAGCATCACTGGTGCTGGAGCGTCTTTCCCTTATCCAATTTATGCGAAGTGGGCATCTTTATATGAGAAAGAAACTGGGAATAAAGTTAATTATCAATCCATCGGTTCGGGCGGCGGACAACAGCAAATTATTGCAAAAACGGTTGATTTTGGTGCCTCTGACGATCCAATGAAATCCGAATTATTACAACAACACCAACTAGTCCAATTCCCTGCGGTTATCGGTGGTATAGTGCCTGTTGTTAATTTGCCTGAAATTAAATCTGGTAAATTAAAGTTATCAGGTAAGCTGTTAGCAGAAATCTTCCTTGGTAAGATTAAAAAATGGAACGATCCTGCCTTAGTTGCATTAAATCCAACGCTTCCTTTACCAAATAAAAACATTATTGTGATTCATCGTTCAGACGGCTCTGGAACAACATTTGGCTTCACTAATTATCTATCTAAAATTTCGAACGATTGGAAAAATCAAGTTGGTGAAGGTAAATCAGTGAAGTGGTTAACAGGTCAAGGTGGAAAGGGGAATGAGGGAATTGCTTCTTATGTTCGCCAAATGAAATACTCCATTGGTTATGTAGAGTATGCCTATGCCAAACAAAATCAGCTTGCTTGGATTTCATTACAAAATCAAGCAGGGCAATTTGTACAGCCTTCTAATGAAAGTTTCATGGCAGCTGCAAGTCACGCAAAATGGCACGAAAAGGCGGGAATGGGTGTTATATTAACCAATGAAACGGGGGAAAAATCTTGGCCAATTACGGCAGCGAGTTTTATTTTATTAAATAAATATTCTGACAATCCTGAAACAACTAAAAATGTATTAGCCTTTTTTGATTGGGCATTCTCAAGAGGGCAAGATGCGGCAACTGAATTAGATTATGTGCCAATTCCTGCTGATGTGGTAGCTACCATTAAAAGTCAATGGAAAACAGAGCTAAAACAATAAAATCTCTTTATTTTATACCGCACTTTATACAAAACCAGGCACTTGACATTAATAAAGTGCGGTTATCTTAAATAATTTTGGAAAATACTTATGCTCACAAAAAGTCGGAAATATTTTAATCAAACATGGATTGAATCATTATTCAAACAGACTACGGCATTGTTTGCTTTGCTTGTGTTTATTTTACTTGCTGCTATTTTAATTTCTTTAGTCATAGGAAGTTGGGAGAGTATTAAACGTTTTGGTGGGAGTTTTCTATTAGAAACATATTGGGACCCTGTACAAGAACAATATGGGGCAATTATTCCTATTTTAGGTACGCTTATTACGGCGAGTATCGCATTATTTATCGCAGTACCCATTTCATTTGGTATTGCAATCTTTTTAACGGAGCTAGCTCCCAATTGGCTAAAACGTCCTATAAGCATTGCAATTGAAATGCTAGCTGCAATTCCTTCTATTATTTACGGAATGTGGGGGTTGTTTGTTTTCGTTCCATTATTTCAAGAACATATTCAGCCTGTACTAATTGACAATTTGGGTAATTTACCTGGATTAGAATTATTTTTTTCTGGCGTACCTTTTGGTGTTGGTTTATTTACGGCAGGATTAGTGCTTGCCATAATGATCATTCCTTTTATTGCATCCGTAATGCGAGATGTCTTTAGTGTAGTACCACCAATGTTAAAAGAAGGTGCTTATGGATTAGGTGCAACCACTTGGGAAGTGGTTCGACAAGTGATTGTACCACACACTAGAATAGGGCTTGTTGGGAGTGTGATGCTAGGATTGGGAAGAGCATTGGGCGAAACAATGGCTATCACTTTTATTATAGGTAATACGTTTCAATTGCCTAATTCCTTATTTTCACCTTCTACCTCAATCGCATCTGCTATTGCTAACGAATTTAATGAAGCAGGTGGATTACAAAAATCTGCATTGATGGAATTAGGACTACTCCTCTTTGTTATCACAACTATGGTATTGATTTTATCAAGATTAATGATTACAAAAATGCAACAAACAAAAGGGAAATAAGATGAAAACTAATCAAAACTTGCGTTTTTATTGGCGTAAAACACACAATAAATTAATGTTAGGGCTTTCCTATATTTCAGTAATTATCGGCTTATTTTGGTTGTGTTGGATATTATTCACTCTAATTACCAAAGGCATTCCAGCTTTATCAATTGATTTATTCACACAATCTACCCCTGCCCCTAATGAAAAAGGGGGATTGTTAAATGCACTGATTGGTTCGTTTTTTATTGTCGGTGCGGGTACATTGATAGGCACTCCTATGGGGGTATTGGCAGGGACGTATTTAGCAGAATATGGTCGTTATAGCCGTTTCGCACAAATTACCCGTTTTCTTAATGATATTCTTCTTTCTGCCCCTTCTATTATTATTGGTTTGTTTGTTTACAGCTTATATGTATCAAAAATCGAGCATTTTTCAGGGTGGGCTGGAGCATTCGCATTAGCTTTATTGCTTATTCCTATCGTGGTACGCACTACGGACAATATGTTATTACTTGTACCAAATAATTTACGTGAAGCAGCGGCAGCTCTTGGTTGCTCTCAATGGCAAGTTATTATGATGATTTGTTATCGAGCAGCTAAATCAGGGATTTTAACTGGCGTGCTATTGGCAGTTGCCCGAATTTCAGGAGAAACTGCACCGCTATTATTTACCGCACTGTCTAATCAATTTCTATCTTGGAATATGAATGAACCTATCGCAAATTTACCTGTAGTTATTTATCAATATGCAGCAAGTCCTTTTACAGATTGGAATAATCTAGCTTGGGCAGGTGCAGCTCTAGTAACATTATTTGTGCTTTGCTTAAACATTTTCACTCGACTCTTCTTTCAACATAAAAAATAATGAGGCAATATGATTAGTCTACAAGAAACCAAAATAGCTGTGCAAAATCTAAATTTCTACTATGAGGATTTTCATGCATTAAAAAACATTAATTTACGTATCGCTAAGAATAAAGTGACCGCCTTTATTGGTCCTTCAGGTTGCGGTAAATCTACTTTATTGCGGAGTTTTAATCGGATGTTTGAGCTATATCCAAATCAAAAAGCTACTGGTGAAATTAATTTAGACGGTGAAAATTTACTCACAACAAAGATGGATATTTCTCTGATTCGTGCTAAGGTTGGTATGGTTTTCCAAAAACCAACGCCATTTCCAATGTCGATTTATGATAATATTGCATTCGGTGTTCGTTTGTTTGAAAAATTATCAAAAGAAAAGATGAATGAACGAGTAGAATGGGCATTGACTAAGGCCGCTCTTTGGAATGAAGTGAAAGATAAATTACATAAAAGCGGAGATAGTTTATCTGGCGGACAACAGCAACGCTTGTGCATTGCTCGAGGAATTGCTATTAAACCTAGTGTGTTGTTGCTCGATGAACCTTGTTCGGCATTAGATCCTATTTCGACTATGAAAATTGAAGAACTCATTACGGAGTTAAAACAAGATTATACTGTGGTTATGGTAACTCATAATATGCAACAAGCTACACGTTGCTCCGACTATACGGCATTTATGTATTTGGGTGAATTAGTTGAATTTGGTCAAACACAACAAATTTTTGATAGACCTAAGATACAACGTACAGAAGATTATATTCGCGGTAAAATGGGGTAGTTAAAAAGTAAAAGTTTGGTGAGAATGTATTATTTCTCACTTCACTTTTATGCCATAAATCAAATGAAGGAGTATTATGACAAGAAAAATTCTGATAGTTGAAGATGAATGTGCAATCCGTGAAATGATCGCACTGTTTTTATCTCAAAAATACTATGATGTGATTGAAGCGAGCGATTTCAAAACAGCGATAAACAAGATAAAAGAAAATCCTAAACTAATATTATTGGATTGGATGCTACCTGGTCGTTCAGGTATACAATTTATACAGTATATTAAAAAGCAAGAAAGCTATGCTGCGATTCCCATTATTATGCTCACAGCTAAAAGTACAGAAGAAGATTGTATTGCCTGTTTAAATGCAGGGGCTGATGACTACATCACTAAACCCTTTTCACCTCAAATTTTATTAGCTCGCATTGAGGCAGTATGGAGGAGAATTTATGAACAACAAAGTCAATTTATACAAATCGATGAACTTTCCATTGATGAAAATGCTCAGAGAGTGTTTTTCCAACAGCAGGAAATTAATTTAAGTAGTACAGAATTTAAATTGTTACATTTTTTTATGAAGCACCCTGAAAAAGTTTATTCTAGAGAACAATTGTTAAATCGTATTTGGCATAATGATCTAGAAGTTGAATATCGCACTGTTGATAGCTATATTCGCCGTTTACGCCGCAATTTAGCCCCTTTTCAATGTGAACATTACATCCAAACAGTTCGAGGATCTGGTTATCGATTTTCTAGTTATTTACGAGATAAACAATGAAAAAAATATTGAATTTTATTGTTGAAATAAATTTGGCAATCATTATTTCCTTATTTACTTCTGATTTTATTCTTTGGTTTGCAATAATACTTTTATTAATTTTAGCTTGGCATCATATTAATGAATATCGTTTACTCAAATATCTCAATTTAAAGCAAGATAATAAATTCTCTTTATTACAATTAGGAACATTCTCTCAAACTGAAGCCTACCATCGTCATCGAATTTACAAAGAAAAATGTGCAAGTTTACGTTTGTTATCTCAAATAAATAAAAATATTAAGTATTTACCAGATGCAATTATTATCTGTCAGCATAATGGTAATATTTCTTGGTGTAATTCAATTGCGCAACAGATGTTTGATTTTTGTTGGAATAAAAAAGTCCAGAAAAATATTTTTGATGTTATTTTTTATGAACAATTTAAACATTATTTTTTTCAGTCAAAAAAAAGACGACCGTTAGTACTATTAACTTATAATCAACGTTATATTGAGGTGCAGTCGCACGCTTATAATTCTCATATGATTTTAGTTGTCGCTCGAGATATTACAGATATGATTCATTTACTTAATTCACGCCAAAAATTCTTGAGTAACATTAATCACGAGCTACGTACTCCATTAACCGTATTACAAGGTTACTTAGAAATTCTTGCAGATAATAATACTCAGAACCCTCTACAAAAAAAGGCTATTTTTGCAATGCAAGAGCAAAGCCAACGAATGGAACATCTATTACAACAATTTAATTTTTTAGCAAAAATAGAAACAACTTCAGATAAGGATTTTCGTACATTTGATATGTCAGCCATGATAAATTCTTTAAGAAAAGATACAGATATATTAAATACTTATAATCATCACATTGAATTTATTATTCAACCTAATATCATTATTTTTGGAAATGAATTTCAACTAAGAAGTGCCGTTTCAAATTTAATTTATAATGCTATTAAGCATTCTGGTAAACAGTGTCATATTCAAATTAAATGGGAAACTTGTGAACAGGGTATTAAATTTAACGTGATAGATAATGGTGTTGGCATATCACCACAGCATATTCCACATTTAACAGAACGTTTTTATAGAGTTGATGAATCTCGTAGCCATTTAACTGGTGGAAGTGGTTTAGGACTAGCTATTGTGAAGCATACTTTATTACAATATCATTCTCATTTAAATATTGAAAGTACTGAAACGAAGGGTAGTAGTTTTTCGTTTATCATACCTAAACGCTTTGTCATATCAAAAAAAGAATAAAGAAATTCAATGATAACACGTTGCAAGTATTAGCTGACACGGTAGTAAATAACACATCAGAAAATCGAAAATGGTGGGCTAGTGGAGAACTTAGATACATAAAAAACACAGCTTGGTAGTTTTTCACCCATCTAAACTTTTACTATGGAGCTTGATTGCTTGATGGAAAACGTATTTTATTTAATAAGTTAAAAGTTCTAAACAGGAAACTTATATTATTTACATTATGTAGCAGTGGCTAAATCACCTAAATCTTTATCAATCAAACATAAATCTTTATCAATCAAGCATAAATCTTTAAATGCTGCAGCACTTTCACACCCATGAATGTAAATAAACGTCATAGTATGGCTCTAAATTAATTTACTCGTTCATCTTATCTGTGATGATTTGATTAAGTATAACTAATTAAGAGAGGAGAAATAATCTCTTCATAACCTATAATTAAAGTTACTTTGCATTTTTATAATTTAACATAATATACATTATGCGAAATTAGTTATCTGGTTAGCAAAAACTACGGATTAAATAAATCACAGAGTTATGCACAAGTCACGGATACTAGCAAAACAAGACAAAATAAGGCTATATAACACGTTGTAACGTGTTGTTTTATAGAGTTATTGAATGGAAGAATGAAAATGTAAAGGCAATGTAAAGGTAGAATAAGCTAAATTTATGTGATTGCGCTACGTAAAATCTGGAGAATTTCTTGGATAATTATTCCCAGAAAAAACAACAAAAAAAGCACGTTTTTCTTAAAACGTGCTTTTTGACAAAATGTGACAACGTATTGACTAGCCTAGTAGTTTTATACCATATTCATATACTTGTTGCAGTAAAGATAGTTTTTCATGGTTATCTGAATGTTCCTCTGCTAAACGTTGTAAACTTGATTCAAAATTTACCGCACTTTTTTCAAGTTTATTCTGTCTATATTTCTGCCATTTAATTTGTTCAGCGCGTGTAAGGGTTTTATAAAAATGGCGAGCTCGATAATGGAACAATAATTCAGGGATACGTTTATCTTCAAAAGCTAAACCATGTTCAGCTAATTTTTCCGCAGGTAAACTACGTAAAATAGACATATTATTTTTATCAGCATTGCTGAAAAAGCCATTGTATAGCTCAGTTTCCACATTATCATTTGATTCAAATTGACGTTCTTCATTAAAAATATCCGTCACTTTTTCACGAATATCAAAAGATGCTCGTAATTTTGCAAGATTATCCAAGCATAATTGACGATCAATACCCAAGCGATTTGCTGTTTCTGGCAACAAGGTTTTGGCTGGCGCTAAAATAGGACATTTATTGATATGCACAAGCTTTAATGGGATGGATGAAACTCCCCTTTCTTCTAATTCCAATTTTTTGGTATATAAATCTGCCCGTAATTCATCCGCACTTTTGGCTAATAAATTATCGATATCGCCAGTTAAATCACAAACAATAAGTGCATTTTGATTTGTCGGATGCCAAGCTAAAGGGGCAACCCAAGTGCAATTTCCACGATAATTCCCTAACATCCCAGAAACATGCACTAAAGGTGTCATTGCGCCTGTATCAACCAATTTTTCGATTTCTTTTTTACCGCGATTTTCAAAGAAATATTGGAATAATTTAGGCTGTTTTTCTTTAATTAATTTCGCCATAGCAATAGTTGCATATACATCAGCCATTGCATCATGAGCATTTTCATGCTCAATACCATTTGCTTTAGTGAGTTTTTCTAAGCGGAAACTTGGCATTCCATCATCGTCATAAGCCCAATTAATCCCTTCTGGACGCAAGGCATAACAAGCTCGTACTAAATCTAACAAATCCCAGCGTGAATTCCCGTTTTTCCAACTGTATTCATAAGGATCAATAAAATTACGATAAAACGTATAACGCGTCATTTCATCATCGTAACGAATGTTGTTATAACCCATTACGCAAGTATCGGGCTGTGAGAATTCTGTCAAGATTCTTGCGGCAAATTCAGGCTCTGAAAGCCCCTTTTCATTACATTCTTGTGGCGTAATTCCTGTTACCATTACCGCTTCAGGAGCCGGTAAATAATCGTTGGTTTGTTTACAATAAAACATTATTGGTTCGCCAATAATATTAAAATCAGCGTCTGTACGAATACCCGCAAATTGCGCAGGACGATCTGTTGCGGGATTTACACCAAAACTTTCATAATCGTAAATAAAAAAGCTGAAATCTTTTGCCATGACTACTCTCTTTTACGCAATAAGTTTATCTAAATAATATAGGCAGAAAATAGCTGATAAACTAAAAATAATACCTATCCAATTTAGCTTACTGATTTTTTCTTTAAAAACTAATGCGCCAATTATCGTACCCAAGCAAATCACGCCAATATTCATTCCCGCAAAAACAAGCGTTGGATTTCCAGCAAAACTTTGATGTGCTTTTATATAGAATAAAATATTAAAGAAATTCAATACCCCTAAAACGATGCCGCCAATTACACTTGATGATGTCCATTGGGCTCGTTTTAAGAATAAATAGATAAACATAACACAAGCTGCAAGCGAAAAAGAAATAAACAATGTAGCAGGAAATGCACCGCCGCTTTTCGCAACTTGCTTGAATAAAATATCAATAATGCCATACCCAAACCACACGCCAATTAATCCTAAAACACCTTTAAAATTCACCGCACTTTGCCCTTGATTTGGCTTAGTTAATAAACAAAATAAACCAATAAAGGCTAATACAACGCCAGTGATTTTAGATTGACTTAGTGTTTCATGAAAAATTAAAAATGCCGATAAAATAGGAAGAAACAACGAAAGACGTTGTGCAGCATCAGAACGTACAATTCCAGCAAACTCCACCGCTTTTGACATAATAATAAACACGCTAGGTAGCAATAAACCTAGTGCTAAAAAAATGGGTGAGTTTTCGCTTTGTACAATGTAATCAGTAAATTCTAAGCCTTTAAAATCAGGTTTGAGTAAGAAATAACTAAAAGTAATGGCTGTGATGTAGTTGAATGCGATAGCTTGTTCAATAATAATATTTTTTTTACGGGCAATTTTTAGTAAAACTGAAACCGCTACGCTACAAAGAATGGCAAGAATAAGATTGTGCATTTATTAATCCTTAATAGCTTGTTTAATTAAACTCATAATGTATTCAAGATATTGGGTACTTTCAATGGTAATTTCATAATCCCCATTCCCCCAGTGACCTGTATTAGATACATTTTTTGCTAAATTTTTAGGATCATCTAACTCTCCATAAGGAAGATTAATCCAAATTTTTAAATTCTTTTGTTGGATACGAATATCTGCAATATTTCGATCTTTTTTGAATGCAATGTAAAGTTTTCTAGTATTAATTTCGATATTAGGATCTAAATTTAAAATGCCTTGTTTAAAATCTTCGTATAGTTCTTGAATAAAATCTGATTTATCACTTAAGTGATCAGATTCTTGATAAACTTTTATTTCTTTTAATGTAGAAAATTCTTCATTTTTTTCAATAGAAACAGCTTTAATATTCGGTGCTGATTTTGATTTATTAATAATATTGAGCGTAATAATATCATTATCAAAGCGATTAACTTCCCATAATTCAATAGGTAAATCTTTAAAATTTGTGGCTTGAATTTGGAAATCATTAAAAGTAGGTGAAACAAAAATCACCTTAGATTGTGACCATCCACATCATTTCTTTTAAGTGGGGCTTTTTGCTTTTCATTATATTCCACAATAAAATCAGCTTTATATTCAAGCATCAAATTAAGATAAGAAATCCCTTGATCAACCACACTAGAATTTTGTTGTCTTTTATATTCAATAATGACAAAGGCTTGAGTTTCAGGATCAAAAGCTAAGGTATCAATACGCGAATTTTTAATAGAAAATTCTGAGCGAATAAAAATATAGCCACTTAATAAGGTAAGATTTTCTTCAAATAAACGCTGAATATCCTTTTCCAGCTTAAATTTTTGCTGCTTCAGCTGTGATAATTGTCCTTTTTTTGACGTAAAGATTTTCATTATTCCTTCCTTAAAGGCTTAAGTGCGGTCAAAAACACCGAAGTTTTCAATCGCACTTCTCTATTTTTTATATTCTTATTCTGTCACACCGAATCCACGTAAACCAACAACGTGTACATGCTCTTGGTTGCCTGCGATTTTACGCACGAGTTTATAGGTTGTACCTTTTTCTGGGCTAATGTTTTCTGGCGCAGCAATAAGTAACTGCATATCTAAACGTTCGCAAAGCTCAAATAAGGTAGAAATAGATTTACCGTCTAAACGCGCTGCTTCATCTAAGAACAACAAGCGACAAGGCACAATATCTTTACCACGAATTCGACGGCTTTCTTCTTCCCAGCTTTGAACAACCATTAAGAGAATTGACATACCTGTACCGATAGCTTCACCAGTCGAAAGTGCGCCACTTTCAGCGCGTAACCAACCATCAGCGCCACGGAATACTTCCACTTCAAGCTCAAGATAATTACGGTAATCTAACAATTCTTCGCCGATTGTTTGTGCTGTGCGTTGTCCCATATCAATATGTGGATTAATGCGTTGATAGAGCTTCGCCATAGCTTCAGAGAAAGTGATGCGG
The DNA here is from genome assembly GCF_900475755.1 of Haemophilus influenzae. Lineage (NCBI taxonomy): Bacteria > Pseudomonadati > Pseudomonadota > Gammaproteobacteria > Pasteurellales > Pasteurellaceae > Haemophilus > Haemophilus influenzae. The sequence continues at coordinate 1,336,176 of NZ_LS483411.1, forward strand.
TTATCGTTGAATAAATCTTGATATTCATCTTGCTGACCAGAAAGTGCGTCCAACAACATGGCATGGGTATCACGAATATTCACTACCAAACGAACAGATTTCACCTGACCGAACGCAATGTTTTGTAAACCTTGGTTAAGCATACGAATACGATTTTGTTCACGCTGAATCGTTTTACGCATAATATTTGCAACACTTTCAGAACTGATAGCCAATTTTTTCTCACGGCCAGTTAATTCAGCCGTTAAACGAGAAAGCTCAATTTCCATTTGTTCAATGGCATCAATTGGATCATCGGTTTTAATGATGTCTTGACGAATACGTTCACGTAGATGCTGATACACCGCAATAAAGAACCGAACTTTATTTTCAAGTTTACGACTATCTTCAGACATTCTTAGACTATCACGTAGATATTCATTATCTGCCACCGCTGTACGCAACGCACCTAATGCTTTATCCGACATTGAACGTAATTCATCTGCAGATAAATAAGCAAGCTCTCGGCGATTGAGGCGTTTTTCCATATCAGAATTACGTGATAGACGTAAAACTACACACCAACTCACTTTCGCTGCCACCACTAATTCACGTTGAGTTTTATAATCACGTTCAGTTTTGCGGATTAGACGATTTAAGTTGTCAGCTTCGCTTTCAATTAATGTGAGTTGTTTTTCTACATAAGACCGACGCTGACGGCTCGTTGAAAGTTGTTGATGTAATTCATCACGACGGATACGCGCGCGTTCTTCAGCACCATCATCAGCTCTCACGCCAAGATCGCTAATCTCACCAATCAATTCATTTAAAAGCTGATATTTACTATCGTAAGAACTTTGTAACTGAATTAATATGCGGTTATATTCAGCAAATTGGCTTTGTTTTTGGCGAACTTGCTCACGTTGCATATCTCGCTGAGCCTGCATTTGTTCTAAACGTTGGCGAAGTTTTTCGTTAAGTTCAGAAGTTTCAGCCTGCCCTGTATCTTCATAACCAAAATGCGGTTTACGTTGTACAACATCAGCTAACGCAAATGCACGTTGTTGAACTTGTTTTTGACGCTCAATCGCTTGAGTTAATTCATTTTTTAAGCCTTCGTAATTTTCTGGATCACTTTGTAAACTATTGGCAATAGGCTCTAATTGTGACAACGTTACGCCATGCTGACGAATAAAATATTCATCTTGCTCTGCAATATCTAATTGCTCACGACATTCTTCAATACGATCAATTAAATCTTCATCAGTCAATACATTGAGCTGTGGAATTAACTTGTTGAGTAACTGTAGTTTTTCTTTTGCATTATCTAATTGAATGCGTAATTGTTGTTCGCCGTTATTGAATTGATTTAATTCACGATCAATTTCATTGCGTTCGCGATTAATTTCAGACATTAACGCTTCTGGATTTGGCTGGAACGCAAGTGACAGATGCAACCCAACAAATTGGCTGAAATGTTCGTGTAAACGTTGGCATTTTTGTACATCAAATGCAATTTGTGCATGTTGTTCTGCCACTTCATCACGTTCAATTTGTAATTCTTCTAAACGTTTTTCACGTGCTGCACGCCCGAATAATGGGATTTCAGGGAATCTTGAATAGCGTAATTCACGATCTGAAACTTGCACTACAACACCCAGCTCAAGTTCTTGTGCAGATAATACGCTGTCGTCAAATGCGGTAGGATCGCCTTCAATTAAATACAAATCATCAGGACAATCTTCTAATTGCGCAAGTTGTTCACGCACAGCATTGAGATCACGCACAACAATAGCATGACGTGCAGGCCCGTAAAGTGCGGAAAAATAAGGCGCATCTTCAATGGTTACATCATCGTAAAGCTCTGAAAGCAACACCCCACCAAAACGTTCTGTCAGCATATTTAAACGTGGATCTTCTGAACCATCTGGCTGACTTAAACGAGAAATTTGTTCATCTAATTGCAAACGTTTTTGTTCAAGTTGATCACGCTGCATCGTGAGTTCACGTTCTTTCACAAGTTGTGATTGCATAAAATTCATCACATCTTGGCTATATTCAAACGTCTCGCCACTTTGCTGCTCTAAACGTTCTAATGCAGCTTGAGCTGTCAGCCATGCCGGTGCTTTACGCGCATTTTCATCATAAAGTGCGGTTAAATTTTCACGTTTTTGACGAAGCGTAGAACGGTTTTCCACTTGTTCTGAAAGTCTTGCTGAAATATCTTCAATTAACGCTTCTTGCTCGGCGTGATAATCCTCTAATTCTTCTGCCGTTTGTAAACTTAAATTAGCACGTTGATTAAAATCATTAAGTAATTTGACCGCACTTTGTTGTTGTGCATAACGTTGCTCAAGTTCATGTAATTTTGTGCGAAGTTGTGGCGTTTGTTGTGCCTGCAATTTTTGGCTTGGATATTCACGTAATAATTCTTTCGCACTTTCCCACGCCGCAGAACGAGGCATTTCCCCCGCAATTTTGCATACCAATTGATACGCTTTATCAAACTGAGATTTCGCTGCTTCAGAAATAGACATTTTGTGCTCAAGCTCAAGTATGGTTTCCGTTAAACTTTCTGCATGGGCTTCAAATTCTGTGTGATAATCTTCTACATTTTTAACACTTAAATCCGCTAAACCGCATAATGTTTTCGCTTTTTCAAGAGCAGCAATGGCTTGTTGATATTGAAGCGCGCGAGTTTGTTGGGCATCTAATGCTTGTTGATAATCTGCTAATTGGGCTCGTACAGCGTCAATTTCAATTTCAGTTTGCTCAAATTGGGCTTGGCTTTCTTCTAACGCATCATTCGCATCTTCAACCACTATTTTTTGTTCTTCTAAACGCTCGGTGAGTTCTGCAATATCTTCTTGATAGCGCGTGATTTTTTCTTGGTGACGCAAAGCGTTTAACACTAAGTTAAGATAATCAACCGCACTTTGGTGATCAACTTCTAAAGTACGTTCATTTTCTGCCAATTCAGCCGCTTCTCGACTTAAATCAACTAAACGATGTTGAGATAAATTCTGCTCTGCTTTTGCTTTATACCACTCGCGACGAGATTCTAATGCAGCCTCAATATTGCCACGGCGTTCATTCGCATTACGCATATAATCCGAAGCAACATAATTAGTGGTTTCAGTAATTAAATGTTTAAATAAATTGCGATCTGATTGCGTGACCTTAATCGCCTCTAAAGTCATACGGTTCTCACGCAATGCACTTTCCATATCTTGGAAAGCTTTGCGCACACCTAAATTTTCTGGCAATAAATAGTCACGTAAAGAGCGTGTGATTGCACTGGAAATACCGCCGTATAAAGATGCTTCGATAAGTTTATAGAATTTGCTTCGGTCTGATGCTGAACGTAAACGTTTCGGAATAATACCTAAATCGAACATCATGCCGTGATAATCGGTGATGGAATGATATTGTTTAAATTGTGCACCGATATTTTCAATTTTATCTTTGAGTTCGTTTAAATTAAGGACGCGAGCTTGACGTTCGCCCACGGTTTCTGTGAAAAGTGCGGTCGGATTTTGAGATAATTCTACACCTTGAATTGAAAACGTTTTTAAATCAACCTTTTTATCACGACCCGCAATTTGCTGCAGACGCACACCGACAAGAATACGTTGATGACGTGAGTTAATGGTATCTAATACCGCGTAACAAACACCTGGACGCAATTTACCATGTAAACCTTTATCGCGAGAACCGCCTGTGGAGCCAGCCTCTGTTGTATTACGGAAATGTAAAAGGGTTAAATCTGGAATTAATGCGGTCACAAATCCAGCCATTGTGGTTGATTTACCTGCGCCGTTACCACCAGAAAGTGTGGTAACTAATTCGTCTAAATCGAAAGTACGGGCAAAAAAACCATTCCAGTTAATTAAGGTTAAAGAACGGAATTTACCACGCTCTACACCATTGTTTGCCGTCATGCTAAAAGGCATAGGTTCTTCAACGATTTCTTCGACGTTTTCATTTTCCATAATGACTTCATCGCTCTCTAATTCGATTTCATTTTCTAATTCAAAAACATCAGACATTATTCTTGTTCTCCGTCAAATTCTTCGTCAATTTCATCCGCACTTTCTACATCGTTTTCCATTAATTGTGCTTGTTTTTCCAACGCTAAGGATTCAGGTGTTGCCGCTTCCCCATCACGAATGAGTCGAGCTTGCGCCTCTAATGGATCATCTCCGCTACGCACTTCCGCCCCAAAACGAAATACAGATTCAGAAATCGTAAATTTCCCACTATTCTGTTCGCCAACAGTTTGAATCATACCTAAACGACGTAAACGTCCGATTGCTGCTCGCACTTTTTCTGCCAATTTTTGTTTATCTAAGTCAGAACCACTTGAACGCTGATTAACTGCTTTTAATAATTTTCCTTCATCAGCAAGATTTAATAATTCATCATATACTTCTTGCGTACTGAAAATGCCCTGTTGAGCTAAACGTTCTGGGCTTAAATAAAGATAACAAAGCACTTTACCAACAAGCATTTCCAGCTCAGAAAGTACTGAACGCGCAATTAATGTCGTTGCTTTCGGACGAAGATAGAAAAAGCCTTCTGGAGCACGAATGAGTTCCACGTTATAGCGGCGATAAAATCCATCTAATTCATTTTGGAAATCCATTAAAAAGGCGTGATTATCTAAATGCTCCGTGCTGATATGGCGACCGGAACGTAACAGGCTATCCACCGCTGGAAATATTGGATTTGCAATCGCCACAGCGAGTTTTGGGGAAATTACATCTTGAAGGTTGTCTGTCATAGGTTATTTCTCTATTAAAACTTTATTCAGTTACTTTCTTTGTTAATCATTATTGCCAAATCTCCCCTAGTCCCTCTTTGCTAAAAAGGGTTTGGGCATATTTAACAGAAGTAATTCCGTCGAAATTAGCTTTTAAATTATCTTAAAATCAATACTTATCAATCACATGTGCTTGCACTTCTGCGCCACGTTTATTAATTGCTTGCCAAGCTGGATAAATACCCGATAAATCATCATTCGCCATACCAAGGCGTACTGCTTGATCAACAATGATTCGAGCCACATCAAAATGACGAGAAAGTGGGTAATTTTCCAGTTGTTCTTTTAACACTAAACTCAAATCAATCGGACGGTTATTTTCACGATAAGCAATCAGTAAGCCTTGCATATGCTCTACAATTTGATCATGTAAATCTGAAAGGGATTCGTATTGCAATTCTTCTGGCAATTCACCTAAAGCATCATCTTCACGCAACACCATTTCTTCATCACGCAGATCGACTAAACGCTCAGCTTGCGCGGTCCATAAGAACCAAGGATGCTCAAAATAATGATGAATAGAATTACGTAAACGTTGTGAGAACACGCGATTTTTATCCATATCAATGGCGGTTCGGATAAATTTATGCACATGGCGGTCATAACCAATCCATAAATCGATGGCTTGTTGTCCCCAGCTAATAATTCGGTCAAGTTTAGATTGTAAATCGGTAATTAATTGATCGATAAAATACAAATCATCACGCCCAATCACACAATCTTGAATACGCAATAATTGCGCTTGAAGTTTATCCCCAGCCGCATTTAGCGTATCTTGCAATTCGCGTAAATTCCCTGATGTTTCATCTAATAAACGTTCACAGCTAGAAATTGCCGCTTGCCAATCTTTAGTAAGAAGCTCTGCAATTTCATTTTTAATACTTTGCTGATTTTCATCCATGATACGTTGTGAAAGATCGATGCTATCAAAAATCTCTGCAACGGAATATTTTAATGGCGCAAACACATTACGACGCCAATAATGTTCACTTTCATTATTCTCCACGCCTTCTTCCGCAGAATCAGAAGCGCGTTGAATTTCATCTGCCACAATGGAAAGTTGCACTGAAAGACGCAATGCAGAAAATTCACGCTGACGAATGTAATAATCAGACACGCCAACACCTAATGGTGTTAAACGATAAATCGCCAAGCCTTCAGTAAATTCGCTACTAAAACGGTTTAACAAACGTTGTTTCACTAATTCATTAATTGCATTATTCGCTCGTGTTGCAATGGCATCGGTGGATTGCTCAAAAGCATTCATCGTGTGGCGGAAAATATCCACAAGATCGGTTTCTAACATTTCGCCGTCTAAACGTTCGTTGTTATAAATTGCAATCGCTAGCAGGAAAACCAAGCGTTCGGTAGGTAAATTCAAAGAAAACTCGCGATCTTTTGCCCAAGAGACGAGTTCAGGAATAGTTTGGGATGTTTCAATCATTGAATTGCAAAGCGTTAAAATTGAACAAAAAATTGGAAAGATTATACAGGATTTTTTACGGATCTTAAAAATCTTCTTTTGAATTGACCGCACTTTTCCTATTTTTCACGTATAATGTGCGCCTTTCATGAATAACTAAAGATAACAGAATGAGCGAATTAACCCAGTTAGCCCAGCAAGAAAAAAAACAAACCTATAATTTCAATAAATTACAAAAACGTCTTCGCCGTAATGTAGGCAACGCCATTGCAGATTTTGGTATGATTGAAGATGGCGATAAAGTCATGGTGTGTTTATCTGGAGGCAAAGACAGTTATACGCTTCTCGATATTTTGTTGAATTTACAGCAAAGTGCACCAATTAAATTTGATATTGTTGCGGTGAACCTAGATCAAAAGCAACCAGGTTTTCCAGAACACGTATTACCTGAATATTTAGAAAGCATTGGCGTAGATTACAAAATCGTACAAGAAAATACTTACGGCATTGTGAAAGAAAAAATTCCAGAAGGAAAAACCACTTGTTCACTCTGCTCTCGCCTACGCCGTGGGATTTTATATCGTACTGCCACAGAACTTGGTGCAACCAAAATCGCTTTAGGGCACCACCGAGACGATATGTTAGCGACGCTATTTTTAAATATGTTTTATGGCGGCAAAATGAAATCAATGCCACCTAAATTAATTTCTGATGATGGTAAACAAATTGTGATTCGTCCGCTTACTTACTGCAAAGAAAAAGATATTGAGAAATATGCCATCGCGAAAGAATTTCCGATTATTCCTTGTAATCTATGTGGCTCACAACCAAATCTTCAACGCCAAGTTGTAAAAGAAATGCTCAATACTTGGGATCGCCAATATCCTGGACGCTTAGAAACTATGTTCAGCGCAATGCAAAACATTACATTGTCACATATGAGTGATCCAAAATTATTTGATTTCAAAGGAATCAAACACGGACAAATGATTAATGGGATTGAAGGCGATACCGCATTTGATGAAGAACAAATCACGCCAATGCAATTTGAGGACGAAGATCAAACTGATTTTTCAAACAACGAAATGATTAACTTTAAAGAAGTGAATTAATATGTTGAATATCAATGGAATTGAAGTTGAAGTTGAAACTGACAAAGACGGTTATTTGCTCCATAGCCAACAATGGAACGAAGATGTCGCTCAAGCTATTGCACAGTTAGAAAATATTGAATTAACTGATGCCCATTGGGAAGTGATTTATTTTGTGCGAGACTTTTATCAAGAATATAACACTTCCCCAGCCATCCGTATGTTGGTAAAAGCCATGGCGGAAAAGCTTGGTGCGGATAAAGGTAATAGCCGCTATTTACAACGCTTATTTCCTGAAGGCCCAGCAAAACAAGCCACAAAATTAGCAGGCTTGCCGAAACCTGCAAAATGCCTATAAAAGTGCGGTCAATTTTCCAAAAGTTTTTAAACACTTGTGTTTTTACTTATGACTTGTCTTTTTTAAGATAAGGAATAAAATACAAGCTCTTTTAAACCCTAACTAACAAAGAAATGTTATGAAAATTAGTGCAAGAAACCAATTAAAAGGTAAAGTTGTTTCAATCGAAAACGGTTCAGTAAATGCAATCGTTCACATTGATATCGGTGGCGGTAACGTGCTTTCTTCTACTGTATCTTTAGCAGCAGTTAAAGAATTAAACTTAGAAGTTGGTAAAGAAGCATACGCGATCATCAAAGCAACCTCTGTAATGGTTGGGGTAGAATAATTTCTTCCTTTATTTCTTTGATACCTATTTTAAGTCGAATTCCCCTTGTATTCATAAATTTTAAAAATATAATGATAATCATTCTTATTTCTATCTTTTATTTTAGGGAACTATACTATGTATCAAAAAAAGCCATTAATGTTGTTATTCTGCTCAACATTTGTCAGTCCATTTATTATGGGGCAAACTGTTGAAACAACCAACAACCAACAACCAACAACCAACAAAAATATATTGCCCGAAATTGTTGTTTATGGCGACAATAATAAATCGCTTTCTTCCGTTAAAACGCTCTCTTCTGACGAGATAAGTAAAACGCCTACATCAAATGGTAATATCACTGATTACCTTCGTTCTAATCCCCATATTCGTTATGAAAATAGTGACCAAAATGGTTTTCAACGTGGAGAAATCAAGCCTGAAAATATTTCAATTAACGGTGCCGATCCAAATCAAACCGCCTACTTTGTTGATAATGTCAATATAAATAATGATCTTGCTATTGATAACAGTATTTTTGACGGTGCTATGCAAGTTGTTCCAGGAATTAGTCACACTCAAGCTTATTTTTTTGATGCGACTATGCTTTCTAAAGTGGAAGTACAAGATAGTAATATTTCTGCGAGCTTAGGTGGCTTTATGGGTGGTGCTGTTATCGCTAAAACGAAACAATATAGTGGCACTGATAGCATAAAACTTAAATATCGCACGACAAATTCCTCTTGGGCAAAAATGGAAGCTGGAGACTCAGTACAAAAAATACTTAAACAAGTAAGACCCGATGATTCTGGTACGGCAGAGTTACAACCTAAATACAATAAACAAACATTCAATATTTTGGCTGAAAAAAGACTAAATGATAATTTAGGAATGGTTTTTGGCTATAGTCGCAGAACATCATCTATTGAACAAAATCGTTTAATTGGCTTTGATAAAAATGCCAATAACAAAGCGCAACTAGACAAACAAAATCATCAACGACTTTCCGATAATCTTTTATTAAATTTCAATTGGACACCGCAAGAAAAAGAACGTATTGAACTCAGTTTACGTTATTCAAATTATAAAGAATTGAAATATTTCAAGGAAAATATAGGTAACAATGTAAGCGATTATCATCAAGCATTGGGGACAACACTAGCTTGGGTGCATTCATTTGACTCTGGCGTTTGGACAAATACTTTAGCATACGATCGTTTTAAAGATAAGCGTAAATCATCCTCGAATAGTGTTGAAACAACATCAGTGTCAGATGAAAATTATAATCCACTTTATAATTTCGAAAAAGGCGGATATGGTAATAGCCGTTTAACCCAAGATAATTTACATTTTTCAACTGAATATATAATGGATCCTTTTTATTTAGCTTCTACCGAGCATTCTATTTCTATTGGTGGAATTTATCAGGCAACTAAATATCAATTCTATCGTCCACAAGATGTTCATTCAAAAATAATATTATCTACTTTGAAAAATGATGGGACTATAGATCGTTCACCTTTACCAGAAAGTACAACATCAAAAGGTCGTGTAAAAACCACCTATCAAAATATCGCTATTTATGCTGAAGATTTAATTAAATGGCGTAAATTTGAATTTCGACCGGGCATTCGTATTGAACGTGATGATTATTTAAAAAATAATAATATCGCCCCGCGCTTTGTTGCACGTTACCGTCCTTGGGATGATACAGGATTTACATTGGGTTTAAATCGTTATTACGGTCGTTCTTTTGCTTCGTTAAAATTAGCGAATGGTATTTTAAAGCTCAATAATGATTCAACACGTCAGCATCAGAACTTTTCATCCCTAAAAAGCCCTTATGCAGATGAATTAAGCTTAAGTTTTGATCAGAATATGGGTAATTTGGCACTCAAACTTGGTTATATTCATCGTGATAATAAAAATCGTATCATATTGAAACGAGGAGAGATTGTAGGGAGAATAAAGAAAAGTAGTTATATTAATGGGCGTCCATTCGGTGTTGATATTTATACTTTCCAACTTAACAATATAGAACCTTGGAAATTAGGTAAAACTTATTGGACTACGTCACTTGGTTTTGATTGGTTAAATACAAAACGAGCTGATGGCGAAGAATTTGATCTGAATAAACTTGTTTCTTTAGATGGTAAATTAATGACTTATCGTGAAATGTTACGACAAGTTAATAGTAACACCGAAGATTGGATTGCTCGTCTAGGTATTGATATGACGATACCAGATTACAATATTACTTGGTCAAATAAAGTGTATATGAAAGCACCAATTCGTCGTTATGATCCAATTAATGAAAATAATGATGACGACAATGCTCCTCCACGCTATCGTAGCTATCATTACGGCAGACATACACAATGGGATAGTAGTATCCGTTGGCAACCCACCATTCGTGGTAAACATAGTGTCTATTTGCAAGTAGATATTTTAAATGTTCTCAATAAAACACGTAAAAATAAAGTCACTACTATTTCCACCAGCGATGAATATGGTGTCTATACGCCTGGGCGTGAATTTTGGCTAGAAGTTGGCTATCAATTCTAATTATCTTCAATGTATAGGGCTTGTGGGCTTTTGAAATGTCCACCAGCCCTACTCTACGCTCGTTTTACTTAGCGTAGAGTTTTCTTTTTTCTAGGTAAAAATAATGAAAAAAACAACCGCACTTTTTTTGCTTATCTTTTCACTAATTGCTTGTCAATCATTGGAACTATCGCCCAATAGTGATTTACCTTTTGATCCAAATATTCAGCACGGTAAACTATCAAATGGTTTGCAATACTTTGTATTAAAAAATACTGAACCCAAAGAACGCGTTTATATTCGATTAGTAATTAATGCAGGCTCAATGCACGAAGATGATGATCAAAAAGGCATTGCCCATTTAGTTGAACATATGGCATTTAATGGCTCAAAGAAATATCCAGAAAATCAAATTATTAATGCGTTAGAAAAACTTGGAATGAAATTTGCACGAGATATTAATGCTTTCACCGATTTTGAAAATACAGTCTATACTTTAAATTTAGATAGCAACAATCAGCAAAAATTAGAATTGGCTTTTGATGTCATCAATGAATGGATGAATAATATTACTTTTTTACCTAAGGATGTAGATGGCGAACGTGGTGTAGTACAAGAAGAATGGCGGAGACGTTTAAGCCCAATGCTACGTATTGGCAATAAGAAAAGTGCTATTGAAATGGCAGGATCTCGTTATGTATTACGTGATCCTATTGGAGATATGGATATTATTAAAACAATTTCAGCTAAACGCGTCGCTGATTTTTATCACAAATGGTATCGACCAGATAATATGTCAGTAATTATTGTAGGTGATATTGATACAAAACAAGTAGTAAAACTATTAAAACAAAGCCTATCCCAAGAAAACCCAATAACTAAAACAACATTGGAAAAAATTGATTTTAATATTCCTCTTATCAACAAATGGCGATTAGATTCTATTTCTGAACAAGGCACAACAATTCCGAGTATTGAATTAAGTTTTTTTGAAAATACAATTGAAACCAATACATTAGCGAGTTATAAACAAGAATTAATTCAGCAAATTACCACTCGATTACTTAACTTACGTTTACAGCAATGGGAAAAGGAAACAGAAAATGGTGTAGATTCTGCGAATTTTTATCGTACTCATTTAGGTAAAGAAACACTACAAAGCATTTTTTCTCTCCAGCTTATAGATACACAATATTCAAAAACGATAGATAAATTATTTGCCTTTATTGCCAGTATAAAACAACAAGGTTTTACTCAAAATGAATTAAACGGCGAGATTAAACGCTTAACTCAACTCAATGAAAAACAATTAAATATTCGTTCTGGTAGTTTAAAAATTGCCGATGATCTCATTACTTCTGTGGCAAATAAGCAAGTGGTATTGAGCGTAAATGATCGTTATGAACTCAATAAACGTTTTTTATCTCAAATTACATTAGCTGATTTACAACGCACGTTAAATCAAACCTTAGCATTAAAAGCAAAATTACTATTAATCACTCAACCTTTGCCACAAAAAGCCTTGCCTTTTGATGTAGTAGAAATAGAAACTCGTTGGAACAATGCAATGGAAATGCAACAACATCAATGGGATGAAAAAAAACAACTCGAAAAATTACCGCACTTAACATTTAACACAGGCTCACTTTCCCAAGAAAAATATTGGGATCGTGGCGATATTTATGAATTTCGTTTAAGTAATGGAAGTAAATTGATCTATCACTATAGTGACAAAACTCCAAATCAAGTACATTTTCGTGCTGTTACTCAAGGTGGTTTACGCTCTATCCCAGATAAGGACTATCACTTATTGCGTACTGCCGTTAATGTAGTTGATGAAACAGGTGTTGGAGAACTTTCTCTTTCTGCAGTTAATCAAATTTTTTCGCGTGATCCATTGGTAATTGCAACTGTGATTGATGATGATAAACAAGGTTTTACTGGTGTATCTAAACCTAAAGATTTGGAAAATTTACTGACATTGTTCCGCTTAAAATTACGCTCATCCCCTATATCCGATCTTGCTTTAGAAAAATATCGACGTGAAACCCGTGATTATTTCAAACAAATTGATTTAGAAACACAATTTATGCAAGCCGTTTCAAAACTACGCTTTCCAAATATTGAAACTGTCTATACTCAAAAACAAGCACAGCAATTAGCATTTGATAAAAACCAATTAAGTAACGCTTATCAACATTATATTTTAAATAAAACAGATTTTACCTATTTTATTATTGGCGATATTGAACTTAATCAAGTAAAGAAATTGGCAGAACGTTATTTAGCTTCTATTAAATCAAAAACTCAGATCCGCCATTTTGTCCCAACTATTATTCATACACCAACTCAATCATTTATTATGAATGGTTTGAAAGAACCGAGAGCTGATGTAGAAATATACCTTACCGCAGATAATACTTGGCGAGCGGAACAAAAATACTTATTCAATATTCTTTCGGATATTGTGCAAGAAAAATTACGCTTAATTCTACGTGAAAAAGTTTCTGGTATTTATTCTGTAAATAGTTGGTTTATGCAAGATGTTCATGCACCACAAATTGAGGGAAAAATTGAATTTAGTTGCGACCCTAAGCGCGTAGAGGAACTTACGCATCTTACAAATCAGGTACTAGATGATATTGTAAAAAATGGCATTGATGAAAATTTATTACGTAAAAAACTAGCAGAACAACATACTCAGATTCGACGTGAATTTGATTCTTTAGTTTCAATTGCTTCAATTATTGAAGAAAGTTACTGGCAACAAGGTAATCCAGATGCCATTTATACCTATCAAAATTTAGATCAGTTAGCGACAAAAGCCACAATAGATGCGTTGGCGCAAAAAGCCCTAAAAAAATCAGGCAAATTTGTCAGCATATTAAAAGCAACTTCTTATTAGAAAATAAATGAAATCTCAATAGATCTGAAACAGATAAAAAATAACGGTGATCGCTTAAACGATCACCGTTAAATTGAACTCACTGTTTAAACAGTAAATTATATTGGTTATTTTCGAGAAGTATTACTCTTCATTCAATAACTTTAATTCACGGCTTCTTACTTGATTTTTCAAGATTTCCGCAAATTCTTCCACTGTAAATGTACCTAAATCAGCACCTTTACGGGTACGTACAGCGATTTTACCTTCTGCGATTTCTTTATCACCGCAAACAAGCATATAAGGCACACGGCGTAAAGTATGTTCACGAATTTTGAAACCTACTTTTTCGTTACGTAAATCAGTTTTCACGCGTAAACCTACATCAGAAAGCTGTTTCGCGACTTTCTGTACATAGTCAGCTTGGCTATCAGTGATATTCATAACTACCGCTTGGGTTGGTGCTAACCATGCGGGGAAGAAACCTGCATATTCTTCAGTAATGATACCAATGAAACGCTCAATTGAGCCTAAAATCGCACGATGAATCATTACAGGGGTTTTACGGCTATTGTCTTCTGCTACATAAGTTGCATCTAAACGACCTGGTAATGCAAAGTCTAATTGTACGGTACCACATTGCCATTCACGACCTAAACAATCGCGTAGTGCAAACTCAATCTTTGGACCATAGAATGCACCTTCACCTTCTTGGATTTCATATTCCAAGCCGTTATGTGCTAATGCAGCTGCAAGACCTGCTTCCGCACGATCCCACATTTCATCTGAACCGATACGATTTTCAGGGCGAGTAGAAAGTTTTACTGCGATATTAGTGAAACCAAAGGTGCTATAAATGTCGTACACCATTTTAATACAGCTGGTTACTTCGCTCTCAATTTGATCTTCAGTACAGAAAATGTGTGCATCATCTTGAGTAAAGCCACGAACACGCATTAAACCGTGTAAAGAACCTGATGGTTCATTACGATGACAAGAACCAAATTCCGCCATACGGATTGGTAAATCACGGTAAGATTTCAAGCCTTGATTGAAAATCTGAACGTGTCCTGGACAGTTCATAGGTTTAATGGCATATTCACGGTTTTCAGATTGAGTAGTAAACATTAAATCTGCGTAATTTTGCCAGTGACCTGTTTTTTCCCACAACACGCGATCCATCATAAATGGGCCTTTTACTTCTTGATAATCGTATTGTTTTAATTTAGTACGCACGAACGTTTCAAGCTCACGGAAAATTGTCCAGCCATCATTGTGCCAGAATACCATACCTGGCGCTTCTTCTTGCATATGATATAAATCTAATGCTTTACCAATTTTACGATGATCACGTTTTGCCGCTTCTTCTAAGCGTGTTAAATATTCAGCAAGTTGTTTTTTATCCGCCCAAGCCGTACCATAGATACGTTGTAACATTTTGTTTTTACTGTCGCCACGCCAGTACGCACCAGCGACTTTTTGTAATTTGAAATGCTGACAGAAACGCATATTTGGCACGTGTGGCCCACGGCACATATCAATATATTCTAAGTGATGATATAACGCAGGCGTTGCAGTACGTTCAATGTTTTCATCTAAAATTGCCATTTTGTATGGCTCGCCGCGTTTTTCAAAAGTATCACGCGCTTCTTGCCAAGTAACACGTTTTTTCACGACGTCATAATTGGTTTTTGCCAATTCCAACATACGTTTTTCGATTGCATCAATATCTTCTTGGGTTAAAGAGCGATCTAAATCTACATCATAATAGAATCCATTTTCAATGGTTGGGCCAATTGCCATTTTTACATCTGGGAATAATTGTTTAATAGCATGTCCGAGCAAATGAGCGCAAGAATGGCGGATAATCTCTAAACCATCTTCATCTTTTGCAGTAATAATTTCTAACGTTGCATCTTGGTCGATAACATCGCATGCATCGCGACGTTCTCCGTTTACACGACCTGCGATAGTGGCTTTAGCAAGACCCGCACCAATATCTTGTGCGACTTCAAGAACAGAAACAGGATTATCGAATTGACGTTGGGAACCGTCAGGTAAAGTAATAATTGGCATTGTTTTTTCCTTATACAGTGGTCACCCATACGAAAGGTGACGTGTTCGTTTAAAATTCTATAAAAATTAACCGCACTTTTGCCCTACTTGGCTTCATTCCTACCATTGAACGAGCGAAATTAGGCAAAAAATGCGTGGCGAATTCTATCACTTTCTTAAGGTATTGTTAAATAAATGCCCATATTTTACAAAAAGGAAATAATGTTTTTCTGACGAAAGGCTTTATATCCTAAAAATAAAGGCTAGAATAACCGCACTTTTAAATACACTGTTAAGGAATAAAAATGAGCAACGTATTAGTATTAAAATCTAGCATTTCAGGAAATAACTCTCAGACTAATCAATTAGTTGATTATGCTGTCGAAAAATTACAAGGTAATAACATTATCGTACGCGATTTATCTCAACAACCGCTTCCATATTTTGATACCGCAGCTGCAATTGCTGTGCGTGGGGAACCAAAAACAATAGAAGAAAAACAACTTTTGGCGTTGTCTGATGAATTAATCGAGGAATTAAAAAACGCACAGACATTAATAATTGGTGCGCCAATGTATAATTTAAACATTCCAACACAATTAAAAAGCTATTTTGATTTTATCGCACGTCCGAGCGTTACTTTCCAATATACAGCAAAGGGTCCTGAAGGTTTGTTGAAAGGCAAAAAAGTCATTGTGTTATGTGCATTTGGTGGGTTGTATGATGAAGAAAATTTAGTAACACAATATATGAAATCAATTTTAGGTTTTATCGGTATCACAGATGTGCAATTTGTTTATGCACAAGGCATTGGATTGGGTGCTGAAGCCATTGAAAAAGCACAATCATCTGCGAAAAATAAAATTAATGAACTTATCACAAGCCTTTAATCTTCAGATAATCTAAAAAATTTATTACAAACAAAAAAGTGCGGTAATTTACCGCACTTTTCTTGTTATTTTTTTCGTTCAACCCATTTTCCGTTGGTGAAATCAACAATCCATTTAGTCGCTTTTCCCTCTTTTTCAGAAGTCACATATTGCTTTTTCTCTTTACGACTAAAACGAACAATCGCTTCGTTCCCTTCAGGATCTTTTTGTGGTGCATCTGCTAAATAAGCTAATTTTTCAGGTAAACGCTCGCGATATTGCACAAGTTCTGAGATTTTAACTGGGCGTGTTTCGCGGGATTTCGGGAAGTTATGGGCTGACATAAACACGCCACTTGCACCATCACGCAATACAAAGTACGCATCAGATTTTTCACATTTTAGCTCAGGGAAATGTACTGGCTCTTCTTTCGGTGGTGCAACTTCGCCATTTTTCAAAATTTTGCGCGTGTTATCGCAATTTGTACATCCCATATACTTGCCAAAACGACCAAGTTTTAAGTGCATATCCGCACCGCATTTATCACACTCAACAACAGGGCCATCATAACCTTTAATTTTGAATGAGCCTTCTTCAATCAAATATCCATCACAATTTGGATTATTACCACAAATATGGATTTTACGATGGGCATCGATTACATAGCTGTCCATTGCCGTTCCACATTTTGTACAACGTTTACGATCCATTAATGCTTTGGTTTCTGAAGATTCATCTAAAACGTTCAATAATTCTGCTTCGGGAATTAAATTAATCGTTGTTTTGCACCGTTCTTTTGGCGATAACGCATACCCCGTGCATCCTAAAAACACCCCTGTACTTGCCGTGCGAATTGCCATTTTTCTGTCACAAGTTGGGCATTTAATATCTGTTTCCACAAGGCTATTCGGGCGCATACCGCCTTCAAGTTCATCTAATTCAGCTTTAGAAAGTTGGCTAGAAAAATCCTTGAAGAATTGATTTAATTCAGTTTTCCAATTTACTGAACCAGAGGCAATTTTATCTAAGGTATCTTCCATATTCGCGGTGAAATCGTAATTCATTAATTCACCAAAAGACTCATTGAGGCGATCAGTTACAATTTCGCCCATCTTTTCTGCATAGAAACGACGATTTTCAGTACGAACATAACCACGTTCTTGAATAGTAGAAATAATTGCTGCATAAGTGGAAGGTCTGCCAATACCACGTTTTTCCAATTCTTTTACTAAAGCCGCTTCAGTAAAACGAGCAGGTGGTTTAGTAAAGTGTTGTGTTGGTTGCACTTCTTTTAAAGCAAGTTTTTCTGAAACAGCAACTACAGGCAATTCTTGATCTTCAGGATTTTTACCTATTTGTGGCAATACTTTTGTCCAACCATCAAAACGTAAAATTCTGCCTTTTGCTTTTAAGGTATAATCGCCTGCTGAAACAGTCAATGTACTACTATCATATTGTGCTGGTGGCATTTGACAGGCTAAGAATTGACGCCAAATTAAATCATAAAGACGTACTGCATCTTTTTCCATCCCCTCTAAAGATTCAGGCAATGCTCGAATATCTGATGGACGAATAGCCTCATGCGCCTCTTGCGCATTTTCTTTACTTGAATAGAAATTTGGTTTTTCTGGTAAATATTGCGCCCCAAAATGATTTTCAATGTAGCTACGCGCCATATTCAGCGCATCTTGACTTAAATTGGTTGAGTCTGTACGCATATAAGTAATGTAGCCTGCTTCATATAAACGTTGGGCTAACATCATTGTTTTCTTAACGCCAAATCCTAAACGAGTACTTGCCGTTTGTTGAAGTGTTGATGTAATAAATGGCGCACGAGGGCGAGAACTTGTTGGCTTAGTGTCTAAATTTGTGACAACGTAATCAGAAACATTAAGAAAATCTACCGCACTTTGTGCCTCTTTTTGATTCTTTGGATCAAATTTCTTGCCTTTATAATCCGTGACATCCAAACGTATGGCTTGTTTATTTTGATTATTTGTCAGGACGGCAACTTCCCAATATTCTTCAGGCTGGAACGCTTTAATTTCACGCTCGCGTTCGACTAATAATTTAACCGCAACTGATTGAACTCGACCAGCAGAAAGCCCGCGAGCTACTTTTTTCCAAAGTAATGGCGACACCATAAAGCCCACCACTCTATCTAAAAAACGACGAGTTTGTTGAGCATTAACACGATCCATATTTAATTGTTCAGGCTTTTCAAAAGCCTGTTTAATGGCATTTTTAGTGATTTCGTTAAACACCACGCGACTAAAACGATCATCGTTACCACCAATCACTTCACGTAAATGCCACGCAATCGCTTCCCCTTCTCTATCCAAGTCGGTTGCGAGATAAATGTGATCTGCTTTTTTAGCAAGCGACTTTAACTCGGAAACCACTTTTTCTTTACCAGGCAAAATCTGATAATTTGCTTTCCAATCGTGATAAGGATCAATCCCCATACGTTTAACTAAGGCGTTACGTTCCTTTTCTGCCTTAATTTTTGCCTTTTCTTCGGCATCCATACCTTTGGTTGAAATTGGTTTAGCTTTTTCACCTGTACTAGAACCAACTGTCGGCAAATCACGAATATGTCCAACGCTCGATTTCACGACATATTGGCTACCTAAATACTTATTAATAGTTTTTGCTTTTGCTGGCGACTCCACAATCACCAAGGATTTACTCATTTGATTACCTAATATTACTAGAATTTTGTAAAATTGGCGGTATAGTGCAAAGTTATGTTGGCAAAATCAAGCATTTTTTCAAAAAAGGTCTATAAATGGATAAACTCAACGCGATTTCTATTTTCTGCAAAGTCATTGAAACCCAAAGTTTTACTTTGGCAGCAAAGCAACAAAATATTTCTGTGGCGATGGCAAGCAAATTAGTTTCACAATTAGAAGAACATTTAAAAACACGATTGTTACAACGTACCACCAGAAAAATTATGCCTACCGAAGCAGGAATGATGTATTACCAACGCTGTCAAGGCATTTTGCTTGATTTAGATGAAGCAGATTCCAGCATTACTCAGCTTACCAGTTCATTACAAGGAAATTTACTGATTTCCGTTCCTCATGATTTTGGTTTACTTTTTATTGCACCAAATTTACCCACTTTTATGGCTAAGCATCCTCATTTGCATATTGAAGTTGAATTTAATGATAAGAAAATCGATTTATTATCCGAAGGCTATGATCTTGCTCTTCGTATTGGTTATATGGAAGATAGCTCGTTGGTTTCACGTAAAATAGGAACTACTACTGTTCATTTTGCAGCGTCGCCTAATTATCTTGAAACGAATGGTATTCCACAAACGCCTGATGATTTAGAACATCACAATGGCTTACTTTATAAAAATGCAATGAATCAGGTAAATTGGGTTGGTTCACGTATAAATCAAACCCAACGTTTCAAAATCCAATCCAAAGTGGTAAGCAATAGCGGTTTTGCCTTATTAAATATGGCAAAAGCGGGACTAGGTATTGCTAATTTACCAAAATTTATTTTAGGTAGAGCCTTTGAAAAAGGCGAGCTTATTGAAATATTGCCAGAATATAAACAACAAAAATTAGAAATTCATGTGGTCTATCCAAACAGAAGACATTTACCAATAAAAGTACGGGCATTTATTGAATTTTTATCTGGATTGGGCTTGTGTTCAGAAATTTTGGAAAATCATGAAGATAATATTTAAATGCTATAAATAAAAATACCGCACTTAAGCAACCCAAAGTGCGGTTATTTTTATGCGTGTTTTTTATAATGCTTTTAAGATATCTTCAACGCGATCTTTTGCATCACCAAAGAGCATTTGCGTATTCTCTTTGAAGAATAATGGGTTTTGTACGCCAGCGTAACCCACTGCCATTGAACGTTTGAACACAATCACATTTTGTGCTTTCCATACTTCTAACACAGGCATTCCCGCGATTGGGCTATTTGGATCTTCCATCGCCGCTGGGTTTACCGTATCGTTCGCACCGATAACCAATACCACATCGGTATCAGCGAAATCATCATTGATTTCATCCATTTCAAGTACAACATCGTAAGGTACTTTCGCTTCAGCTAAAAGCACGTTCATGTGGCCCGGTAAACGTCCTGCAACAGGGTGAATACCAAAACGAACGTTCACACCACGTTCACGCAATTTTGCCGTAATATCAGCGACTGGATATTGTGCTTGTGCAACAGCCATACCATATCCCGGCGTGATAATCACAGAACTTGCATTTTTCAACAATTCAGCCACTTCTTCCGCTGTAGTTTCACGGTGTTCGCCTTGTTCTTCGCTTGAAGAAACTTGAACATCGTTACCAAAACCACCTGCAATTACACTCACAAATGAACGGTTCATCGCTTTACACATAATGTAAGAAAGAATTGCACCAGAAGAACCAACAAGCGCACCTGTAACGATGAGCAAATCATTATTCAACATAAAACCTGCCGCAGCTGCTGCCCAACCTGAATAAGAGTTAAGCATTGATACCACAACTGGCATATCTGCCCCACCGATTGATGCCACTAAGTGCCATCCAAATGCAAGCGCAATCGCTGTCATTAATAACACAGGGAAAATGCTTTCTGGATTATTCAAGAATGCAACCATCAATAATGCAGATACCACAAGTGCGGCTAAATTTAATTTATGGCGATGCGGTAACATTAATGCTTTTGAATTAATTTTTCCGCTCAATTTACCAAATGCGACAACAGAACCAGTGAAAGTTACTGCACCGATAAAAATACCTAAAAATACTTCGACATTATGAATATTCGTTAATACCGCTTGTTCAGCTACAAATGCGGCTTGTGCTGCTGCATCTAATCCTTCAGGCATTAATGCCTCATGGTGTAAACCATAGCTATTAAAGCCTACGAGTACAGCCGCTAAACCGACGAAACTGTGAAGAATCGCCACAAGTTCTGGCATTTCAGTCATTTCTACTTTTAATGCACGTTGAACACCGATTGCTCCACCAATGATCATTGCAATAATGATCCAAAATGTTCCTTCAGAATGAGGTCCAAAAATGGTTGCGATAAGGGCAATTGTCATACCAACAATACCGAACCAACAACCCGCTTTAGCAGTTTCATGTTTAGAAAGTCCTGCCAAGCTCATAATGAAAAGTAATGCTGCTAAAATATATGCAGCCTGTACTAAACCTTCAGACATTGTGCGCTCCTTAACCTTTTCTAAACATTGCTAACATACGTTGTGTGACACGGAAACCACCAAAAATATTGATGCTTGCCACCAAAATCGCCACAAAAGCTAACGCATCGATAAATAGATTGCCTGTTGGCTGACGAATTTGTAATAACGCACCTACAATAATAATGCCTGAAATTGCATTTGTTACTGCCATTAATGGTGTGTGAAGTGCATGGCTAACATTCCAAACCACGTAATAACCCACCACGCAAGCTAAAACAAATACAGTGAAATGTGATAAAAATGCCGCTGGTGCAACAGAAGCTAACCAAAGGAATAACACACCAACACCTGCCATCACACCGTATTTCACACGAGGATCTGTTGGTTTAGATTCTTTTTTCTCTGCCACTGGTGTAGCTTTGGTCTCTTGTTTTGGTTGTACAGACACTTGAATTTGTGCTGGTGGAATTTCTTCCCCATCACGAACAACGGTCACACCACGAAGAACCACATCTTCAAAATCAATATTGATATTGCCATCTTTCTCTTTGCACAAAAGTTTTAATAAATTGACTAAGTTTGTGCCATAAAGTTGAGAAGATTGCGTTGGTAAACGGCTTGGGAAATCTGTATAACCAATCACTTTCACTTGGTTTTCAGTTGTAACAACTTTCCCTGCTTGCGTATATTCACAGTTACCACCAGTTGCAGCGGCTAAATCCACAATTACCGAACCTGGTTTCATTGAATCCACCATTTCTTTGGTAATCAAACGAGGTGCTGGTTTACCTGGAATGGCTGCCGTAGTAATAATAATATCGACTTCTTTAGCTTGTTCTGCGTAAAGCTCCATCGCACGACGGTTAAATTCTTCCGACATCACTTTCGCATAACCATCACCACTGCCGCCTTCTTCTTTGAAATCAATTTCTAAGAAGCTCGCACCCATACTCTGAACT
This sequence comes from Haemophilus influenzae, assembly GCF_900475755.1. Taxonomy (NCBI): domain Bacteria; kingdom Pseudomonadati; phylum Pseudomonadota; class Gammaproteobacteria; order Pasteurellales; family Pasteurellaceae; genus Haemophilus; species Haemophilus influenzae. Next base: position 1,358,643 of record NZ_LS483411.1, read on the forward strand.
TGCTCTTTCACTTCAGGACGAGAGTCAAAAGCACGAACAATCGCCCCAAGGCTATTTGCCGCACCAATTGCCGCCAAACCAGCTACACCAGCACCAATTACCAACACTTTTGCTGGTGGAACTTTACCAGCAGCAGTAATTTGTCCAGTAAAGAAACTACCAAATTCATGCGCAGCTTCAATGACAGCACGATAACCAGAAATATTCGCCATAGAAGAAAGTGCATCCAATGCTTGCGCACGAGAAATACGAGGCACTGCATCCATGGCTAACACATTAATTTTCTTCGCTGTGAGTTTTTCCATTAACTCAGGATTTTGCATACGCCAAATAAAGCTCACAAGCGTTGCGCCTTCCTTCATTTGAGCGATTTCTTCATCTGTCGGTGCATTTACTTTGAAGATAATATCCGATTGCCAAATTTCAGCCGACGAACCGATCTTCGCGCCTGCCTCTAAAAATGCTTGATCTTCAAAACTAGCTTTAAAACCTGCATCGTGTTCCACGATCACGTCAAAGCCCAATTTCAATATTTGTTGAACCGTTTTCGGCGTTGCCGCCACACGGTTCTCATTCTCAAGCAGCTCTCTAGGTACACCAATTAACATACTGTTTCCCTCTGATTGATGATTGGGTTGATGAGATTAATGAACAAACTTTCGTCTATTCATCGTTAAAATGACAAAAAGTCAAACAGATACAACTGTATCATTGATTGAATGAAAATAGGTAACGTTTTTAAGTGGTTTTACAAGATATTGTGATAGGGATCACGAAAAATCTCTATTTATAATTTTCTATAAAAAATCAAAAAATAATAGATCTATATATCCTAAGTAATAATATTAGACACTGTAGTGGATTAACATCAATACCAAGCCACAAAAAAGAAAATGACACATTATAAATAAAAAATGCTTGAAAAATCTTATTAAATTTTTGTTGCTAAAGTTAGCTCAAGAACTACTGCAGATTTGCTTAATATTCAACCTAATACATACAGCAATTCTGTTTTATCCAAATTAGCTTTTTATTGAGTGCTATTTAGTACTTGAAGCTCACGGACTTGACAGCATTAAGATTGATGAAAATTACCTAAAGGAAAAAAGACATATAAACAACATAGGAAATTTTTAGAATTAAGATAAAGCTTGTACTCTCAAAAATATAATGGAATTGATCTAAAATACTTTTCTTTATTCTTAAAGGATATGGATTTAAGCTTAATTTGGGTATATGGAAGGGCAATTAAAAATACTGAAAAATGATGCAAGATTTAGAACCAATCTACTATAGTCCAAAAATAAATTTATCCAAATTAATCTTGTACCTTGCCATTCTTGCTATTCTTTTTTATCCTATGCTCCAATTTTGGAGGCTATTATGAAATTTAAAAATATTCTCGTTGTACTTAATCCCAGTAATGAAAAACAGTACGCCCTAGCTCGTGCAGTGCGTTTAGTTGAAGAACAAAAAAATGAAACTAAGGTAAAAATCACCGCACTTTTATCAGTCTATGATTTATCTTATGAAATGTCAGCTTTACTTTCTTCTGAAGAACGTTCAGAAATGCATCAACAAGTAATAGAAAAACACCGTCACGCTGTTCAATATTACTTAGATAAATATGCAAATCCAGAAATTGAATTACAATCTCATATTGTGTGGAATAGCAATGAAGCTGATGCAATTAACGAAGAAGTAGAAAATAATAATTACGATCTAGTCGTAAAATATACCAAAGACGAAGAAAAACTTACGTCTCTAATCTTTACTCCCATTGATTGGCAACTTCTTCGTAAATGCCCTATTCCTGTCTTAATGGTTCGTGATGGCGATTGGAAACATCAACGCCGTATTCTTGTGGCTGTTAATGTATCTGGAGAACAAGAATATCAAGATGAATTTAATCAAGAGCTGGTAGAAACTGGTATTTCACTCGCGGAAAATCTAAATCGTGGTAATGTCCATTTGGTGGCAGCCTACCCTTCCGCGCCAATTAATATGGCGATTGATTTGCCTGAATTTAATACTTCAGGTTATGAAAACGGTATTCGAGGTCAGCATCTCATTAATATGAAAGCGTTACGTCAGAAGTTTGGGATTGATGAAGATCATACTCACGTACGCGAAGGTTTCCCAGAGGAAGTTATTCCTGAAGTGGCGAAAGAAATTGAAGCTGAATTAGTGATTTTAGGCACAGTGGGACGCACAGGTTTATCTGCCGCATTATTAGGCAATACTGCAGAACATGTAATTAGTAAATTAAGTTGTAATTTATTAGGCATTAAACCATCGAAAAAAGACGATTAAAACATTTTCCTCAATTTATAAGACGCCCTAAATATTTTGTATTTAGGGCATTTTTATACTATTTCTTATGGTATTTTTCATTTTGTGATCTCGATCACAAATCTTAAAATTTTATTTAAATAGCTATTTAAATGATAGCTATTTTCATTTAGTATTTTGCACTCATTTTTTAACTCCCCCATTCTTATTAAGGAAATATATGAAAAAAACATTAATTGCAAGTTTATTGGTTTTAGCTGGTGCAGCGCAAGCTCATGAAGTTTGGGTTCAAGCACCTGCAAAATTGGCATCTGGTTCTGTATTAAAAGCAGAATTAGCTTATGGGGATTACCCTTATGTAGAAAAAATTCCTGAAGCACGCTTAAAAATTTTTGCACCAATGGAAATTATTCATCAAAATGGAGAAAAACAAACCTTAATCCAAAAAGGCGAAAACTATCAATATCAATCAGAGAAAGCATTGTCTGATGGTTCTTATTGGATAACAGCCACTTATAAACCAACTTTTTGGTCACAAAATGCTGAAGGTTGGAAAATGGATAATTTGAAAGGATTAGAAAACCCAACTTATTGCGAACAAACTCAAATGTTTGGCAAAAGTCTCGTTACCGTTGGTAAAAAACCATTAAATGCAGAAATGGCAATGACAAGAGTTGGTTTACCGCTAGAAATTGTTCCTTTGCGTGATCCAAGCAAAGCGAAATCAGGCGAACCGTTCCCTGTTCAAATTTTCTACCAAGATCAACCATTAGCAGGCGAAACTGTCATCGCAACCGCTGATACTATTATCGTGAAAGATCTTGAAGCAAGTACAGGTCATCGTGAACCACAAGGTTTTTCAGGTAAAACAGATAGTCAAGGACGTGTGAATATCATTCCATTAATTGATGGTATTTGGAAAATTAAAGTTATTCATAAAACACCATTTGCAGATCAACAAACTTGTCAGCAATCTGCAAGCTATAGCACATTAATTTTACCGGTTGGTAAAGGATTGGCTAAACTCCCACCAAAACCAGAACACCATCATCATTAACCTTGAAAGTGCGGTGGAATTTCACCGCACTTTTGCATCCTAATTAAATAAAAAATACAGAAATAGTCTGCCTAAATCCTAAGTTATTCATCTGCATATCCAGATTTTGGCAAGGGTTTCCCATCTAAATATGCCAAATTATCTTTAAGTCTTAACCGCCCTTCGGTAAACCATTTAATCACAAGCGGATAAATTTGATATTCTTGCTCACGGGTTCTAGCTTCCACTTCTTCTATGCTATCTTCGGGGAAGATTGGCACTTTTGCTTGTAAGACAATCGCACCACCATCTACTTCTTCATTGACAAAATGAACGGTTGTGCCGTGTTCATTGTCGCCTGCTTCAATCGCACGTTGGTAGGTGTTTAAGCCTGCGTATTTAGGAAGAAGAGAAGGATGGATATTTAAAATTTTCCCTGCAAAACGTTGAGTAAATTTTGGGGTAAGAATTTTCATATAACCAGCAAGAACGATCAAATCTACTGCTAGGCTTTGCAAATAATCGCCAATGGCATCGTCCATTTCGAAGTTATTGGCAAAATTTTTGCGAAGAAAGACTGCTTGCGGAATCTGTGCTTGTTTGGCTCGAACTAATCCGTAAGCATCAGCTTTGTTACTTACCACACAAGTAATTTTGGCGGGAATATCGCCTGAATGGCAGGCATCAATAATAGTTTGTAAATTCGTTCCTTGACCAGAAATAAGGACGGCAATTTTTTTCATTTTCTTCCTTATAGAAATCAGCCCAAAAGGGCTGAATTGAAATTTAAGATTTTACTATTGAATCTCAACCTGTGCTTCGCCTTCGCCAAGATGTTCAATTTTGCCGATAACCCACGCTTTTTCGCCCGCTTGTTCAAGCAATGCGATAGCGGTTTCAACCTCTTTTTCTGGTAATGCAATTACCATACCTACGCCACAGTTAAAAGTGCGGTACATTTCATAACGACTAATATTGCCTTTTTCTTGTAACCAGTTGAAGATCGCAGACCATTGCCAGCTTGATTCATCAATCACTGCTTTGGTGTTGTCAGGCAATACACGCGGGATATTTTCCCAGAAACCGCCACCTGTTAAGTGAGCAATGGCGTGAACTTCGGTCTGCTTGATCAGCTGTAAAATCGATTTTACATAGATTTTGGTTGGTGCTAAAAGGTGTTCGCTAAGCGGTTTGCCTTCTAATAAATCCGCTGGATTTGCACCGCTCACTTCAAGCACTTTGCGAATAAGTGAATAGCCGTTTGAGTGAGCACCACTTGAGCCGAGTGCGATAAGCGTGTCGCCTGTTTTCACTGCTGTGCCGTCAATAATCTCTGATTTTTCTACTACACCGACGCAGAAACCCGCTAAGTCGTAGTCTCCTTCGTGGTACATTCCAGGCATTTCAGCGGTTTCGCCACCGACTAACGCACAGCCAGACATTTCGCAACCGTCTGCAATACCTTTGATCACGCTTGCTGCCACATCAACGTCTAATTTTCCTGTTGCATAGTAATCTAAGAAGAAAAGCGGTTCTGCCCCTTGCACGATTAAATCGTTTACACACATTGCTACTAAATCTTGACCAATGGTATCGTGTTTTTTCAAGTCAATCGCCAGGCGTAATTTTGTGCCCACGCCATCTGTACCAGAAACTAAAATTGGCTCTTTATATTTAGTTGGTAAAGCACATAATGCACCGAAACCACCCAATCCGCCCAAGACTTCAGAGCGGCGAGTGCGTTTTACATCGCCTTTGATACGTTCGACTAATTCATTCCCAGCGTGAATATCGACGCCAGCATCTTTGTAGCTAAGTTGTGTGTTGCTCACGATTAACCTCAATCAGTAGAAATAAAAATTAGGCAGATTATATCATTAAGCAAACGTTTGCGGTATTGTTAAATTAATTCATTTAATGGCATTTTTAAAATTAAAATGAAATTGCTTGCAATCAAAATTTATTTGTACTACTTTAATAGTACAAATAAACTCAAGATCTAGGAGAAAAAATGAAAACCACAACCGCATTAGTCACAGGAGCAACCGCAGGCTTTGGCTTGGCAATCTGTAAAAAATTGATCGAAGCAGGCTATAAAGTGATTGGCACGGGCAGACGTGCAGATCGGTTAGCAGAAATTCATTCACAATTAGGCAATAATTTTCTACCGCTTGCCTTTGATATTCGCGATGAACAAGCCACAATTAACGCTCTAAGCACCCTTCCTGAAGGTTGGCAAGAGGTCGATTTATTAGTGAATAATGCAGGTTTAGCCTTGGGATTAGAGCCAGCACATAAAGCGGATTTACAAGATTGGTATCAGATGATCGATACCAACATCAAAGGATTGGTTACTATCACTCGCCTTGTGTTGCCAAATATGGTGGCCCGTAATCACGGGCAGATTATCAATTTGAGTTCAATTGCAGGTACTTATCCTTATGCAGGCAGTAATGTATATGGTGGAACTAAAGCTTTTGTCACACAATTTAGCTTAAATTTACGAGCTGATCTGGCAGGCACAAAAATTCGAGTAAGCAATGTTGAACCCGGTTTATGTGGTGGTACGGAGTTCTCTAATGTGCGTTTTCATGGCGATGATGAAAGAGCGGCAAAAGTGTATGAAAACGTGCAATCGGTTCAGCCTGAAGATATTGCGAACATTGTATTATGGCTTCATCAACAACCTGAACACGTGAACATTAATCGCATTGAAGTAATGCCAACCGCTCAATCTTTTGCGGGAATGAGCGTTGCAAAAGATAACTAAAAAATAATAGGAAAAAATATGTCAGACACACTTCTAAATCCTTATTTTGGCGAATTTGGCGGAATGTATGTACCCGAAATTTTAGTTCCTGTTTTAAAACAATTAGAACAAGCTTTTGTAGAAGCACAAAATGATCCTACATTCCAAGCAGAATTTGCTGATTTACTCAAAAATTATGCAGGCAGACCGACCGCACTTACCCTTTGTCGTAACTTAACCAAAGGTACAAAAACTAAACTTTATCTTAAACGTGAAGATTTATTACATGGGGGTGCCCATAAAACTAACCAAGTATTAGGGCAAATTTTGCTTGCTAAACGTATGGGCAAAACGCGTATTATTGCCGAAACTGGTGCAGGTCAGCACGGTGTTGCGACCGCCCTAGCTTGTGCCATGTTAGATATGCCGTGCCGTGTTTATATGGGCGCAAAAGATGTTGAACGCCAATCGCCAAATGTGTTCCGTATGCGTTTGATGGGTGCGGAAGTGATTCCTGTACAAAAAGGCTCTTGCTCTTTAAAAGACGCCTGTTGTGAAGCGATGCGAGACTGGTCAGCAAACTATGAGAACACCCATTATTTACTTGGAACGGCGGCAGGCCCTCACCCCTTTCCGACGATTGTGAGAGAATTTCAAAAAATGATTGGGATTGAGACGAAACGTCAAATTCTCGAACGAGAAGGTCGTTTACCTGATGCAGTGATTGCTGCCGTCGGTGGCGGCTCGAATGCAATTGGTATGTTTGCGGATTTCATTGAAGAAACCGCTGTGAAACTCATCGGCGTAGAACCTGCGGGTAAAGGTATTGACACGGGCGAACACGGTGCACCGCTCAAACACGGCACAACAGGTATCTATTTCGGAATGAAATCGCCAATTATGCAAGATAAAGATGGACAAATTGAAGAATCTTATTCTATTTCTGCAGGATTAGACTTCCCTTCCGTCGGGCCACAACATGCTTATTTAAATGCGATTGGTCGTGCTGATTATGTATCGATTACCGATGAAGAAGCCCTCAACGCATTCCAAGAATTAGCAAAACACGAAGGTATTATTCCTGCATTAGAAAGCTCACACGCCTTGGCTTATGCCTTGAAATTGATTAAACAAAATCCTGAAAAAGAACAACTTTTAGTGGTTAATCTTTCAGGACGAGGCGATAAAGATATTTTTACCGTTGATAAAATTTTAAATGGAGGCACAAACTAATGAGCCGTTTTGAAACGCAATTTGCGACACTTAACGTAAAAAATGAAGGTGCTTTCGTGCCGTTCGTTACCCTTTGCGACCCTACTTTCGACCGCTCTTTTGAGATCATTTGCACACTTGTCGATAACGGTGCGGATGCTTTAGAGCTCGGCTTTCCTTTTTCCGATCCGCTACTTGATGGCCCAGTTATTCAAGCAGCGAATAATCGAGCTTTAACTGCGGGCCATAGCAGTGAAGATAGCTTTAAGTTATTAGAAAAAGTGCGATCAAAATATCCAGAGATTCCGATTAGCTTATTACTTTGTGCCAATTTAATTTTTGCCAAAGGACTAAATGCTTTTTATCAACGTTGCGCAGAAGTGGGAGTTGATGCTGTGCTTGTAGCAGATATTCCGTTACTGGCAAAAGAAGATTATGTACAAGCGGCTAAAAAACACGGCATTCAACCCGTCTTTATTTGCCCACCAAATGCGGACGAGAAAACGATCCAAGGTGTAGCGGAAAATAGCGAAGGCTATACTTATTTAGTTTCTCGTGCAGGCGTAACCAGTGCTGAAAATCAAGCTCACGCAGCAAATTTGGACACCCTTGTAGAACAACTTAAAGCCCACAATGCCCCACCAATTTTACAAGGCTTCGGCATTGCACAGCCTGAACAAGTGAAAGAAGCCTTAGCTTTGGGGGCAGCTGGTGCAATTTCAGGTTCGGCAACAGTAAAAATTATTGAGCGAAATTTAGATAATCACGAGCAATGTTTAGTTGAATTAGCTGAATTTGTTCAAGCAATGAAAGCAGCAACAAAATAAGCAAAAAAGAACCCGCACTTGTGGCGGGTTTCTTTTATCGAGAAAATTAAAAATTTAATACTTTGTCGGCTTCCATCGTCCAGTCTGCCAACTCTGCTAACGTGCCGATTTCCACACCGTCCGCCAACGGCAGTTCAGTGATACCACGAGCATTTGTACAGGTTTTACAAAGTTTAATTGTCGCCCTTTGCGCTGTTAAAATTTCCAACATTTGTTGTAAATGATACCCTTCTGCTGGATTTTGTTTTGCTAAACCGCCAGTTACCGCATCAGACATTAAAAATACTTTTAAATTAACCGCACTTTTATGTTGCTCTTGCAACTGTAACGCCAAACGTAATGCACTAAAAAATGTTCGTCACCATAAGGGGATGAATGGATAATAAATAGAATATTTTGCATACTATTCTCCTTAATTTCATTAATAACCTTGCTGATAAATTCCTTCCAATAATTTCACTGAAAGCAAGGCGAGATTAAAGCGTTGTTCATCTGCCACAGACCAAAATTCTACGCCATTTTCTACCGCACTTATTTGACTTAAATGAAGTTTTACTGATTCTTCGCTATTTTCTTGTTCTCCATTAAGCACAGGCGTAATTAAGGTTTCTTCTAAAGCGATAAGCTCGCTATTTTGAGGCTGATAGTCGAAATCATAATCTGAAAGTGCGGTGACTTTTTGTGCCAATCCATAAAATACAGGCACTTGGATTGCGTGGAATGTAGCACGCTCTAATTGCGGAAAAATTCGTTGTAATTGATTAGATAAACTAGGTGTTTGATGTGGATAAACATCAAACGCTAAGCGCGTTTCTTCTTCGTCCAATGGAATGCCATTTAATAAACGGGCTGTTTGTCCCGCAAGTTTAGTCACGGTTTCCGCATCTGTATAAGAAGCCGGCAATAAAGAGGTGGCAAACACTTGATTAAGATTCGTTTCTTGTAAAATCGGTGCAAGGGTTAAAGCAAGTTGGCTTACTTGTGGGTCAGGCAAACTAACAATGTTACGTTGTCTCAGTTCAAATAATTGTGATTCATTTACCGTTGGGACAACAACTGGCACATCTGAAAGCGCACTACAAACACCTAACATATCAATGAGAATACAGCCCTGCTCTGCTGCTTGCGCAATATGGGAAACTTGCTCAAGTTTTCCTGCAAAAAAGACATAATTAAAATCAGCCCATTCAACTTCATTTGGGGAAAGTTGTTCAACGCCTTTATTGCGAAAACGAATATTTTGTTCTTCTTCAAAAGGTGTTATTTCAACAATAGAAACGCTGCTAATTTCAAGCGCACTTTGTTCTAAACGCTCTACAATTTTTTCACTTAATTCAAATTCTGCTGCTATCGCAATATTTAAGGTTGCGTCCATTTTTCTCTCCGCTGTAAAATAATCGGCATTATTTTACACCAAAACCAAGAACGAAATAATGACACCTGCAATTGATTTACTTAAAAAACAAAAAATTCCTTTTACCTTGCACACTTATGATCATGATCCGAACAATCAACATTTTGGTGATGAGGCGGCCGAAAAATTAGGCATTGATCCTAACCGCTCTTTTAAAACGTTACTTGTGGCGGAAAATGGCGATCAGAAAAAACTTGCTTGTTTTGTGCTTGCAACGGCCAATATGCTGAATTTAAAGAAAGCGGCAAAATCTATCGGTGTGAAAAAAGTAGAAATGGCAGATAAAGATGCAGCACAAAAAAGTACAGGTTATCTTGTAGGGGGAATTAGCCCGCTGGGTCAAAAGAAACGCGTGAAAACTGTGATAAATTTAACCGCACTTGAGTTTGAAACGATTTATGTTTCAGGCGGAAAACGGGGGCTAAGTGTAGAAATTTCACCACAAGATTTAGCAAAAGTATTAGGTGCAGAATTTACTGATATCGTTGATGAATAAGTGGTTAATTTAGAAATTTAAAGGCGGATTTATTCCGCCTTTTTACTAATTTAAATCTTCCAATAATTTCCCCAATCCGCTCTGGCGTCTCACTGTTTGGCGAATTGCTGTTTTCCATATTTTTTCATCGGCAAATACAGTAAGTTCTTTTTTCGCACGAGTGACACCCGTGAAAACTAATTCTCGCGACAATACTGGATTTACTTCTGTAGGAAGCACCATGACGGTATGTTCAAATTCAGAACCTTGAGATTTATGAATCGTCATCATAAAAGCAGGTTCATGTGCTGGAATTCGGCTTGTCAGCACTTCTCGATTGCCAAACCATACTTTACCATTTGCCAAGCAAAGTCCAATATCGCCGTTATAAAGGCGAACATTATGATCGTTTTCAGTAATCATAATTGGCTTGCCGATATACCAATCTTGTTCATTACGGAACCAGAGCAATTTTTCCTCTCGCAACGCTAATGCGATTTCTTTATTGAGATTTTCAACTCCTAAATTGTTATTACGAAGTGCGGTTAAAAATCTCACAGAATTAAATTGCGCTTGAATAGCCTCGGCATAGGAAATGCCTTGTTCATTTTTAACGTTAGGATCAATTTTTTGTTTACGTAAATCATCCAACATTTTTAAGAAAGTGCGGTAATTTTCCACCGCACTTTTTACCACTTGATTAACCGCATCGCTTTCATCATTTAAGGCATTAAAGTGCAATTCTTGCGGATAATGTTCAAATAACCCAAGGCTATCGTCTGCTTTGCCTTTTTGAATGAATTCAGCTAACTTGCCAATACCTGAATCTTTATCAAAACGGCGACTTTCTGTTAGATGGCATAAGCAATCACGTATTGGATTTGAACAATCAGAACCTTCCACTTTATAGCCTGTTGTCACTTGTAAATACGCAGCTTGTTCATGACTATAAGGTTGATTAATAAATTGTGCCAATTCCCCCAATACTGCCCCCGCCTCAACAGAGGCTAATTGCGCCTGATCGCCTAATAAAATTAATCGAGTTTCGGGCTTTAACGCATTGATAAGTTTTGCCATCATCGGCAAATCAATCATTGATGTTTCATCAACAACTAATACATCCAACTGCAAAGGGTTATGACTGTTATAGCGTGTGTAATCATTAAAGGCATTCACGCCCAGTAAACTATGCAAGGTACTGGCTTTTTGTGGAATCGCATTGAAAAGTGAATCGGATAAATTCATTTTTTCTTGCATAAAACCTAACGCATTTTTAATCGACTCTTCCAAACGAGAGGCAGCCTTGCCAGTCGGCGCAACCAATTTGATATGTAATTTACAATCAAATAATTCTTGTAGAACGAGCAGTAAACGCGTAACTGTGGTTGTTTTTCCTGTTCCTGGGCCGCCTGTAATAATCGAAAATGGATTTTTAATCGCCGTTGCCACTGCCACTTTTTGCCAATCTGTTTTTTCCTGTTTTTCAGGGAAATATTTATCTAATTTTTGACGAATTTCATCATAAGAAAAGGCTAAAGTGCGGTTATTTTTTAAGGTGTTTTTTATATATTGTGCGATGCGATATTCATCTTGCCAAGCTCGATAGAAATACAACGCGCCAAATTGAAATGCCATTGGCACAATTTGATTGACGGGATCTTGCGTAAATGCCATATGCCCGCACAACGCATTTTGCCAATCTTCCACAGCTAAATAACCAATCTTTTCAAGGATTTCTGCTAAATAGTTTTCTTCTGTGGTGCGATAAACCAAACCAAATAAATTATGTTCTAAATAGCGATCTAATTGGCTGCAAGTATTTCCCTGCGTATAACGCCAGCTACAAAGTGCGGCTAATAATATGGCTAAATTTTTGACTGGTTCCGCATAATCCGTATGACATTGTTTATCAGCTATCAACTTAGCAAAATAATAATCACCTTGAGAAAGAATGCCCTGCTCTTTAAGTTTTTGTAATACGGATAACATTAAAACACCCCGTCTAATTCTGTGATTAATTCAACGCTTGGACGATCATAAAATACGCCAGATTGTGGCTCACCGTTCATTCCACGTAAGAAAAGATAAAATACCCCGCCGAAATCTCGCGCATAATCGTAATGAGGCACAACGCTTTGTAAATAACGGTTCAATGTCAGCGTATAAATTAAATATTGCCAATCATAGTGACTATGTAACATTTCTTTTTTCAATGCCTCTTGATTGTAATCAGCAAGAGTTGAACCTAAGAAATTAGATTTATAATCAACAAGATAATATTTCCCATTATGGCGGAAAACTAAGTCAATTGAACCTCTCACCATGCCTTGAATTTGTTCAAATTGAAGTGGCTCGCTTGGCAAATGATGATGGGTTTTCAAAGCACGATTAAATGCTTCAACATCAAAATGTTCCCGAATAGCCAGATAAAATGGCATTTCTTTAATACAATCTTTATTTGCCAAATCAGCTAATGCTATTCCTATTTCATTAGAAAGTGGCGTATGTGAAATCTGTTGTAGCCAATTTTGTAGCGGCTCCGTAAAGGTTTCATCTAACTGTAAGGATTGTCTTAATTTGTCAATTTCTTCTGTATTTGCTAAATCAGAAAAATAGCAATTTTCAAAATGGCGATGCAATGCCGTCCCGACTTGTTTACCTCGTGGCAAATCTAAAATGCTTGATTCATTTTCGTTTAAAAGTGCGGTCGAAATTTCAATAGCATTTTGGTTATCGTAATCTTTTGCGTCATCAAAAACAGCGTGTTTTTTACCCGCACTTTCAGTGAAATAATTTTGTCGGCGATGTGCTTGTTCAATTGAAGTAAAACTGGTTATTCGCCAATCTTGTTCAATATTGCCCGTAAATTCTGCGGCTTTAAGATCATCATTTTTTATATTGATTGATAAAGCCGTAAAATCCTCTAGATTTGGCTTAGTACAGATTTCCACATTATCTCGCATTTTTTCTTTAAAGGCTTGCAACAACGTCTCGGTATTTTTAGAATCTGACAAATTTATTTCTTTGCCTATTTCGCCTTGGCTTAATACATAATGTAAGGCATTCCATTTTTTATCAAATTGACTAGGCAAAGCGAACGCCATTTGATATTTGGCACGGGTTAAAGCCACATAAAGTAAACGTAACTCCTCCGCAAACGTTTCTTCATAAAGTGCGTTTAAATTACGATTTTCCATATCCCATAAGGTTTCATCTCGTTCTTTAGAATAATAAATATTGATGTCTTTTTTACTTGGATCTTTGCTCGGCACAGCTAAAAATGGTAGCCAAACTAAATCGTATTCTAAGCCTTTAGATTTATGGATTGTCACTATTTTTACCAACTGGCGTTCACTTTCTAAACGAATTTGAGCCTCTTGACGACCTTCGCCTTGAATTTGCTTTTCAAACCAACTGAGCAATGCCGCTTCACTTTCGTGTAGCGTGGCAGCTTGTTGTAAAATTTCTGCCAAATGTAGGAAATCCGTTAAATCTCGCTCGCCTGTTGCTTGGCTTAATAATCGCGCTGAAATGCCTTGCTCCAATAAAATTTGATGTAACATTGCCAATATTCCTTGGCGTTGCCAAGTTTGTTGGTATTGAGCAAAGCTATCAGCCCAACGTTGCCAGTCTGCCTCATTTTGCTGAATTTGATGAATATCCGCTGCATTTAAGCCAAAAAGTGCGGTCGCAATCGCATTCAAAATTGGACGTTCTGCCACATTCAAACAGGCTTTAAGCACCCAAGCTAATTCTTTCGCAACATTGCTATCAAATACGCTATTTTGATCAGAAAGATAAACTGACGCTATCCCTAATTTTTGCAATTCATTTTTTACTAAAGCCGCTTCATTTTTATCACGCACCAACACGGCAATATTCGCCGCTTGCAATGTTTTACAAGTATCTTCATTTTGAAAAACTGCCTGATTTTCTGCCGCACTTTTCAGCCAATGTTGAATAGAAATAGCACATATTTTTGCCATTTCAGTTTTATTCACTTTGTCACTTTCGGTTAGATAAAAACGATAAGCAGGTTCGGCTTTACCGTTTAAATAAAATCGAAGATGATCATCACGAGAATCAACAGCAGTAAAGTTAATATTTTGATAAATAAATGGCGATTGAGGAAAATCGAATAAAGCATTTACGCCATCAACCAAATGCTTCTCTGAACGATAATTTTTAGTGAGTTCAAAGCGAGATTGGGCTTCGTCTGAGGCTTTTAGATAAGTAAAAATATCTGCGCCACGGAAACGATAAATCGCCTGCTTCGGATCACCAATCATAATAAAACCAGTATTTTTTTCGGGATTATCACGATAAATTTTTGAAAAAATAGCGTATTGTTGTGAATCCGTATCCTGAAATTCATCAATCATCGCAAAAGGATATTGGAAACGAATCATTTCCGCTAATTCATCCCCTTGCGCACCTTGCAAGGCTTCACAAAGCAAACGCAATAAATCATCAAAGGATTTTTCTTGATGATTAAGTTTATAGTCTAAAAGTTTTTGTTGTAGGCCTTGGCGATAATGATAAAGAGTGAGTTTGCTTAGTAAATCTGGTGTCATTAAGGCATTAACGCGCTTTTCAAGCTCTGCAAAAATCGGGGAATAAAAAGGCGTTGCGGGTTTTTTATCTTTATTTTTATCCGTTGATTCTTCACAATTCTTCTCAATAGATGATTGTAAGAAATAGTCTTTCAATGTGGTATTAATTTGATAATCTCTAGGATTATTTGACCATTGATTGATTTTATTAATCCAATCCCCTAAACGCTTTACTTGGTACTTTTTACGATTTAACGATTTCAACTGATCTTTTGGATAATCTTTCTCCAGTTCATTGGTAATAATCGCTGAAATTTCATCCGCACTTTCTAACCAAAATGCCTTTAATTCATTCAACGCCTTTTGATAACCACCAAGATATTGCGGTAAAAAGATTTGTATTGGTACAGATAACGCCTGTTTATTTTCAATCTCCACCTGCAAATCTTTACCTAAATCCGCTTTCAACAAAGACAACACATTTGCTGGTGATACTAATTCTGTCGCGATAAAATTCGCAGATTCAAAATCCAACGGATAAAAATGCTCTCGCCAAAATTCATTAGCAAAACGAACCAACAAATCAGATTGATCTTTTATTAATTCTAAATTGAAGTGAATGCCAGAATGGAAAGCATATTGCATCAACATACGGCGACAAAAACCGTGAATGGTATAAATCGCCGCTAAATCCATATTTTGCTCGGCTAATTTCAAGCGATGAATTGCCTCAAAAATATCTAAATCCTGAGAAAGTGCGGTAAGAAATTCATCATTTTTAAATGAGGATTTATCTTTGGTTTCTGCAAAGGCTGTGAGTTTATCAATCGCATCTGTTATACGCTCACGAATTTTTTTCTTGAGTTCTTCTGTCGCCATTTCCGTAAAGGTTACCACCAAAATTTCTTCCACATTTAACGGACGAGAAAAGTTATTTTCTCCAGCCTTTAATAAAAGTCGGAGATATAAAGATCCAATAGTGTAGGTTTTCCCCGTACCAGCGGATGCTTCGATTAAGCTAATTTGATTTAAAGGCAACGTGATGGGATTCAGTGGGATTGTTTCGGCCATAGATTTTAACAGATGAGAATTAATGGCATTATTTTACAAAATTTGAAGCCATAAATGCAAAAAAGGACGCTTTTCAGCGTCCTAATTCTTTATCTAAACTTTAAAAAATTAAAGTGCAGATTTTGCTTTTTCAACTAATGCAGCGAACGCTACTTTGTCGAATACAGCGATATCAGCAAGAATCTTACGGTCGATTTCAACAGATGCTTTTTTCAAGCCGTTGATGAATTTGCTGTAAGATAAACCGTTTTGACGCGCTGCAGCGTTGATACGTGCAATCCATAATTGACGGAATTGACGTTTACGTTGACGACGGTCACGATATGCGTATTGACCAGCTTTGATCACCGCTTGGAAAGCAACGCGATACACGCGTGAACGTGCACCATAATAACCTTTAGCAGCCTTAAGAACTTTCTTATGGCGTGCTCTTGCAATAACACCACGTTTTACACGAGCCATTATTTAATCTCCTATGTAATATTTTTCTAAAATGAACTAATCGTACGTTTTGCTTAAATAACGGCTTATGCGTATGGTAAGCAAGCTACTACTAAAACTTGGTCTGCTTTCGCAACCATTGATTTATGACGTAAATGACGTTTACGTTTAGTTGTTTTTTTAGTCAAAATATGACGTAAGTGAGATTGTTTACGCTTGAAACCACCAGAAGCAGTTTTTTTGAAGCGCTTTGCTGCGCCGCGTACTGTTTTGATTTTAGGCATTGTTAAAATAACTCCGCATTTTTCGTTTAAAACAACATAATCAGGCGAACTTAAAAAGTTACTTGGAAGCACTGATCATTTCCATCATAAGGCAAATTAAATTGCCTTTTCAAAAGCAGTTAGGCTGCGTAGTGTGCCCAACATGCAGTTGTCTTTTCATTTAAGTCAAACTTAAACAAAAAGATTTGCTAAGAAATCTCAGCAAAATTCTTATTTTTTCTTAGGTGCTAACACCATTACAGCCTGACGGCCTTCTAATTTACCTGGTGCAGATTCAACCACAGAAATTTCAGCTAAATCATTTTTTACGCGCTCTAGGACATCAAAGCCAATGTCTTGGTGAGCCATTTCACGACCGCGGAAACGCACGGTAATTTTTGCTTTGTCACCGTCTTCTAAGAAACGGATTAAGCTACGTAATTTAACTTGATAGTCACCTTCGTCTGTGCCTGGGCGGAATTTAATTTCCTTAACTTGCACAACTTTTTGTTTTTTCTTTTGTTCTTTAGCGGTTTTACTTTTTTCGTAAAGGAATTTACCGTAATTCATAATACGGCAAACAGGCGGTTCAGCATTTGGGCTAATTTCAACAAGATCAAGTTCTGCTTGCTCTGCCATTTCTAGGGCTTGTTGAATAGAAACAATCCCTGCTTGTTCACCATCTTGGTCAATTAAACGAACTTCTTTTACACGAATCTCTTCATTGATACGGTTTGGGCGATTTACTGCCGGCGCTTTTTTTACGGTTTTAATAATCGTATTCCTTCTATTGGTTAATAGTAAAAATCTTTTCGCTAAAAATAAAAGATTTCAAATTTGTTGCCCGTAAGGAACGAGCAAAATCTTGCGAATTCTATAGTATTCACACCACTTATGCAACAAAATTTAGCCTCTAAGGGAAATTTCTACGCTTAAACTTTCGCCAAATTTAAGCAAGTGATGAATGCGAGCAGTTTCTAAGCACAACATCGTTTGATAGCCAGTTTCACTCATTCCACTCGTCTTTTTATGCCAAGGATTCCAAAGGACAAATTGGCTTGCATTATGATGATGCAGTGCAATCGTACGATTGAAACTTTTATCTACGATTTGATTCTGCATTTTTTCTGCAGAATAAATGCAATCAACATTTTCAGAAATGTGACGCGGTGACGGAACGTTTTCTTGTTGTTGGTTTAAGCTATTAAAACAAGTTTCAGGTAAACCTTGTACTTCCACTCGATTAATATCCCCAATATTGAAATAAGTATGCAATGCGGCTTGTGCAAGTTCTTCGCCATAATGTGTAAAAGTTAAATGACATTTGTCTGTGAACACCATTACAATTTTAGCTTCGATAATATTTAAATCAGAAAACAACTCAAATTCTAACCGCACTTTATGGGCTGAAATATCATAATGACTTAACTGCCATAAACGAATACGAGCTGTACCGTGCGTAGGTTGTTTTACGCCACCAAACCAAGGATAACAAATCGGTACACCACCACGAATAGCGTTGCCACTTTCAAATAGTTCTACTTCACTTAGCCATAATACATCTTGAGCCACGCCTTGTGGTTGCCAGCTAAGAAGTTGCGCGCCTTGTAAGGCGATTTTTGCTGTGCCAACAGCGTGTTTTAGATGAAGAATGGGAATATCATTATGTTGAACAAGGTGAAGTTCTGGTGTCAGTGTTTTTAGTAATGTTGTTTTCATGTTTATTCCTGTAGTTTTAAAAGATAAATAAGGTGCAGAGATAACAAAGGGCGTATCTGATACGCCCTTAATCTACGACTTTGCTTAAATTTCGTCAATAATTCGATAAACCCAATTTTCCAGTGGGTCATTCAGACGTTTCATCTCTGCGCGCATTTCTTCTAGCATTTCTTTTTTAATGCTATTGTATTGCGGATCATAGAACAAATTGTGCATTTCTTCTGGATCATTACGTATGTCATAAAGTTCACACACATCGGTCGCATTAAATACGAGTTTGTAATCTTTACGACGCCACATACGTTGTTCAAAATACACAAAATGCCCTGCAAGCTGACCAAGTACACCTTTTCGTTGGTTATCTTGGTGTTGGCGCATAATCGGGAGAATACTTTGCCCTTCAAAACTTTCTGGCACTTTTTGATTGGCTAAATCGAACACCGTTGAAGTTAAATCGTGAAGATAAACAAGGTTATCATCTTCTTGATTTACACGATTAGAGTTTGGATCTTTGATTATCATCGGAATGTTGTAGGTGGTATCAAACATAAACTCCCCTTTTTCAATCATTCGATGTGCGCCCATTGCATCGCCATGATCTGCCGTAGCCACCAAGAAAGTGCGGTCATAAATTCCTTTATTTTGAAGATAATCAAATAATTCACCAACAGCATCATCAATTAAGGTAATATACCCCCAGAATTTCGTGATGACTTCTTTCCAATGATCTTCGCTCGCCTCCCACATTCCCCACATTTTAGAAATGGTGCGAAAATGACCTGGTTTGCCCTCTAACGGTGTAAAGAAACTTTTATCAAGTACCACATCTTCTTTTCGGTACATGGAATAATAAGGCTCTGGCACGATACAAGGCGTGTGCGGCCCCCAGAAGTTTATCCATGCAAAAAATGGTTTGCCTTCATCTAATGATTCTTGAATATATTTTTTCGCTTCATCAATGATGAAATAAGGGATGGTTTGCTCTTTCGTGCCTGAAAGTAAACCGCAAAGTTCTTGTACCCGTAAATGCGGGTTATCTCCAAAGTAGGCTCGGCTGACCTCGGGGATTTCATACCCCTTTTCTTCTAACCATTCTTTATAACGATTAGAATGTGTTGGAGGTTGGTTGAAGACTAAATTTTTATATACGCCACTACCAGGATAGCCATAACCATCAAAGTTATGGCCTTTAATCCCGTAATCTTCAGGTACGGATTTCGTACCTACATGCCACTTTCCTACAACATAAGTATTATAGCCAGCCAATTTACTGATATTCGGTTTTTCTTGGCTAATTTCGCCTATACCGCCCTTTTCCCCATTTTTAATAATGCCGTGAGACGACGGCATTAATCCAGTAAAAAGTGAAGTGCGAGCAGGCCCAC
The DNA here is from genome assembly GCF_900475755.1 of Haemophilus influenzae. Taxonomy (NCBI): domain Bacteria; kingdom Pseudomonadati; phylum Pseudomonadota; class Gammaproteobacteria; order Pasteurellales; family Pasteurellaceae; genus Haemophilus; species Haemophilus influenzae. The sequence goes on from NZ_LS483411.1 coordinate 1,378,080, forward strand.
AAACAGATGCTGGCGTGAAAGCATTATTAAAACGAACGCCCTCTTTTGCCAATCGATCTAAATTCGGGGTTTTCACAATTTGGTGACCATAAGCCCCCAACATATCTTTACGAATTTGGTCTAATAAAATGTAAATAATGTTCATTATTTTGCCTCTTTATTTCGTACAACAAATAACAGGATAATTTGTAATACCGCCCATACGCCAAGCACCATTGATGGATTACCATTTTCTGATGCCATACCAAGTGGCGAAAGGAATGTGTAAAGTGCGATTAAGCCTAAAATCAAGGATACGCTAGTCACTTTTAAATATTTCCAGTTGGTTAAATCTACGTCGCCTAAGTTTTCTTTGTTTTCAATGTAAGGTTCACGGCGTAAGAATTGTCCTAAGATGAGCATTAATACAACATCAAATACGAATAATCCGCCCATAATATACACAAAGTTGATTTTGACATTAAACACCCAAACAATGCTGAAATACAAGATAACGTGAGCAAGTAAAGCAATACGTGCCGCTTTGCCAGATACGGTTTTATTAAACATACCCACGGCAAATAAAGCAACGATTGGAATATTCACAAAGCCTGCAAAACGTTTAGTGATTAAGAAGATGCCATCTGTACCAAACATGAGTAACGGTGCGAAAATCATAGTGACAATTGCCATAATGGTAGACACTTTTTTCGCGTAAGAAATTAATTCTGCTTCTGACCGCACTTTTTTACTGATAGATGGCAATAAATCTTTACAGTAAATGGTTGCTGCTGAATTTAAGAATGAGTTAAAGGTACTTAAAATTGCGCCAAATAATGCAGCAATAAAGAAACCTTGTAACCAAGTTGGCAATACTTTGTTTATGAGTAATGGATAAGACGCATCAATTGGATTGATACCTTCGCCTAAAATATGGAAACTCAATAAACCTGGAAGATTTAAAATAATCGGTAAAGTTAATAAGAATAATGCCGCAATCAAAATCCCTTTTTGACCAGATTTTAAGTCTTTCGCACCTAAGCAACGTTGTACGATAGCTTGGTTCGTTGTCCAATAGAAAAAGTGAACAACCATAATGCCCGTGAAAATAGTCGGCCAAGGTGTAGCGTCGGTTTCACTACCAATCGCATTCCATTTTTCAATGTGCGTTGTTGTGATTGTGTGTAAACCTTCAGAGAAACTACCATCGCCTAAATACATCAAGGAAAAGAATGGGACAAGCAATGCACCAATGACTAAAATAATCGCGTTAATAGTGTCAGATACTGCCACCGCTTTTAAACCACCCAAAATTGCATAAATCGCCCCAACAACGCCAATGGCAACAACTGTGTAAGTTATTGCAGCGCCATAACTTAAGCCAAATGCAGTTTCTAAGTTGAAGATTTTATTAAAGGCGATTGCACCAGTATAAAGTGCGGTTGGAATTACGATGAAAAGATAAAACACTAAGAAAAGCGTGGACATAATCAAACGAGTTTGACGGTCGAAACGGCTTTCAAAAAACTCTGGCACAGTGGTGTAACCGTTACGCAAATATTTCGGCAGCATATAAAGAGCCAAGAAACAAAGCGGAATAACCGTTGGAACTGTCCAAGCAATCACGGAAAAATTACCTTTATAGGACACCGCATTGACACCGATAAGCTGTTCAGTTGAAAGCGATGTCAGCACCATTGAGCAACCAATTACTAAACCACTTAACCCACGTCCTGCCAAAAAATACCCTTTCGAAGATTTTAAATCATCCCCTTTTGTTTTTAACCAAGAAACATACGCAACCACAGTGGTTACAACGAGGAAGCTGAGTATCGTCATAAGCATATATTGTTCTCCCATATCGACTAACACAGGATAAAGATAATACAAGGCTCTCTAAAGGGTTATGATAATTGTCATATTAAGATTGTGAGGTGGATCACAGAAATAATAATTGAAGATAAATTCAATGGTTTTTATTTTCTGGCAGTTGAAAAAACAATAAAAAATGCTGGAAAATTCCAGCATTATACTTTTTAAATCCGTCTGACTTGCCAAAAAGATTTCGACCAATAAGGGTTATTCATTGAAGAATAGACAACTCCCCCTCTGGTGGAAGCGTGCAGGAATTTGTCTTCTTTTACATAAATCCCCACATGATATCCATTAGGACCTCGGCCGGTTTTAAAGAAAATTAAATCACCCGTTTGAATATCTTCTTTGCGTACATGTTTACCATAATTGGCTTGTTCAGTTGTACTTCTTGGCAAACGAAGATTAAAACGATCGAGGAAGGTTTTCTGCACAAAACCAGAACAATCTACCCCACGACGTGAAACACCGCCGAGCACATAAGGCGTTCCCGCCCATTCATGTTGTTGTTCGCTCAACATGGCTATAGCCATAATAGGATCGCCGATTTGACCTTTATAGTTCATCGCATAATCATCGTTTTGAAAACTGGAACAAGCGAATAAAAACAGAGAGGCAGTAGCGATTAAAAATGATTTATATACTTTCATACCTTTTCATATGAAAAGTGCGGTAGAAATTCACCGCACTTTTTGTTCCTTGCTATTTAGTTTTTTCTACACGAGCACGTAACTTTTGCCCTGGTTTAAATGTCACCACTCGGCGAGCAGAAACTGGCACAACATCACCAGTTTTCGGGTTACGACCTGGGCGAGATGACTTATCACGTAGTTCAAAATTACCAAATCCTGATAACTTCACATCATGACCAGATTCTAGCGATGAACGAATCTCTTCTAAAAAGTTCTCCACCACATTTTTCGTATCTTGTTTAGATAAGTGATATTTATCGCTTAAATATTCAATAATATCAATTTTGGTTATCGTAGCCATATTAATCCCTTAATTCAGCATTAAAGCGTTGTTTTACCTCCGCTAATACTGCTGAAATCACTGCATTAATTTCTTCATCTTCAAGTGTTTTTTCATTATCTTGGACAGTTAAGCTAATAGCTAAGCTCTTATAGCCTTCAGCAACACCCACACCTTGATATACATCGAACAAGTTCACTTGCACCAATTTTTCGCCGCCTGCTTGTTTACATGCTGCGATCAATTCCCCTGCTGGTACGCTATCTGCTAGGACTAAAGCTAAATCACGACGGTTTGCTGGGAATTTAGAAATTTCTTTTGCTTGCACCACATTACGTGCTGCAATTGCATTCCAAAGAATTTCAAATACAAAAGTTTTGCCATTTAAGCCAAGTTTTTGGCTAATAGATGGATGAATTGCACCAATAAAACCAATTTCTTGGCCATCTAATTCAATAGCAGCAGATTGACCAGGATGTAATGCATCAAATTGTTTTGCAACAAAACGAACTCTATTCCCCCCTTCTGTTAAAGAAAGTACTGATTCTAAATCGCCTTTAAGATCAAAGAAATCTACAGACTCTGCTTTACCGGCCCAATGTTCAGATTTTACAGTTCCAGTAATCACCGCACTTAAAACAAATTCTTGACGCACGCCAAATTCAGCATTGGCATCTGGCACAAAACGTAATCCTGTTTCAAATAAACGAACACGAGATTGTTGGCGATTTTGGTTATAAAGCACTGCACCTAATAAACCACTCATTAAAGACACGCGCATTGCTGACATTTCCACAGAAATAGGATTTGGCAATACAAGTGCTTCTTGATGTGGATGTAATAAACTTTGAATTTTTGGATCCACAAAGCTATAAGTAATGGCTTCTTGATAATCTGCATCCACAAGTGCGGTCTTAATTCGAGCTAAATCTAAATCAGATTCTTTGTGCTCACGCATGCGGAGGTGCGCTAATGGCGCATTGTTTGGAATACTGTTATAACCATAAATACGTGCCACTTCCTCAATTAAATCTTCTTCGATTTCAATATCAAAACGCCAGCTTGCAGAAGTTACCGTCCAAATATCATTTGCATAAGTAACATCGAAACCAAGACGGTGGAAAATTTCTGTTACGCTTTCTGTTTCAATATGATGACCTAAAAGTGCATCTAATTTACTACGGCGAAGTTGAACTGTATTGACTTTAGGAAGATGAGTTTCATTGCTTGCTTCGCAAATTCCCCCTGCTTCACCACCACAGATTTCAAGCAATAATGCGGTTGCTCGTTCCATTGCTTTACGGGCTAATTCAAAATCCACACCACGTTCAAAACGGTGTGATGCATCAGTATGTAAACCATATTGTCTTGCACGGCCTGCAATCGCTAATGGAGCGAAAAATGCGGATTCCAAAATCACATCTTTCGTTTCACTATTCACTCCACTCGCTACACCACCAAAGATCCCTGCCATTGCTAAAGGCCCATTTTGGTCGGCAATTAATAAGGTATTTGATTGAAGTTTTGCGCTTGAACCATCTAATAATATTAATTCTTCACCTTCTTTTGCTAAGCGAACTTGAACAGGTTGTGCAACTTTGGCCGCATCAAACGCGTGCATTGGCTGACCAAGCTCAAGCAAAATATAGTTAGTAATATCAACAATAGGATCAATAGAACGAATGCCACAACGGCGCAATTTTTCTTGCATCCACATTGGCGATTGTGCTTTTACATTGACGTTCTTTATCACACGTAATAAATAACGCGGGCAGGCATCTGGTGCTTGTAAATCAATTTGAACTTTATCAGAAATTGTTGCTGGCATCGCTTCAAAGTGCGGTTGATTTACTGGCTGTTTATTTACCACACCAATTTCACGCGCAATACCCGCAATGCTCAAACAATCCGCACGATTTGGCGTTAAGCTAATTTCGATGGCATTATCATTTAAACCCAAATATTCACGTAAATCAGTGCCGATTGGTGCATCAACTGGCAATTCAATAATACCGTCCGCTTCAACATCAATACCTAATTCAGAAAATGAACAAAGCATTCCTTCTGATGGTTGACCACGTAATTTCGTTTTCTTAATTTTGAAATCGCCCGGCAATACAGCCCCTTCTGTTGCGCAAGCGACTTTTAAGCCTTGACGACAATTTGGTGCGCCACACACGATATCCAATAAACGATCACCACCTACGTTCACTTTAGTTACACGTAATTTATCCGCATCTGGATGTTGTGTACATTCCACCACTTCACCAACAACGACACCGTTAAATTTACCCGCAACGGCTTCTACACCATCCACTTCTAAGCCAAGCATGGTAATTTGCTCGCATAATTGCTCGGTTGAAACGGATGGATTCACCCATTCTCTTACCCACTGTTCACTAAATTTCATTTGTTGTTATCCTTTTAATTCTAATCCGAGAAATTACTTAAATTGTTTTAAAAAACGTAAGTCGTTTTCAAAGAACGAACGTAAATCTGTGACGTTATAACGTAACATTGTTAAACGCTCAACGCCCATTCCCACGGCAAAACCAGAATATTCATTCGGATCAATACCAACGTTACGCAACACATTTGGGTGCACCATACCGCAGCCCAACACTTCTAACCATTTACCGTTTTTACCCATCACATCCACTTCGGCTGAAGGTTCAGTAAACGGGAAATAAGATGGACGGAAACGCACTTGTAAATCTTCTTCAAAGAAAGCGCGTAAGAAATCGTGTAATAAGCCTTTCAATTCTGTGAAATTTGCTTTTTTATCCACATAAAGCAATTCAATTTGGTGGAACATTGGCGTGTGGGTTTGATCGTAGTCATTACGATATACACGTCCCGGAGCCATAATGCGAATTGGTGGCTGCATTTTTTCCATAGTACGAATTTGCACGCCAGAAGTTTGGGTGCGAAGTAATAATTCTGGATTAAACCAGAAAGTATCGTGATCCGCACGTGCTGGGTGATGTTTAGGAATATTTAACGCATCGAAGTTGTAATAATCACTTTCAATTTCAGGGCCATTTTCAACTGAAAAGCCAAGTTCTGAGAAAAATTTTGTTACACGATTAATCGTCATAGTAACTGGGTGTAAGCCACCAGTTTCAACTTTGCGACCAGGTAAACTGACATCAACACGTTCTTTTTCTAATTTTGCGTTAAGTTCAGCCTGTTCCCATTCCGCTTTTTTTGCATTTAAAAATTCTAACGCAGCTTGTTTTGCTTCGTTAATTTTTGCGCCCATAGCTGGACGTTCTTCAGCTGACACATTACGCAATTCTTGCATTAATTGAGTAAAATGCCCTTTCTTACCAAAATATTCGACACGGATTTCATCCAAAGCCGTTAAACTTTTATCCTGAATGGATTCAATCGCTAATTTCGCTTTCTCAACAAGCTCGTTCAGATGTTGCATAGTTTTCCCTGCTTCTCTTTTCTCTATAAAATAAAAACCGAGTAATGATAATACCAAGTACTTAAAAAGTAAAAGAATAATATGAAAAATCATTGGTTTATCAAAAATAAAAATGGAATAACCTTATCGCTATTCCATTTTTTCTTGTTACCAACAAAATCGTTCATTCACAAAATTTTCTGACCGCTCTTTTTGCCATTTTTCTTTATTTTTTGGATTAGCAAAAAAACGTGCTTGTTCCTGTAAACGTTGAACTAATTTTGTTTCTGCTTCTTTTAACGCTTTTTGACGATCTGCAAATTTTGAGGGCAATGCTGGTAAGAAAATCACTTCATAAGGATGCGTAATTGTCCATTTCACCGCATTTTCGGCAGCACGACTTTGTTTATCAAAATTACAAAACGCATAAGCATTAACAAACTGCCCTACAACATGACTAAACCCTGTATTATCCTCTACCGTTTGTTTTGGTAAATCCAACACGTAAAGTGCGGTAATCAAACGATTTTGTCCACGATAAAACCAAGTAACCGCTTCATCTCTTAAGCCAAAATCGTAAGCCCGAGCAGATAATGTGAACATTGTGATTGGGGAAATACGAGCTGGATTTTCTTCTACAAATTTTACCGCACTTTCATAACCTTTTAGCGTATTTTCACGTAGCATAGGATCAATTTCTTTATGTACAAATACATTTTCTGCTTTTCCATTTTCCGCCGAATAATAAGGTTTAATATAAACATCCACTGTCTTCACGGGTTCTTTGCTAATAGAACTACAAGCCGTAATAAGAAGTGCGGTTATAAAACATAGCATTTTAAAAATAGGAATTTTGGCAAAATTCAAGCAAATCCACTGACTAAGTGAAGTTTTTATCAATAATTTCATATTTTCCTTATATAATGGTACGACAAATTTCAACATATCGTTATTATGAAAATCCACCTTATCCGCCATAACACCACATTAGAATTTAATAATGAAACAAGTTTACTCGATCATCTCGAGAAAAATAATATTCATCATGAATATCAATGCCGTAATGGCTATTGTGGTTCTTGTCGTGTGAAGATCAAAAAAGGCAAGGTGTCTTATAAAGAAATGCCTCTTGCCTTTCTACAACCCGATGAAATTCTACTTTGTTGCTGTCAAGTAGAAAGCGATATTGAACTTGATTTATAAATTATTTAAATCCAACACATCCGTCATATCAAATAAGCCATTTGCTTTATTTTCCAGCCATTTACCAGCACGCACTGCACCATTAGCGAAAGTCATACGGCTTGATGCTTTATGGGAAATTTCTACACGCTCGCCAATATCAGCAAACCAAACAGTGTGTTCCCCCACCACATCCGAAGCACGAATAGTTGAAAAACCAATTTCATCACGTTTACGTTCGCCTGTAATTCCTTCACGGCAGAACACTCCGTGAGTTTTTAAATCACGACCTAAAGTTTTCGCGATATGTTCGCCCATTGAAAGTGCGGTGCCAGAAGGTGCGTCCACTTTGTGGCGATGATGCACTTCGATCACTTCAATATCGCAATAATCCCCCATCACTTTTGCCGCTTTTTCTAAAAGCTTGAAGACTAAATTCACACCAACACTGAAATTTGATGCAAACACAATAGCAATTTTATCTGAAGCTGCTTTAATCGCCGCTTTACCATTTTCATCAAAACCTGTTGTACCGATCACCATTTTTTTATTATTCGCTACGCAAAATACAATATGCTCAAGGGTACCTTCTGGTCGAGTAAAATCAATTAATAAATCGAATTTATCTTTTTGGCTTTCAAGATCGTCTAAAACTATTACACCAATTTGACCAATGCCCGCCAATTCTCCCGCATCTGTTCCGACTAAAGATGATCCTTTGCGTTCAAAAGCTGCACCTAGTTCTACGCCTTCCGCAGAATGAACCGCTTGAATTAATTGACGCCCCATTCTTCCGCCAGCACCAGCGATTGCAATTTTTAATGTCATGTTACTTCCTTTTTTATTAATGAATTATTTCGTTGATGCCATTATAGACAAGCACACAACCAAAAAATAAAAATACAATACCTGCCATATTATCAATATAACGACTGTATTGACTGTATAAACGCTTGGCAATATTACGTGAAAAAATCAATGAAATCACATAAAAATAACAAAATGTTTCTACCACAATCACTGCAAAAGCCAAGATAATTTGCCACATTTCAGTGATATTCACTAAAACAAGCGACATCACGCTACTAAAATACACCACGACTTTTGCATTAGATAAATTCACTAAAAGTCCTTTCAAAATTTCTTTTTTAATCGTGGTTTGCTGATTAAATTCAGTATCAGAGTGCGGTTCAAATTGAGCGTGTTTTTTACTGCGAGCCATTAAAAAACCGAGATATGCTAGGTAACTACCGCCTAGCAACATAATAACACCATGTAATGCAGGAATAGTAACGAACAACACCGCCAATCCCAACATTGAAAGCATTGCCCAAAAAGCGATGCCAAGCGTTATACCTAAAATGCCACAAACTGTATTACGACGAGAGTTACTTGCCGCCATCCGACTTACATAAAAGAAATCAGGGCCTGGCGTCATTAAGCCAAATAAATGCACAATGATTAAATTCAGCATCACAACATCCAATACTGAATTGCAAATACGACAATCACCGCATAAATTGCCGCTAATACATCATCGACCATAATACCAAAACCACTTTCGAGTTTTTCGTCAAAATAACGAATTGGGAACGGTTTTAAAATATCAAAAAAGCGGAATAGCACAAAAGCAGACACAATCCATTGCCAAGATAATGACGGGATCGCCGCTAATACAATAAATACACCAATAAATTCATCCCAGACGATAGAACCATGATCATGCACACCCATATCTGCTGTGGTTTTTTGACAAAGGTAGCAACCGAGTAGAAAACAAAGTGCGGTAAAAATTAAAAAGGTTTTTACGCCTAATAAGGAAAGTAAAATCACGCCTAAAATTGTTCCAGCCAAACTCCCCCAAGTGCCGGGAGCAGGATGAATTAAGCCTGAGCCAAAACCAACGGCAAGCAAATGAATAGGATTTAAAAGAGAGATTTTTTTAAGAGGATTATTTTCTGTCATTTTGATTCCTTAAAATGATCGAACCCACTTGAAAAAGTTATATACACAGGTTTTCCATCACGTAAAAAACGAGGCGAAAAGTCACCGCACTTTTCAGTGATTTGACCAATTCGAGTACAAGACACGTTCAGTTTTTTCAAGCGTAATTCTAATTCATCTTTATATTCGGGCGGTATGGTAAAACAAAGTTCATAATCTTCTCCGCCAGTTAAGGCAAATTGTTCCGCTTGAACGCGATCATATTTATGCAAAATCGCTGATGAAAGAGGTAATGAAGAAAATTCAACTTCGGCACTACATTGGCTTCGTTCAAGAATATGCCCTAAATCAGAGATTAACCCATCGGAAAGATCAATGGCTGCATGGGCAATATCAATTAACACCCGTCCAAGTTCAATTCTAGGTGTGGGTCTAAGATGACGTTGTTGCAAAAAAACATCATCAGAATCAACCGCACTTTTGCCCGATAAAATTTGCGTTAAACCTGCTGCGCTATCGCCTAAGGTGCCTGAAACATAAATTAAATCGCCGATTTGTGCTTTATGCCGACAAATTCCTTTGTCTTTTTCGACAAAGCCTTGTGCCGTAATCGTAATAGACAAATTACCTTTTGTAGTATCGCCACCAATTAATGTGACGTTGTATTGTTTTAATGTATGCAATAAACTTTGACTAAATGTTGAAAGCCAATTTTCATCTACATTTGGCAAAGTTAATGCCAGAGAAACCCATTTTGGCAAAGCCCCCATTGCAGCAAGATCACTTAAATTTGTTGCAACGGCTTTGTAAGCTAAATCTTCAGGAGAAATGCTTGGTAAAAAATGCGTATTTTCCACCATTGTATCCGTCGTAATGGCAAGCTGATAATTCTCAGGAATAGAAACCAGCGCACAATCGTCGCCAATAGACAATTGAACGGAATCATCAACTAATATTTGTTGCTGAAAATATCCTTTAATTAAATCAAATTCACCCATTGCCATTTTTCACCTATCTTATTAAAGAAAAGGCACGCGTTAAAAACGCGCGCCATTTTCAGTTTAAAAGGATTATTTACGCCCTAATGCTGGTGCGATTTTATCAAGTACGCCATTGATATATTTATGGCTTTCATCTGCACCGAAGACTTTTGCCACTTCAATCGCTTCATTGATAACCACTTTATATGGCACATCTAACTCGAAGCGCAATTCATAAACGGCTAAACGCAAAATTGCCGTTTCAATAGGATCAAGCTCATCAAAAGCGCGGTCAGTATAAGGCGAAATTGAAAAATCAACGGTTTCAATATTTTCTACTGTTTGACGAAATAATTTACGGAAGTAAGGTTTATCTACCCCATCCATATCTTGATCTAACACAAAGGCTAATTCCACTTGTTCTACAGTATTGCCGGATACTGCCCAAGAATACAAGGCTTGAACAGTACATTCACGCGCACGACGACGAGCAGAAGGCTTTTTCACTTGTTTTTGTTCTGTCATCATTTATGCCGCATCAATTTGTTGAATAAGATTAACCATTTCAAGTGCGGTTAAGGCTGCTTCTGCACCTTTATTACCTGCTTTAGTGCCAGCACGTTCAATTGCTTGCTCAATATTTTCTGTGGTTAATACGCCAAAAGCGACTGGGATTTCAGCATCCATTGCAACTTTTCCTAAACCGCTGCTTGCTTCCCCTGCTACATATTCAAAGTGTGCTGTACCACCACGGATAACTGTACCTAATGCCACAATCGCATCAAATTTTTTACTTTCGGCTAAACGACGAGCAACTAATGGCAATTCATAGGCACCAGGAGCACGCACGATAGTGATATTTTCATCTTTCACTTGACCGATACGTTTTAATGCATCAATTGCGCCTTCTAATAAACTTTCATTAATAAAACTGTTAAAACGAGCAATTGCTACTGCAACTTTTGCATTAGGTGCTGCGACTGAGCCTTCTAAAACTTTCATATTTTTTCCTATTATTAGCCATAATGATTTTGGCTCGGGATTTTAGCACAAAATCGCATATATTCAATATTAATAAGGCTTTACCCCATTTTATTTGAGGTATGTTTTTAAGACTATTTTAGTGTTCATAGACCGCACCAATACTATATTTTTATGGAAAATTTCCTTTATTAAGGTAAACTATCAGCCGTTTTGTGTGAATTAAATTTAGTTACAGAGGTTTAATATGTCTAAAGTGGCATCGATTGTTGATGTATTACGAGGAAAAGTGGCGATTGGCGAAACCGTCACTGTGCGTGGTTGGGTACGTACCCGTCGCGATTCTAAAGCAGGCTTATCTTTCTTAGCAGTTTATGACGGTTCTTGCTTTGATCCAATTCAAGCGATTATTAATAACGATATTGAAAATTACGAAAACGAAATTTTACGTTTAACAACAGGCTGTTCTGTCATTGTAACAGGTAAAATCGTTGAATCTCCTGCAGAAGGACAAGCGGTTGAATTACAAGCAGAAAAAGTGGAAGTGACAGGGTTTGTTGAAGATCCAGATACTTACCCAATGGCAGCAAAACGCCACTCTATTGAATATTTACGCGAAGTGGCTCACTTGCGTCCTCGCACTAATATTATTGGTGCTGTCGCACGTGTTCGCCATTGTTTATCTCAAGCAATTCACCGTTTCTTCCATGAGCAAGGCTTCTACTGGGTGGCAACTCCATTAATTACTGCATCAGATACTGAAGGTGCAGGTGAAATGTTCCGTGTTTCAACGCTTGATTTAGAAAATCTTCCACGTGGTGAAAATGGAAAAGTTGATTTCAGCCAAGATTTCTTCGGTAAAGAATCATTTTTAACGGTTTCAGGTCAGTTAAACGGCGAAACCTATGCTTGTGCATTAAGCAAAATTTATACTTTCGGCCCAACATTCCGTGCGGAAAACTCGAATACTACCCGTCACTTAGCTGAATTCTGGATGGTTGAACCTGAAGTTGCATTTGCAACGTTAGAGGATAACGCAAAACTTGCAGAAGATATGTTGAAATACGTATTCCGTGCAGTATTAGCAGAGCGTAAAGACGACTTACAATTCTTTGAAAAACATGTAGATAAAGATGTTATTACGCGTCTAGAAAACTTTGTAAACTCAGATTTTGCACAAATTGACTATACTGATGCCATTGATGTGTTATTAAAATCTGGTAAGAAATTTGAATTCCCTGTTTCTTGGGGTATCGATCTTTCTTCTGAACACGAACGTTTCTTGGCGGAAGAATATTTCAAATCACCGGTTGTGGTGAAAAACTATCCAAAAGACATTAAAGCATTCTATATGCGTTTAAATGACGATGGAAAAACGGTGGCAGCAATGGACGTGTTAGCACCGGGAATTGGTGAAATCATCGGTGGTTCACAACGTGAAGAACGTTTAGAGGTGCTTGATAAACGTATGGAAGAAATGGGATTAAATCCAGATGATTATTGGTGGTATCGCGATCTTCGTAAATATGGTAGCGTTCCACATTCTGGTTTTGGTCTTGGTTTTGAACGCTTAATCGTCTATGTAACTGGCGTGCAAAATATTCGTGATGTGATTCCATTCCCACGCGCGCCAAGAAATGCGAATTTCTAATTAAATTTAACGTTAATATTGACCGCACTTACGCCAAAGTGCGGTCAATTTTTTCAGAATTTTAAGGAAAGCAAAATGGATAAAATTAAACAACTCTTTGCCAACAATTACAGTTGGGCGCAAAGAATGAAGGAAGAAAATTCAACTTACTTCAAAGAACTTGCGGATCATCAAACGCCACATTACCTTTGGATTGGTTGCTCTGATAGCCGTGTGCCCGCTGAGAAATTGACAAATCTTGAACCAGGCGAGCTTTTTGTTCACCGTAATGTTGCTAACCAAGTAATTCACACAGATTTTAATTGCCTTTCTGTTGTGCAATATGCCGTCGATGTACTTAAAATCGAACATATTATTATCTGTGGTCACACCAACTGCGGAGGAATTCACGCTGCTATGACAGATAAAGATTTAGGGCTTATCAACAACTGGCTTCTTCATATTCGCGATATTTGGTTTAAACACGGACATCTTCTCGGTAAACTTTCCCCAGAAAAACGTGCCGATATGCTAACTAAAATTAACGTAGCGGAACAGGTTTACAATCTAGGGCGTACATCAATTGTAAAAAGCGCTTGGGAACGCGGACAAAAACTCTCATTGCACGGCTGGGTATATGACGTAAATGATGGATTTTTAGTGGATCAAGGTGTAATGGCAACCAGTAGAGAAACCCTTGAAATTTCCTATCGAAACGCTATCGCTCGTTTATCAATACTTGATGAAGAAAATATTTTGAAAAAAGATCATATTGAACCAACAGCAAATTGATACTCGCAATATTTCCACTAGAATTTCATTTATCTATTGTAGAATTTTATTGCTTGTAATGTCTTTTTATTGCAGCAGATTTTGTAAGTTTAGGTCGAGAAAAATGACAGTGGATAAAATAAAAAAGAAGCTAATTTTCCCGAAAATTTGCAAACAATATCATAAATAAAAACATTTGAGCGTTTTTGCACAATTTTAGTTAATAAGATTTTCTATACTGATACCTCATTTACATCAGAAAAGGGAAAATTATGAAAAAAATGATCTCAAGCGTATTTTGTTCGCTTATTGCTGGTACAGCTTGTGCAAAAACTCATCTGTTTTTAGCATTAATGTGCCAGATTTACCTAAACACGGATTTCACGCTAAAAACTTGTTAAGTGCCGATTATGGTTTTGGTTGCAATGGAGGAAATCTGTCACCAGCGATTTCTTGGGCGAATGCCCCGAAAGGGACGAAAAGTTTTGTAGTAACGATCTATGATAAAGATGCACCAACAGGCATTGGCTGGATGCATTGGATAGTTACAAATATTCCTGCAAATACGACCGCTCTTCCTGAAGGCATTAAAGCTGATGGTACTAATTTACCACAAGGTGCGCTGCAAACCCACACTGATTTTGGCGTGCCAGGATTTGGCGGAGCTTGTCCACCCGAAGGACAAAAACATCGTTATGAAATTAAAGTCACAGCAGTAAGTCTAGAAACCTTGCCAAATGTGACGGCAGATACACCAGCTTGGATAATTTTCTCTCCATTTATCCAACGCAAAATTTTTCTACCACGCCTAACCTAAATAACGGCAGGTTGCGTAAAATAGGATTTATCTAGTTTCAATTTATGTCTTTGTATAATGGTATTTTTTTCAGCAAGATTAGGACGAATGGGCATAAAAATTCCTTGTAAAAGTGCGGTCATTTTAAGTAATTTTTTATGAGTGTTCTAAATTATGCTAAACTCTCTCCCAATTTTTAAATGAAGGATCATTTAGAATAATCTGCTACCTATACAGATAAAATTATCGTTCAGTTATGTAATCAAATAATAGATGGAGAAGATTGCGAAGAATTTAACTGATTTATAGCTTTTGATATGATTATTTATAATAAAAAGAGCAGTTAAAAATTATGATATTTTTAACCGCCCTTTGTTTTGTTAAAGGTTAGATTGAACGCTTAACCTCAACCACTTCAAACACCTCGATTTGGTCGCCGACTTTTACATCGTTGTAGTTTTTCACGCCGATACCACATTCCATACCGTTACGAACTTCAGATACATCATCTTTGAAACGACGAAGAGATTCTAATTCCCCTTCAAAGATAACGACGTTGTCACGTAATACACGGATTGGGTTGTTACGTTTCACTACCCCCTCGGTTACCATACAACCTGCGATTGCACCAAATTTCGGATGACGGAATACATCACGAACTTCAGCTAAGCCAATAATTTCTTGTTTAAATTCAGGCTCTAACATACCGCTCATTGCTGCTTTAATTTCATTCAACAATTCATAAATGATTGAGTAATAATGTAAATCAATGTTTTCTGCCTCAATGACACGACGAGCTGTTGCATCCGCACGAACATTAAAGCCAACAATGATGGCATTAGATGCTGCCGCTAAAGTTGCATCAGTTTCAGTAATACCACCTACACCTGAACCAACAACTTTAACTTTTACTTCATTAGTAGAAAGTTCATTTAATGCTTGAACAATCGCTTCTACGGAGCCTTGTACGTCCGCTTTCACAATGACGTTCAATTCAGCCACATCGCCTTCAGACATATTGCTAAACATATTTTCAAGTTTCGCTTTTTGCTGGCGAGCTAATTTCACTTCACGGAATTTACCTTGACGATATAACGCCACTTCACGTGCTTTTTTCTCATCACGTACAACGGTTGCTTCATCCCCCGCTGCAGGCACACCTGAAAGACCTAATAATTCAACTGGAATTGAAGGACCAGCTTCATCAACTTCTTTTCCGTTTTCATCACGCATTGCTCGTACACGGCCGTATTCAAAACCACAAAGTACGATGTCACCTTTACGTAGTGTACCTGATTGCACCAAGATAGTTGCCACAGGCCCTCGACCTTTATCCAAGTAAGATTCAATGACTACACCACTTGCCATACCGTCTTTTACAGCAGTCAATTCAAGCACTTCTGATTGAAGTAGGATAGCATCTAATAAATCATCAACCCCTGTACCTTTCTTCGCAGATACTGGGACAAATTGCACATCGCCACCGAATTTTTCAGAAATGACATCATGTTGTAATAATTCTTGCTCAACACGGTCTGGATTTGCTTCTGGTTTATCAATTTTATTTACTGCAACCACTAAAGGCGCACCTGCTGCTTTTGCGTGTTGAATCGCTTCGATAGTTTGAGGCATCACACCATCATCGGCCGCAACAACAAGAACAACAATATCTGTTGCTTTTGCACCACGCGCACGCATAGAAGTAAAGGCAGCATGTCCTGGAGTATCCAAGAAAGTGATCATTTTGCCATCATCCATTTCTACGTGATACGCACCGATATGTTGGGTAATACCACCTGCTTCGCCTGCAGCCACTTTCGCTTTACGAATATAGTCTAGTAAAGAAGTTTTACCGTGATCAACGTGTCCCATAATAGTTACAACTGGCGCACGCGTTACTTTTTCTGCGTTTACATCACGATCGCCTAATACTGCTTCTTCAAGCTCATTTTCATTGCGAAGAATCACTTTATGACCAAGTTCTTCCGCTACTAATTGAGCGGTTTCTTGATCGATAACTTGGTTGATGGTGACCATTTCACCCATTTTCATCATCACTTTAATGATTTCTGTCGCTTTCACCGACATTTTGTTCGCAAGTTCTGCAACGGTAATGGTTTCGCCAATCACAACATCTGCTTTTACTACTTGAACTGGTTTAGTAAAAGCTTGTTGAAGTGCGGTGCCTTTTTTTCCATTTTTACCTTTACCAAACTTAGCATCTTTTTGATTTTTACGATTAGATTCGCGCTCGTTTTTCGAGTTTTTGCTATTTTCATCGTCACGACCGCCTTTTTTTGCTTTTGCTACTTTATTTTTACCTCGACCACGATTTTCATTACGACGATCTTCTTCATCTTCTGCTTCAAGTGCATATCTTGAACTTAAATTGTAATCAGAATAGTCTTCTGAAGAAGATTCATTGTCTGAATCATCTGCTTCAGCATAACGTTTAGCTTCTTCTGCTGCACGACGAGCTTGTTCTTCTGCTTTTTGACGAGCCACTTCTTCAGCTTTACGACGAAGTTCAGCTTCTTCTGCTTTACGTTTCTCTTTTTCAGGATCAACAAATTTAGCTTTAGAATCTACCGCACTTTTTGCTGGCTTAGCGGTTTCTGCTTTCGCTTTTTCAGCTTTTGATTTTTCATCAGCTTCTTTCTTAGTTGCCGCTTTTTCAGCTTCTAAACGAGCTTTTTCTTCTGCCGCTTTTTGTTCAGCAATTTTTTTCGCTTCCGCTTCTTGCTGTGCTTTTAATTTTGCTTCTTCTTGTTGAGCAATATCGGTTTTTACTGTGCGTTTTTTACGTACTTCTACTTGTACAGCTTTACTTTTTCCACTCGTTGTTGTACCACTCACTGTAGTTTTTGTTCTGCGTTGAATGCTTAATTTTTTTGGCACATCAGCCTTTACATCTTCAGTCATTACAGCTCTCCTTATTCTTCTTCGCCAAACCAACAAATATTACGTGCAGCCATAATTAAATCTGCGGCCTCTTCTGCGGTTAATTCTTCAATATCAGTTAAATCATCAACGCCTTGTTCTGCGAGTTCTTCAAGGGTGGTAATTTGTTTTTCTGCTAGTTTGATCGCAACGTGACGATTCATTCCCTCTAAATTCAATAAACGATCTTCAACATTCGCTTTTTTCAGAGCTTCTTCTTCAGCTACTGCTGCGGCTGTAATCGCATTTTTAGCACGGGTTTGAAGTTCTTCAACAAGATCTTCATCTTCTAAACCATCAATTGCTGTCAATTCATTCATTGGCACATAAGCAATTTCTTCTAAACTTGTGAAACCTTCTTCCACAAGGATTTGAGCAAATTCTTCATCAAGTTCTAAGGCATTCATAAATAAGTTTAACACTTTGTTATCTTCTGCTTGATGTTTTGTGTTTAACTCATCGGTCGTCATTACGTTTAGTGTCCAACCCGTTAATTGTGTTGCTAAACGCACGTTTTGACCATTACGACCAATTGCTTGCGCAAGGTTAGCTGCTTCAACGGCAATATCCATAGAATGATTATCTTCATCAACAATAATAGAAGACACATCCGCAGGTGCCATTGCATTGATCACAAATTGCGCTGGATTATCATCCCAAAGTACAATATCAACTCGTTCACCGCCAAGTTCATTGGTAATTGCCTGAACACGTGCACCACGCATTCCTACACAAGCACCAACAGGATCGATACGTTTATCATTTGATTTTACCGCGATTTTAGCACGAGAACCCGCATCACGAGCTGCACCACGAATTTCAATCATTTCTTCGCCAATTTCAGGCACTTCAATACGGAATAATTCGATCAACATTTCTGGTTTAGAACGTGTCACAAATAATTGTGCAGTTTTGCCTTCAGGATTCACTTTATAAAGTACCCCACGAACACGATCTCCCGGACGGAAGTTTTCACGTGGTAACATATCTTCACGTGCAATCATCGCTTCCGCTTTATTGCCAAGGTCTAAAATAATACTGTCTCGACTTACTTTTTTTACGGTGCCTGTTACAATTTTTCCTTCTTCTTCACGAAATTGTTCAACCACTTTTGCACGTTCAGCTTCACGAATTTTAGTGCTAATAACTTGACGTGCCGTTTGCATTGCAATACGGTCAAACGCAATAGATTCAATTTGATCTTCTACATACTCTCCAAGTTGCAAATTTGGATCATCAAATTGCGCCGCTTCCAAAGTAATTTCCTTCGTTGGTACTTTTACTTCATCTACGACTAACCAACGGCGAAAAGTATCAAATTCCCCTGTTTTTGGATTAATTGAAACGCGAATATCCGTTTCATATTCAAACTTCTTCTTAGTAGAAATCGCAATCGCACTCTCCAATGCTTCAAAAATTTTCTCACGTGGTAATAATTTTTCATTGGATACAGCTTCTGCCGCCAGTAAAATTTCTTTACTCATTTCTCTTTTTCTCCTTTTAAAATTTTGCAACAACATTCGCTTTTTGAATGTTTCCGAAGACTAAAATTTGTTCTTGATCATCAACGATTAAAGTAATCATATCCTTTTCAATACGCTCTAACTTACCTTGCCATTTACGGCGTTCCATCACTGGAATTCGCAAATGTACTGCGATATCTTGCCCAATATAACGTTCAAATTGTAGTAAGGTAAATAGCGGACGATCTAAACCTGGTGACGACACTTCTAGATTGTATTTATCCGCAATTGGATCTTCCACGTCTAAAATTGCGCTCACTTGACGACTTACATCAGCACAATCATCAACCGTCACACCATCATCTTTATCTATAAATAAACGCACCGTCATAAAACGCCCCGCACGCTGACACTCAATTCCCCACAATTCACAGCCTAAATCCTCTACCGCATCTTGTAGCATTTCTTGTAAATTTTGTTCTAACGTAGCCAATTTCTACTCCTATATAAGGTGCAATTCATCGCACTATATCATAACCTTATGAAACCTTATCCTAAACAATACTTATCTCCTCTATTTTAGTAATAGTAAGAAGATAGTTTATTAAATCTCAGGCATAAAAAAAGGGTTAGGTTCATAAGAACCTAAGCCCAGTTACTAAATTTCTTATAGAAAAAAACCCCAAAACTGGGGTTCTTTTACTGAACTTATTATTGGTTGCGGGGGCTGGATTTGAACCAACGACCTTCGGGTTATGAGCCCGACGAGCTACCAAGCTGCTCCACCCCGCGTCCGAAATATGTGCGACATTATAGTGATAAAAATTTAATATGCAAGGAATTTTGTAAAATCATTGGGATAACAATTTAATAAAATTAACAATATATCTCCTAAAAGTAATCTTTTTTATATAAAAGAAAATACTGGTTAGAAAAATTTATATCATTAACACAAATTAAAATAGTCAATATAAATTCTAATTATTCAATAATTTAATTTTCTCAATCACGTTTGTTGTTGAACAACCATTTTCAAAGTTTAGCACTTTAACATCGCCACCGTTTGCCCAAACTTCTTTTGAGCCAGCAATCTCTTCGGGTTTGTAATCTCCGCCTTTGACTAAAAGATCTGGTAGAATGTCACCGATTAAACGCTGTGGTGTGTCTTCGATGAATGGCACCAACCAGTCCACAGATGCCAAACCAGCCAATACCGCCATACGAGTTTCAAGATTGTTAATTGGGCGATTTTCGCCTTTTAAGCGTTTAACAGAATCGTCGCTATTTACTGCGACAATTAAACGATCGCCTAATTTACGTGCATTTTCTAAATAAGAAACATGGCCTGGATGCAAAATATCGAAACAGCCATTAGTCATCACAATTTTTTCACCACGCGCTTTCGCTTGTGCGACTGCATCTTTTAATTCTGCTTCGCTCATAATGCCAAATCCCGTTTCAGGACGAGCATGAATCGCATTTTCAAGTTCCACGGTCGAAACCGTTGAAGTACCCAATTTACCCACCACAACTCCTGCGGCAACATTGGCTAAATAACAAGATTCTTCGAAAGAACGTCCATCTGCTAATGCGGTTGCTAATACACTAATGACAGTATCACCGGCTCCCGTCACATCAAATACTTCTTTTGCGACAGTTGGCAAATGATAAGGCTCTTGATTTGGGCGTAATAATGTCATTCCTTTTTCAGAACGCGTCACCAAAAGTGCGGTTAATTCAATATCAGAAATTAATTTTAAACCTTTTTCAATAATCTCTTCTTCTGTATTGCATTTGCCCACAACGGCTTCAAACTCAGACATATTTGGTGTCAATAATGTCGCACCACGATAACGTTCAAAATCAGTTCCCTTTGGATCGATTAACACAGGCACATTTGCTTTGCGTGCAATTTGAATCATTTTTTGAACATCTTTAAGCGTGCCTTTGCCGTAATCAGAAAGAATCAAAGCACCGTAATTTTTTACCGCACTTTCTAACTTCGCTAATAAATCCTTGCAATCTACATTATTGAAATCTTCTTCAAAATCAAGGCGGAGCAGCTGTTGATGACGAGATAAAATACGTAATTTAGTAATGGTTGGATGAGTCTCTAATGCAACAAAATTACAATCGATTTTTTGTTTTTCTAATAAGTAGGAAAGTGCAGAACCAGTTTCATCTTGTCCAATCAATCCCATTAACTGAACGGGTACATTGAGTGAAGCAATATTCATTGCCACATTTGCTGCACCACCCGCGCGCTCTTCATTTTCTTGTACACGAACCACTGGCACTGGCGCTTCTGGTGAAATACGGTTGGTTGCACCGAACCAATAACGATCAAGCATCACGTCACCTAATACGAGTACTTTTGCTTGCTTAAATTCTGCTGAATATTGAGCCATTTTAAAATCTCTCTAATTTGAATAACCAAAATTGTGGCGATTTTACCACAACTCAAATTTACGATAAACTACGCCCCTAACTTACGTGGAAAGAACAATGAAAAACGAAAAACTCCCTCAATTTCAACCGCACTTTTTAGCCCCAAAATACTGGCTGTTTTGGCTAGGTGTGGCAATTTGGCGAAGTATTTTATGTCTTCCCTATCCTATTTTGCGCCATATTGGTAATAGTCTCGGTTGGCTGTTTTCACATTTAAAAGTGGGTAAACGTCGAGCTGCCATTGCACGCCGTAATCTTGAACTTTGTTTCCCTGATATGCCTGAAAACGAACGTGAGACGATTTTACAAGAAAATCTTCGTTCGGTAGGCATGGCAATTATCGAAACAGGTATGGCTTGGTTTTGGTCGGATTTACGTATCAAAAAATGGTCAAAAGTTGAAGGCTTACATTATCTAAAAGAAAATCAAAAAGATGGAATTGTTCTCGTCGGCGTTCATTTCTTAACGCTAGAACTTGGCGCACGTATTCTTGGTTTGCATCATCCTGGCATTGGCGTTTATCGTCCAAATGATAATCCTTTACTTGATTGGCTACAAACACGAGGTCGTTTACGCTCTAATAAAGATATGCTTGATCGTAAAGATTTGCGTGGAATGATCAAAGCTTTACGCAATGAAGAAACCATTTGGTATGCGCCTGATCACGATTACGGCAGAAAAAATGCCGTTTTTGTACCATTTTTTGCTATGCCCGATGCTTGCACAACCACTGGTAGTTATTATTTATTGAAATCCTCACAAAATAGCAAAGTGATTCCATTTGCGCCATTACGCAATAAAAATGGCTCAGGCTATACCGTGAGCATTTCAGCACCTGTTGATTTTACGAATTTACAAGATGAAACGGCGATTGCTGCGCGAATGAATCAAATCGTTGAAAAGGAAATAATGAAGGACATAACGATATACATGTGGCTACATCGTCGTTTTAAAACACGCCCCGATGAAAATACGCCTAGTTTATACGATTAAAAGTGCGGTCGAATATCACCGCACTTTTTGATAGAATTTTCTCAAATTTAAAAAATTAACGACTCATCTAACCATGACAACCAATTATTCAGCTCAAGAAATTACCGTTCTTAAAGATCTCGAGCCGGTGCAAATTCGCCCTGGTATGTATACAGACACCACTCGTCCTAATCATTTAGCACAAGAAGTTATTGATAACAGTGTGGATGAAGCCCTTGCAGGTTTTGCCACAAAAATTGAAGTAATTTTACACCCCGATCAATCCATTGAAGTCACAGACAATGGTCGCGGAATGCCTGTGGATATTCATCCTACAGAAGGCGTTTCTGGCGTAGAAGTAATCCTGACTAAACTGCATGCGGGTGGTAAATTCTCCAATAAAAATTATGAATTTGCAGGTGGTTTACACGGTGTGGGGATTTCTGTGGTGAATGCACTTTCTGAACGTGTGGATATTCAAGTCAAACGTAATGGGGAAGTGTATAAAATTGCCTTTGAAAACGGCAGTAAAGTAGAAGAATTGGAAGTTATCGGGACTTGTGGCAGACGCACAACGGGAACAACCGTTCACTTCAAACCGAATCCAAAATATTTTGACAGTGCAAAATTTTCCGTTAGCCGCTTACGCCATTTGTTAAGAGCGAAAGCGGTACTCTGCTCAGGGCTTGAAATCAAATTCATTGATAAAGTAAACAATACTCAAGACATTTGGTTATATGAAGATGGGCTTTCCGATTACCTTATCGAAGCAGTAAATGGCTTTGAAACCCTTCCCGAAAAACCATTTGTTGGCGAATTTAAAGGAACAAATGAAGCGGTTAGCTGGGCATTACTTTGGTTGCCAGAAGGTGGCGAACTGATTGGCGAAAGCTATGTAAACTTAATTCCGACTATTCAAGGTGGAACACATGTTAATGGTCTAAGACAAGGTTTATTAGATGCCATTCGTGAATTTTGCGAATTTAGAAATCTATTACCACGCGGGGTAAAACTTACCGCTGATGATATTTGGGATCATTGTTCTTACATTCTTTCCCTTAAAATGCAAGATGCGCAATTCGCAGGGCAAACTAAAGAACGCTTATCATCACGCCAAAGTGCGGTGTTTGTCAGCGGTGTTTTAAAAGATGCGTTCAGTTTATGGCTAAACCAAAATGTACAAGACGCTGAAAAATTAGCAGAAATTGCCATTAGTTCTGCACAACGCCGATTACGTGCGGCCAAAAAAGTCGTACGTAAAAAACTTGTTAGCGGCCCAGCATTACCAGGAAAATTAGCAGATTGCGGCTCACAGGATTTAGAAAAAACAGAATTATTTTTAGTGGAAGGCGACTCTGCGGGCGGTTCGGCAAAACAAGCGCGTGATCGCGAATATCAAGCGATTTTGCCGTTACGTGGGAAAATCTTAAACACATGGGAAGTTTCCCCTGATCAAGTATTAGGTTCAACAGAAATTCACGATATCGCCGTGGCTCTAGGCATCGACCCTGACAGCAATGATTTATCACAACTTCGCTACGGTAAAGTGTGCATTCTCGCCGATGCTGACTCCGATGGACTTCACATTGCCACCCTACTCTGCGCCCTGTTCTTACGCCATTTTCCAAAATTGGTACAAGACGGTCACGTTTATGTGGCTATGCCACCACTTTATCGTATTGACTTAAATAAAGAAGTCTTCTACGCATTAGATGAAAGTGAAAAAGAGGCGATTTTAGAACGGTTGAAAAATAAAAAAGGTAAACCGAATGTTCAACGTTTTAAAGGTTTAGGTGAAATGAACCCATCACAATTGCGTGAAACAACAATGGATCCTAATACTCGTCGCCTTGTTCAATTAACTTATGATTTAGGGGAAGATCAAGGCTCAGATACATTAGAACTGATGGATATGTTATTAGCGAAAAAACGTTCCGAAGACCGTAAAAATTGGTTGCAAGCGAAAGGCGATCAGGTTGATTTATCTGTTTAGACTAAATTAATCTCCGCAAATCCGAATTTTAATAAATTAAAAATATATCAATTAACAGAAACAAAAATGACAAATATCAACTATGAAGGCATTGAGCAAATGCCTCTACGTACTTTCACTGAAAAGGCTTATCTCAACTATTCTATGTATGTCATCATGGATCGTGCGCTGCCTTTTATCGGCGATGGTTTAAAACCCGTTCAACGCCGTATTGTATATGCGATGTCTGAACTTGGCTTAAATGCCACAGCAAAATACAAAAAATCAGCCCGTACCGTCGGTGATGTACTCGGTAAATTCCATCCACATGGCGACAGTGCTTGTTATGAAGCCATGGTATTAATGGCGCAACCTTTCTCTTATCGTTATCCTCTGGTAGATGGTCAAGGTAACTGGGGCGCGCCAGATGATCCAAAATCTTTCGCTGCAATGCGTTATACGGAATCACGCCTCTCTAAAATCGCTGAAATCTTGCTGAGTGAACTAGGACAAGGAACAGTAGATTATCAACCAAACTTTGATGGAACATTGGCTGAACCGCAATATTTACCCGCTCGTTTACCTCACATTTTATTGAACGGAACAACAGGTATTGCAGTGGGTATGGCGACAGATATTCCACCGCACAACATTAATGAAATTGCTGATGCGGCAGTGATGTTGTTAGATAATCCGAAAGCAGGATTAGATGATGTACTTGAAATTGTTCAAGGCCCAGATTTTCCAACAGAAGCGGAAATTATTTCGCCCAAATCAGAAATTCGTAAAATTTATGAGCAAGGTCGTGGCTCAATAAAAATGCGTTCAACTTGGAAAAAAGAAGACGGAGAGATCATTATTTCTGCGCTTCCACATCAATCTTCGCCATCCAAAGTCATTGCACAAATAGCCGAACAAATGACGGCAAAAAAACTGCCAATGCTAGAAGATATTCGAGATGAAGCCGATCACGAAAACCCAATTAGAATTGTACTAGTCCCTCGCTCAAATCGCGTCGATACTGATGCCTTAATGGCACATTTATTTGCGACTACAGATCTTGAAAAAAGCTACCGTGTAAATATGAATATGATTGGGCTTGATCATAAACCAGCGGTAAAAGGCTTATTAGAAATCTTAAATGAATGGCTCACTTTCCGTCGCACAACCGTCACTCGCCGTCTTCAATACCGTTTGGATAAAGTACTCTCTCGCTTACATATTTTAGAAGGTTTAATGATAGCTTTTTTAAATATTGATGAGGTTATCGAAATTATACGTCACGAAGATGATCCAAAAGCAGAGCTTATGGCACGCTTTAATTTAAGCGATGAACAAGCCGATGCAATTTTAAATTTACGCTTACGTCATTTAGCGAAATTAGAAGAAAACCAGCTCAAAGCTGAACAAGATGAACTTGAAAAAGAGCGGTTAAATTTAGAAGCAATTTTAGGATCAGAACGCCGTTTGAATACGCTTATCAAAAAAGAAATTCAAGAAGATGCGAAAAAATATGCGAGTCCACGTATGTCTCAACTGGTCGAACGTGAAGAAGCCAAAATGATCTCTGAAAGTGAGATGACGCCAGCAGAACCAGTTACTGTCATCTTATCAGAAATGGGCTGGGTACGTTGTGCAAAAGGACACGATATCGATCCTAAATCATTAAACTACAAAGCTGGCGATAGCTATCGGGCTCACGCTTGTGGCAAGAGTAATCAAGCCGTTGTATTCATTGATAGTACGGGGCGGAGTTATGCACTCGATCCGCTTTCCTTGCCTTCCGCCCGCTCCCAAGGCGAACCTCTCACAGGAAAACTCAATTTACCAGCTGGTGCGACCATTGAATATGTTGTAATGGCAGGCGAACAACAAGAATTATTGATGGCTTCTGATGCGGGATATGGTTTTATTTGTAAATTTGAAGATTTAATTGCACGTAACAAGGCTGGAAAAGCCTTGATTTCTTTACCAGAAAATGCCAAAGTGTTGAAGCCTAAAAAACTGATAAATTCTACCGCATTTGTTGTCGCGATCACATCAGCAGGCAGAATGTTGATTTTTCCAGCACAAGATTTACCGGTATTATCAAAAGGTAAAGGCAATAAAATTATCACTATTCCCGCAGCGAATGCAAAAGATCGTAGCGAACTATTGACAAAATTATTGCTTATTTCAGATCAAGCAAGTCTTGAATTTTATTCTGGAAAACGAAAAATTGTATTAAAACCAGAAGATCTGCAAAAGTTCCGCGCAGAACGAGGCAGAAAAGGTTCGACATTACCACGTGGATTACATACCAATCTTGAAATTATGGTAGTCGAGCCGTAACACAACACATCACTTAAACATAACTTAGGGAGATCCAATTTATGAGCTATACTTTTAGCACGTATGAAACCCTTGCATTAGCAAGCTTAGTTTTGCTATTGGGCTATTTTTTGGTTAAACGCATTAATGTATTAAAAACATTTAACATTCCAGAGCCAGTTGTTGGCGGCTTTATTGTTGCCATTGGTCTTTTAATTTGGCACAAAATTGATGGAACATCCTTTAACTTCGATAAAAATCTACAAACCACAATGATGTTAGTGTTTTTTACTTCTATCGGTTTAAGTGCCAACTTTTCCCGTCTAATTAAAGGCGGAAAGCCACTCGTTGTATTTCTATTCATTGCTGCATTATTAATCTTCGGACAAAACGTTATTGGCATTGCAAGTTCAATGGCATTAGGAATCCATCCCGCTTATGGTTTACTTGCAGGTTCTGTAACCTTAACAGGTGGTCACGGCACTGGAGCTGCTTGGGCGGATACATTTGCACATCAATTTAATCTACAAGGTGCAACTGAAATTGCCATTGCCTGTGCAACTTTCGGTTTAGTATTCGGTGGTATCATCGGTGGTCCTGTCGCTCGTTTCTTATTAAATCGCCAAAAACAAGGCGAAAATCCTGAAAATGATGAAGTTGATGACATTCAAGAAGCATTTGAACACCCAACTTATAAACGTAAAATTACTGCACGTTCATTAATTGAAACAATTGCAATGATTTCAGTATGTTTATTAATTGGTCAATATTTAGATGTACAAACAAAAGGTACTGCACTCCAATTACCAACTTTCGTATGGTGTTTATTCACTGGTGTTATTGTCCGCAATATTTTAAGCAACATTTTCCGTTTCCAAGTAGCAGAATCCGCTATTGACGTATTAGGTAGCGTAGGCTTATCCATCTTTTTAGCAATTGCTTTAATGTCATTAAGACTTTGGGAACTTGCAGGTTTAGCAATTGATGTATTAATTGTTCTTGCTATTCAAGTCGCATTTATGGCTACCTTTGCAATCTTCATTACTTATCGAGCAATGGGTAAAGATTACGATGCCGTCGTATTAAGTGCTGGACACTGTGGTTTTGGTTTAGGCGCAACCCCAACAGCAATCGCTAATATGCAAGCTGTTACCAGCCGTTTTGGACCATCACACAAAGCATTTTTAATCGTTCCAATGGTCGGTGCATTCTTTATCGACTTAATCAACGCAGCATTATTGAAAGTCTCATTTGCCGTTGTAAATATGCTCGCGTAAAGTGCGGTTGAAATTTACAATATTTTAAAAAATGCCTTTATCTTAAATTGATAAAGGCATTTATTTCAATATAATCAATTATTTCAGCTGCAATATCAACCCCACTTGTTTTTTCAATCATTTCTAAGCCTGGACTTGCATTTACCTCTAAAACCAATAATCCATTTTTTGAACGAATTAAATCCACACCAGCCACATCTAAACCGATGGCTTTTGTTGCTCTAATGGCTATCTGTTTCTCGTCATCGCTTAGTATAATTTTTTCAGTTTTTCCACCACGATGACAATTCGCTCGAAACTCGCCATCTTGTCCGATTCGTTGCATCGTTGCTACAACTTGATCACCAATCACAAAACAACGAATATCCGCATTGCCCGCTTCTTCGATAAAATCTTGCTGCAACATAGATATATTAGTTTGCTTAAAAGCTTCCATAATGCTCACCGCACTTTGTGGCTTTTCAGCTAAAATTACCCCAATTCCTTGTGAACCATTTAGCATTTTTAAAATTGTCGGCGAACTGATATGAGCTATCGTCGCCTGAGCTTGCATTTCACTGCCACTTAAAAGTGAATTGGGAACTGGAACACCTGCATTCAACAACAGTTGCAAACTTTTCCATTTATCACGTGCATTTAAAAATGCCTGAGATGAATTTAAACAAAAAGTCCCTTTGCCTTCAAAATGCTGTAAGACTGAGCATCCCATTTGTGTACTTGTTGTGCCAAATCGAGGCAAAACAGCATCATAATCAGGCAATAAATAAGGTTTAGACCCTGAATTTTCTTGATAAAAAATCTGAAAGTGCGGTGGATTTTGTGAGAGTTTTAAGAGGCAACGATTCGGATCTAAAATATCCATCTCATGCCCTTGACGTTTAGCAGCTTCTTTTAAGCGTTGGCAACTATAAAGACGAGGTTCACGGCAAAGCATTAATAATTTCATAACATTTAATTTATTATCTACGATGTTCCGTATATTACACGAATAAAAACACTTTATGTAGACGATAAAAATCAGGTAGAATTGCCTGGAATGTTTAACTCAAAAAAGGAAATCTTATGTTCGTTGTTATTTTTGGTCGTCCTGGCTGCCCTTACTGTGTGCGTGCAAAAAACCTTGCTGAAAAATTAAAAGGCGAAGTTGCTGATTTTGGCTATCGTTATGTGGATATTCATGCAGAAGGCATTACTAAAGAAGATTTATCAAAATCAGTTGGTAAACCAGTAGAAACCGTACCACAAATCTTTATTGATGAAAAACCAATTGGTGGTTGCACTGACTTTGAAGCATTAATGAAAGAACAATTTGGTATCGTTGCTTAATTTTTCTTTTAATTTACAAAAAAGCCACTTTCAATCGAAAGTGGCTTTTTCATAGAATCGTTTTAACCGTTATAACGTTTAAAAATTAATGTTGCATTCGTACCACCAAAACCAAAGCTATTTGACATGACAGTTTGTAATCCTGCATTTTCTTTCGTCTCAGTAACGATGTTGCAACCTTCAGCGGCTTCATCTAAGGTTTCGATATTAATACTTGGCGCAATAAAATCATTATCCAGCATTAACAACGTGTAAATTGCTTCGTGTGCACCCGCCGCCCCTAAAGAGTGACCTGTCATTGATTTAGTTGAAGAAATCGCTGGGATTTTATCGCCAAATACATTTTTGATTGCACCTAATTCTTTCACGTCACCAACTGGTGTAGATGTACCGTGTACGTTGATGTAATCAATTGGAGTATCAACAGTTGCCATTGCCTGTTTCATACAACGCTCTGCACCTTCGCCACTTGGTGCAACCATATCGTAACCGTCAGAAGTTGCTCCATAGCCGACAATTTCCGCGTAGATTTTTGCACCACGGGCAAGTGCGTGTTCTAATTCTTCCACAACCACAACAGCACCACCACCTGCAATAACGAAACCATCGCGGTTTGCATCATAAGCACGAGATGCTTTTTCTGGCGTTTCATTGTATTTAGTTGAAACGGCACCCATCGCATCAAATTCAGTTGCACATTCCCAAGATAATTCTTCCGCACCACCTGCAAAAACCACATCTTGTTTGCCTAATTGAATTAACTCAACCGCATGACCGATACAATGTGCAGAGGTTGCACAAGCAGAACTCATTGAATAGTTCACACCACGGATTTTATAAGGAGTAGCTAAACAAGCAGAAACACTTGATGCCATTGTTTTCGTTACTGCGTAAGGACCAATCGCCTTTACACCTCTAGGGCCACGCACCGCATCACAAGCCACTAACTGGTTATGTGCAGAACCCGTACCCGCACCAATCACTAAACCAGTACGATCATTAGAAACTTGATCTTCTGTTAAGCCAGCATCCTCAATCGCTTCACGCATAGAAAGATAAGCATAAGCCGCTGCATCACCCATAAAACGGAACACTTTACGATCAATGTGCTCGCTTGGGTTTAATTTGATTGTTCCGGCAACATGGCTACGCATATTCATTTCAACAAACTCAGGCACAACTTCAATACCTGATTTCCCTTCTTTTAATGAAGCCAATACTTCTTCTTTGTTGTTACCGATACTTGAAATAATCCCAAAGCCTGTAATTACAGCTCTTCTCATTGCTTCTTCCTTATTGTTTTATATGTAAAAATAACGGCACAAAATTACTACGAAATAAAAATATTTCAAGCAATAATTCATTTGTTCGACCAGTTCAGAAAATTGCGTTATTATACGCAAATTTCATTAGGCAAGAAAGAAATAAAAATGACCTTTAGCGTGCAACATGCTGAGATTCACTTCAATCGAAACCATATTCCCGTCTCAGATCAATTCAATGATGTCTATTTTTCTAACGAAAATGGATTAGCCGAAACAGATTATGTTTTTCTACAAGGTAATCAACTTTGGGAACGTTGGATAAGCCACAACGAGGCTAATTTTGTCATTGCTGAAACAGGATTTGGTACAGGATTAAATTTCTTTGCGGTAACCAAATTGTTCCGTGAATTTCGCCAGCAACACGAGAATCATCATTTAAAACGCCTAAATTTTATTTCCTTTGAAAAATATCCGCTAAAAATCACCGCACTTTCACAAGCGCATCTTGCCTATCCGCAATTTGAAGATTTAAGCGCTCATTTGCAACGTTATTGGCCTTCATTGATTCTAGGTTGTCATCGTATTCATTTTGAAGAGACCACCTTAGATTTATGGCTTGGTAATGTATCAGAAAACTTGCCACAACTTGGCGATTATATGAATGAACGTATTGATGCTTGGTTTTTAGATGGTTTTGCGCCAAGCAAAAATCCTGAAATGTGGAATGATGATCTCTATAACTTAATGTTTCGTTTCACAAAACCCAATGGTTCTTTTGCCACTTTCACCGCAGCAAGTGCGGTTAGAAAAGGGCTTGAATCCGCAGGCTTTAACGTGACAAAACGTAAAGGCTTTGGCAAAAAACGGGAATGTTTAAGTGGGCTAAAAATACAATCAAAATCTACCGCACTTTCCACACCTTGGTATCTTGCTCAGCCTGCGAAAATGGAAAAACAAGATGTCGCTATTATCGGCGGTGGTATTGCTTCTCTTTGTGCAGCCATTTCCTTAGTAAAACGTGGGGCAAAAGTTACCATTTATTGTGAAGATGAAGCACTCGCACTCAATGCCTCAGGCAATAAACAAGGCGCATTTTATCCGCAACTTAGCGATGATAATGTGCTCACCGTTGATTTTTACCTACACGCTTTCAGTTACGGTCGCCAATTACTTGATTGGACAATCAAACAAAACATAGAGTTTGAGCACGAATTTTGTGGCGTGGCACTATGTGCTTACAACGAAAAAAGTGCGGTTAAATTAACAAAGATTTCTCAACTTGGTTTACCGAACGAAATCTTCCAAATGCTGAGTGCTGAACAACTCAGTGAAAAAGTGGGATTACCGCTTAATTGCGAAGGCGGTTGGATTGAGCAAGGTGCTTGGCTTGCACCAAGACAATTTGTTCAAAATGCCTTTTCATTTCTTGAAAAGCAGGGTGTAATCATTAAAACCTCACAAAAAATTACCGCACTTTCTCAACAAGAAAAAGGTTGGGAACTAGAAAATACGCAAGGTCAAAAATACTGTCATGAAGTCGTCATTCTTGCGAACGGATATAAAATTACTGATTTTATTCAAACAGAAAAGCTACCGCTCTACCCTATCCGTGGGCAAGTCAGCCAAATTCCAACATCAGAAAACTTACTCAAACTGAAATCTGTGCTTTGTTATGATGACTATCTCACTCCAGCCGATCAATTAAAAACCTCACATTGCATCGGCGCAAGCCATATTCGTGATAATGTTGATCGCCATTTTAGCGAACAAGAACAACAAGAAAATCAACAAAAACTCCAGCAAAATATCATGCAGAATTGGACAAAGGACGTAGATACTTCTAGCAATTTGGCTCGAGTGGGCATTCGTTGCTCCGTACGCGATCTTGCCCCAATGATTGGAAACGTCCCGAATTTTGAACAGCAACAAGCGGATTATTACAATTTATTCAACCTCCGCCGCCGTAAACAACCTATTCAAAGTGCGGCCAATTTTCAGAATCTTTTCTTAATCGCAGCCTTAGGTTCTCGCGGGCTTACCTCCGCCCCACTCTTAGGTGAAACTTTAGCTTCAATCATTTATGGCGAGCCATTACCAATAAGCGAAGCCATATTACATAACCTTTCAGCTAACCGAGCTTGGGCGAGAAAGTGGTTGAAAGGTTCAATAGTTGAATAAATCCATAAGATTCAGAACCTTACAAAAATAACTTTAACGTGTTAAAATCAAACAAAATTTAAATATAAAAATGAATACAAAAATGCAATCAATCAATCAATCAATCAATCAATCAATCAATCAATCAATCAATCAATCAATCAATCAATCAATCAATCAATCAATCAATCAATCAATCAATCAATCAATCAATCAAATTGTAGAATTTGTTAAAACTTGCTGCAAGCCTGAGGAAGTATTTCATTTTCTTCATCAGCATTCCATTCCTTTTTCCTCCATTGGAGGAATGACCAATCAAAATGTTCTACTTAATATTTCTGGAATTAAGTTTGTATTAAGGATCCCTAATGCCGTAAATTTGTCACTTATAAATCGAGAATATGAGGCATTCAATAATGCACAGACATATCGTGCTGGTTTGAATGTAGAAACTCCCGTATTAGATGCCAAAAGTGGCGTAAAACTGACTCGTTATTTAGAAAATAGTAAGCCTTTAAGTCAAACACAATTAAACGAACAAAGTTGTTTGTCTCAAGTTGTGAATAATTTATGTCGTTTACACAACAACAGTGAATTTGTTTTTCGCAATGTATTTAGCGTATTCGATGAGTTCCGCCAGTATTTTTCATTGCTAGAAAACAAATCCGCTTTTTTTCAAGCAGATCCTAGAATGGATAAACTTTCAGCCGTATTCTGGCAATTTGAAAATATCAATAAAGACTTAATTTTACGTTCGTGCCACAATGATTTAGTCCCTGAAAATATGTTATTACAAGATGATCGGCTATTTTTTATCGATTGGGAATATTCAGGCTTAAATGATCCGTTATTTGATATAGCGACGATCATTGAGGAAGCTCATTTATCGAAAGAAGCTGCTGATTTTCTATTAGAAACCTATTGCAATCAGACAAATAAATATCACAAGACAGAATTTCAAATCGCTCACAAACGGTTAAAAATTCATCGTTTTTGCCAAAATGTATTATGGTTTTTATGGACAAAAGTAAAGGAAGAACACGGCGAGAATTTTGGCGATTATGCGCTAAAACGCTTAGATGCAGCATTTAAACTATTAGAGGAATTGCCATAATGCGTGGCTATCTCTTTGGCATACTATCCGCTGTATTTTGGGCATTATCTGGATTGTTATATAACGAATTGCCATTAAGTGAATATACTGCGTTAGGGAAAGTGATTTCATTGCTTTTTTTAATTGATTTTTGCTCGTTATTTGTAATAGGCATAACATTGTGGCAAAAAAGTGCGGTAGATTTTCAAGGCGTTTTTTGGCGACCTGCGTTATCTGGCGTATTAGGTGGACCAATAGGAATGTCTGCCTATTTATTAAGCATTCATTATTTAACGATCTATTATGCGGCACCGCTTTCATCTCTCTTTCCTGTTATCGCTGCATTAATGTCTTATTGGATTCTAAAAGAAAAAATCTCTAGAACAGCGCAGTTTGGATTTGGATTGGCGGTTATTGCTTCTGCATTGTTGGCTATTGAAGTCGGGCAAAAAGCAAACTTCAATACAAGCGGTCTCATTTTTTTAGCCATTTGCATATTAGGGTGGTCATCTGAAATAGTGATATCCTCCTATACAATGCGTTCTCTCTCTGGACTTCAAGTGTATTTTTTAAGACTATGTGGTTCAACTATTGGTTATTTATTGATTCTATTTATTCTTTCCTTGAAAGATTTCTCACTAGATATACTTAGTTTTAATTATGTACAAATTGCTGGCGTAATAATCTTTGGGGCATTATCTTACGTCTGCTATTACCAAGCGATTTATCTGTTAAAACCAATCAAAGCAATGGCATTAAATATCACATATTCTGTATGGGCAATTGGACTTGGTTATCTGCTCTATAAACAGCCAATTAAGCCCATTACCTTACTACTCACCTTATTATTAAGTGCAGGAGTGATCGTTACACTTTATTACAAAGGGGAACAAAAATGAATGCAATTATTTTGGCTGCAGGCCTAGGCAGTCGTTTTAAAGACATCACACAAACCACTCATAAAGCCCTATTAGATATTCATGGAACACCTAACTTAGAACGGACACTCGCTTTTCTACGTCAAGCAAATATCGACAATATTGTCATTGTTACAGGGTATTTACACGAACAATTCGAGTATCTAAAGAAAAAATATGACTGCAGCTTGATTTACAACGAAAAATATCGTGAATATAACAGCATTTATTCCTTTTCTCTGGCACAAGACTTCTTTAGTGATTGTTATGTTATTGATGCGGATGTTGTGCTCAATCGTAATATTTTTCTAACGAAGCCACCACACAGTACATATTTCACAGTCATCCGTTCTAAAACGCACAATGAATGGTTACCGATTTTAAATAGTAATGGGCAAGTAATACGTATTGAGATTGGATCATTAAACCAGCCTAGCTTGTCAGGGGTATCTTATTGGACAACTCGGGATTGCAATATTATTCTAAATTTGCTCAAAGAATACACAAATGAAGTGCGGTTAAAAAATCCCAAACTTTATTGGGATACTATTCCGATGGAATATATAGATAAATTAAATGTTCATACGGAGCAACTTAACAACGATGATATATTTGAGATGGATAACCTTGATGATTATCAGCATATTTTACAAAAATTGACACCAAACAAGGAAAAATAATGAAAAAATTGACTCTCAGAGAACAACAACTCGTTTGTCTCGATATCTTAGATTATTTCCACGCTCTATGTGAGAAACACCAAATTCACTATTCTCTTGGTGGTGGAACATTAATAGGCGCAATACGCCACAAAGGCTTTATCCCTTGGGATGATGATATTGATGTATATATGCACCGCGATGAATATCAAAAATTTGTTGATGTTTGGTTTCAAGAAACTCACGAATACTACAATATGGAAACAGTAGAAGACATACTTGCTCAAAAGACTGGAGAAATGGCAAAAATCTTTGATTGTCGTACTCAAATAACCGAAATTAAAGGAAAAAAAAGCGCAATGTTTATAGATATATTCATCTATGATGGGGTGCCAAATAATCCAAAGATCATCTGCTCTTTTATGAAAAAATATAGAAGAACTCATCGCCGTTTCTATTCTTGCAAGAAAAGATGGTTAAGAGAAAAAGAAAATACCTTATGGAAAGCAATACTTAATAAATTGAGCCATTTAATATTTTCCAAAATGCAAAAAAATCTAGAGCAATTTCAAATAACATATCCGATAAAACAATGCGATTATATTGGTCTTGTACTATCTGATTATGACGATTGTGGAGGATGGAAAAAATCTTATATGCCGAAGGAATATTTTAATCACATTGTTTATAAAGAATTTGAAGGACGACAATTTCAAGTAATGAATGGATATCACGAACACTTAACGCAATATTACGGCGACTATATGCAACTTCCCCCTGAAGAAGAGCAAAAACCACATCATATTCAAGAAGCGTATATTTTGTAAGCGAAAGGGCAGATTTAATTCTGCCCTTTTTCAATTATTACTGAACCTTCCCACAATTCAAACAATACAAATATTGACCTTTAGGATCATTAAATTTAGTTAATATATTCAATTCTTTTTGTAATTTTTGAATTGGAGCTGGCAGACCAAGCCATTTAACTAACTGCTCTTGCGTACCTTTTTTAGTATCGCGTAATAAGGTGCTAATTAAACTAACATTATCATCAGTAAACCATTCCACGCTAAAATCTTGTACGGCAGTATCTTGGCGTTGATTTACTAATTGCTCTGCTTTATTGACCGCTTCATTAAAAGAACCGATCTCATCCACCAAACCATTTTGGAATGCGTCACTACCCAACCAAACCTGACCTTGAGCAAGTTTATCTACTTGTGTTTTAGAAAGCTGGCGACCTTTGCTGACAATTTCTAAAAATCGGTCATAACCATGCTCAATTTCTGTTTGATAAATATCTTGTACGGGTTTTGCTAATGGAGAAAACGCTGATGTATTAGCTAATTCAGTGGTTGAAACACCATCTGAACTCACTCCGATTTTCTTTATGCTATTTTCAAAAGTCGGGAACATCGCGAAAATACCGATAGAGCCTGTAATAGTGTTTTCATCGGCAATAATATAATCTGCAGTGGATGAAATCCAATAACCGCCAGATGCTGCCATTGCGCCCATAGATACGATGACAGGCTTACCGATTTTCTGTAAATTTTCTGTTTCTTGACGAATAATTTCAGAAGCAAAAGCACTACCACCTGGTGAATTCACTCGTAAAACAACGGCTTTCACTGAGTTATCATCTTGAGCTTTACGGAGAATTCGCGCAATGGTGTCGCCACCTGCATTTTCTTCATCACTTTCCCCATCGATAATCGCTCCCTCCACATTCACAACCGCAATTTTATTCGGTACGTTGTAATGTTCTAAGCGATCAGGCTGTTGAGCTAAATAATCATCAAATTCGATAAGGTTCGCTTTTCCATCGCTTCCTTTGCCAAAAAGTGCGGTGAGTTTTTTATCTAAATCCAAACGAGTTACAACGTCGGTTACTAATCCACGTTGTTGGGCATAAGCGGTACTATTGCCTTTTAACGCTTTAAGATCCGATAAATATTGTTTCGCATTCGGCAAAACGTTATCTTTCTTAATATTACGATTTTCACTGACGGATAAAACATAATTATTCCACATTTCGCCTAACCAACGCTGCATATTCGCTTTTGCCTCAGCCGACATATCGTTGCGTAAAAATGGTTCTACCGCTGATTTATAAGTGCCTACACGGAAAATATGTGGTGTAACGGCTAATTTTTCGAGCATTTCTTTGAAATACAAATTCTCTTGCGATAAACCGTGAATATCCACTTTTCCAATTGAATTTAGATAAATTTCATCAGCAAAGCTGGCTAAATAATATTGTCCTTGTGAATAATTATCCGCATAAGCAATTACCGGTTTTCCTGCATTTTTAAACTGGCTGATAGCCCCACCAATAAAATCTAATGCCGGCAAATCTGCCCCTTCAAAATAATTAAGATCAAGCACTAATCCTTTAATTTTAGGATCATCTTCCGCTTGTTGAATAGCAAATACCACATCAAACGTCGAAATTTTTCTAGGAACGTGCTCGCCATTCAATTCGCTTAATGCATCTTGCCAACGAAGTGTTTCATCACGGTTGTCCGCTAGATAGCCATCTAAATTAACTAGTAATGCGCCTTCCCCTGTTAATGTTGTAGATTTTTTTCCACCGCTTGAAAAGCTAATGATCGTCACTAGCAATAGTACAAAGCCTAAAAACACGACATTCATCACAAGATCACGAATGAAACACAGTGCTTTCCAACAAAATTTTAATACTCGAAACATACAAATTACCTTTAAAAAAATTTGCCCTAGCGTATCACAAAGCCTTGCCAAAAACTATGCTATAATCTACCGCACTTTTATTTATAGGGAATAATAAAATGGATGCACTTACACTTTTAACCACAAGAAAATCAAATAAAAAATTAACCACACCTGCACCTAATGCAGAACAGCTTGAGCGTATTTTCGAAGCAGCAATGCGTTCGCCAGATCACGGAAAATTACATCCCTATCATTTTATTGTAATGGAAAACGAGAGCTTAAATAAATTGGAAACGTTACTTAAAGCTGCCGTTGTAGAATTTGATTTGGGTGAAGAAAAATTGATGAAAGCTGAAAACCTAGCACATCGCGCACCTATGGTTATTGGTGTGGTAGCAAAAATCAATCCAACTATCGTTAAAGTGCCAGATTGGGAACAAATGCTAAGTGCGGGCTGTGCAACTTACGGAATACAACTGGCTGCCCAAGCACAAGGATTTGATAACGTGTGGATTTCAGGAAAATGGGTTGAGGGAAGTGCATTACGAGAAGCTTTCGGATGTCGTGAACAAGATCGTGTGATTGCCTTAGTTATGATTGGCACAAGCATAGAAAAAGCAGAACGTGAATATCGTGTTATCAATACAAAAGATTTTGTAACCTATCTATAAAATATTGCTTTCCTCAAGACTTAGAGGAAAGCAAAATATTGCCTACTCTTCTTCCAATTCATCCGCCATCGTCGCCAATATTTCTCGTGTAAGAATGGCTAATGCACGATAAAAAGGCAAGGTTGCTTGCTTTTCAACTTGAGTTAAAAACTTCGCTGCACAAGGCAATAAAAAGGTTTCAAAAAATTCTTGCTGAGCGACTAAAGAATCCAAATTATCTTCAAGCCAAGAGGCTGTAAGTAATAATAAAGCAAAATGATCCGCACTTTCCACCTCTGGCATATTGCGTACAAGGCGAAAATTAACAAATTCTTCAACATCAATCTCGTAAGCTGAAATAGCCGTCATCACTTTTCCATTCGCTGCAAATAATTTTTGATACTCTTGGTTCAATAAATTGAGATCAATTTTAGCTTGTAGGCTATTCAGTGCTAATTCACTTTCTTTATCAGTATCTAATGCCCAAACTTGACTCAAACCTTTTTGTTGTAACCAAACAAATGCGTCAGCGAGTACTTTATCTGTTGGAGAACGATAAAAAAGATTACCGAATAATCGACTAATTAATGAAAAATTATTAATTTGTTTTTCAGACATTACGCTTTTTCCTTTAAAAGTGCGGTCAATTTTGCTTGAGTTTTTTGAGCTGCAAGTTCAATCATTGCTTCACGAGCCTTATCATCAATTAAATGAATATCCCCGAATAATTCAAACTCAACATTTTCAATTCCACAATAATTGAATAATCCATTAATCAAACAATGATTAAGCGATTTATCCACACCAAATTCTTTATATTTATCAACATTACTGCCAATAGTAATAAATTGCTGCATTTGCTTATTTTTGAGCAATCCCACTGATTCGCCGTTTTCTGTTTTATAGGCAAAGCCATGACTTAATACGCGATCTAAATAGCCTTTCAAAATTGACGGAAATCCCATCCACCAAAGGGGATAAACCAACGTAATTAAATCCGCTTGAAGAATAAAATCGTGCTCTTGCTGAATATCTTCTGGAATAATACCTTTGTTAGCATTTTGCAATTCTTCATGAGATAAAATTGGATTGAAATTCATTTCATAA
Organism: Haemophilus influenzae; assembly: GCF_900475755.1. NCBI lineage: Bacteria > Pseudomonadati > Pseudomonadota > Gammaproteobacteria > Pasteurellales > Pasteurellaceae > Haemophilus > Haemophilus influenzae. The sequence goes on from NZ_LS483411.1 coordinate 1,417,849, forward strand.
AGATCACGAAAAAATACATTTACACCCTTTTCTTGACTGATTTGCTCAATACGATTAGCAATTGCTCGCCCAAAACTATTTTCTGAATTAGGATGAGCAAAAATAATTAAGTGATTCATTTTTCTTACCTATTTGTAGGGAAATAAAACGTGGCAAAAGTCTATCAAAATAGACCGCACTTTGCATATAAAATCATATAAAAAAAGCGGGCAATGCCCGCTCTCTTATTTGCATCATAATTATGCTGCGTTTTTACGTTCTTCTTCCATACATACTGCCGCAGTAAATAATACGTCAGTTGATGAGTTTAATGCCGTTTCAGTTGAGTCTTGTAAAATACCAATAATGAAACCAACACCGATCATTTGTGCTGCTACATCATCAGAAATACCAAACAAGCTACAGGCTAATGGAATTAGTAATAATGAACCGCCCGCTACGCCAGATGCACCACAAGCACAAAGTGCTGCAACAATACTTAATAAAAGCGCACTAACGAAAGAAACTTCTAAGCCAAGTGTATGAACTGCAGCTAAAGTTAAGATAGTAATAGTAATCGCCGCACCCGCCATATTAATGTTCGCACCTAATGGAATAGAAACAGAATAAGTTTCTTCATCAAGGTTTAAGCGTTTTGCTAATTCAATATTCACTGGAATATTTGCTGCGGAACTACGTGTGAAGAATGCAGTTACACCACTTTCGCGTACACAAGTCCACACTAATGGGTAAGGATTGCGACGGATTTTCCAGTAAACCAAAATAGGGTTTACAACAAAAGCAGTAAATAACATCGTACCGATTAATACTGCAAGTAATTGCACATAACCGCCTAATGCAACTAAACCTTTATCAGATAAGGTTTCAGCCACTAAACCGAATACACCAAATGGTGCAAAAGAAATAATCACGTGAACAATTTTTGATACGCCTTCTGCAAAATCAGATAACACATTTTTAGTTGCATCAGATGCATGACGTAAAGCCAACCCTAAACCAATAGACCAAGCTAATACACCAATAAAGTTTGCTTTGAAAATTGCATTTAATGGATTATCTACCACATTCAAAATTAATGTTAGCAACACTTGACCAACGGCTTGAGGTGCAGAACTTGAATCTTCTTTCGCAGCCAATACCACTTCCGTAGGAAATAGAAAACCAGCGATCACAGCAACAAATGCAGCCAAGAAAGTCGCAAACAAATAAAGTACAACAATTTCTTTCATATTACTTTTCGTGCCAATCTTACGATTTGCAAGTGCCGCCATAACAAGAAAGAAAATTAAAATTGGTGCAACGGCACGCAGAGCCTTTACAAAAATCGAACCTAATACGCCAACTTTTTCAGCAAGATTAAAACCAATGGTTTCTTGTAATGGTGCTGAAATCAATGCAACAATAATACCAAGAACCAAACCAGCGGCAATTCGTTTTACCAAACTACCGTGAAATAACAGACTAAATAGACGTGATGTGTTCATATTTTTATCTTTCTTTTAGTAAATTTAACTTCAGATTGTTACCAATCCACCTATGGGGAGTTAAAGATAGCGTAAAATTTTAATGAAAGAAAATATTTTTTATTATTTTTCACTCTAAAAGTGACCTTTTTTCTAAAGTTGTTAGATATTCTCTAAAAACATACTTATAAAAAAATTTTTTATTTAACCTATTGACACCCTGTATGAAACATCAGTAAAATTTAACTGTACAAAAAAACAAGATAAAAGGTTATTTATCCATATTATTTAACGGGAGACAAGAGAATGAACAACCAAACTTTGGCTACACAATATGAAATCGATTTTTCTTATAATCCACTGCCTTTTTTCAGTGATATAGAAGATAACCTTAAATTCAACAAAAAATTAGACTTAAATCTTTACTGTATCAAACGTCCAAAACAAACTTGTTTTATTCATATAACTAATCCAAATATGTTGGCTTGGGGAATTGAAAGCGGCGATATGTTAGTCGTCGAAAAAAATGATGATCTTTACTCTGGTGATCTTATTGTACTTGAAGAAAACAATGAATTTCACGTCTATGAATTTATGTTACATAATGATAATTACCTTTTTATGGCATTGGATTCCACGACACCAAATATAAATACAAAAGATTGGTCGAATTTGCCTATTGTCGGCACCGTAACCAACACTATCCATCAAATGAAACGTCGCGATAAAATGAAATGGGCAGCCTAGTTGGAATAACTAAAGACAAATAAAAAAGTGCGGTAAAAATCCACCGCACTTTTATCTAGTATCTAGATTATATTTCAATTAATTACTCGTCACTTTACGTCTCGCAATCACTGCATCAGAAAGTTGTTGCAATAATCTTTCAGAATCTTCCCATCCAATGCACGCATCCGTAATGCTTTGTCCGTAAGTCTGTGCTTTGCCATCAACTAAATCTTGACGACCTTCCACTAAATGACTTTCCACCATTACACCAAAGATTTGTTTAGAACCAGATGCGATTTGATGACACACATCTTGGCAAACCTCCATTTGTTTTTTATATTGTTTACTGCTGTTTGCATGGCTAAAATCAACCATAACGTGTGGAATACGCCCTGTTTTTTCAATATCAGCACAAACTTTTTCTACATCTTCAGCACTATAGTTAGGGCCTTTATCTCCACCTCGTAAAATAATATGGCAATCTTCATTCCCTTTTGTAGAAACAATGGCAGAATGACCAAATTTAGTGACAGATAAAAAATAATGTGGTGCTTCCGCCGCACCAATTGCATCTAAAGCGACCTTTACTCCGCCATTAGTGGCATTTTTAAAACCAACCGCACAAGATAAACCTGAAGCCAACTCACGATGAACTTGTGATTCTGTTGTTCTAGCCCCAATCGCCCCCCAGCTCATAAAATCAGCCAAATACTGAGGTGTAATCATATCTAAAAACTCGCCCGCAGCAGGCACACCAAGATCATTAATATCTGAAAGTAATTTCCGTGCAATACGTAAACCATCATTTAAACGATAAGTATCATTTAAATACGGATCATTAATTAAACCTTTCCAGCCCACAGTTGTACGCGGTTTCTCAAAGTACACACGCATAATAATTTCGAGACTATCTTTATATTTATCACGTAATGGTTTTAAACGAGTCGCATATTCAATGGCAGCTTTCGGATCATGAATAGAGCAAGGCCCAATCACGACTAATAAACGATCATCTTTAGCCTGAATAATATTATGTGCCTCATGACGAGTTTGCTTCACTAATGCCGCAGCATATTCACTCGCTGGATATTTTTCTAATAAGGCAATCGGTGGTAACACCTGATCGACTTTTTCAATTCGCGTATCATCGTTTGCCACGACAATTTCAATTTTCTCTTTAGCCATACATCACTCTCTTGCTTTCAAATGTTGTATTTAAATTATGTAGCTAATCTACACTTATTTCCTGTACTAGTAAACTAGTTCGTTATGTTTTTAGAATAAAATCTACGAAGTTCCTATTAAACTATCTTTACAACCTGCTTGCAAGCTGAATAAACCGAAATAATTAAGTAAATAAAAGATAAAAAAATACCGCACTTTTGTACGGTACTCACAGAATTAATGACTACTTAATACTTGCGCAGGTTGTAATTTAGCGGCTCGGCTTGCAGGATAAAGGCTCGCAATTAAACTCAAGGCAAGTGCAGCGATTAAAACCATCAAAACATCCAACCAATGTAACTCGCTTGGCAAAAAATCCACAAAATACACATCGCCCGATAATAATTTCTTACCGATAATCCACTCAATACCTTGAATAAAAGTGGTAAGATTTAATGCAAGTATTATGCCTAGCACAATTCCAATTAAGCAACCTTTCATTCCTGCCTGTAAGCCATACCAAATAAAAATACATTTAATGAAAGCGTTATTCGCTCCAAGCGTACGCATAATGGCTATATCGCCTTGCTTATCTTTTACTGCCATAATCAGCGTAGAAACAATATTAAAACACGCCACACCAATCACAAGCACCATTGCGATGTACATCACAGTTCGAATAAGCTGAATATCTCGATACATATAACCAAATTTACTAATCCAATTTTGCATATATAGCATCTGTGGATAATCATTAAGCATTGATAAATCCAGATTTCTCACAGAAAAAGGATCATCTAATTTCAATTCAACACCTGTAATTTGATCTGGTTGATAAGTTAAAAACGTTTGTGCTTGAGCAAGCGGCAATAAGGCATAACTATAATCAAGCTGACCATCTAAGCGTAAAATAGCGGTAACTTGCACTGGCTCACGAGTTGGTTGAGTAAATTGTTCATCGCCGTTTTGCTGAGAAATAAGTAAGGTAATCCAATCCCCTACTTTTACATCAAGTTCTTTAGCGATACCCGATCCCAAGACTAATCCGCCTTCTTTCTCAAATTTGTTCCAACCTTGCTCTTGTACAAAATTACCAATTGAACTTACCTTATCTTCTGCTTGTTTTTCAACACCTTTGACCTGAACAACTTTCAATTTCGAGCCATTTTCTACTAATGCAGTAAAGCTCACAAAAGGAGAAATGCCTTTAATTTGTGGATTTTGTTGTAAGCGTTTTTCTAAATTTTGCCAATGATGAATTGTGGGATCTTTCGCTTGAGGCGCAGAAAAAATCTCAATATGCGGCACGACTGCCAAAATCCGTTGATTAAGCTCACGCTCAAAACCATTCATCGCACTTAAGCCAACAATTAAAACTGCAACGCCCAGCGCAATACCAATTGCAGAAAATTTTGCAATTAACGCAACCAAAGGATTTTTCTGCTTGCCACGTTGATAACGCCAGCTAATAAAAAACGGCGTATTCATTACACACCTTCCTTCAAAAGACCATCTTGCATAACCAAACGGCGTGATAATTTTTCCGCAAGCCCCATATCGTGAGTGACTAATAAAAAAGCGATATTTTGTTCTTGATTAAGTTGTTGAATCAGCTCAAAAATACTTTCAGTAGTCTTGTGATCGAGATTCCCTGTTGGCTCATCCGCCAAAACTAACGATGGATTATTCACTAAAGCACGTGCAATCGCCACACGCTGACGTTCCCCACCAGAAAGCGCAGAAGGACGATGGGTAATTCTATGGCTTAATCCCACCGCACTTAGCATTTTTTCGGCACGATCTTTCGCTTCTGTTTTATTTTGATGACCAATCAACATCGGCATCATCACATTTTCAAGTGCGGTAAAATCCGCCATCAAATGATGGAATTGATACACAAATCCTAAATAACGATTACGCAAAGCAGCTAATTCATTAGCCGATGCTTTTTGCAAAGATTGTCCATTAATAAACACTTCCCCACTACTTGGCTGATCAAGTCCCCCTAAAGTATGCAATAAAGTACTTTTCCCTGAACCTGAGCTTCCCACAATCGCAACCAACTCTGCAGGTTCCATAGAAAAAGAAACGCCTTTTAACACTTGCGTTTGATTTTCGCCTTCTTGATAAAATTTATTGATATTTTCGCATTTTAATAAATAGTTATTCATTTTTTACTCGTTTTAACCGCACTTTAGCGGCAGATAATCCCATCAAAAACTTGCGCGAGTCTATCACACTTTTCCTTGAGCTTAAGTTTCAATACACCCAAAGTATTCAAATCCTGTTTCAGGAAAATGTTTTTCAAGATAACGTTTTAAATAGCGTTGGGTTTCTTGACTAATAATAGGATCATATTCTGGGTAACCGTTATACATTACACTTAATACTGAAATACCGCGAGTACGGCAGGCCTCTAAACTTAATAATGTATGGTTTATACTACCTAATTTTCCCGATGTCACTAAAATTAAAGGGTAATTATTTAACTGGATATAATCCAACGTCGTCTCTTCTTCACAATAAGGTACCATTAAGCCACCAGCACCCTCCAATAGTACATAATCATATTTTTCTGCCAAAAGTGCGGTAGATTTTTCAATGATTTTTGCTTCAATTTTTCTACTTTCTCGCTTTGCAGCTAAATGTGGCGAACAAGGATATTCAAAAACATAAGGGCAGGTTTTGCCTTGTAAATCTTCTTCCGTTAAATCAATCCCTTGAATCTTTCGATGCACAAGTAAATCATCAGCGATATTTTTACAGCCTGTTTGAATCATTTTTTGTGTAATCACGGAAAAGCCTTGTTCCATCAACTTTTTAGCATAAATCCCTGTTGCCACTGTTTTACCCACATCAGTATCAATCCCCGATATAAAAATAACTTTGCCCATAAGCTGCCTTATTGCCTGCCCGCCGCAGAGTAGCGCGCGATAAAAAATAACGGATGATAAGTCAGGCGCACTTTGCCCGACGGCATACTGAACGCCGACAAGTAATCGCCAATAAATCCATTGAGATTTTTTCTTGTCCAATTTTTTTGGTTCGTGGCTGTTACGCCTGTATATTTAAGGTGTTTGAGTACATCTAACGGCGTATCAAAGTCTAGTATTACCTTAAAATCCTCACACCATAAAAGCTCAAAATCTTTGGCTAACCAAGCCTGCCATTGGGATAAAGTCGGGTAATTTAAGCCTATATTTGTGATCTGGCGGACTTCTTTTAAATTGTCTTCGCCAAAGGTCGCAACCGCCAATAATCCGTTTGTTTTCAAGCCTGTTTTGCAATGGGCGATAAAAGCGTCGGGTTGGTGAAACCATTGCACGGCAGATGCGCTTGCGATTAAGTCAAATTGTCGTTGAAAAGGAAAGTTTTCCGCATCGCCGCAATAAAAATCAAAGGATTGTGGCAGTTTTTCAGCCAGTCGGCTTCGTACATCGCACAAATCATTAAATAACCAATAATTCGCTGAAATCTGTTTTTGCAACAACGTACTCAACAGACCAGAACCGCAGCCCAATTCCAGCACGTTTTCCAATGGCATATCCGGCAAATAATCTTGCAAATGCGCGATTAGATTAATCGTCATTTTTTGTTGGATTAAGGCGTGCCGGTCATAATCGTTTAATGCTTTTTGGAAAGCCTGCCGAATGCGCGATTTATTTATGGCAGTCAGTGATTCCATAGTGCCGACCAATGGGTAAATCTTGAAAACAGGTAATGCCCGCCCTCTGTTTCTTGAACCGTGCAACGCGGTATCCAATACCGGTGCTGATTGGCAGGCATAAAAATTTTATCGCGAGAACTAACCCATGCATTTGTCCAGCGGATAAGATCTGTACGTCTATCTTGCCCGATCATCGCAAAAAGTGCGGTAAGTTCTTGATGAATTTCGTCAAACGGACGGGCGGAAAATTGTTGGTAATCTTCAAAAGATGCTTTATCGCCACAGATTCTGCGTTCAAATTTTAAACGGGTATTTTCCGTGAGGTTCTCCAATGTGCCTTTAAAAACGGCGCAAGGGATACCGAAATTATCATCGCAAGGCAAACCTGTGCCATTCACTGCCGTTGCAGATTTTAATCTTATTCCTTGCAATGCCCTCTCTGCCGCCCAAACGCCCATTGACCACGCCACCAAACGGATGTGCCGATAGGCGGAAAAATCAAAATCCAAATTTAAATCTTGATAATCATAGCAAATCAATAAATCGTGATTTTCCGGCAAAATCAAATGATTTACAGCATCGGGCGGCGTTCCCCAACCTGCAAAATACAGGATTAAATGTCCGCCTTGGCAATCGTAAAATTTTGTTTTCATATCATATCCTTACAGGCACGCCACAAACTGTTTTACTTCATCTATTGTCATATCTGCCGTCAAAGATAATCGTATTCTGGATGTACCTTTTGGTACTGTCGGCGGTCTGATGGGCAGGCAATAATAACCCTGCCTTTGCAGGTATTCCGCTTTGGCAAGGGTGGCTTCATTCCCGCCTAAAATATAGGGGATGATACAGGTTTGGCTCGGCATTATTTGCGTCCGATGCGCCACTTCCCGCCGTAAAAATGCGCTTAACTGCTCAAGATGGCTTCTTTCTTTTGAGAATTGCGGCAATCGTTCAAAAATAAAATAAGTCCAAGCCACATTAAACGGCGGCAATGCGGTTGAAAAAATCAATGGACGCATTTGATTAATCAAACATTCTTTCAATACTTGGTTGCAGACGGCATATGCCCCCACCGAGGCTAAGGCTTTACCGAAAGTGCCGACCAATAAATCAATCTCGGCAATCAAATTATCCCGTTCGGCAATCCCCAATCCGTTTTGCCCATAAACACCGATTGCGTGGGCTTCATCCACATAAAGATAAGTATTGGGAAACTGTTTTTTTAATTGGACAAGCTGTTTCAAATCCGCCACATCGCCGTCCATACTGAAAACAGATTCGGTAACGATAAAAGTGCGGTCAAATTTTCCGACGTTTTTTTCAAGCAGATTTTTCAAATGTTCATAATCATTATGACGATAACGGAAAAACGCACACCGGCTCAAACGGATGCCGTCAATCATACTGGCGTGAACAAATTTATCTGCCAAAATCAAACTTTTCGTCGTCGTCAAAGCAGGCAAAATACCGAGATTGGCGTGATAGCCGCTGTTGAACAATAACGCGCTTTCCCGTTTGAAACGTTGTGCGACAAGCGCTTCCAAATCGGTATAAATAGGAAAGTTGCCCGTTAATAAACGCGATGAAGAACTGGTAAAAGAGGGAAAATTACCGCCGTATTGCTGCAAAAAAGACCAGCGCAAATTTTCATCTGATGCCAAACCCAAATAATCATTAGACGACATATTTAGCATTTTGCGGTTTTCCCGTGTAATATACCGCCCTTGATGAATCAAATCCGGAATCGAACGATATTGATTTTGTGCGCTAAGCTTTTCCAGTTGCTGTTTAAAAGCATCCATTTTTTATCCTAATGTTCATATTCCTGTGTTAAAGCCAGAATCATGCCTTTTGTTAATTTCTGAAGTTCATCATCTTTAATCACAAACGGCGGCATAACATAAACCAATTTTCCGAAAGGTCTAATCCAAACACCTTGTTCCACAAAACGCGGAACTAAAGTTTTCATATTTACCGTACTTTTCATTTCAACCACCCCAATCGCCCCTAATACGCGAATTTCTTTGACATAATCTTTTTCAGCTAAAGGCAAAAGCTGTTGTTTTAAGAAATGCTCAATTCGCTGAATATTTTGCTGCCAAGGGCTTTCTAACAATAAACGAATAGATTCCGCCGCAATCGCACAAGCCAACGGATTTGCCATAAAAGTGGGTCCGTGCATAAAGCATTTAGCCTCACCGCTACAAATAATTTGCGCAATTTCAGTGCTTGTAATGGTTGCCGATAAAGTTAAATAACCACCTGTTAAGGCTTTACCGATACACATAATATCTGGCGAAATGCCTGCGTGTTCGGCTGCAAATAGTTTCCCTGTGCGGCCAAAACCAGTGGCAATTTCATCAAAAATCAGCAAAACGCCATATTGTTTACAAAGTGCTTGCGCTTTCACTAAATAAGTTGGCGAATAAAAATACATACCGCCTGCACCTTGCACAACAGGTTCTAAAATTAGTGCGGCAATTTCATTACCTTTTTCTCGAAGTAAATCAGCTAAAGGTTCAATCGCACAATCATTCCAAGATTCATTAAATGAAATATTAGGTTGAGGAAGAAAATACTGCACGGGCAGGCTTTGATGAAATAAATGATGCATCCCTGTGGTTGGATCACACACTGACATCGCATTCCACGTATCGCCGTGATAACCTGAACGAATAGTGGCAAATTTTTGTCGTTGTGGTTCCCCTTTTGCGTGCTGATATTGAATAGCCATTTTCATCGCCACTTCTACCGCAACTGAACCGCTATCGGCAAAAAAGATTTTATCCAGTCCATTGGGCAAAATTTGTACTAATAATTGAGCTAATTCCACCGCTGGATCGTGGGTAAATCCACCAAACATAATATGGCTCATTTTTGCCAATTGATTCTGTGCAGCCGCATTTAAGCGTGGATGATTATAACCGTGCAACGCTGCCCACCAAGAAGACATACCATCAATCAAACGACGACCATCTTTTAAAGTTATCATCACGCCATCAGCACGTTCTACCGCATAAAGCGGCATATCAGAAGAAACTGAAGAATAAGGATGCCAAATATGTTGTGTATCAAAAGCTAAAAGTGATTGTTCATCCATCATTCATTTACCATTAAAACTTATTCATATCGCAAGGCAGCGGCAGGTTCTACTTTCGCCGCACGATAAGCAGGGTAAAGTGTAGAAAGTAAAGAAAGCAACAGGGAAAATCCAATGACAAAAATCATTTGAACAAAGGATAACTCTGTCGGTAAAAAAACACCTTGAGGATTTACCGCACTTACAATCTCTGTTAAGTTCAAGGTAACTAAAACACCCAAAATAGCACCGAGCAATGTGCCAACAAATCCCACCAGTAATCCTTGATAAATAAACACTGAACGAACTTGAGATTTTGTTAAGCCCTGAGTTTGCAAGATCGCAATTTCCCCTTGTTTATCCACCACCATCAAACTTAACGAAGTGACAATATTGGAAATCGCCACGACAATAATCAAACTAATCAGCAATCCCATCATATTTTTTTCCATTCTCACCGCTTGGAAAAATTCGCCTTTTTGCACACGCCAATCCGTGATTTTTTGTGTTGGGAAATGTTGTGGGAGTTCTGTAATTTGGAACGGATCATACAAAAATAAACGATAGCCCTGCACTTGCTGCGGTTGAATACGCATTAAGCGACCAATATCTGTAATATTAGCAAAGGCTTCATAACCCGATGCTTCGCTATAATCATAATAAATATCGCTAACAGTAAACAAACGCTGCATTGGCACGCGACCAAAGGGGGTATATTGGCTATTTTCCGTAATCATCAAACGGATTTTATCCCCAATATTCACGCCCAGTTTTTGCGCCAATTGATCGCCAATGACTAGTTTAAACTCCCCACTAGGCAAAATTTCATTAAATTTAGTCTGCTCAAAAGAATCAACCAAAGGATCATCAGAAAATGATTGAATACCTATAATTTGTCCTGCACTCACGCCTTTTGTCGTTTGATAAATTACATTTGTTGTATTGATCGGCACGGCTTTTTGGACAAAGTGCGGTAAATTTTCTAGCGTTTTTTCCGTAGAAATAAGCTGATCTTCACTGACAATTGCGTGAGGAATGGAAGATAACACCTGTTGTTTTTGGTAATTCTCTAAACCATTCATCACAGAAAGCACAATGATCAATGCCATCACACCTAGCACAATCCCTAGGCTTGCAAGATTTGTGACTAATCGCCCAAAACGATCCGCACTTTTCGCACGCCAATAACGTAGCGCAATATAAAAGGAAATAGGGAAATTCATTATTTTTGATTTAATTGTTGTACAAATTCTTCGATGTTTTGCATTACTTTGCCAACTAATGTTGTCACTGCACTATCGCTCGCCCAAGCAATATGTGGAGTGATAATTAAATTAGGCATCATTTTTGCGGCTAAAATTAACGGATTATCTTTTTCTGGTGGCTCTTTTACCATTACATCCAAAGCCGCTCCGCCTAAATGCCCCGTTTTTAACGCATCAACTAAGGCAAGTTCATCAATCAAAGGCCCACGCCCTGTATTAATCAAAAATGCACCTTTTTTCATTTTGGATAAGGTTTCTGCATTAATTAAATTCTTGGTTGTTTCCGTTAATGGACAATGCAACGTCACAATATCCGATTGTTTTAAGACTTCATCAAAAGGCGTATAACCTTCACGGCAAACAGTGGCATCTTTATGTTCTGCATAAAGCACTTTCATTCCCACGGCATTAGCTAAACGCCCTACTTCTGTCCCTAAGCAACCTTTACCAAATACGCCCAATGTGGAACCACGCACATCTGTAATGGGATAATCAAAATAACAAAATTGTTTACTTTCCGCCCATTTTGCTTCCCTTTGATCGCGTAACCAACCAGCCAAACTGTGTTTTAAAGAAAAAATCAGACCAATTACGTGTTCTGGCACAGTTGTACTGGAATAACCTGTCACATTACGCACGGCGATACCCATTTCTTCAGCAGCCGCAAGATCAACATTATTTGTACCTGTTGCAGTAATCGCAATCAACTTTAACTTAGGTAATTGTTTTAACGTTTCTCGATCAAAAATGACTTTGCTGGTAATAACAATATCAGCATCTTTCGCTCGTTCAATGGTTTCGGCAGAAGACGTATGATCATATTCAGTCCAAGTATGTTCAAAACTTGGGCGAGGAATTGAAATATGTTTAGGAATAGCCGTGCTATCTAAAAATACGATTTTCATTAATTGCTCCTTTTTATATACAAAGTGCGGTCAAAATTAACCGCACTTTTGATGAAATTTAAATTGAGGTATCCAATTCAGGGAAAGATTTCACCAAATCATCGATAGCTTTCATTTGAGACACAAAGCCTTCAAGAGCAGAAAGTGGTAACGCTGATGGGCCATCACATTTCGCTTGATTTGGATTTGGATGCGCTTCTAAGAATAAACCTGCAATGCCGACAGCTAAACCTGAACGTGCGAGTTCCGTTACTTGCGCACGACGACCACTTGATGCTGCCCCAAATGGATCACGGCATTGAAGTGAATGGGTTACATCAAAAATAACAGGGCTACCCTTAGAGGCTTTTTTCATTACGCTAAAGCCAAGCATATCCACAATTAAATTATCGTAACCAAAATTTGTACCACGATCACAAAGAATAATTTTATCGTTACCACATTCTTCGATTTTTTCCACAATATTACCCATTTGACCAGGGCTTAAAAATTGTGGTTTTTTCACATTAATTACAGCGCCTGTTTTTGCCATCGCTTCAACGAGATCTGTTTGACGCGCCAAAAAGGCGGGAAGTTGAATAATATCTACAACATCAGCAACAGGCTGACATTGATAGATTTCGTGTACATCAGTAATAATTTTTACACCAAAGGTCTCTTTCAATTCTTGGAAAATTTTTAAGCCATCTTCCATTCCTGGGCCACGGTAAGAATGAATAGACGAACGATTAGCTTTGTCAAAAGACGCTTTGAATACATAAGGCACGCCAAGTTTTTCTGTCACTTTCACGTAAGCTTCGCACACTTGCATCGCCATATCACGGCTTTCAAGGACATTCATTCCGCCAAAAAGCACGAAAGGTTTGTCATTTGCAACATCAATATTGCCAATTTTTACAATTTTATTTTGCATAAACTTTCCTTAAATTAATGGAGGGGAAAAGTATCTTTATTAATTTCGCCTTTAAGTTCTAAAAGTTGCGTGCGGATAAATGCTGCCGTTGGATCTTTTGGACAATGTTCCACAAAAAACTCTAAATCTTTCAATGCTGAAGGATAAGCCCCCATCTGAGCTAAAACCAAGCCACGGTCACGGATATGATAAGGATCTTCATTATTGCCAATCAGTAAATTCTCAATATAACGGTATGCCATATCATTATGTTCTTCACGAATTAACGCATTTTTCGCCAGTTGCTCAAAGCGAGAATAAAGTAAAGAAAGATCGGCTCTATCAAGTTCTTTGGGTTGAATTTTCGCCCCAAAGCCAAATGCACCTTCATAAAGTTGCTGTAATTTTTCTTGCGAGATATAAGTGCCATCCCAAGGATCAATAAAAGCCACTTCATCTCTTACTTCAGCACGTAAAATGAGCTGCGTTGGAAAATTTACTGGATAAATCGGTAAATCCAATGCCTCAGCTAAATAAAGCACAATTGCCCCAAGAGTCACTGGCATTCCTTGACGATACTCGAGGACATAGGGCAAATATAAATTACGTGCATAGAAATACGCTTCTGGATCGCAACAAAAGCCCCAATCGCCGTAAAATAGTTGTAGCAAATGATGAATCTGTTCTTCTTTCGACCAATCTGGCGAAATTTCTTTACGTGCTTTACGCACAAGCCCACCCATTTTTCCCCGAAGTTGTGCTTCTAAACTGCCATCATCAGAGATAACAAGATAAAAATGCACAAATTTATCGTATAACGCACGTCGATAATATTTCATTACTTCTTCCAAAAACCTAAAGTGACGCGTTCATTGTCGCCATAATCGCGTACAGTTTCAACCATTTCCCAATGATTTTCGAGGAAAATTGACCGCACTTTTTCGCCTTGTTGCCATCCGTGTTCAAGCAATAATGCGCCATTAGCATTCAAATAACTTGGCGCTAATTCAATAATATGACGTAAATCAGCATAACCCTCATCATTCGCCACTAATGCAGAAAGAGGTTCAAAACGCACATCGCCTTGACATAAATGTTCATCTTGAACATCAATATAAGGTGGGTTGCTGACGATAAGATCAAACTGCCCTGTTATATTTCCAAACCAACGGCTCTGCAAAAATTCTACATTTAGCTGATTTCTTTCTGCATTAGATTGAGCTAACGCCACAACATCGGGCATAAGATCCACACCAATGATTTCTAATGAAATCTGTTGTTTTTGACAAATAGAGAAAAGCTCCGAGGCTAATGCTAACGCGATAGCACCTGTGCCTGTGCCGAGATCAAGAATACGAAAGTGCGGTGGATTTTCTTCCAGTTTTTCTAACGCAATTTGTAATGCCTTTTCCACTAAAATTTCAGTATCTGGTCTTGGAATTAAGGTGACTTTTGAGACATTTAATGGCAATGACCAAAATTCTTTTTCGCCAAGAATATAAGCGATAGGTTCTCCGTTTAAACGGCGATCTAAAAGTGCGGTCAATTTTAACCGCACTTTTTCATCAATCTCGGTATCATCAAAAGCAAGGATTTGCGTACGCGGTTTGCCAGTAGCATATTGAAGAAGCACAAGCGCATCAATTTTACTATTTTCAGAGGGATTTTTTTGTGCTAAATCCGACTCCGCTTGTGCCAGCCATTCTTTATAATTCATTATTTTTCGTCTTTTAACACAATCGTGCCAGCCACTAAATCAGTTAAAGAGCGGCAGTCATCTCGCACCAGTGCAACAATACCGCTAATAATCAATAAGAAACTCGTCCACGCCAATAAAATATCAATAATTTCGCGACCGATGTATTTACCAAATTCAACGGGTTGATTGGTATGATAATTAAATACACGCAAGCCTAACCAGCGTTTTGCCATTGTTTGGCCATAAGTTTTCATAAAATATAACTGAAAACCAATATATACCATCGTCCCTAATACACCAGCAAAATCCCCCAATGCAAAACCAAGACCAACCATCACCCAAAGTACAAGCCCATTAATCATACTCGCAAGCCAGCGTTTAAAACGGCTGGCTTGAGTGGGTTGAGATGGCTGGAAAGCAGAAGAAAATTCAGCATCTTTTTGATTTTCAATGATCATAGTATTTCCCTGTAAAGTTAAAAAGGACATCTGAAATCAGACGCCCCTATCATTAATTTTGTTCAGACAATGCCGCCAACTGATCCGCTTGATATTCAGTAATAATCGGCTGAATCAGTTCATCAATTTTACCATTCATTACTTCATCTAAACGGTAAATAGTGAGGTTAATACGATGATCTGTGACTCGACCTTGTGGATAATTATAAGTACGAATTTTATCAGAACGATCGCCCGAACCTAATAAGTTACGGCGCGTATCTGCTTGCTCTTGCGCTAGTTTTTCCTGTTCTTGTTGAACTAAACGAGATGCCAAAACGGATAAAGCCTTTGCTTTATTTTTATGTTGTGAACGCTCATCCTGACATTCCACCACAATGCCTGTTGGAATATGTGTAATACGCACTGCTGAATCCGTTGTATTTACGTGCTGACCACCAGCGCCTGATGAGCGATAAGTATCAATACGCAAATCCGCAGGATTAATTTCTGGCATTTCAGATTCCGGCAATTCTGGCATTACCGCAACGGTACAAGCAGAAGTGTGGATACGCCCTTGCGATTCAGTTTTTGGTACGCGTTGCACACGATGACCGCCAGACTCAAACTTCAACTGACCATACACGCCTTCTCCACTTACTTTTACGATCACTTCTTTATAGCCGCCTTGCTCACTTTCTTTAGCACTTAGCATTTCTACACGCCAGCGTTTACTTTCCGCATAACGGCTATACATACGGAATAAATCTCCCGCAAAAATGCCTGCTTCATCGCCGCCTGTTCCCGCACGAATTTCTAAATAGCAGTTATATTCATCATTAGGATCTTTCGGCAATAAAAGAATTTGAAGTTGTTGTTCCACTTCTTCAATTTCCGCTTTGGATTCTTCGATTTCCATTTGCGCCATTTCTTTCATTTCAGGATCGTCGAGCAATATTTCAGCTTCTTCAATATTTTGATTTAATTGCGTCCAACGATTAAAACATTTCACCACTTCTTCAAGTTGAGAATATTCTTTAGAATACGCACGGAATTTATCCTGATCACTAATCACAGAAACATCACCCAATAAGGCTTCTAGCTCTTCATAACGTTCTTTTAAACTTTCTAATTTTGCAATAATGGAATCTTTCATCATTTGTAAGTCACCGAAAATAAAATCGGCGTATTCTAGCCGATTTTAGGGAGAATTGACAGTGAAAAGGAGATTAAGAATTTCAGACGCTTTATTTGTGATTTACCCACTATTTATTGGTGTCTTGTTTTTGATTGAGCTCACGATATTTATCACACCCTTCTTGACTGCGTAAATCGCAAGCATCGCCAAAATATTTTTTGGCTTTGGATTTATCTTTTTCCAACTCGCCTAGCTTAATTAACACTTTCGGATCTTTACTTAACACCAATTCTTCTTTAATCGCTTCGATTTTTTCTTGAAGATCAGGTTGATTTGGTAAATCATCACGACTAAGAATATTCAGTTTTAAATCGGTGGTATCGTTAATTTTTTTACCTTTACAACCTAGATGGCGATTACATTTATTAATCAATTCCTCAACCATTTTTTCATTTTTTGACGTACCTAATCCCAATAAATAAAGCGTAGCTAAATTTTGGTAAATATCAATGCTAAAGATGCTCAGAAAAATCAAATGTTACAAACACATCATCCGAATTATTGATGTTAATACTCCTATAAGTTTCACTATACCAGTAAAATGCTTTAGACCAATCTTGCTGAACACCATCTCCATAAAAATAGGCTACAGCTAGATCTGCCTGTGAAGATGGATACCCTGCCTCAGCATTTTGATTTAGTAACATTATTGCACTTAGCTTATCTCCCTTTTCATATAAATCCCTAGCTTTCGAAGATTTCGCCTGATAACTTCCTAATAGAACAGCTTTTTCAAGGGATTCATCTTCTCTTTGCTTATCTAAATTGGATAATTGATAATAAGCCTCAGCATAATTCTGAGCTGCTGCTTTCTCATACCATTTTTTAGCAAATTCTTTTTGGTTATTACTTTCATATACTTGAGCCAACTGAAATTGTGCAACTGGATAACCTTTTTCAGCCAACACACGCAAACGTTCAGCAGGAAAGTTTTCTAATTCCTTTCTTGCCTTTACATCTGCATAATGCTGTTCACGCTCTAATAAACGTTCCAACTTTCGAATTTCTGCCTGTTCTGGGTAATATTAGGTAAAATACACCGATCCGCCACCAATTACTGCCAATAATAAAACGGCTAAGGTTAATTTTTTCTTCATTATTTTGTTCCTTGATTTAATTGTTTATACATCTCACAACCTTTTTGCTCTTTATTATCACAAGCCTTGCCAAACCATTTTTTGGCAGTGGCAAAATTTTGCTTTACTCCTATTCCGCCCATATAAGCAAGACCAACTATTGCCTGCGCTCGAGAATTATTATTTTCTGCTGCTTTTTGATACCATTTTATGGCTTCAGTTTTATTTTCTTTTACTCCATCGCCATCATAATACATATCGCCCAATATCATTTGGGATTCAGTATCATTTTGATTTGCCGCTTTTTTCAACCATTTCACTGCTTCCGTATTATTCTGTTTTACGCCAACTCCATCTTTATACATCATTCCCACTTTAAATTGGGCATCAACATCATCTTGCTCCGCAGCTTCCTTCAATAATTTAAAGCCTTCTTGGTAATTTTGTTTTACACCCAAGCCGTTAATATACATACCAGCTAAATCATATTGAGCGATACGTACACCTTGTTCAGCCGATTTTTTATACCATTTTATCGCTTCAAAATAATCTTGCTTTATGCCATCGCCATTTTTATATAACACCGCTAACATCCCCTGTGCAATCCCATCTCCCTGCTCTGCTAAAGGACGAATAATTGCTAATGCGGACTTAAAATCTTTCTGTTCAAATAAATGAATAATCTTATCAAATTGCTCCTCTTCCATTGCATAAACGGTTGATTGAAAAGAAAAGATAGAAGCACCTAAAAGTGCGGTGGTAAGAAGTGTTTTTGTGAGTTTCATTTTAATTTCCTATTAAATTGAATGAATGGATAATCTTTTAGTTTTATTCACTAAAATTGGCGTATAAGTCGCAAAATCTTTAAGTACTTCTCCGTGTGGATGACCTTTTCTTCGTTGGCTATCGGCTGAAAATACACTAATACAAGGCGACAATATCTTCGCTAATCCTTGTTGCCAATTATGCTTTGAACCGTGATGGGGAACTTGCAAGCAATAAATTCTCGCCATTCTCTCCGCACCTAATGATTGCGTTAAATCGGTTAATAATGGCAAATCATTTAAAAACGCATCGCCGGTGTATAAAATGGCATTTTTTGTTTTATCCTTTGGAATAACCGCTATTTCATTTTCATTGTCTGTCGAAACATCAAAAATATGATTATTTCCCATTCCCCAAAAAGAAGGGAGTTTTATATTTCGAATATATAAATATTGAGAAATAATATTTTTGTTTTTACTTCCATTTCCAAATGCGAGAGAGTAGAGTGTTTTTAAGGCTGGAGTTGGGTCTGTGGAATTAGACCGATGAGATTGAATAATTTGTTTAACCTGCTTTTGAAAAGCGGTCAAATTTGTTGGCACTTTTGCAAGCAAATGAAATGGCACATTATATAAAACAAATTCAAACTGCTCTTCGCCTTTTCTAAATAAAAGGGCTTTATTAGGATTAAGCCAATGTAAATTTTGTTCTGACTTATCAAATTCATTTGATAATTTTTCAGTAGTTTCAAAAGAAAGTACATCATCAAAATTACTTGGATCAAGACTTATCGAAATTTCACTCTCATTTTCTTTTGCAGGTAATAAGAGAAATTTGGTTTCGTTTAATTCTTCAGCAAAATCAGTTTTTAAATATTGAATAGGGTTCTGATAAAATGCCCATTCTTCATCATCTGGCTGAATATCTAAAAGAGAAGCAATTACTAAGCGTTGCCATAAGGGATAATAAGGCACAACCCAGCGTTTTATTTTTCTCTTATTTTTGAGTAGTTCTTTTACACCACTAATATGATCTTTATCAAAATGCGAAAGCACTAATAAATCAATATCAGCATTATTTTCTTGCTGGTTATATTTTTGCACGGCATTTTGGATAAGTTTCTGACTTGAATTCGTGCCACAATCATAAACCCAATGAAAGGATGGGGCGTTTCCCATTTGAATACGCCCACTTGAAAATAATCCCTGCCCCACATTCCAAAATTCGCATTGTAAGATTGGCATTAGCATTCCCCTCTATTTAGCTTACCGTAATATTCACACCCTATTTTCTCCCCATTATCACAAGCCTTACCAAACCATTCTTTGGCTAAAGCTTTATTGAGTTGAACACCTTTTCCTAAAAGATATTCTAATCCTAATAGAGCTTGAGCATTTGCATTTCCCTGCTCCGCCGCTTGGCGATACCATTTCACCGCTTCAACATCATCTTGTTTGACGCCGCGTCCCTTCTTATACATCACACCCAAATTAATTTGAGCATTTGCATATCCCTGCTCCGCAGCTTTGCGAAACCATTTCACTGCTTCAAAATCATCTTGTTTGACGCCTTGTCCATTTATATACATCAAACCCAAATTAAATTGAGCAATAGCATTCCCCTGTTCTGCCAAAGATAACCAAAGTTTAAAGGCGGTTTGATAGTCGCTTTGCTTATAAGCGGTTAAACCTTGTTGGAATTGCTGCGCAGGCGTATCTGCCCAAGCAGTATAATGAAAAGAAGCAAGTGAAAAGCCAAGAATAGCAGTAGTAATAAGTGTTTTTGAGAATTTCATAAAATCGTCCATTTATTAATCAATAATTGAAACAACCAAACATTTTTTGTTTAGCAAGATGTTTTGTTGTACTCTCTTTACAGAGAGTACAACACCCAGTATACTGGGTGTGAAATGATTAAAAATTGAACTATTTAATTAGGAGGGAATTGGGGGGATTAAGACTGAAAAAAGTGAGCCATTTTGCTCACTTTCCGCTATTAAATACGCGCGACATCAAACTTCGCTAAATCAATTTTATCTTCTGTGCCATAAAATACCACTAACGCCTTGCGTAACGTTTCAGCTCGTTTTGGTAAACCTTTTTCCGCATAGGTTTTCACTTGCTCATACACGGCTTGTTTAAAAGGCTGTGTATCGCCCGGATTGCCATTCAAATTATCCGCACTGGCAAAATAACGGAAACCTGCCGCTGTTGCTAAAATCCATTCTAATGCTTGCGGTTTAACTTCAACTTTTTCAAAATCACGCTGACGTTCTTCTGAACGTCCATCTGGCTCATACCAATAACCAAAATCTTCTAGTTTACGGCGTTCTTTGCCTGCGACTAACCAATGGGCAATTTCATGCAATGCACTGCTGTAAAAGCCTAGCGCAAAATAAATCGCGTTATAAGGCACTTCATCATTTGCGGGTAAATAAATGGGCTCATCACCGCCTTTGACTAAGCGAGTGTTGTATTCCTCTTCAAAACATTGATTAAAAATTGCAATAATATCTTCTAATTTATGTTCCATTGTATCGACTCCTAAAAAACCGCGAAATTATATCACCAGAGGCTCATTTGTTCTTGTTTATTTTCTTCGGGTAAATTGACATGTAGCCCGATCAAACGAATCGATCGCCCTTTTGCTCGCATAAAAATTTGAGGAAGTAATTGCTGAAAACTCTCTAAAGAAAATGGCAAACCAGTTTTCTCTAAAGTAGTTACTTGAAAATCTTCAAATTTAAGCTTTACGCCAATTTTACGAAGTGCAGATAACGGTATATTACGGCTAACACGTTCAAGGCGACGAAGTAGTTCTTGATAAAGATTATTCAATAAGGCTGAAGCTTGCTCAATTGTGTGAATATTTTCAATCAACGTCTGTTCTACGCCGACTGATTTACGTTCACGATGGGCTTGTACTTCACGCTCATCAATGCCGTGGCTAAAACCCCAAATACGTTTACCCGCCTTACCAAATTGGTTTAATAAGACGATTTGATCAAAGTTTTGAATGTCAGCACAAGTTTCTAATCCCATATCGAGTAATCGTTGTGATGTTACTTTACCCACACCAGGGATTTTATTTAAAGGTAAGGTTTTAATAAATTCCTCGACTTCGTTCGGCTTAATCACAAATTGCCCATTAGGTTTATTCATATCCGAGGCAATTTTGGCAAGGAATTTTAAAGGCGCCACACCGGCGGAGGCAGTTAAATTCAACTCATCAAAAATTGCTTGGCGAATTTCTTGTGCGATCCAAGTGGCTGAGCTAGAACATTTTTGGCAGTGCGTGACATCTAAATAGGCTTCATCTAAAGAAAGTGGTTCAATAATATCGGTGTAACGCTGGAAGATTTGATGAATTTGTGCCGAAACTTGTTTATACAACGTCATATTCACAGGCACAAGAATAAGATTAGGACACTTTTTTATGGCTTGAGCCGTAGGCATTGCGCTATGCAAACCAAATTTTCTCGCCTCATAATTACAAGTTGTTAATACACCACGCTGACGAGAAGAACCACCTACAGCAACAGGCTTTCCCAGCAAATTAGGATTTTCACGAATCTCAATCGATGCGTAAAAACAATCCATATCAATGTGAATAATTTTTTTATCTTGCAACATAAAAAGTGCGGTTAAATTTTTTCTAATATTAATCAAGCAAACAACTGTTTAAATATACATTAAAATTAATAACCTAGCAATTTAATCTTTTATAAATGCCCTTTAACGCAGCAATTCAATCAATCTCAACTTTCCCTACCTTTCTTTTTTTGCTAGACTACGCATAATTTTGGGGCTGATTCTGGATTCGACGGGATTAGCGAAGCCCAAGGTGCACGTCGAGGTGCGGTAGGCCTCGTAAATAAACCGCAAAAAAATAGTCGCAAACGACGAACAATACGCTTTAGCAGCTTAATAACCTGCATTTAGCCTTCGCGCCCTAGCTTCCGCTCGTAAGACGGGGATAACGCGGAGTCAAACCAAAACGAGATCGTGTGGAAGCCGCCGTTTGAGGATCGAAGCACTAAATTGAATCAAACTAGCTTAAGTTTAGCGTGTCTGTCCGCATGCTTAAGTGAAATTAAAGACGAGACTAAACGTGTAGTACTAAAGGTAGAGTAATTTCGGACGGGGGTTCAACTCCCCCCAGCTCCACCACTAAACAAGATCACAAACGGTCAAATTTATTGAAAAATCAATGGTTTGACCGTTTTTATTTAGTGTCTTATAGGTATATAAAAGATCAGTGGATTTCACGAAATATCACAATTTTTTGTAGTAAAAATAGTAGTAAGAACTTACAATGCAAAAATCTTACTACCATTTTATGAAATTCCTACCATGGCAAAAATCATCAAGCAGCTAACCATTGCACAGGTAAATAACGCCAAAGTGGCGGAAAAGATCTATTATTTATTTGACGGTGATGGGTTAAAACTCGTCGTCAAGCCAAACGGTGTGAAAACGTGGGTATTTAATTACAAACGCCCCTACACATTAAAACGTACTGAAAAAACTATCGGCACTTATCCAGCGGTATCGCTTAAATATGCACGTCAAAAAACGCTTAAATTTCGCCAACTTTTAGCCAATAAAATTGACCCACACGAATTTGAGCGAAAACAAGTCATAGACGCACTAAAAGAACAACAGAGTTTTTCCCATGTTGCAAATGAATGGTTGCTCTATCGTGCGAAAATTGGCAAAGAACAAGGCAATTACACAGAAAAGACAAGAATTGATACAGAAAGACGCACGAACGCCGCTATTGACTTAATTGGTGGCGTGCCATTCAAAGAATTGACTCTAAAACACGGTTTATCCGTGCTTGAACCTTATCGCCAATCTGGGGCAACGGCTGAATTGAAAAAGCGTTATTTGGTTTTAAAGTCAATCGCTGAGTATGCTGAACGTTTTGAATATTGGGAAATCAACAAATAGAAATATCTTGGTAATGATTTGCCTGCAGTGAACAAAAACAAACATCATCCTTCAATTCATTACAAAACCTTACCAGAATTTATGATCAGCCTTGCTCGAGCCAACATATCACAAACTGTTCGCCTTGCGATTTTGTGGGGTTTGCTCAACGCTACAAGGGCGAGCGAAACCGTCAGTGCAAAATATTCTGACATCATTGAACACGAACATTTGCCCACTGGTAAAGTGTGGAAAGTGGAAGTTTCAAAAGGCGGGAAAGGGGATCGATTGCACCTTGTGCCGTTAAGTAAACAGGCAGAAACCTTGCTTTCATACATCAAGCAACACGCAAATAAGGAATATTTGTTCCCGTCCACTTTATCAAAGGCGAGAAATAAAAAGCATATCAACAGCCAAACACCGAATGAAGTGATTAAAACAATGGACGGCGGCAAATACAAAGGCACTATGACAAATCACGGCATACGGTCGCTATTCAGTAGTTATTGCAATGATAATCGCCTAGAACTTGGCTTGGATAAGGAAATCATCGAAATTTGCCTAAGCCATTTGAATTCCGATGAAATAAGAAACGCCTATAATCGGGCTGAATATTTGCCTTACCGATTAAAGACGTTTCAAGAATGGGCAACCTATGTTGAAAAATGTGCAAATGGTCTATTTAAAGAAATTATCGCCGACAAGTCTTAATGAATTCGTTCAAGTCGCTTTCCGCAATTTTACGGGAGCGACCGAATTTATAAGACTTTAACTTTCCACTAGCAATCCAACGTTTCACTGTTGCTTCTGAACAAATCCCCGTCTGGGCAATCTCTTTGATTGAAAAGTATCGTTCCATTAAACATCTCCCTCTCTCACAAACACCCCATTCAACTGTGCCAAAATATCTTCTGTTGAATTTGTAACCCATAATCTGTTACTTCCTATGCATAATGCATTAAGGTCGGCTGGACAGGCGGCAAATTTATCTGGCACTAAGTCCCAAGTTCTCTCACAAACATAATCTATAAAATCAATTGCATCCTGTTTTATTATTAATGATGCAGCTGATATATCCCATTTCTTACGCTCAACAAAGTCTGATAATTCTTCATCTTCATTGATATTTACTTCTTTTTCCACTGCAATAACATAATCGGAATTTAAAATAATCTCCTCTGTAAACAAATCAGCTCCAATTGCATTTAATTTCAAAAACTTACTCATTTTTAACCTCACTTTTAATTAATTAACCCTAAAATCCCCCAAGCTCTCGCCCCAACCAAAGGCTTGAGCCAACGGAATTTTTTCTTCTTTAATGAAAACTTCATCGTTTTCACAACAAATCCACCGATAGTCATTAAGCCGTAACCGTCCATGGCGCATTAAAAGGTCAATTTGTGACGGTTTTAATGGCGAACCAATAGGCAACATCAATAAATTAGCTTGCTGTTCAATTTTTGAACGGTTACAGTTATTGACACAAGTCCGAGCTGCGCTCGCTGGTAGAGGTTGAGCTACGCTCAACCAAAGATGGATTAAAGTCCTTAGGACGTTTTTTAATCTCCCATCTTTTGGTTCGCGAAATCACCCGCTTAAGGCTAAAGCGATTGGCTAAGCCAATAATCGCTTTGCGCTGTTCACCATACTTGTTTGCCGGTTTAGTTTCATAATCTAATTTGATTGGCTGTTCTTCTCGTTTTGCCAGTGCACCCCCCTGAATTTCCATATAAGCGGCATAATCGTTCGCCACACCTGCTGCTTGCGCTTTATCAATGAGTTCATCATCGGCTTGACCGCTGATCAATCGGCGCAATTCACGCCAAACAGAAATGGATGCGCCACCGTAGAATTGGAACTGACGAATGCCCCAACGGCTCGCCCATGCACAAACGCGCAATGCGTTGTCGTGTAGGCTTAGTGTCGGGTCTTCATCTGACACTTCGCCAGCAAGGGCGAAACCGTCAATATTTTTCGCAATGTATTTCGCAATGTAAGCCGTTGCGCTGCCTTTTGTTTTATCACATTCTTCCACTTTGCAACGGTGTTCTGCTGCGCCTTTTTCATTGCCGCTAACTCTAGAGCTTTTTGTTTAAATAAGCGGATGACTTCTTCTTTATGTTCTGCTGGCACATAAGCTAGCGCATGCCAGTGTGGTGTGCCGTCTTTGTGCGGCTCTGCCACTCGCATCCCGTAAAATTTAATATCACGTTTTGCTAACAAAGCACGGAATTGTTGCCACACTTTGTTTAGATAGTTTTGCGTATCTCTTGGATTCACCCCCGACCATTTTTTATTGCCGTTTCCTGCATGGAATGATGATGGCGCAGTGAGGGTTAAAAATAAGGCTTCATTATTGTTTTCTTCTGCCCATTCTTCCAAGCCACGCAAGCGCACCATCATTTCATTACGACGTAATGCGGGGTTAGATGATGATTTTAAGAACATATCGAAAAGTTCGACCTGTTCTTCTGGATTGTCCACGTTTTGAATGATCATTGCGCATAAGTAATCATAGTTTTTACGCTGTTGCAGTTGCCATTCTTGGAAACTTTGATTGGAAATATAACTGGCAGCATTGGCACGCACCTCGCCACAGGCAATAGCAACGTGTTCAACTATTCGGCGTTGTGTGGTGCGTATTTTCTTAAACCACCACTTTTCACAAACAAGACGGCTTAATGTGCTATCAACATATTCCCCTTTAATCGGTTTGTTTTGTTCAATTTTCTCCCAATGGGGAATTTGAAACCCCATTGCCAGTGCCATTTCACCGCACTTTTTATAGAGCTCAAAAAAATGTTGATTGATGCTATCAGCCGTTTGTTTGGGATAATAATCCTTGATGTTTTTTATCGTTTCAAATTGGAATGATTCAAACGCTGTGGCGATTTGATACGCCATCTTTTTGATCTTACGTTCAGTAAGCAAATAAAACGGTAATTTGGCATTTTTAGCTTGTTGCTTACCATATTGCTTAAAATTAAAGCCCATTTTGTGAAGTTCGTTATACTGCTCGGCAATTTCTTCACGTGTTGGCACGGTCATAAACTTAGCTTCAAAACGTGTTTCAAATTGGGTTTTAATGTCTTGTTTTATATCTTGCAACCATTTAGGCGTATTGATGAACGCTTGCAAAAAATCCATATTCACGTTGTATTGTGAAAAGACTTTTTTCAAGCGCACATCTAACACATCGCGCAAATAATCATTGGCATGGCGGCGTTGTTTATTGCCAAGGGCAAAGGCAATTGAACCGTCATCTTTGATGGAGCGATAGGCTTTTAAATAGAGCTTGCGGAAATGCTCACGCTGACGTTGGCGTGGGAGACTTTCTAATTTACGTTCAATAAAATCAAAGTCGATTGGATTAGCTGCGAACAACTCTAGCTGTAATGATGTGTATCTGCCATCATCAAAAGGCAGAGAAGTGCGGTCAACATTCACCGCACTTTGCATCATCACTGCACGTGCATCTGCCATCGCTTGCTCACGTTTGGCAAGATTGGCATTACACTCAAGTTCCCAGTTCATCATCAAGAATCCTTACATTGCTGTATTGGCTAAATATTCACTGTGATATTCAAAATATTCTTTGATTTTGTTGTTGGTCGAATTCACTGCACTGACTAATTCTTCCAAACTCAACATTTCATATTGGGCTAAGTCATAACGGCGTACTTCTTCAATTGCGCCCCAAATTGTGTTATGTAAATTGCCTACTGTTCTTGTTTTTTGTTTGCCATACCAACTATCTTGATCGCCCATCACTTCAACCACTTGAAAGCGAGTGCCGATGGGTAAAATTTCTAGCGTTGCGCCACAATCTAGGGCGATACAAATATTGTTTTCCATTATTCTTTTTCTCCTTTACCAACGGCTATCTAGCACGTCCGTAATAAACTCAATTAATCCCATTACCGTCACAGCCACGCCAAGAACGGCAAACACCACCACGAAAAACATCACTAAACAACTTGTCATTTTCTTTTCTCTCTCCAGTCCGCCCATTCGGCGTGTTTTTTCATTAATTCTCGTTTCGCTTGAATTGCAATATCGCCCAAACGGATATATTCACTAAATGCCGTATTCGCTGATTGTTCATCGCCCTTATCTAAGTGGTAGAAATAAGCGAACAATTGTTCTTGTGCATTATCTAGCTTGTGATAAACATCTTTTGCACAAAAAGACAAAGCACCACGGCTTAAAATTATTGCTGCCATTTGTTATTCCCCTATCGTTTTATCAATTTGAGTAAATTCCCGCTCTGTTACGCCTTGTGAAAACATTCCCGAAAGTAACCGCATTTTACGTAGTGCACGGGCTATTTTGCGTTGTCCTTGTTCTGTGTAGTGATGGAGCTTAGTGCCTGTTAAATGCCCTGCACGTAAATCTGAAAAATCTAAATCGGCTAATTCCAACAGCATTTCTCGAAAGCCTTGTTGTAAACCGTCAAACTCTCGTTCTACACGGAATTGGCTTTTGCTTAACGAGTGCAGCACATCATCAAAACTTCGGATTTCAGGCACCTTTACTTGATTTACACGGCACCATTTTTCAGCGGCAGATTCCATTTCATCGTCAAAGCAATAAGGCATTAAGACCATCACTCCCCCCCATTCATTTATTTACGGAACCACCGTGTAACGCATTGGAAAATGCTTTGTTCACGTTTCCACTGTGCTTTTTCAAGTAATGCAATGCGATCGCTTAATGATTCATTCAGCAAAACTTGCTGGGCATTCACACCTGCTTGGTGCGAAATAGCTCGTTGTAAAAGTAAAATATGGCGCGTTTGTTCATTCAATTTTTGTTGCAACTGCCACACATTCACACGGCTATGAGGCGTGTTTTTTTCTTTGCTGTACACATATTTTTTTCTTGTCATTTGCTCAAACTCCTAAATTTTGGTTGCAAAAATCCTGTCGAATGAATTTCTTCAAACGACGGCGGTTAAATTACTGTTGGAAAATTAAGAATTAACCCGTAGGGATTTCGACTTGGCGAGTATCCGTTTCGTCTAACGGCTTACTGCCTAACATTGCTTGCTGATTGGTTTCAAAGCTTGCTGTTTCGACTTCTACAATCTCACTAATCACTTTAAAGCGACATTCACGACATCCACTACAATAACCAAATGAACGCGTGCTTAACTTAGATAACCGTTCAGAGGTGCGAACAAAAACATTTTCAGAACCGCACTTCGGACATTTAACATGAACTTTCACTTTCACCACCTTTTGTTATACTCAACTCCATCTTGATTAAACGGAGCTATTCTATGTATTCAACTTACCCTAAATTTTCTTTACCAAAATTCGATCGGCATATTTCCGCATTTATTGATACCTTTGAAATAGATACCGATGCTTGCCCACGGTTTGATAAAGAATTTGTTGTTGGCATTCAATGCCGCGGATTTATTTACCGACATATTCATTGTCAAAATATTGCTGAGCTTGACGCATTGGCAAATTATCTTGACTACTGTGGCGATTTTCGTCAGGAACTTCCGCCGAAAGGCGTAGATCGACTCTGGGTTCTTTTGGACGAAAGGTAAAAGAGCGAGAAAGTTTAATATTGCCGTCATTTACCACACCTTGCTCAAGGGCAAGGTTCATCCATTCTTCTAATTTTTCCATTGAATAGCGTTCACGAAAGCCGTCTTGGCTTTCCAGCCATAAGGAATATTCGCCATATTGATTTTGCAACAACAAAAAACGCCCTTTGCCTAAGGTTTCCCATTCTGTTCCGCCAGTATTATTTTTTTCACTCATACACACCTTCTTTTTTGTTCTACGCTCTCCACATTCCCCAATATGGATTGCACAGTTATTAAAATTAAAAGATAATCAACACCATAAACCACGACACCATTGAAAATAACGCCACGAGGTATGCCATGCTGACTCGATTTTTACGATTTCTCATATTTATCCTTAACTGGTCTATTGTTGCTGGAATCGTTTGGATTAATGTCATCTTACTGACTGATTAATTAATACATTCTTCCAATTTCAAACGAATAAAATCATTCAATTCCCGTTTATCCGCTTGAGCCATTTCTTGTAACTTTTCTTTAAAACTTGCCGTCACACGAAATGCAATAATTTCAGATTTTAGTTCGCGTTTTTTTTCTGTTTTCGCCATACCCTTTTCCTTGTTGTTGTTTTTGTTTACTTTGTTATACTTCTACTATCTAAAAAATTGGAATGCACAGAACGTTCCTATTACAGCGCAGATAAAACATAAAACTGGTAAATGGTTATGGTGATCATGGTATTGCTGTCCCAGTTCGTCTATTCTTTGCTTGGTTTGTTTTTCCTGTTCTTTCAAGGTTTGTTCAAGTTCTAATATGCGAACCCATAATTGTTCATCCACTTTTTTTGCCATAAAGCACTCCCATGTTTAAAAAATAAGGAACTCCCATGACTGACGAAACACTAGTTATCCCCATTGACGTTGATTCACCGCTCAACATCACTTTCCATGCCGAGACAGGAGAAATGACGGTGGAATATTTTCAGTTTGTTTCAGGTGCGCCACAGGCGAAGATGACTTTTCGCTATACACCGCAGGCAACACAAGAAATGCTGCGGGCGCTTGCGATTTTCCAAGAGAAACTCGGTACAACATTTTTAACGCAAGCCACGCCACATAACGTGCAATAGATTGTTTACATTGAGAAAGCATTGCCTTTTGTGTTTGTTTACATTGTTTGAGATATCATAACTAAATCTTTTTTAAATCAATATGTGATTTAAAAAAGATTTAAAAAATCTTATGAGGAAATCAAAAATGAAAGAATGGTACTCGGCATAAGAGTTAGAAGGGCTAGATGGATTGCCTGCTCAAGCAACAAATATCACTCGCAAGGCAAAAAATGAAAATTGGAAAATGCGCGAAGCCAAAGGTATAAAAGGCGGTGCGTTTGAATATCATATAAGTTCATTTCCTGATGTAACGAAAAATGCATTGGGCTTTACTGACGACACGGTGTGCGTCGTTAATCTGCATGAACCTTTGGCAAAAAAACACTATCCGAGTAGAAATTTTGGATATTGAAGCCAGTGCAGGAAATGGCACGTTTTTAACCCGTACAGAACAGGGCTTATTGGCGCAAGAGTTCGACTTGGATTTCTTCCGTCGCCAATTTGGGCGCACCGATGCTAAAAATTTAAAAATTATTGCGGTGAAAGGCGATAGCATGGCGCCGACATTAGAAAACGGCGATTTACTTTATGTCGATGTATCAGAAAATTATTTCAGTGCCGATGGGCTTTATGTGTTCACGTTTGATGATCACACATTCATTAAACGCTTGCAAAAACGTGGCCGTGAAATGTGGGCGATTTCTAATAATAAAGAAGAGTATAAAGAGTGGGAGATAAAACAGGATGATCCTGTCTATATTCACGAACGCGTGGTGTTTAGTTTGCCGATGAAGATGAAGAAGTGGTGATAAAATGACGGGATTTCTAGCATTTTTAGTTTTTGTAGCAGCGACTTACGGCTTTTATTATATTTTCCGCCTAAAAGCCGAATGAACTCGATTGGCTTCAGCGCCTCCTGCGGTGATTCTTGGTTGGTTAGCCACGGGGTTGTTTTATGCCTTAGCCACAACAGAGCATTATTTTAGGGGCTGACGTAGATTAGCAAGTGTGCTAGTCTATAAAAATAAATATAACTCATTGTAAATTAAAGAAATTTATACAAATAAGCTCCTTGAGTTTTTTGTATTAGAAATTACAGCCTGAGCAGCGGCTGATTTACTCGGTATCCAAGCCAATTCAGCGATTTTGTTTTACCGAAAAATTCGTGAAGTCATTAGCTATCATTTAGCCCTTGAAGCCGATGAGGTTGTTGATGGTCAAATTGAGCTTGATGAAAGCTATTTTGGCGGTCATCGTAAAGGAAAACGAGGTCGAGGCACAGCAGGAAAAATTGCCGTATTTGGTTTGTTAAAACGACAAGGAAAAGTATTTACGGTAGTGGTAGAAAATACCAAAACAGAGACATTAATGCCTGTTATTGTGAGGAAAATCAAGCCTGACAACTGGGTTTATACCGATACTTATCGAAACTATGATGCCCTTGATGTGAGCAAATTTCACCACGAACGAATCAATCATTCCGAACTATTTGCGGTGAAACAAAACCACATAAATGGAATAGAAAATTTCTGGAGTCAGGCGAAGAGAATCCTCCGAAAATATAATAGCATCGACCAAAAAACTTTCCTTTATTCTTGAAGGAATGTGAATTTCGGTTTAACTTTGGATCACCAAAAGAATAACTTAAAACATTGCTTTGCATAACCAAGCAGCTAACATTGCGCCAATTACAGACCTCAAGACAGGAACCCAAGCGTAATCGAAATTGGAACTACCTTTATTTTTAATTGGCATGATAGCGTGAACAAGACGCGGCATAAAATCACGTGTTGGGTTGATTGCATAACTTGTTAATCCACCAAAGGACATAACACCACCAGCTACTCCCGTAAAAACAAAGAACATTGCAACACCATTAGTAGGTTGTTGATGATTTAGTGCGAATAAAATAAATAACAATGAAAATGTGGTGACAATTTCAGAAAGTAAATTGCGTAAGTTATTAGAGTTTGTTGCAATAGTGGTAAAAGAACCTAATTGACAATTTTGATTGTCTTCTTCATCTAAATGATCTTTAAATAATAGCCATACAATCAGAGCACCAATAAACGCACCGATACATTGAGCAATAATATAGACTAACACAAGTTCTGTTGGAAATTTACCTACCGCCCAAAAATCAATAGTAACAGCAGGATTTACATGATCACCGGTGAGTGGTCCAAAAATAACAGCAATGGACACCATTGATAACCCCAACCACAAGCGGCAAGTAAACCACCGCTCCCATACATTCCTGATTTTTTAAGGAAATATTGGCACAAACGCCAAGTCCTAACACCATAAAAAATGCTGTTCCCACAAGTTCACCAAGATAAAGGTTGATATTTTCCATAATCTTCATTCCTATCTAGATATAAAAGAGTGCTAGAGATAACCCTAGCACTCCATCATTTATTCAATTTCAGCAATACAAGTTGGCTTGAATCTAGCCCGACAATGCGTAATGGCGCATTGATAAATTGCTTAATTTTGGCCCCTTTAGGAAGTTCAGAAAGATGCATATCTTCAATCACTGTGGTAAAACGCCCACTGTGATAACCTAAGATCGCTTGGTGATAATTTTTCGGATTTTCTGTATCAGGAACACGAGAAGAAGGCGAACCAAGTGCAAGGAAATCAATACCTACTCCTTTTAAATTAGGATAGTTATCGGATAAATATTTTCCCGCACTCGTCGCAATATATGGTCCTTCATTTTGATAAATTAACGGATTCTCAGTTCTGTATTTCTCAAACCCTGTGCGTAAGAAAGCAAAGGATACTTGCGCTAAAATATCCGCATAAGGCTCTAAATCTTCTTTCGTAATCCCTTCCGCTTCGTCTTTTGGAACCTCAAGTAATACAACATCCTTATGGCAAAAATACTCAATTGGCAATTCATTGATACTTAAACCATCTTTTACAAAGTAGCGTGCCGCATCCATATGTGTACCGCAATGATTTGGTATTTTAGAGATAAAACTGCTAAATGGTGTTATCTCATTTATATCAGTACAACGTATTACTTCAACGACAGGTTCGTCAGGTCAATCTAAATCATTTGGATCTAATGGGTGTGATAAATATATAAACATCATTGATTTCCTTATCTACGTTTTTGGTGTAATAACCATTGTATCACTTCAGGGCTGTTAAATACCGCATCCCATGTATTATGCGCATTATCATTTGCAATACCATTGTCACCCACTTTTTCTGTAGTAAATTCAGTATATTTGACATTTGGTGCATGAAGCTCTTTCAGGATGTTTACGTTAATTCGTGAGCCTTCAACTGGAGAGATTTTATCTTCTTTGCTGTGGAAGAACCACATAGGGATATCCTTAATGGAAGAAAGATTTTCTTTTGTTGCATTACCATCGACCCATTCATACGTATAAGCTTCACGCCCACTCATTAATAATGCACCAGCAAAAAAGTGCGGTCGAGTTAATAAGAGTTTTACTGCACCTTCAGAACCACGAGATAATCCCACTAAATAAATACGTGTTTTATCAATTTGTGGATATTGCATTAAAGTTTCATCAATTATTTTTAATACAAGATCTCGACGGTTTTCCGTTTGCCAATGGATACCACCTTGATGCCCTTTTGTAATATCATCAAAAGGATCAAAAACACTTTGATATTGCGGTGCTAACACGACACCTTCTTCATATTGTAAGGTTGAAATAGCGCCCTTACTTGAAAGCAAATGTGCTATATTATCTGACCCTACTTGCCCTGAACCATGAAGAAAAATGGTTAAAGGATAAGTTTTTTCTGTTTCAAAATGTGGTGTAAAAATTCTGTAATTTAGAAAATTAGCTTTATCTTTCAAATAAACACTTTTCACTGCAAATTGATCAAGCCAAGGTGTTTTAACATGCTCAAAAATAGCAGGTTGCATTAGCTGGATTTTATCTAAGGTTTTACCATTAGTCAGTTTCAAATACCCAATTTGATTAATTTGATAAATTAACTTTTCACCATAATATTGAGGGACTTTGTTGATTTGTTTTTTCTCAATCACAATCACATTACCATCTTTATCTCTTCCTTTGAATTGCATAGATTGATTATTTTCAGTCTTAAGGCTATAAAGATCGGCATTCTTGTCTTGATTATCTAATTCAATAATGACAAATTTACCTATTTTAGGTTGAGCAGATAATGTTGGTTCATTATTTACATAAGCACGTAAAATAGTACGTGGTATAAATTCTTCTCCATTAAGTGCGGTAGAAATTTGATAAGTTTTTCGAAGATCAGAACCTGAAAGTATATTATCTTCATATTCTAATGCTACAGCATTAACCTTTTGACCTTGTGCGGTGATTTCAGCTAAAAGTGTTACTTGAATTGGTTTTATATTTTTAAAAACCTTATCTTGAGCCAAAACATGAAATGCTGCTAGAAGAGAAAGTAGAATGCATATTTTTTTTAACATCATATTCTCCTTAAAATGAAATCCCCATAATATTTTTATCATGGGGATATTTTCTGGCTTAGAGATTTTTATTCTGAAGTTTGATATAGAATAAAATGCTAGCTAACATGACAATAGGGAAAAGTAGATCAAATACAGAGCCATCGTTGCCAAAAATCAAGTTAGCAAGAATTACTGAAATACCACCAATCCCCCAAGCAATCGTGGTTGGTACAGACCAAACGACCATTTGTTTTTTCACATCATTAATTCCCATCATACGGTTAACCACCCAGAATAAACTATCATTGAAATAACCAAAGAAAAGCGATCCCATGGTAGCAGCTTGAGCGGCTAATAGCATATTGACACCGGGTATTTGCGCAAGGATTGGGGCTGAAATTGAAGCAGCTGTAATCATTGCAACCGTACCTGAACCTTGAATAAAACGCACTAAAGTCGATACGATAAATGGAATTAAAATTGGTGAAATAGGTAAGTTTGCGATCTGTTCTGCTAATTGTTTTCCAGCACCACTATCGCGTAATACCGCACCTAATGCACCACCCGCACCTGTTACTAATAAGATAATACCAGCTGTTTTAACACCTTCTTCAAGATGAAGTGCAGTCGTATTTTTATCGGCTTTTGGTAATAATGTGTAAACAGAAATTAATACGCTTAATGCTAAAGCAATAACAGGGTGACCAAGGAATGAAACGATTTGATAAGGTATACTTGTCAATGCTTCAGGTACATCTTTAACGAATAAATGTACAACTGCTTTAATAAAGATTAATATTATTGGTAATACAATTGGTAGTAAAGAAAGCCCTAAACTAGGAAGTTCTTTTTTCTCACGACTTTCAATATAACTATCATATTTTTGTTTTAATTCTTCTTCCGTGAACACTTCTTGATTAAAGTTAGGGTATTTTTTATCTAACCATTTAGCATACAGAACTATTCCTACAACAGGCAAGACAGCCATACACACTCCAGTGAGTAACATTGCACCAATATCTACACCAAATAACCCAGCTACTCCCAATGGACCTGGTGTTGGTGGAACGGTGTGGTGTGTCACAACCAAGCCACCAGCCAAAGCAACGCCTAGAGTTAATAATGAGCGTTTACCATTTTTTGCGAGAGCTTTTGCTACTGGATAAAGGATAACAAATGCAGAATCTACGAAAATTGGAATACTCACTACGTAACCTGTAATGGCTAATGCCCATTCTTCTTTTTTCTGACCTAGCATTTTGATAAAACTATATGCCATTTTTTCTGCCGCACCAGAAACTTCTAAGACGCTACCCATCATTACACCAAGTCCGATAACAATCCCAATACTACCTAGTGTGCCACCAAATCCTTTTGTGATGGAATTTAAGGTTTCATCAGCTGACATACCACCTACTAAACCTGCAATTGAAGCTGCAATTAGCATTGCGATGAAAGCATGAACTCGCGTTCTTAAGACGAGAAAAACGAGAACAAATACAGCGATTAATAATCCAATAATTGGAATAGGTAAGCCAAACATAGTGCCTCCTACATATCATATTCAATAAACTGTTGGATAACATTTTGGAAATTGCTATCCACTTTGAAACCAAGAGCTAATGCCTGGGTGTTATCAATTCTTGCAGGCCAACTAGCAACGATATTGTTAATGCTTTCATCAAACTCAAATTTAATATGTTCTAAAATTGCTTCACCTTTTACTTGAGTGAGATCAGATAACATTTGTTTTACGGTAACACTAAACCCTGGAAGATTAATAGTATGCCAACTACGCAATGGAAGTGATGGAAGTTGTAAAGCATGAATAAAGTTTGCAACTACTGTATTTGGGCTAGATAACCATAAACGTAATTCTTCCGATACGGGACACACAGCATCCTCCCCATGTAGAGGTTCACGCATAATACTGCTAACAAATGAGGATGCAGCTTTGTTTGGTTTGCCTGGTCGAATACAAATGGTTGGTAAACGAATAACAATACCATCTACAAAACCTTTTCGTGAGTAATCATTAATCAGCAATTCACACATTGCTTTTTGTGTACCATAGGTAGATTGCGGTGTGAATGCTGTACTGTCTAAAATAGTTTCAGGTAGTTCTCCACCAAATATGGCTAAAGAACTAGAGAAAATAAACCGCACTTTAGGATTATTTTTGCGACAAATTTCAAGGATATTTCGTGTTGCTAAGAAATTAATTTCATAACCTAAATCAGGATCTTGTTCTGCATGACTACTTACGATAGCTGCTAAATGAAAAATAGCATCCGTTTCTTCAGTAATTAATTCATCTAATCCTGTTGGATAACGTAAATCCATTTCATAACATCGAACACGAGGATCATTATTTGGCGCAATAGGCTTAACAACATCAATTAAAATTAAATCATCAATATGAACATCATTCTGGGCTAATAGCGTTTTGGCTAAACGTTGTCCTAAGAACCCTTGTCCACCAGTAATTACAACTTTCATTGTATCCTCCTTAGATAATATATGTTTTTAAAACCGCAGTTAAATTTAAGAATATTTATTTATACTTCTGAAACCAATCCAATCCCGCTACGGTTTCACCACGTGGTTTATATTCACAGCCAACATAGCCTGTATAACCGATTTCATCTAGTTTATCGAAGATATATTGGTAGTTAATTTCACCTTCGTCTGGTTCGTGGCGTGCTGGTACGGAAGCGATTTGTACATGGGCAAATTTACCGTTTAACTTATCGGTTAAACGAGAGAGATTACCGTCAACATTTTGGGCATGGAAGTAATCCAGTTGAACAAAAACGTTATCGCGATCTACCAATTCTACGATGTCCAACGTGTCATATTGGCTTTTTAAGAAATAGTTAGGTTTAACTTCAGGACTTAACGCTTCCAAACAAATATTAATACCGTGTGGTTTGAATTTTTCAGCAGCATAACGAATGTTTTCTACAAAGGTCTGTTTGTAATCTTCACGATTTGCACCTTCGGGAACAACTGCCGCCATAATATGAACTGTTGGGCAGTTTAAAGTAATGGCATACTCAAGGGCTTGATCAATATGTTGACGAGCTTCAGCTTCGCGTCCGGGAGTCGCCGCAATGCCCCATTCGCCTTTGGTCACATCGCCTGCAGAAGTATTAAATAATACTTGGGTCAAACCATATTGATCGAGTTTGGCTTTTAATTCTTTAGCGGGGTAATCATAAGGCCATAAATATTCCACGTATTTAAATCCAGCGTTAGCAGCAACTTCAAATCGCTCTAAAAATGGTACTTCATTAAACATCATGGTTAAATTAGCTGCAAATTTAGGCATAATTATTTTCCTCTGTGTTCCAAATCTTTAATTTCGTCATCTGTGAGATAACGGATTTTTTGTCCTTTCAATATGAAGAATAATTTTGCGGTTTCTTCTAACTCTTCTGTATTATCTGCCGCATCAAGCAAGTCTGAGCCAGTGACAACAACACCATGATTAGCGAGTAAGAAGGCTTTGCCTGTTAAAGCTCTGTTACTTAATTCTTCTGCAATCTTTGGTGAACCCGGTCTA
Source organism: Haemophilus influenzae (assembly GCF_900475755.1). NCBI lineage: Bacteria > Pseudomonadati > Pseudomonadota > Gammaproteobacteria > Pasteurellales > Pasteurellaceae > Haemophilus > Haemophilus influenzae. The sequence continues at coordinate 1,455,775 of NZ_LS483411.1, forward strand.
TAGTAGGGAATAACTTGCATTTTTCCCACGCGCATTACGTAATATGGTGTAAATGGCTCTATAGCATTATTAGGATCCAAATTATCTAAGCAAGAAAGTGCGGTCAAATAGGTACTATGTAAATGCACAATGGCTTTGCACTCAGGATTTTTCTTGTACATAGCCAAATGAAATACTGCTTCTTTCGATGGTTTATCGCCCCCTAAAAGATTACCTTCCATATCCAATACAGATAAACGTTCTACACTTAACCGACCGAGTGAAGAACCTGTAGGGGTCACTAACACACGATTGTCATCTAAGCGAACTGATAAATTACCTGCACCGCCCACGGTGTAACCTCGCTCATAAAAAGAACGTCCGAGCTGCACCATTAATTCTTTTTGTGCTAAATCCGTCATAGGAACATTCCTTGTGCATATTCAAAAAAGTCTTCTTTGCCGAAATTGCCTGATTTAAGCGCAAGGAAAATATCTTCTTCTACCGCTTTTAACCAAGGCACACCCGGGGCAATTTGTTTACCAATATGGAACCCAGTAAAACCAAGTTCTTGCACCACAATACTTGAGGTTTCACCACCAGCAGTAATAAAGTTGACCACGCCGGCTTGTTTTAATTTAGCGGCAAGTTTGGCAAAAATGCTTTCAATGGCATGGCTGGCTTGATCCACCCCAAATTGATGTTGAATAGCTTTTAATACATCTGGTTGCACTGTTGCATAGACTATCGGGGCAAATTCGCTATCGAGATTTGCTATCACCCACTGATAAAGTTGTTCTACATAATTTTCATTATGGATGGCTTGCTCAACATCGAGTTGAAAGTGCGGTGCTTTTTCACGATATTTTTCCACTTGTTTATTGGTCATTACTGAGCAAGATCCTGACAATACAACTGTTTTGCCTTTATTCGGGGTAAAAGCGTTCACACCTTTTTTACCACCACTTAAACGCGCCGCCATATATGCTGCTAAACCAGAACCGCCTGTCACCAATTTGAAATCCGCCACTGCTTCAGCAAGTACCTCCAACTGCGAATTATCCACGGCATCAACAACCGCATAACGGTAGCCTTGTGCTTTTAATTCCGCAAAACGCTCTTGCACACGCGAAGCCCCTTTAATCACATCAGAATACGCCACCAAACCAGTTTTACCTTTGGCTTGTGCATCCATTAAACGCATTAAATTAGCATCAGTCATTGGCGTAATCGGATGATTTTTCATGCCTGATTCACTTAAGAGCAGATCACTTACAAATAAATAACCATTAAAAATGGTGCGACCATTCACTGGAAGTGCCGGTGTAATAACGGTGAAATCTTCATTTAATTCATCTAATAAAGCATCCGTGACAGGACCGATATTGCCTTTCGCTGTGCTGTCAAAGGTGGAACAATATTTAAAATAAAATTGTGTACAACCATTTTCCTTTAACCATTGATAAGCCCTCAATGACTGTTCAATGGCTTGATTCACAGGGTTGGAACGTGATTTTAGACTGATCACAATGGCATTTACTTTGCTGTTTAACGATTGTGTTGGAACACCGTTCATTTGCACCGTACTTAAGCCATTTTCAACCAAAAAACTGGCGATATCGCTTGCGCCTGTAAAATCATCTGCAATAACACCCAACATCGCTACGCTCCTTTTTTCGGTAAGTTAACACCACTAAAAATTTTAATCACTGCACTATCATCTTCTTTACCATAACCCGCATTGCTTGCCTCAGTGAACATAGAATAGGCTGTGCTTGCCAAATGAAGTGGGAAATGAAGTGATTTTGCAGTGTCATTAACTAAGCCTAAATCTTTCACAAAAATATCAACCATAGAAAGCGGCGTATAGTCACCTTCTACTACGTGTTTCATCCGGTTTTCAAACATCCAAGAGTTACCAGCTGCATTGGTCACAACATCATACATAACATCAAGTGGAATACCCGCTTTTGAGGCAAGAGCCATAGCTTCCGCACCTGCTGCAATATGTACGCCGGCTAATAATTGATGGACAATTTTCACCGTTGCACCTAAACCAATTTCTTCACCAATGTTATAAACTTTTGCCGCAGTGGCATCTAAAACAGGTTGTAACAACTCAAATGCTTGTTTTGAACCCGATGCCATAACAGTCATTTCACCTTTTAATGCTTTAGCTGCACCACCAGAAACAGGCGCATCTAACATAATCAAACCTAATTCTGTTAATTTTTGTGAAATTATTTGAGCATCTTGAGCCGCCATGGTAGAAGAAACCATCACCGCTGTACCTGCTTTTAATTTTTTAGCAATACCATTTTCGCCAAATAATACTGCGTTAGCTTGGGCTGCATTAACCACTAAAATCACTACAGCATCAAGTTCGTGAGCAAAGTCATAGCCATTTGCCGCTACAGCTTTTGCACCTGCCGCTTTTAGTTTTTCAAGTGCAACTGGGTTTAAATCAATACCATAGGTCGTTAATCCTGCATTAATGCAAGATACCGCTGCGCCCATACCCATAGAACCAAGACCAATTACTGCGACTGAATAATTTTGATTTTCCATTTTTAATCTCCCAATAGATCTTAACTAAATTTATCTGTATATTAGCCGATACAATAAATTAAATCTGAGATCTAGATCACAGAATGATAAAAAATGTTATTTTTTGTTAATTTTGGTGATAAAACGTTATGAGCTCATAATCTGATTTGAAATCAGGTATGGAGAAAAAGATGATTCCTGCTGAACGGCAAAAGACATTATTAAACTTAATTAGTAAACAAGGCGTTATTAGTATAAATAACTTAGTCAATATCTTAGGCGTATCGCATATGACCGTACGTCGTGATATACAAAAGCTCGAAGAGGATGGAAAAGTCATCTCTGTTTCGGGGGGGGTTCAATTACTTGAACGTTTATCCAGTGAACCAACACATGACGATAAATCATTACTAGCAACGACTGAAAAGACGGCTATTAGTAAAAAAGCAGTTGAGTTAATACAAGAACATTCCACTATATATCTAGATGCTGGCACGACAACACTTGAAATCGCAAAACAAATCGCTAATCGAAACGATCTACTTGTAATTACTAATGATTTTGTTATTGCCCATTATTTAATGGTCAATAGCCAATGTAATATTATGCATACTGGTGGGCTCATTAATAAATCAAATCGTTCCTCTGTGGGAGAATTTGCTGCCCAATTTCTACATCAAATTTCAGTTGACATTGCGTTCATCTCGACTTCATCTTGGAATTTAAAAGGGCTAACCACGCCTGATGAGCAAAAAATTCCTGTCAAAAAGGCTATTATCCAATTTAGTCAAAAAAATATCCTTGTTACTGATTCATCCAAATATGGCAAAGTAGCAACATTTCTACTATATCCACTTAGTTCACTAGATACGATTATCTGTGATAAAGGATTACCCGAAAATGCTCAAGCTAGAATCGCTGAAATGAATGTTGAATTATTTTTAGTATAAAATAAAGGGGCTGACGTAGATTAGCAAGTGTGCTAGTCTATAAAATGAATATAACTCATTGTAAATTAAAGAAATCTATACAAAATAAGCTCCTTGAATTTTTTGTATTAGAAATTACAGCCCAAGCAGCGGCTGATTTACTCGGTATCCAAGCCAATTCAGCGATTTTGTTTTACCGAAAAATTCGTGAAGTCATTAGCTATCTCATTTAGCCCTTGAAGCCGATGAGGTTGTTGATGGTCAAATTGAGCTTGATGAAAGCTATTTTGGCGGTCATCGTAAAGGAAAACGAGGTCGAGGCGCAGCAGGAAAAGTTGCCGTATTTGGTTTGTTAAAACGACAAGGAAAAGTATTTACGGTAGTGGTAGAAAATACCAAAACAGAGACATTAATGCCTGTTATTGTGAGGAAAATCAAGCCTGACAGCTGGGTTTATACCGATACTTATCGAAGCTATGATGCCCTTGATGTGAGCAAATTTCACCACGAACGAATCAATCATTCCGAACTATTTGCGGTGAAACAAAACCACATAAATGGAATAGAAAATTTCTGGAGTCAGGCGAGGAGAATCCTCCGAAAATATAATGGAATCGACCGAAAAAACTTTCCTTTATTCTTGAAGGAATGTAAATTTCGGTTTAACTTTGGAGCACCAAAAGAACAGCTTAAAATATTGAGAAAATGGCGTGGTATTTAGGGCTAATCTACGTCAGCCCCTTACATTATCTTGGCAAAGGGTATCATTGGTGGGATTGAACGTTCGGTAAAATATTTAATGCCACTGCTATTTATCTTCTTAATTGGAATGGTTATTCGCAACGTAACATTACCGGGCGCAATGGAAGGCATTACATTCTATTTAAAACCAGATTTCAGCAAAATTACGCCACAATTATTTATCTTCGTTTTAGGTCAAGTCTTCTTCGCATTAAGTCTTGGTTTTGGTGTATTAATTACCCTTTCCAGTTACCTCAATAAAGAAGAAAACTTAATCCATACTGCAGTGATTACAGGTTTCACCAACACAATTATCGCCGTACTTGCTGGCTTTATGATTTTCCCCTCACTTTTCACTTTTGGAATTGAACCAAACGCAGGGCCAACATTAGTATTCCAAAGTTTACCTATCGTATTTTCTCACTTATGGGCAGGTAAATTCTTTGCAATTATTTTCTTCGGCTTATTATTAATTGCTGCGCTAACGACTTCTATCACAATTTATGAAGTAATCATCACGGCATTGCAAGAAAAACTCAGAATGCGTCGTGGTAAAGCCATTATTTTTACGCTTGGAGGGATCTTTCTATTAGGCAATATCCCTGCAATTTTAGGGGGTAATCTATGGAAAAGCGTAACCATCTTCGGCAAAAGCATTTTTGATTTCTACGATTACGCCAGTGGAAATATTCTCTTTATGCTGACCGCACTTGGCTGTGCTATTTTCGTGGGTTTCGTATTAAAAGATGAAGCTAAAAAAGAACTTTCTTCAACAAAATATTCAACTTTTATCAAAATTTGGTTTAACTACGTGAAATTTGTTGTCCCCGTGATCATCTTAGTGATTTTTATTAGCAACCTGTTCTAAAAAAGAAAAAACCGAGTAAATGCTCGGTTTTCTTTTTTTTTAATTCCTACAAAAATATTATTACTTTTAAGCTAATCCCTTGTCTTTCTTTTATTACATTTTCTAACCGCACTTTATTATGCTTGTTTTAACTGGGTTATTAATATGACAACATAAATCCAATGTAGGGTGGGCGTAAGCCCACGCATTTGACTTAAATAATTATCCTTAGTCATATTTATTTTATCGTGAGCGTAAGCCCACTCATTTAACTCAAATAATTATCCTTGTCATATTTATTTTTTCGTGGGCTTACGCCCACCCTACGGACTTGGTTATTGATATGACAAGGTATAAGTTGCGCGACCTTCTAATTCTCCACCTTCAATTTTTTTGGAATTATCCAATTTAATTAATTCGGGAGTAAAGCTAATAATGTATGTATTTTGCTGTGGAAATTCTTTGGTTAATTTAATTTGGTTTTGAGTGCCTTTTTTAGGGCTGTCAGGTCCGAAGCTGATGTAATTACCATTTTTTTGTTTCAGTTTTATGCCAACATTGGCAGTTTGCGCGCCGTTATTTTTGTAAATCATTTTAAGTGTATCACTTCTGTTGCCAAGATTATTTGCATCGGTAAATACAATCCACGGGTTAATATAAGCGTTTGAACCGCAGTTTACACGAATATCTACATCACTTGTTTTAATAGGCGTGGTAATGTCTGAACTCTTTTTCGTGCCGAAATCTCGAGTATAATCTGCCACTCCTTTAATATTACAGGTTACTGCAGTAAGGCGTATTGTTACGTTACTGCCGTTGATTGCTGTCCCAGCATCTTCGGTAACTACTGGTTTCGGTCCTGAACGACTGTATCCATTTAAAGAAAATGCCCCGAAATACGAGTTTTGTAATTTGAGATCAATATCTCCGCTTGGAAATTGAAAGCCATGTACTAAATGACTAAGATCAATCGGTGTAATTTCCATTATCGGTGTTATACGTAACTCTTCTCCTGTAAATCCACAACCACTTCTAAATGTATAAAAATAATCATTTATATTATGCCAATCTTGAAGCCTAGTATTTTCCCCAACCCTTGCAGGCTGACCTGATAATCTAGTTTTAATTCTAAAAGTAAAGCCTAAATAAGGGAATTCTTTTAGCTGAAAAATAGTCGGAGATGTATTAGGAATCTTATTCCAAATAAATTCATCTAAACGTAACTCAGAGGCAAAACAGGAATTATTTCTTGAGCTTGATTTTTTGGGGATCTTATAAGTTTCCATTGTAATTTCGTGTTTACCTAAAGCTTGGATCAGTTTTTCCATATTAATAGGTTTTAAAGTCAAACTAGGATTATCTCGTGGAAAAAGATAACGCTCTGTTAATACTGGTCCTTTAGGATAATGTACTACAGACTGCCCACCGGGAAAACGAATACACCCGTGATTTCCTCCTGTATCACACTCATTATGCCACACTCCTTGCTTATCCGCCTGCACCTCTTGAGGTATAGCATTGAGAATAATAAAAAGAGCGGTCAATTTTTGAAATGTTTTTACAAATTTATTCATAGAATACCTCAAAGGTCATTTCGCTGGCGACTTTGCCAGCTTTGTCTGAAGATCCAGCTGTTACAGCATAGAATTTGGCTGTCAGGGTAATGTCAAAAGTGTCTCCATTTGCTTTTGCCCCAAGTTGAGTGCCAGTATATCCACTACTAGCGGAATTATCTGTCGGTAAGGTTTGTTTTGTTACTTTAATCACTTTTCCAGCCTCACTGCCACTTGTGGCAAAAATTTGGATACCAACACTATCTTTATTGCCTGAATTCTGCACCGTATTTTTTAAATAGTATTGCACGTTCAATCCATTAGTTGTAATAACCTTAAGTTCAGCATAAGGCGAAACAAAATAATATTTCAAGCGATTTGCGTTTTTCGTATTCGGCATTTCGCCACAATTTCTTACAGAAAGAGTAAAGTCTGTTCCGCCAACAGTGGTTCCTTCTCCTGTAAACTGATGGCTTCTTACCCGCCCTAAATCGACGGTTTTTCCCGCGGTTTCGGTGGTAATATTACATAATCTAGCTGCAAGCACCTTGCCTGAAAAAGTCACTTTACCGTGATTTGCAGCATAGCCTTGTGGCAAGCCGAATAGCAAAAATAGCACGCCTGCCCATAAGCTCGTTTTTCTCATTTTAACTCCTTGCTTATTCATAAAAGGCAGCAAAAATCACTTCTGCTCGCACATCGCCTGCTTTATCATCTTTGCCATTTGTAATGGCATAAAAGCGTGCTTTTAAAGGCAATTTAAAAGCGTGCTTTTTCCCTATTACAACCTCTGCCCCGAGAGTATTCCCATTCGGGCTTAAAACAAGTGTTTCAGTGGGAGATGACGAGGCATTGTATTTTATTTCAACAGGATTACCTTGTTTGGTTAATAATTGCACGCCAACGCTATCTTTATTGGCACCTGTTTCAAGATTTGGTAACACACCTTTGGCTAATAAATCAGTCTTGTTTGTGGTATTCATTAACACAAATTTCAGTTTATTGGTTTCATTGATTAAATCGCCGCATTCTTCCACCCAAAGATCGAAATCTTTTTCGCCTGCGGTTTGGTTGGCTGTGCTAAGTTCATTGGCATACACTGTGCCGAGATCAACTTGTTTATTTTCATAGCCACTATGCACTTGGCAAGTGCCACCATTTTTAATCGTTACGGTAAATTTTACCCAACCATCAGATGCAGAGCTAAAAGGTGCCACAAATAACAAGCTGAATAAGCCTATTATTTGGCGGAATAAACCCTGCTTTTTCAATTTTTTCATTGGTTTATCCTCCATTTATTGACACACTTTTTCATATTGTTGCATTTGGGTGGCATTCTCTAAATTCACGCTGTAATCAAAATGGCATTGGTTTTGCTCGCCATTTCCCCAGCTGACTTTGATTGTGCCTTTTGGCTGTTGTAAACCACCAGCGAACAGCACACCATTTTGCACCACATAGCCGACAAATTGCCCTTGTTCATCATAAGCTTCGGATGCCATTGGCAATAATTCGCCGTTCGTACGGGTTAAGTTAAACAATACGAGGCGATTACGTTTGGTTTCAAAATCAATCACGTGAATACTATTGGCTCGCGGAATAATTTTTTTCTCCGTACCATCAAATTCAATATTTAGCGGTAAATTTTGCGGATCGATACCAATTTCATTAATGCGATAAGGCTGAGTGTAAGGCACAATGGCATTACCGAACCAATCCAACATTTGCCCTTGTCCGCTATTCACTTCCGCACCAGCTGCACCATCTGCATGCACCACCGCAAAACTGTCGCCAACAGATTCGCCAAAAGTTAATCCATGGCGATGTGCAACCACTACACCAGATAAATTAGAACTCATTTGACGAGATCCACGATTATCTCTAGAGGCGGAAGCATCAAAGTCGAAATAAGAATTACGATAACTCATATTTGCTGACATATTGCGATATCCCTCTTGTCCTGAGTTGCCATATACGCCATAACTCCATTGACTATTTTTACCAAAACTTCCATTGATACCAATTTGGCTACTGCTATTACCTGCCGAATTACGTGCGTAATTAGACGAAAGTGAATGGTTATGACCTAACGGCACACTCATACTCAAATAAATTTGGTTATCACGCTGCCCACTTTGTCGATCAATCGTTTGTGAAAAGCCGATTTGATAACTTAGCCATTTAAAACGATTCGCATAAGAGAGTTGATATTGATGATAACTGCCTGATTTATTCCAATAATTACGTGTTGCGCCAACTAAATATAAACTTCCCCATTTATCAAAATCTTGAATAATGGATAGTTGATACTGATTTTTAGGGCGAGGCGATAACACAGAAAAAAAGCTTTTCCCAATGACATGATTCGCATTAATCACGTCACTTAAACTATAAAAATCACGAGAAGAATAACGATAAGCTGCTAGCGTAATATTGGTGCGAGTGCGGTTAAAATTAATACTGTAATTACCATGTAAACTATAACCTTTTCTCACGCTTGGCTGTGTGTTCATTGCACCATTTTCATCCACAAGACTGTGCGGCAAAAAGGTACTACGAGTCCAAGTACTATCTACAGAAAACGCACCAATCGGGGTATTCAATCCTAACCCTAACGCACCTGACAAGTAATTTTTACTATAAGTCACACCCGTATTAATAGTGATATTATTATATAAACCATATTGCAACATACTTTGTGCGACATTATCAGGATAGATTTCTTCCCCGCTGCGATAACGCCCTGCAGCGAGTTGATAGCGGAATTGTCCCATTCTAATCAGTGGGGCAACATTAGAAAACGGCACGATAAATGACCGCACTTTTCCGTCTGCCTCTTTGATTTCCACCGTGAGATCGCCGTTATAGCCACTAGAATAAAGATCATCGATCACAAAAGGCCCAGGCGTGACATTAGTTTGATAAATGATATTGCCATTTTGATAAATGCTCACTACGGCATTACTATTTGCAATACCTTGCACACGAGGCGCAAAACCAAGTTGTGATGGCGAGAGCATTCGATCATCAGAAGAGATATCAATACCACGTAATGCAAACCCTTCAACAACTTGTCCAGATGTATAAAAATCGCCTAAAGTAACCAGCCCACGAATCGGTGCAAAATCTCTCTGTACATAGGTTTCGTAAGTTTGGTATGGCGTATTGTAGCTTTGACCTTCACTTTGGCTCCAACTTTTTGAACCAGAATGACGAAATGCCCAGTTACCTAAATTAACCCCTGTTCGCAAATTTAAAAACATTTGCGAAGATTGCGAACCTTGGTTTGCATAACGACTGTGGTTAATATTGTAATCAGCAAACGCTGCCACATCGCCTGTTTGCCAACGGCTTGGCGCAATGTAATCGCGAGGACGATTAATTGTTAAGGCTTGTGCAATCGTAAATTCTAAACGCTGTTGCCCTGTATTAAATACCGCTTTCCCATCAGGAATTGCTTCTTGAATAAACACGCACTCATTCTCACTTGGGGAGCGTTTGATAGCAGCTGATTCTAAATCCAACAAGGCTTCTAATTCAGGGGTAAAACAAAGCTGTGCAAAAGGTATATTTGCATTTTCATTATCACGAAAACGCAATGTCATTTCGCCTTTTTCTTTGCCATTTACCCAAACAGCAGCGGGGTATTCTCCAGGTAATACGCTGTTTTTTTGTTGAAAACGTGCAACATCAATGTTAGAACCATTACCGCCCATATTCAAAAAGCCAGCACTAAATTCCACATCTTCATCTTCTACATTCAAGCTTTCTTTTGGTGTATTTGGTACGTTTTCCGCCTTTGTATACAAGGGGAAAAAAGCCAATCCAATTAAAAAACCAATTAGACTTAAATGCGGATTAAAAGAAAATTCTCTCATAATACCTCGTTAATAATTACGTGGCTTACGCTCACGATAAAATGAATATAACCAACGATAACAATTTGAATTAAACGCGTGGGCTCACGCCCACCCTACATTAATCACTCTCACAACATTAAATATTGTGCGTATCCATTACTTGAATATATTTCATCGCATCGCCCCAACACCTCGTAGGGTGGGCGTAAGCCCATGGTAAAATGAATATATTTCATCGCATCCCCAAAAACCTCGTAGGGTGGGCGTAAGCCCACGGTAAAATGAATATATTTCATCGCATCGCCCAAAGCCTCGTAGGGTGGGCGTAAGCCCACGGTAAAATGAATGTATTTCATCGCATCCCCAAAAACCTCGTAGGGTGGGCGTAAGCCCACGGTAAAATGAATATATTTCATCGCATCGCCCCAAAACCTGTAGGGGGCATACGGTTAATTAATGGTTGATTCGCCTGCTACGTCGCCGCCATAATCATTAATTAACGACCATTTCACTTTTTGTCCGTTATTTACACCTTTTACGTCAAATTCTCCTTGGCTAAAAGGGGCGACCATCACAGCTTCAGGGGCGGATTTACCACCAACTGTGGCTTGTGTAAAAGTTAAATAATAAGGTGTTGGATTATCTGCCCAAAGTTTGCCGCCTTTGGCTTGCCAAGACACTTTTTTGTAGGCTTCTGCTGGTGGATAAGGCAAATTGCTTGGGCGGTAAAAGAGTTTTAAACGGCTACGCACCGAAAACTGCAAATAATTCGGGTTGTCTTTTAAATAGGCTTTACTTGGTTTAGGTGGAATATCCAATAAGTTAAAATAATAAAGCGATTCGCGATCTTGTGGTAAAGCTTGTGTGCCAGTAAAGGTGATACGCAAGGTTTGCCCTTGATTCCCCTCCACACGCGTGACGGGTGGCGTAATAATAAATGGCACCTGTGCTTGGCTGCCTTGTTTGTCTTCAATCCAGCTTTGCACCAAAGCAGGGGAAGAATCTTGATTATTCAATTGCACATTGAGACTGCTTTGATTCCCTGGGTAAATTAAACGCGTACCCAGAATAATCACACTAGCGTGAGCGGAAAAGGTGGCAAATAAACAGGATAAAATCGCAGAAATAAAAATAGATTTTTTAGAAAAGGACAACATACATCACTCTCTTAGCATAAATAATGATACCGAAAAGCCCACCAAAAGGTGGGCAAGGGAATAAACGTAATATTTTGATTACTCGTATGCTAAGTCTAATTCAGCTTCTGCTTTTACTTTACCTGCTTGAGATTGGCCTGTTGCGTAGTAACGGGCAAGGAAGTTTATCGCTGGCGTTGTAGAAAGATCAGTTACGCTTAATTTAGCATCAGCATCATTTTGTCCAATTTTTAATCCATTGCCGTTAATATTAGCAAATTGAATATTAACATTTGTAGCTGGATCATTAGTCTCAATATTTTTTAATGTAAACTGATTAGCAGTATCTACTTTTTCAGTATGGTTAAAAGTAACAGAGACTTTATTTTGAGTAGTTTGATGAACTGTACCTACATGTGGAGTATGAACGCCATTTGTAACGGTACAGTTTTCTAAATGAATAGTAACTAATTGTTGAGCTGCCACGTTACCTGTTTGTTTTAAACTATTTGTGCCTACTTTATCCAAAGTGACAACTTTATTTCTATCATTTGTAGAAATTTCACAAGTTTGAGTCACAACTTCACCATTAACGGTAATTTTTGCATGAGTTGCGGGTTGGTTTTGTGTTGTTACCGCCGTTGCAAACGCACTATTAGCACCAACCACCCCTAATGCTAATAAAGCTAAGATTGTTTTTTTCATTTTAAACATCCTATATAAAAACTTTAGAATAAATTTCATCCTAGATTGGATGACCACGTTTAAACCCGATAATTTAGAGTGAAAACTTACCTATTCTAAAAAAAAAAAAAAAAATGCAATCTGTATAAATATCAGGGTAATTTAATAAATTTCTTTATTTTTCTAGATATTAAGCAAAAAAAAACGCTTGTAATATAACTACAAGCGTTTTTTATATTATGTCGTATTAGTGTTTTATTCAGTAAAGCGTTTACTACATCACCGACACCGCTTTAATCTGAACATAAACATCTTGCCCAACAGCAAAACGCAGTTCATTTTGCGCCCATTTACTGATGCTTGCCCAAATCTTATGCCCTTCCACTAATACGGCAAGATCCACTCGAGAATCTTGTATCTCAATTTGTGTAATTTTGCCACGTAAAATATTACGAATGCTTGTTTGTTCTGGCTTTTGCAGTGTAATAGAAACATCTGAACTATAAATACAAACTCGCACTCGTTCGCTTACATTCGCGGGCACTTGATGAATCCAAAGTGCTTGTTCGCCTAACGAAAGTGCGGTCATTTTATAAGGTGGATTATGCAAATAAACAGGCAAGGCAAGTACACTACTCTGTTCGCTTTCCCCTTTCCAAGGGGCAAAAATAGCACTATTCCAAATTTTTTCTACGCTGTCATAGGCTTTCACAATGCCGTTTTCCATCAGCACAACGCGATCAGCTAAACGCAACAATTCGTCCAAGCTATGTGTAACATATAAAATCGGGATATTAATTTCTTTAGAAAGACGTTCCAAATATTGCATTAGCTCGCGTTTGCGGGGAACATCAAGGGCTGAAAGAGGTTCGTCCATGAGCAAAATATCTGGATCAGTCAGCAACGCGCGCCCGATTGCCACACGTTGTTTCTCTCCACCAGAAAGCGTGAGCGGATAACGCTTTAATAAATGAGTAATGCCGAGAAGATCGACAATATAGTTAAAATCATCTTGCGAGACATTTTTCATGCCATAACGCAAATTGCCTTTCACACTGTAGTGAGGAAATAAGCGCGCATCTTGGAACACATAGCCAATTTTACGCAAGTGGGTCGGCAAGCATTCTTGGCTTTCCATATCCACTAAAGTGCGGTCATTTAAACGGATAAATCCTTCGTCTGGTTGTATCAAACCACTGACAAGATTAATCAGCGACGTTTTGCCAGAGCCAGACAAACCGAAAATAGCTGTCACGCCTTGATCTGGTACTTGTATATTCGCTTGCAAGGCAAGTTGCCCGAGCTGTTTTTTCACATTAATCTGCAACATTTCCTTGTCCTAATTTTTTCTGCATTCGCTTGCTCAACCACTCTGACAATAGCAAAGAAATCAATGAAAGAATGATGGCCAATAAACATAAGCGAGCGGTTTGTTCTTCTGCACTAGGTGTTTGAATAAAAGAATACATCGCAAGGGGAATGGTCTGAGTTTCGCCTGCAATATTCGATACAAACGTAATAGTCGCGCCAAATTCTCCTAATGATCGTGCAAAACCAAGCACTAGCCCAGCTAAAACTCCTGGTAAAGAAAGTGGCAAGGTTATTGTAAAAAATACACGCCAAGCGGAAGCACCCAATGTTTGCGCTGCTTGCTCCAATTTAATATCAATATTTTCTAAAGAAAGTCGAATCGCGCGAACTACCAATGGAAAAGCAACCACTGCAGAGGAAAGCACCGCACCTTTCCAACTAAAACCAAAAGATAAGCCAAACCACTGATATAAATACTTGCCAATGAAACCATTGCGCCCCATTGCCACAAGCAATAGATAACCGATAACCACAGGTGGCAATACTAAAGGCAAATGAATTACGCCAGTAATCAGGGATTTTCCATAGAAGTTTTTGCGCGCTAAAAGCCACGCAACAAAAATGGCTAACGGCAAACTCCAAAGCATAGAACTGACGGCGACACTCAAACTTAAATTAATCGCTGAGATTTCCATTGGCGTCAAATTGAAAAATGAAAAAAATTGGGTAATCAAATAAATAGCCTCTCTGTTTAAATACCTGATTGATGGGAAAAATCCCACATTTACGAGAGATATAATAACGCGAATAACAAAGGGCAGAAATATCTGCCCTTAATAAATGTTAAAATGCCATCTTATTTTGCAGAGAAACCATATCCCACAAGCACTTTCTTCGCAGCATCTGATTCTAAATATTTCAAGAAATCGCGAGAATCCGAATTATCATGACCTTTTACAATAGAAACAGGATAAACAACGGGTTTATGGCTATCCGCAGGGAAAACACCAACTGTTTTAACTTGTTGGCTCACTTTTGAGTCAGTGCTGTACACAATACCGTAAGGTGCTTCTGCACGTTCAACTAAAGCTAATGCACCACGCACATCTTTTCCACGCGCTAAACGATCTTTTACCTTATCCCATAAATTTAATTTGGTTAATGCTTCTTCTGCATATTGACCAGCAGGCACGTGTGCAGGATCGCCAACAGATAAATAGCTATCTTTTAGTGCGTTAATCCATTCGCCTTTTGCAATATCCACAGAATTTACCGCACTTTTTGCTGGTGCGATTAAGACTAAATCATTACCCACTAAAACTTTTTCGGTTTCTTTCACAGTTAAGTCTTTTTCAGAAAGATATTTCATCCATTTATTGCTTGCAGAGACAAAAATATCTGCTGGCGCGCCTTCTTCAATTTGTTTTGCTAAAGTTGAAGAAGAAGCAAAAGAAAACACTACTTCATTTTTCGGGTTTTGTTTTGCGTAATCTTTTGCAACTTGTTGTAAAGCATCTGTCATTGAAGCCGCTGCAAATACAGTCACTTTAGCAGATGCCGCAAAAGAAAATCCTAATCCTGCGATTAAAAGTGCGGTTGAAATTTTCGTTAATTTTTTCATAAATCATCTCCTATGATTGAACGTTATTTACTTAATTATATATTGAAATAAATAACAATCATATAGCAAAAGAAAAATTATTTAGTAAAATATATAACGCTTAGGCTTACCACTTAGGATTACTTAGGAACAGCAAAATGAAAAACACCGAAATTTTACTCACGATTAAACTTCAACAAGCACTTTTTATCGATCCAAAACGAGTACGTTTACTCAAAGAAATTCAACAATGCGGTTCGATAAATCAAGCAGCGAAAAATGCAAAAGTGAGCTATAAAAGTGCGTGGGATCATTTAGAAGCGATGAATAAAATCAGCCCTCGCCCATTGCTTGAACGAAATACAGGTGGAAAAAATGGCGGAGGCACGGCACTTACCACTTATGCAGAGCGTTTGCTACAGCTTTATGATTTATTAGAACGTACGCAAGAACACGCTTTTCATATCCTACAAGATGAATCCGTGCCGTTAGATAGTTTGATCACGGCAACTGCACGTTTTTCTTTACAAAGTAGCGCACGCAATCAATTTTTTGGGCGAGTGGCACAACAGAGAATTATTGACGCCCGTTGTGTCGTGGATGTGAATGTGCAAGGCTTGCCAACACCGTTGCAAGTTTCTATTACCACCAAAAGCTCGGCGCGTTTGAAACTGATTACAGAAAAAGAAGTGATGCTGATGTTCAAAGCACCTTGGGTAAAAATCAGTGAACAACCATTAGCAAATCAACCGAACCAGTTCCCCGTAAATATCAAATCACTTAATGAAGAAGAAGCCATCTTTCAATTTGCTGAAAGCGATATTGAATTTTGTGCCACCGTCCATCAGCCAAATCAATGGCAAATCGGACAACAGGTTTGGATTTATATTGACCAAGAGCAAATTATATTGGCAACGCTGGGGTAATTCCGATGTATAACACATAAATTTAATACTTATATTTTGCATTGAGAATTTTCACTTTAATATTATTATTTATCAGATTAGGTCTAATCTATTCTGCAAACATTCCAATACTCAATGCAAAATAATTAAATTTATGCCAATCTTTAAAAGAACATATTTATTGTTTTCTGAACTAAAATAACCTCAAATCAAACAAAATTTTAAATACTATATTCAATTTCATCGGATTTCCTATTTACGTAAAAAAGTTTGATAAAGTTTTTTCAATAACGAGGTTGGCAATAAACGAGAACCAAAACGCAATGCGAAAGTAAATAATCCAGCTAACAATCCTTGAATACCCAAACGATATTTTAATTTGAACAAACGCCATTCTGCTTTGGCTTGATTGACGCCACGGCGGCGACTCACCATGCCATTTCCGACTCGTGCATAAACTAAAATATCTGGCAAATTCGCCACATATAAACCTTGTGCGACAAGTTTTATCCACAAATAATAATCTTCTTGAAGATCTTCATATCCACCACAATTAATGACCGCACTTTTTTGATATGCCACCGTCATATGATTGAATGGACAACGTTTTTGCGTGAATTTGATAATTTCTTGAGCCGACGTTGGCACATTACGATATGCCACAATATCATTTACATTTTCACCAAATTCAGCAATTTGCCCGCCAAAAATGATGGTTTCAGGATACTTTTCAATAAACGCCACTTGCTTTTCAAAACGATCAGGCACGCAAATATCATCGGTATCCATACGGAAAACCCAGTCATAAGCACAATGCAATAAACCTTCGTTCAAGGCTTTGCCTAAGCCTCGATTTTGCGGCAATTTAACTAATTTTAATGGCAGTTTTGTTTCAAATTCTGTCACAACGGATTCTAATTCTGGTGTTACTACGCCATCAAAAACCAATACAATTTCATCTGCTTGACGAGTTTGTGCAACAAGACTTTCAAAACATTCACGCAAGAATTGAGGATTTTCCTTAATATATAAGGACATTAGGACTGAAAATTTCATTTTATTTTACTTTCCTACATAAACCGTTTTAAATTAATGGCTAATTTTGGCGAAATTAAAATAACCAAAGTAATAATAAATTGCTTAATGCTTTTTGTTTTCTTAAAAATATCAAAATAATATTTTGCCGCTTTACGCGATAAATTCATGATATAGGGATAAGCCAAAATATAACTCGCATTAATATCAAAATTACGAGCTTGCTCTACCGTTTTCACATAATGCTCACGAATATAATCAATGGCTTTTTGCGTATTAGTAGTATCCGTAGACACACTTGAACGTTTAGTATGGAAAGTACAATAAGTCAGTGGTTCATTAATTTTATAAGGTTTAAAACTCGGCTCTTGTAGTAGTTTTAATAAGAAATCATAGTCTTCCAAAGAACGAAGTGCGGTGGATAATCCACCTATTTTTAGAAACATCTCTTTTTTAATTGCAACCATTGGCATGCCACCAATCTTATTGGCTAACAAAATACGTTCTGTCGAGATTTCTTGCGGTTCAATCGGTTGAGTCACATAAGTAAACCCTTCATTGACCATTTCACACTTAGCTGGATGATAAATAAAATTAATGTCTGGATTTTGCTCAATCACTTGTAATATTTTTTCACATTTTTCTGGCATAAACCGATCATCATCATCGAGAAAAAGCAACCAATCTCCCTTTGATGCACGCGCACCAATATTGCGACTTTCCGCTGCACCTTGATTGGTTTCGTTGCGGATGACCTTTACCACAAATGGATAAGATTGTGTCACTTCAACGGGGTCTTTTGAGCAATCATCCACAATAATCACTTCAAAATTACTCGATGTTTGTTGAGTTAAACTTTCTAATAAAGCTGGCACTTCTGCTTTTCGATTATAAGAAGGCACAATAATGCTTAACATAATTCCCTCCTTTAATTAGCCAAATTTCTCTTAATCGCAAAGATTTTTTTCAATGGATATTTCATTAATTTTTTAAATAAATTATTGGATAAAGATCCTCGAACACTTTCTAAATTGCTTATCAATACAGGATTTTCAATGACCATAAGAGGGCGAACCACTTTATTTTTTATATTAAAATCCTGTTCAAAGAGTAAAAAATCATCTGCTAACCAAAATGGTTTATTTTGAGAAATTTGCTGGATAAATCTTCTTGTGGCTGATTTTTTAATAAGATAGCCCACCGTGCCAGCAAAATAACTTTTATAAGGAAAAGCGTAATTTACATTGCCTGTTTTTTTGCATAAAAAAGAAAAAGTTGTGGGATAATTAATTTCTAAATCGTAATTATTAAAATCATTAATTTTGGACTGTCCAAGCAATATAATTTCAGCCTCAAGTTTTTCTGATAAAAGTGCGGTTAAATTTTGCTGAAAATTTGGGTGGAATAAAACATCATCTTCACAGACTAGTGCATAGCTATCTTCAGCGATTTCGTTGTCTTCAATAATTTTTTGGTACACAGAAAGATGGCTTAATGTACAGCCAATTTCGCCCTTAGTGACATCACGACCATAATGTACTTTAAATTGTTCAATATTAAAAATATCAGCTAATTCATCCCAATCTTTTTGCATGGTATTAATGGCAGAAAATACTTGGAAATCCTCAGTGTTTTTTTGAGAAAAGAATAATTCCCGACGTTGAATATCTTTATCTAAAGAGATCAAATATTTTTTTAACATAAAATTATTCCTTATAAAATCACTTTCCATTCTTCAATAATTTTCTCAATGCCATAATCTTCACTGATTACACGAGATTTTTCTGACATCTGTTGATAAAGTTCAGGATTATTGATTAATAAATCTAAAGCATTAACCATTTCTTCAATATTATTTTTTTCACAAAGAAAACCATTTTTTTTATTTTCAACTAATTGCTTTACGCCTGATGAACAATTAAAGGCAACAATAGGTAAACCAAATGCCATCGCCTCAATAAGCACTAGAGGCAAGCCCTCTGTTTGTGAGGGTAAACAATAAATTGAACTATTTTCATAATAAAAAGAAACATCATTAGTACGAGGAATAAAATTAACTAAATCTTCAATATCCAATGCTTTAGCAAGATTTTTTAAATTATCTTCTTCCTCGCCAGAACCCACTATTTTTAAATTCCAATCTGGATATTTTTTTGCCAAAACTTGCCAGACTTTTAATAAATAATCAAAACCTTTATAAGAAAATAAATGCCCTACAGATAAAATGGTTTTATTTTCCCATTTTGCTAATTTATTCTTTGGCAAAAGCGTATTTGGATTAGCAATACTGATTATATTGTTCTTTTTAAATTTTTCTTGCCATAGTGTTTTTTCTGCTTCTGTCAATGTAACTATTTTATCGCAAGTTGTTACAGCTAAATATTTACCGAGTGTGCGAACGAGACGATTTCCCGTAAAATTAAAAGAATAATGCTCCCATAAAATATGCTTTATATTTAAATTAACCAACGCCAAAGCAGAAAAAAGCATAATCGCACCATCAACCACAATTAAGGTATCTAGCTGTAATTCTTTAACCCATTTTCTTAATTTTCTTGTAATAGAAAAATAATCTTTTTTCAATGAATAGGGCAATTTATTCATTGCATAAATATTAATTTTTTCATCGACTTGGAAAAAAGGCTTATTACCACCAATGCTAATAAAATAAACATCATATCCCTGTTTAGCGAGAGCATTGGCAACATTAATGGAAACGCGCTCCGTTCCCCCCGTACTTTCGATATTCATAATAAAGAAACCAATTTTTTTCATCTTAAATTTCCTTATAAATCGTTAATCCAAGGTCTAGAAATGAATCGTAACAGAATTGCCATCTTGGAATACTCGTTCTAATAAAACGAATTTCTACATTAGGATGACTTAATAAATTAAATGCAACAGAACTGAAGAACGTGTAAATAATTACTTTTTTATTTGATAAATGTTTAAATACGTAATCTTCAAAAATTAATTCAGATTCAACATAATTTACCCCATCCACTCGATAATCTTCTGCTGGATGAGGGAAATAATAGTCAAAAGGAATCTGATCTTTTAATTTTTTAATTAATGATACATTTTCCTCTTTTGTATTTAACAATGGTTGCCCTATAAAAAATGAAACTTCGCCATCTATCTCACCATCTACTTTATTATCCCATAAGGAAATTGGTTCAATATTAGGAACAATATTTTTATAATTAGGATAAACCGTATAATGTTTTTTTATTTTTTTAAATAATTTATGCACACTATATCTATCGCCAATAAAGACTTTAATCAGTTTATATTTAAATGTATCAGGCTCTCTCAATAAATTAGGATGTGGAAAAATATTATCCGAGCCATCATCAAAGGTATAAAGCTCTTTAAATGAAACATGACTAAGATAAGTTTGTAGCCATAATGAATTAAGATTAGCGAGAAAAACCTTATCAAAACTTTTATACGTAATTTTATTCTTTAACTGACGCATTAATTTTAAGGAGTCAAAACCTTTTAGATCTTTTCCCGTATCAATATTTACAGCATTACAACAAACCTCCGCTAATTTACTCGCATACAAGGTTCTTTTTTTATCCCATACACCACCAAACATGACGCCAAAGAATTGCTCGTTAGGATGTAATTCAATGATTTTTCTCGCAATTAATACTTGCAATGGTGTGCAACAAAGAATAAGGTTCATAGGGTTTTACTCACTTTAGATGTCATAAAATAAAGAATAGGAATAATGGAAAGCGAACCAATAATTCCAGCATAAGGGATATATTTAATTTCTGTAAAAGTTAAAGCCACAAGGCTTGCCACATAAATTATTGTAGATAAAACGGAACATTGGGAAATCAGTTTATTTTTTCCATAATAGAAAAGATAATTAACTAAAATCAAATAAGGAATACTTAATGTGGTCGAAATTAAAAATAAAATAAAATAATATTTCGTTCCAACAAATTGGCTACCTAAAATCCAAACTAACACATCCTCAGGAATAATCCACATTATTAAGGCAGGAATAGGTATCAGCAAAAAGGAAAATAACGCCCATTTATGTAATTGTTGAATTACTAATTTTTTTTGTTTCAAGGCTTCATAAAAATAGGGAATAATAGCTTTATTAAGTGCTTGAATTGCAATAGAAAAGATTAAAGCAAGTTGAGCCCCCATGGCATAAAGCCCTAAATCTGTTTCACTGAATTTGTGATAAATAAAAATACGGTCTAACTGCCCTTTTAAGAAAAAACTTGCATAATGTAAAATAAGCGGTAATCCAAATCCTAAAATATAAAATAATGCGGATTGATAATGTTTAAATTGATATTTTTTAGATGTTGCACTCTTTCTGTAAAGAAAATAAGAAAAAAACCAAACGACTAAATTACTCAATAAAATTGCCAAAATTCTTTTTTCAACAAGGTCATTTTGATAATACTCGAGCAATGCGACGGTAAATACCGCACCAGTAACAGTGAGTGAAAATTGAATAAAAGCATAAGACCAAGCCTTTTTCTGGCATTGTCTTACACTTAGCTGTACATTTAAAAAAGACTGAAAAATTGAGGAAAGTGCGGCATAAAATAATATTTCAGACTGAGCAATCCAACAACCCATTAAAATAATACTGCCAATTATCGTGGTATAAGCATAGCCAGTATTTACCACTAAATTTAATGAACGTTTTCCGTAAAAATAAAAATAACGGGAAATTGCGCCCTCTTGAGTTAAAGAAACCACAATCAAAAATAAACTTAAAAAAGTTTGATAATAAGAAAGTGAGCCATACCCTTCTACGCCTAATTTACGCGATAAATAAGGCAAAAGTAAAAAAGGAACTAACTTTGACGATAATTCCCCAACAAGGTAAATGACACTATCTTTAAAAACTTTCATAAATATCACCGCACTTTTGATGAATTTAGGCGTTTGTTTATCAAAAAATAAGGGGGCTTATTTTAACAAAATCAACATGGACAAGCTATGACTAATCATTATAATGAAACCGCTCTATATCAAGGATCTTATCTATGTTAGAACTAGGAAAACTTCTTACCGCACTTATCGCACCACCTTTTAATACCTTTGTATTACTTAT
Organism: Haemophilus influenzae; assembly: GCF_900475755.1. Lineage (NCBI taxonomy): Bacteria > Pseudomonadati > Pseudomonadota > Gammaproteobacteria > Pasteurellales > Pasteurellaceae > Haemophilus > Haemophilus influenzae. The sequence continues at coordinate 1,477,997 of NZ_LS483411.1, forward strand.
TATTGCAGCGATTCTTTATCTTGTTCATTTCAAAAAATTAGCCAAATTTATTGCGCTTATCAGTTTCACTTGGCTTTATATCATAAGCACACCTTTTACTGGTTTATTGCTAACAGATAATGATGACACTCCAGCCCTTACCCTAGATGACTATAAACAAGCTCAAGCTATTGTCATATTAGGCGGTGGATCTTACCCAACCAAAGAACTGTATGCAGAAACAACTTCTGGCGCACCGCAACTAGAACGTTTACGTTATGCGGCATTTTTACAAAAAGAAACGGGCTTGCCTATTTTAACTACTGGCTATTCTTTGATAGGCATTTCTGAAGGCGACTTAATGGCAAAAGAACTTAACCAATTCTTTAATGTACCAACACAATGGATCGAAAATAAAGCCCGTAATACGGAAGAAAATGCCAGTTTCACTAAAAATATTTTAGTTAAAGATCATATTCAAAAAATTATTTTAGTAACAAATCAATGGCATATGAAACGAGCCAAATACCTTTTTGAAAAACAAGGATTTGATGTTTTTCCTGCTGCAGCGGCAAGCTATGGCAGCAAAAGAAATCTCTCTGCAAAATCTTTTATTCCTGACTTAGGCGCATTAAATAGCAATATGATTTTATTAAAAGAGTGGATTGGTTATTGGAAAGCCTATTACGTAGAATAATTTGCTTATAAAAATCCTCTTTTCTAAATGTAAATAAACAAAATAGACATAAAAAAGACCGCAAAGTGCGGTCAATTTTTTTAGAATTCTTTTGAAATTAAACTTTCGGCTAATTGCAAATCAAGTGTGGAATCAATATCAATGGAACGATAGGTTGGCATTAAATAAAAACGCATTGGCGCAATGAAAAAGCGTTTTTCTTCAAAGAGACTTTCGATGTCATTAATATAAATTGCGCCATTTGCACGATAAGATTTCGGTAATTTTTGGCGAGGGGCTTCAAAATCGGTTAATTCGTGAATAGGCTGAACTTCGGTGCTTTCTAAAGTGAAAGATTTATAAGGATGATGCTCACATTCGCAAGCGGAAACCACTGATTTATATTTGCCACCAAGGAAAATTTCCATCGCATTACGAATATCTAAAGCATTACGCAATGGGCTAGTTGGCTGCAAAAGTACAGTCGTACCTTGTGAAATATTGAGAGTTTCTAAGCAATGCAAAATAGCATCAATGGTGCGTGTATCACTTTGCGCCAAATTTTCAGGGCGTGCCACTGCTTTTGCACCATATTTTGTAGCTTCTTTTAAAATGTTTTCGCCGTCTGATGTCACTACAATCTGATCAAACATACCCGACTCTTGCGCTGCCAAAATCGCACGCCCCACTAAAGAAACGCCACCAACAAGCTGTAAGTTTTTATCTTTAATGCCTTTAGAACCCGCTCTTGCAGGAATAATCGCAATTCTTGTCATCATCTTTACTCTCTATGATAGAAATGCTAACTATTTTAGAACCTTTCCCTTGCTTTAGCAAAAACTAATCTTTAGTATGGCGACGCATTTTTGTTTAAAAAAAGAGGAAATAAAATGACTCAACTTACTCGTGAACAAGTTCTGGAACTCTTCCATCAACGTAGCTCAACACGTTATTACGACCCAAACAAAAAAATTAGTGATGAAGATTTTGAATGTATTTTAGAGTGCGGTCGATTATCGCCGAGTTCTGTAGGCTCTGAACCTTGGAAATATTTAGTGATTCAAAATAAAACCCTGCGCGAAAAAATTAAGCCTTTCAGTTGGGGAATGCTAAATCAGCTTGATAATTGCAGTCATCTTGTGGTAATTCTCGCGAAGAAAAATGCCCGTTATGACAGCCTATTTTTTGAGGATGTAATGGAGCGCAAAGGCTTGAACGCAGAGCAACAACAAGCTGCCCTCGCCAAATATAAAACCTTTCAAGAAGAAGATATGAAATTACTCGAAAGCGACCGCACTTTATTTGATTGGTGCAGTAAACAAACTTATATCGCCCTTGCAAATATGCTCACTGGCGCTGCCGCCCTTGGCATCGATTCTTGCCCAATTGAAGGTTTTCATTACGACAAAATGAATGAATGTCTCGCCGAAGAAGGATTATTTGATCCTCAAGAATATGCGGTTTCTGTCGCCGCAACCTTTGGTTACCGTTCACGCGATATTGCGAAAAAATCGCGTAAAGCGTTAGATGAAGTAGTGAGATGGGTGGAGTAAAAATCCCATTAAAAAAGGGCTGCATATGCAGCCCTATCTTTTTTTGATTATTTTACTTCTTTAAATAGAATCTCACTTGGGATTACGGAACCTTGCCAGTAAAGTTCTGTAGAGACTTTTTCTGCAAGTTGTAGGAATGCTTGTGAAATTTCATTTTCAGGCACTCGCACAACAGTTGGGTTGCCTGCATCTAAATCTTCACGGATACGAATGTGTAAAGGAAGTTGAGCTAATACTTTCACATTGTATTTTTCAGCCATTTTCTCTGCACCGCCTGTGCCAAAAATCGCTTCATGGTGACCGCACTCGCTACAAATGTGCATAGACATATTTTCCACAATACCCAATACCGGCACGGATACTCGCTCAAACATTGAAATACCTTTCACAGCATCAAGCAGAGCAATATCTTGCGGAGTTGTCACTACCACTGCGCCAGTCACAGGAATTTGTTGTGATAAGGTAAGTTGAATATCGCCAGTGCCTGGGGGCATATCGATAACAAGATAATCTAAACTATCCCATAAGGTTTCATTTAATAATTGGCTTAATGCGCTGCTCGCCATTGGGCCACGCCAAATTGTTGCGCTATCTTCATTCATTAAAAAGCCAATGGAATTTGCAGATAAACCATGTGCTTTAATTGGGGTGATGTGTTGATTATCTGGCGAAGTTGGACGTTGATCCGCTGCGCCTAACATATGTGGAATAGAAGGCCCATAAATATCCGCGTCTAAAATTCCAACACGTGCCCCTTGTGCTTGTAATGCTAAAGCGAGATTAACGGAAACCGATGATTTCCCTACGCCGCCTTTGCCAGAACTAACCGCAATAATATTTTTCACACCTTTTACGGCGGGTTGATTATTCGCACGTTTAAGTGTGGCGATTTGATAAGTCACCGCCCATTTAATTGCGTTGCAATCTGTTGTTTTCAATAACGAATCTGAAACCGCTTGTTTTAATTGTTCTGCACCTGAATTCCACGCAAAAGGTAATTGCAATTCAATGCGTAAAGTATCGCCGCCCTTTTCCACTTTTTTCAAAGTATTAAGCACAATCAGATCCTTTTGCAGGGTTGGATGTTGAAATTGTTGAATAATCTGCTGAACTTGATTTTGCTGCTCGGCAGTCAAATTATCAGAAAAGTAGGTTGCCATAATAACTTCCTGTTTAGTAGAGTAAATTTGTCGGGCATATTTAATCACGGAAAGTGCGGTATGTTAAGTTAAAGTTTTTCAAACTAGAAAAAATCCCCTATTTAAAGTAAGATAAGCACAATTTTTGTATGCTAAAAAGAGAATAAAAATGACAACTCAACCCCGTAAAATTTTAGTCACTTGCGCCTTGCCTTATGCCAATGGGGCAATCCATTTAGGCCATATGTTAGAACATATCCAAGCGGATATTTGGGTGCGTTTTCAACGTATGCGTGGCAATAAAATCCATTTTGTCTGTGCAGATGATGCGCACGGCACACCGATTATGCTGAATGCCGATAAACTTGGCATTACACCTGAAGAATTAATTGCTAAAGCAAAAGCCGATCACATGCGTGATTTTGCAGGTTTCAATATTAGTTTTGATAACTATCATTCCACTCACAGCGAAGAAAACAAAGAGCTCACCGCAGAAATTTACAATAAACTCAAAGCCAATGGCTTTATTAAGAGTAAAGTTATTTCTCAGTTATTCGACCCTGAAAAAAATATGTTCTTGCCTGATCGTTTTGTGAAAGGCACTTGCCCGAAATGTAAAGCAGAAGATCAATATGGCGATAACTGCGAAGTGTGTGCATCTACTTACAGCCCAATGGATTTAATTAATCCTCGTTCAGCTGTTTCTGGCGCAACACCTATCGTAAAAGAATCTGAACACTTTTTCTTTGACTTACCTGCATTTGAAGGGATGTTAAAAGAATGGACTCGTTCTGGCTCACTTCAATCTGAAATTGCGAACAAAATGCAAGAATGGTTTGAGAGTGGTTTACAACAATGGGATATTTCACGCGATGCGCCTTATTTCGGTTTTGAAATTCCGGGCGCAAAAGATAAATTCTTCTATGTTTGGTTAGATGCACCAATCGGCTATATGGCTTCATTCAAAAATCTATGCAATCGTGAAGGCATTGATTTCAATGAATTTTGGGCGGAAGGCAGTGATGCGGAACTTTATCATTTCATCGGTAAAGACATCGTTTATTTCCACAGTCTATTCTGGCCAGCAATGCTTGAAGGCAGTGGCTACCGTAAACCGACTAATGTATTCACTCACGGCTACGTCACGGTGGATGGGGCGAAGATGTCAAAATCTCGCGGCACTTTCATTCAAGCCAGCACTTATTTAAATCATATCGATCCTGAATGTTTGCGTTATTACTATGCGGCAAAATTAAATGATCGCATTGAAGATTTAGACTTTAATCTTGAAGATTTCGTACAACGTGTCAATACGGATATTGTAAACAAATTAGTGAATTTAGCTTCACGCAATGCTGGCTTTATTGCGAAACGCTTTGAAGGCAAACTTGCGGATAAACTGGAAGACGAAGCATTATTTGCAGAATTTACCGCCCAAGCCGAGCAAATCGCCGCTTATTACGAAAGCCGTGAATACAATAAAGCCATTCGTGAAATTATGGCATTAACGGATAAAGCCAATAAATACATTGATGAAAAAGCCCCTTGGGTGATTGCAAAAGAAGAAGGCAAAGAGGCAGAATTGCAAGCCGTATGTTCAATGGGAATTGAGCTTTTCCGCGTGCTGATGTCTTACTTAAAACCTGTTCTTCCAAAACTGGCAGAACGTGCAGAAGCCTTCTTACAAGCTGAATTACGTTGGGATAATATTCATCAACCATTACTTGGTCATACCCTTGCACCGTTCACAGCCTTATTCTCTCGTTTAGAGAAAAAACAAATTGATGCCGTTGTGGAAGAAACTAAAGCCTTATTTGCAGCAGCCAATAAAGCAGCAGAAAAAACTGAAGCAAAACCAACCGCACTTTCTGCTGTTGAACCTATTGCTGAAACCATCACCATTGATGATTTCGCTAAACTTGATATGCGTGTAGCAAAAGTATTGAAATGCGAAGCAGTGCCAGAATCTAATAAACTTTTACGTTTTGAATTGGATCTTGGCGATCATACTCGTCAAGTCTTCTCTGGCATTAAAGCGGCTTATAATAAGCCTGAAGAATTAGAAGGTCGTTTTGTGATTATGGTGGCAAACCTTGCACCACGTAAAATGAAATTCGGCGTATCTGAGGGAATGATTCTATCCGCAGGAACAGGCGGTAGTGATTTATTCTTGTTATCTGCCGATAGTGGTGTTACCGCAGGTATGCAAGTAAAATAATCAATTCTATTAATTAGGGCAACATTACGTTGCCCTTTTATTTTCTTGTTGAAAATAGGTGACTTATAACCTACTATAACACTCAACTATTTATCTGTTTGGAGAATATTATGAAAAACGAATTAATTTGCTATAAACAAATGCCAGTGTGGACAAAAGACAAGTTGCCACAAATGTTCCAAGAAAAGCACAACACAAAAGTCGGCACTTGGGGAAAATTAACTGTATTAAAAGGTAAGCTCAAATTTTATGAGCTAACCGAAAATGGCGATGTCATTGCTGAGCATATTTTCACCCCAGAAAGCGAGATTCCTTTTGTTGAACCTCAAGCATGGCATCGTGTTGAAGCGCTTTCTGATGATTTAGAATGCACCCTAGGTTTCTATTGCAAAAAAGAAGATTATTTCAGTAAAAAATACAACATGACAGCCACTCACGGTGATGTAGTGGATGCAGCAAAAATTATCTCGCCTTGTAAAGTATTAGATTTAGGTTGTGGACAAGGGCGTAATTCACTTTATTTAAGTTTATTAGGCCATGATGTAACCTCTTGGGATCACAATGAAAACAGCATTGCCTTTTTAAATGAAACCAAAGAGAAAGAAAACCTTAATATTTCTACCGCACTTTACGACATTAATTCCGCCAACATTCAAGAAAACTACGATTTTATTGTTTCAACGGTAGTGTTTATGTTCTTAAATCGTGAACGTGTGCCGTCAATCATTAAAAATATGCAAGAACACACCAATGTTGGCGGGTATAACTTAATCGTTGCCGCTATGTCTACTGATGATATGCCTTGCCCACTTCCGTTCTCTTTCACTTTTGCTGAAAATGAATTAAAAGAATATTACAAAGATTGGGAATTCTTAGAATATAACGAAAATATGGGCGAATTACACAAAACCGATGAAAACGGCAATCGCATTAAAATGAAATTTGCCACGATGTTAGCAAAAAAGAAATAATCTGCTAATTTAAAAAATCACCGCACTTTGCCTCAATAAAAAAGATCACTTAGAAAATATCTTTGGCCTTGCGAAGTGCGGTAAATTCTTCAAGTCTTTTTGCTTGTAAAAACGGATTAATTTCTCGCTCTAGTTTTAATGTTGTCGGCAAACTTGGTTTATTTTCAGCTCGCTGTTTTTCAACAAAAACACGCTGCTTTTCTACCGCACTTTTTTCCACCAGCACAATTTCCGCAAATGCTAAATTTCCCAATGTATATTCGTGAGCAGGGCAAACAATCGTCTCGTCAGGCAATGCATTCAAACGCTGTAAACCTTCAAACATCTGCGCATAATTACCTGTGAAAACACGTCCGCAACCTGCAGAAAATAACGCATCGCCACAAAACAAATGATTATCCACTAAAAAACTAACGTGCTGTTTAGTGTGTCCACCCGTCGGAATGACATCAATTTGATAATGTGTGGTAAGGATCTTCCCTTCGTTCACAATTTGAGTTGCACCTTTTTTCTCACATTCTTGCGACCCATAAATCGGCACTGTTGGATAACGTTTTTTAAATGCCGACACACCTTGTGTATGATCATCGTGTTCGTGAGTAAGCAACACCGCTTCAATGTTTACATTTTGTTTATCTAACCACGCAAACAGCTTGTCCGTTTCAGGCAAATCTACAATAATAAGAGGCAGATTTTCTCGTTGATAAAGCCAAATGTAGTTATCATTCAGCGCAGGCAAAGCAAATAACATAATCGTCCTTTTCATTTGTGATGGAGGAATAAAATGATTGTAAACTGGAATGCCAACGCGACCAAATTTTTCTTTTTTGAGTTATCCTAGATAACAACTAAAAATTTGATTTAGGCTAAAATAACCAAATGAAGAAAAGTCGCCTAAGCCACTAGAAATAAAATAAACTTATTTTACCGCAGTTAAAGCCTCGATTGCAGCTTCTGGCGCAGTTTCAACAGTATGAATTTGAAATTTAGACATTATGTTTCTCCTAAATAAATATAAATAGATATGTTTTGTGTGAGAAATAATACGAAGGTTTTTCAATAAATAAAAAGAAATAAAATGCACTTTATAGATTAGAAAGTTATAACTAACGATCAAATTTTGCTAGAATACGGCAATTTTTAACGATATTAATAAGGTACTTTATGTCTGAACAAACATTTATCCTTGGCAAAGATGCCGCATTGGAAGATAGCATTGCAAAATTTCAGCAAAAATTGACCGCACTTGGTTTTAATATTGAAGAGGCATCTTGGTTGAATCCAGTGCCAAATGTGTGGTCTGTACATATTCGCGATAAAGACTGCCCACAGTGTTTTTCAAATGGTAAAGGGGCAAGCAAAAAAGCGGCGTTAGCCTCTGCCCTTGGCGAATATTTTGAGCGTCTTTCCACTAATTATTTCTTTGCTGATTTCTATTTAGGGCAAGAGATTGCAAACAGCGATTTTGTGCATTATCCCAATGAAAAATGGTTCCCGATTGAAGATGATGCTTTACTGCCTAATGGCATTTTAGATGATTATTTATTGGATTATTTTGATCCTAATGCCGAGCTTACGCCTGAATTATTAGTCGATTTACAATCTGGCAATTATGATCGTGGGATCGTGGCGATGCCTTATGTTCGGCAATCAGACGAGCAAACCGTTTACATTCCACAAAGTATTATTGCCAACCTTTATGTCTCAAATGGCATGTCTGCAGGCAATACAAAATTTGAAGCACGCGTGCAAGGCTTGTCAGAAGTCTTTGAGCGTTATGTGAAAAACAAAATTATCGCTGAAGCAATCAGTCTGCCAGAAATTCTAAAATCTGTGATGGATCGCTATCCATCTATTCAGGCTTCCATTGCAAAATTAGAGGAAGAAGGCTTCCCAATTTATGCTTTTGATGCTTCACTCGGCGGAAAATACCCTGTTATTTGCGTGGTGCTACTCAATCCAAATAACGGCACTTGCTTTGCCTCTTTTGGTGCACATCCAAATTTCCAAGTGGCATTAGAACGTACGGTGACTGAACTTTTACAAGGTCGCAGTTTGAAAGATTTAGATGTTTTCTCTCCGCCATCTTTCAATAACGATGATGTGGCTGAACACGCTAATTTAGAAACCCACTTTATTGATTCGAGCGGTTTAATTTCTTGGGATTTATTTAAACAAACACCAGATTATGAATTTGCTGATTGGGATTTCAGCGGTACAACACAAGAAGAATACAATAATTTAATGGCGATTTTCCATGCGGATGAAAAAGAAGTTTACGTAATGGATTACAACCATTTAGATGTATATGCGTGCCGTATTATTGTGCCAGGTATGTCTGATATTTATCCTGCAGACGATTTAATTTACGCCAACAACAATATGGGCATGGACTGGCGCGAAATTTTACTCGATTTACCAAACTGGCATCACGATGCTGAAACCTATCAAGAGTTATTAGAAGAATTAGACGGACAAGATATTGACGATGCAACTCGCGTGCGTGAATTTATCGGTATCGTTGCACCTAAAAATAGCGGCTGGACAACCTTACGCGTGGGCGAATTAAAATCTATGCTTCACCTTGCATTAGGCGAATTAGAACAAGCATTAGATTGGGCAAACTGGACGCTTAATATGAACAGCTCCGTATTCACCACAGAACGTGTGAATTATTACCGTGCATTAATTTCCATCATTGAATTACATTTAGATCAAAATCGTGACCCAGCGCAATATCGTTCAGTGTTTGAGAAAATGTATGGCAAAGATGCAGTTAAACAAGCTTGGGTTGCTGTCTCTGAAGGGGGTAATCCGTTCTACAATCTTCCTGCAAGTGATGAAAATTTGGAAAACTTTAAGGAGCATCAAGCGTTGCTAAAGGCTTATGGGAAGTTGCAGAAAGCGAAGCGAACACATCAAAAATAAATTAGGCTTATTTCGTACTTTCAATTCTTGAAAGTACGACCTACTTTTCTTTGTTTCGCCAAAGAAAATTAGGCAAAAGAAAAGCGCCCCTGCTTTTCCTTATTTCCTTCGTTTCATACAATTTGCTTAACGGAAATTTTCTGAACTCGCCGCAAACGGCTCAAACAGACGAAAATTTCCTACAAATTCTATGAAACAAAGGCGGAAAAGAAGGGACCCCATTTAATTCTACCTACAAATAAAACGACCTATAAAAATCTCCCTAAAACCAACCGCACTTTTTAAATGATCCTCCGATAAACTCGGGCCCCATATAAATCGCCTTTGCGACTTTCAATTTTTAGGCAATTTTCGTCTGTTTGAGCAACGTAGTTGCGAGTTTAGAAAATTGCCGTAAAGAAAATTGAAACAAAGCAAAGATCAGCGATTTAACTGGGGCACTTTTCTTTGCTTACTTTCTTTTGTACAAGCAAAAGAAAGTAAGTCGCCATTAGGCGAAATCCTAATGTAAAAAACATACCTTTATGCTATAATCCGCCACAATTTTTGATCAAAAAAGGAATACCAATGACGGATTCAATCCAATCATCTATCACCCCTGTCAATATTGAAGAAGAACTCAAATCTTCCTACCTTGACTACGCGATGTCGGTTATCGTTGGGCGTGCATTACCTGACGTTAGAGATGGTTTAAAACCTGTTCACCGCCGCGTGTTGTTCTCAATGGATCGCGAAGGCAATACCGCCAATAAAAAATACGTAAAATCAGCGCGTGTTGTGGGGGATGTAATCGGTAAATATCATCCTCACGGCGATTCCGCTGTGTACGATACAATCGTTCGTATGGCGCAACCATTCTCACTTCGCTATATGTTAGTTGATGGGCAAGGTAACTTTGGTTCAATTGACGGCGATGCACCCGCTGCAATGCGTTATACCGAAGTACGTATGCAAAAAATTACGCAAGCATTGCTCACTGATTTGGATAAAGAAACCGTCAATTTCTCGCCAAACTATGATGGCGAATTAATGATTCCAGATGTATTACCGACTCGTATTCCAGCACTTTTAGCAAATGGTTCTTCTGGTATTGCGGTGGGGATGGCAACTAATATTCCTCCTCACAACTTAAATGAAGTATTAAATGGTTGTTTGGCTTATATCGACAACAATGAAATTACCATTGATGAATTAATGCAACATATTCCAGGCCCAGACTTTCCAACCGCGGCATTAATTAATGGTCGTAAAGGAATTGAAGAAGCCTATCGCACTGGTCGTGGCAAAGTGTATGTTCGCGCTCGAGCAACGGTAGAAACCAACGAAAAAGGACGCGAGCAAATTATCGTGTCTGAATTGCCATACCAAGTAAATAAAGCAAAATTAGTCGAGAAAATTGCCGAATTAATTCGCGAGAAAAAAATCGAAGGTATCAGCAATATTACTGACCTTTCAAACAAAGAAGGGATTCGTATTGAAATTGATATTAAACGTGAGGCAGTAGGGGAAGTGGTATTAAACCATCTTTACTCGCTTACTCAAATGCAAGTGACCTTTGGTATCAATATGGTAGCATTGGATCACGGTCAGCCACGTTTATTTAATCTTAAAGAAATCATTGAATCCTTTGTGTTACACCGCCGTGAAGTCGTTACACGTCGTTCTATCTTTGAGCTTCGCAAAGCACGTGAACGTACGCATATTTTGGAAGGTTTAGCGGTTGCTCGTTCTAATATCGATGAAATGATTGCGATTATTCGTAACTCTAAAAACCGTGAAGAAGCTGCAACAACAATCAGTTCACGCTCTTGGACATTACATAGCGATATTATTAATCTTCTTGATGTTTCTGCTCGTCCTGATGATTTAGAAGAAAATCTTGGTATTCAAGGTGAACAATATTACTTATCGCCAGCGCAAGTAAACGCAATTCTAGAACTTCGTTTACACCGTTTAACGGGCATTGCCTTTGAAGAAGTTGTAAAAGAATATGAAGAATTATTAGTTAAAATTGCAGATCTTCTTCATATTTTAAGTAGCGCAGAACGTTTAATGGAAGTGATTCGTGAAGAATTGGAAGAAGTGAAAGCACAATTCGGCGATGATCGTTTAACTGAAATTACCACCGCATCTGGCGATATTGATTTAGAGGATTTAATCGCACAAGAAGACGTAGTTGTAACGCTTTCTCATGAAGGTTATGTGAAGTACCAACCACTAACTGACTATGAAGCACAACGTCGTGGCGGTAAAGGTAAATCTGCGACGAAGATGAAAGAAGAAGATTTCATCGAAAAATTACTGGTGGCAAATACTCACGATACGATCCTCTGCTTCTCTAGCCGTGGCCGTTTATATTGGTTGAAAGTATATCAACTTCCGCAAGCAAGCCGTGGCGCACGCGGTCGTCCAATTGTAAATATTCTTCCATTACAAGAAAACGAACGTATTACTGCAATCTTACCAGTTTCTGCTTACGAAGAAGATAAATTCGTGGTCATGGCAACTGCTGGCGGTATTGTGAAGAAAATCGCCTTAACTGAATTTAGCCGTCCACGTTCAAACGGTATCATCGCATTGAATTTACGTGATGAAGATGAATTAATCGGCGTGGATATTACCGATGGTAGCAACGAAATTATGTTGTTCTCATCACAAGGTCGTGTGGTACGTTTTGCAGAAAATGCTGTGCGTGCAATGGGGCGTTTAGCAACAGGGGTTCGCGGTATCAAACTGGCTTTAACAAACGATATTTCTGACGATGAAAGTGCGGTAGAAATTGAAGAAATTTCTGATGACAACGCTGAAGCATCATTAGACTTAAATATCGATAAAGTGGTTTCTCTTGTTGTGCCAAAAGGCGAAGGTGCCATTTTAACCGCAACGCAAAACGGCTACGGAAAACGCACACAGTTAAGTGAATACCCAACTAAGTCACGTAATACAAAAGGTGTGATTTCGATTAAAGTGAGTGAACGCAATGGTAAAGTAGTTGCCGCAACTCAAGTAGAAGAAACAGACCAAATTATGTTGATCACTGATGCAGGAACCCTTGTTCGCACACGCGTAAGCGAGGTAAGCATTGTAGGTCGTAACACGCAAGGTGTTCGTTTAATTCGTACTGCCGATGATGAACACGTAGTAAGTTTAGAGCGTGTTTGTGATGCAGATGAAGAAGATTCTTTGGAAGAAAGCAGTTCTGAAGAATAACCTATTATAAAAGAACCTATTATAAAAGAAAAAGTGCGGTAAAATTTCACCGCACTTTTTTATGCCTAATTACTTACCAGCCAAACCATCTCTAATCCGTTTTTCAAACTGATCATAATCCACTAAAAACGCATCGTGTCCGTAGTCTGATGGAAATTCATGAAAATGTAGATCGACGCCACTTTGTTCTAAAAGCTGTTTACTTTTATAAAGATCCACTGGTTTAAAAAGCTGATCCGTAGTCACAGAAACCAATGTATAACGCGCTTTAATGCGTGATAAAGCCTCTTTGATATTTTCATACCCCAGACTGGGATCATACATATCTAACGCACGTAACAAATGCAAATAACTATTGGCATCAAAACGTTCTAAGAATTTTTTTCCTTGATAAGAAAGGTAGGATTCCACTTGAAAGTAATCGCCCCAAAAACTGCCATCTGATTTTGTGGCACGCCCAAAGGCTTTCGCAAGTTGTAAATCAGTGCGGTAAGTCAGCATACCTAGCATACGCGCAATAGATAGCCCTTGATCTGGCGGTGTACCATCATAGTAATCGCCACCGTTAAAATTAGGATCATTAATGACCGCTTGACGCATTACGTGGTTAAAACCGATGGCTTCAGCACTAAAATAAATGGATGAGCAAAGGTTCACGATATTATCCATAAAATCAGGATAATCAATCGCCCATTGATTCGCTTGCATGCCACCAAAAGATCCGCCAATAATAGCTTTTAAATGGCTAATGCCAAGATGATCAAGCAAGGCTTTTTGTACTTTGACAATATCTTGCACGACAATATTAGGAAATTGGCTACCATAAGGTTTACCCATCTTCGGATTAATCGATGAAGGCCCAGTTGTTCCCTTACAACCGCCTAATACGTTCGAGCTAATAAAAAAATAACGATCCGTATCCAATGCTAAACCTGCTCCCATAAAATTCTGCCACCATCCATTGCGACCATCATCGAAATAAGGCTCAGCATCGCCAGTCAAAGCGTGGCAAATTAATACCGCATTATTTTTCTCAGCATTGAGCACGCCATATGTTTGATACGCGACATTAATATGGGAAAGTTTGCCGCCAAGCATCAGAGTTAAAGGCTGTGTGTCAAAAAGCACTACATTTTGCACAGACATTGAAAACCTATCGTAATAATCAGAATGGCGTTTAAACTATCAGTAAGTCGATTAGCTTGTCAAGAAATTTTAGCCGTCTAAACGGCTAAATTATCGCACATCAATGCGATTCACAAAATCCATCAAATTCCCCTTGAAGTGCGGTCGATTTTTCATTATGTTTACCGCTATGCTAGTAAAAAAATTCTCCCCAAAATTCACCGCACTTTTTCGCATACTACTCTACGCAATCTTTGCATTGATTATACTTTGCTTGCTAGTTGATCGAGGCGTAAGTTTTTATGTTCGCGATAAAATATTCACAAATATTGATGAACTCCCCTTTCGTCCTTACGCCCTTGTGCTTGGCACATCAAAATACACCGTCAGCGGAAAACCGAACGTTTATTACGATAGTCGCTTAACCACAGCTAAAAGCCTAATCGAACAACAAAAAGTGAATTATCTTTTATTAAGTGGCGACAACCGAACTTTGCAATATAACGAACCAAGAGCAATGTTTCGCGATTTACGCAAAATGGGCGTGCCAGAAACTTCAATGTTCCGTGATTTTGCAGGCTTTCGCACCCTTGATTCCGTTATCCGTGCCGATAAAATTTTCCAAGTACAAGCATTTACGATTGTCAGTCAAAAATTTCATTGCGAACGCGCACTATTAATTACCCAAGCACATAATATTGATGCCATTTGCTTTGTGGCAAAACAGCCAGAATTACATTTTTCCACACAAATAAGAGAAGTTTTTGCGCGAATAAAAGCAGTTTTTGATTTGATATTAGGGGTTGAACCTTATTTTTTGGGCGAGCCAGAACCACTTCCAACGGAAAAATTTTCAGTGAAATAATCGCTGAAATCTAATCAGTATTTCTACCAAAAATTTCCGCTAAAAATTTGCAAGCCTACTTAAAATTGGTTAAAATCTACACGCTTTTGCAAAGCAATGTTACGTATTACGTAAAGTCCCACATTCAATCCTTAAATTAGTAAAATTTATCAGGTGAATTATGAAACTCTCCCAAGCAAGCAAAAAAATAAGGGCTGATTTTAAAGATCAGCCCTTTGTTTTAATGGTAAATTTTATTCCAATACCGCCCAAAATTCAGCAACGGTGTGGAAAGATCCTAAGACTAAAACAACATCATTTTTTACCGCACTTTTGAGCGCTGTACGCACACCATCCATAACAGAATTATCTGATGTAGCTTGAACGTGTGGGAAATGACTTTTCAGTTTATCAGCTAATTCATCGCCTGACTGCCCGCGATAGCCGCCTAAGGTTACACAATGCCATTCATCAATAATAGGCGTTAAATGTGCAAATACCCCATTTGCATCTTTATCTTTTAGCATTCCACATACGGCAATCATTTTGCCCTCAATGTTGCATTTAAGTGCGGTTAATTTTTCAGATAAATATTTTGCGGCATGAGGATTATGCCCCACATCAACAATGATTGTTGGCAAGGTTTCAGCTGGTACGCCAAGATAATCCGCTAATTTTTTACGTCTATCTGCTTTTATTGCTTGAAAACGACCAACCAACTCCACCTCTTGCAGAGATTTTCGCAAAGTCTGTTCAGAAATATCAAAAGGTAAACATTGAACAGCAGCAAGAGCCGTTGCGGCATTCGCCAATGGAATCTGACAAAACAGCAAATTTTCTAACCGCACTTTTTTATTTTGCCATTGCCAATTTTCAGCATTTTGCTCAAATGACCAATCCACATCACGACGAGAAACTTGGCAATGTAATTTTTCAGCCTGATCTAACATTGTTTGCGGAACATTAGGTTCGCCAATCACGACAGGGCAATTTTCGCGGAAAATTCCTGCTTTTTCAAAAGCAATAGCCTCTCTGGTATCCCCAAGAAAATCGGTATGATCAATATCGATGCTAGTAATCACTGCAAGATGGCTATCCACAATATTGGTCGCATCTAAACGACCACCCAACCCCACTTCTAAAATCACTACATCTAACTTTGCTTGCTTAAATAAATGCAATGCAGAAAGGGTGCTAAATTCAAAATAAGTCAGCGATTCTGTTTTGTTTTCATCAATAAAAGCAAAAGAGGCTGTATGTGCTTCATCGGGTAAATCTTGATTTTGAATGCGTACTCGCTCGTTATAACGCAACAAATGGGGCGAAGAATACACGCCTACACGTAATCCGTGATTAAGCAAAATCGTTTCTAATAAGTGGCAAGTGGTGCCTTTACCATTCGTCCCTCCCACTGTTATCACATAAGGGGCTGGATGAAGTAAATCCAATTTTTCTGCCACAGATTTAATACGATCTAAACCAAGATCAATGGGTTTAAAATGGCTTTTTTCTAAATAAGAAAGCCACTCAGCGAGTGGCGAAGTGGCTTTAAGTTGCATATTATTCATCTTCTGAAATGAGTTCAGGTTCTACAAAAGGAGAAGGTTGATTCGTTAATTTACTCAGTACACTTGCCAAAGTTTTACGCATTTCTGAACGTTTCACGATCATATCAATTGCCCCTTTCTCAAGTAAAAACTCACTGCGTTGGAAACCTTCTGGTAATTTTTCACGTACGGTTTGTTCAATAACACGAGGGCCAGCAAACCCAATTAAGGCTTTTGGCTCGGCAATATTTAAATCCCCTAACATCGCAAAACTGGCTGATACGCCACCTAAAGTTGGATCCGTTAATACTGAAATAAACGGCACACCTTTTTCACGCATTTGGGCAAGCACCGCACTAGTTTTTGCCATTTGCATTAAAGAAAACAAGGCTTCTTGCATACGCGCACCGCCACTTGCAGAGAAACATACAAAGGGACAATTCATTTCCATTGCTTTTTCAGCCGCTTTAACAAATTTTGCCCCAACTACAGAACCCATTGAACCGCCCATAAAAGCAAAGTTTGATGCAGCCACAACAATTGGCATATTATAAAGTGTACCTGTCATGGTAATTAATGCATCTTTTTCACCCGTTTCTTTTTGTGCCGCACTGATACGATCTTTATATTTCTTTAAATCTTTAAATTTTAAAATATCTTTTGGTTCTAAATCTGCCGCAATTTCTTGGCTTGAATCTTCGTCCAATAAGTTTAATAAACGCTCACGGGCATCAATACGCATATGATGACCGCATTTAGGGCAAACATACAGATTACGTTTGAGTTCTTCACTATAAAGTACTTGTTCACAAGCAGTGCATTTTGTCCATACGCCTTCTGGCACATTGGCTTTTCGAGTGGAAGAAGAAGGACTTTTACTAAAAATTCGGTTAATCCAGCTCATTTTTTGACCTTTTTATTGACTAGAAAATTGCGCGTATTAGAACATAAATTTATAGAATTTGCTACTTGTAAGGCCGTTTTTATACTGCTCCGATTTCCTTTTTAACAAGATAATTTGCTCTCCTCTTATTGAACATTTTTTCTATTTTTTTGTCTTATAGACCACGTTGTCTGAAATCTATTTTGGAGTATTTTATGAAAAAAACACGTTTTGTATTAAATAGTATTGCACTTGGATTAAGTGTATTAAGCACATCATTTGTTGCTCAAGCCACTTTGCCAAGTTTTATTTCGGAACAAAACAGTCTTGCACCAATGTTAGAAAAAGTTCAACCTGCCGTTGTCACTCTTTCCGTTGAAGGAAAAGCTAAAGGAGATTCTCGTTCTCCTTTCCTAGACGATATTCCTGAAGAATTTAAATTTTTCTTCGGCGATCGTTTTGCGGAACAATTTGGTGGACGCGGAGAGTCAAAGCGTAACTTCCGTGGTTTAGGTTCTGGTGTCATTATTAATGCAAGCAAAGGCTATGTTTTAACTAATAATCATGTTATTGATGGGGCTGATAAAATTACCGTGCAATTACAAGATGGTCGTGAATTTAAAGCAAAATTAGTGGGTAAAGATGAGCAATCAGATATTGCGTTAGTTCAACTTGAAAAACCAAGTAATTTAACAGAAATCAAATTTGCTGATTCCGACAAATTACGCGTAGGCGATTTTACTGTTGCAATTGGTAATCCATTTGGTTTAGGTCAAACTGTGACATCAGGTGTTGTTTCTGCATTGGGTCGTTCAACAGGCTCTGATAGCGGTACTTATGAAAACTACATTCAAACCGATGCAGCCGTAAACCGCGGTAATTCGGGTGGTGCGTTGGTAAATTTAAATGGCGAACTTATTGGCATTAATACCGCAATTATTTCTCCAAGCGGTGGCAATGCAGGAATTGCCTTTGCGATTCCAAGTAATCAAGCAAGCAATTTAGTGCAACAAATTTTAGAATTTGGTCAAGTGCGTCGCGGATTGCTTGGTATTAAAGGGGGCGAACTCAATGCTGATTTAGCCAAAGCCTTTAATGTGAGTGCGCAACAAGGCGCATTTGTGAGCGAAGTTTTACCGAAATCTGCTGCTGAAAAAGCAGGTCTTAAAGCGGGCGATATTATCACGGCGATGAACGGTCAAAAAATCTCAAGTTTTGCTGAAATGCGTGCAAAAATTGCAACCACTGGTGCAGGCAAAGAGATTAGCTTGACTTACTTACGAGACGGCAAATCCCACGATGTTAAAGTGAAATTACAAGCAGATGATGGTAGCCAACTTTCCTCTAAAACTGAATTACTCGCATTAGATGGCGCAACATTGAAAGACTACGATGCAAAAGGCGTTAAAGGCATTGAAATCACAAAAATTCAACCTAATTCGCTGGCTGCACAACGTGGTTTAAAAGCGAGCGATATTATTATTGGTATTAATCGTCAAATGATCGAAAACATTCGTGAATTAAATAAAGTGCTTGAAACTGAGCCATCAGCAATTGCACTTAATATTTTACGAGGTAACAGTAATTTCTATTTATTAGTGCAATAATCTGCTTGATATATTTAAGAAAAAAGTCCGATCACAATGATCGGACTTCTTTTTATGCAGCAATCGTTCTTAACAAATCCACCACAAATTCTAACCGCACTTTGTTATCGGATAGATCTTTCATAAACTTAAATTTTAATGGACCATCAAATCGATACACAATAGGTTCTTTTTGAATTAATTGAATAAATTTATCTGGATTCACTTGTGCTTTTGCTGAAAACTCAATAAAACCGCCTTGTGTTCCAGCATCAATTCGCACAACTTTTAACGGCTCAACCAATAAACGCAACTCTGCAATTTGTAATAAGTTTTTCGTTGCATCAGGCAATAATCCAAATCTGTCAATCAACTCGACTTTTAATTCATCTAATTCTGCTTTACTCTCTGCGGCGGCAATGCGTTTATAAAAGGATAAACGCATATTCACGTCTCCTAGATAATCATCAGGCAGTAAAGCAGGAACGCGCAATTCAATATCCGCTTGTTGTTGCGTCAGTTCTTCTAAGGATGGTTCTCGCCCTTCTTTTAACGCTTTAACCGCCGCATCCAATAATTCCATATAAAGCGAAAAACCGATGCTTTCAATTTGTCCGCTTTGTTCATTTCCGAGTAATTCGCCTGCACCACGAATCTCTAAATCGTGGGTTGCCAAGATAAAACCAGCCCCAAGATTATCAAGATTTTCCAATGCATCAAGACGGCGTTCAGCATCTTTTGTCATCATTTTTGGCGGTGGCGTAAGCAAATAAGCATAAGCCTGATGATGTGAACGCCCTACTCGTCCACGTAATTGATGAAGCTGAGCCAAGCCAAAATGATCCGCTCGTTCAATAATAATGGTATTTGCCGTTGGTACATCAATACCCGTTTCGATAATGGTTGAACAAACTAAGACGTTATAACGCTGATGATAAAAATCACTCATCACACGCTCTAATTCACGTTCGCGCATTTGTCCATGCCCCACAATCACTCGCGCTTCTGGCACAAGTGCGGTGAGTTTTTCTGCTGTATTTTCAATACTTGCGACATCATTATGGAGGTAATAAACCTGTCCGCCACGCAAGATTTCACGCAAAATCGCTTCTCGTACAACAAGATCATCATTCTGGCGGACGAAGGTTTTAATACTTAATCGGCGAGCAGGAGGTGTGGAAATAATGGACAGATCACGAATACCATTCATCGCCATATTTAGCGTACGCGGAATTGGCGTTGCCGTTAGCGTAAGAATATCGATATTCGCACGGAGCTGTTTGATTTTCTCTTTTTGCCCTACACCAAAACGGTGCTCTTCATCAATAATCAACAAACCAAGATCGCTAAATTTGACATCTGATTGAATTAATTTATGGGTACCAATCAATATATCGACTTTGCCTTCTGCAAGGTTTTCCAGAATTTGTTTTTGTTCTTTTGCAGTTTTGAAACGCGATAACACTTCTACGTTCACAGGCAAGTTCGCAAAACGATCTTTAAAATTCTCATAATGCTGTTGGGCTAACAATGTGGTTGGCACTAGCACTGCTACTTGTTTATGATTCATCACAGCCAAAAAGGCAGCACGCATTGCCACTTCAGTTTTACCAAAACCCACATCACCGCAAACAAGGCGATCCATTGCTTTTGGCTGACACATATCAGAAATTACCGCATTAATTGCCATTTCCTGATCGTAAGTTTCTTCAAAAGGAAAGGTTGCAGCAAATTGTTGAAATTCTTCACGATCATATTTAAAGGCAAAGCCTTTCTTCGCTTCACGTTGAGCGTAAACATCTAATAACTCGGCCGCCACATCACGAATTTTCTCCGCTGCTTTTTGACGTGATTTCGCCCAAGCCTCGTTACCCAGTTTATGTAATGGCGCACTTTCATCAGAACCACCCACATAACGGCTAATCAAATGTAATGAAGTCACTGGGACATAAAGTTTTGATTCATTGGCATAATTTAACAGCAAATATTCTGCTTTAATGCCGCCTGTATCTAAGGTGACCAAACCACCATAACGCCCCACACCGTGATCAAGATGCACAACTGGTTGCCCTATTTTCAACTCGGCAAGATTGCGTACAAGCGTGTCAGGATTAATCGTTTTACGTTTATCTCTAGAACGTTGTTGAACACGTTCGCCAAGTAAATTAGCTTCGCCAATAATCGCAACAGGAAACGATTGTTCAATAATAAAACCTTGTTCAAGAGAGCTGACTAACAAGCTAAATTTTTCATTCTTAGCCTGTTCCAAGGATTGAATTTGTTTTGGTTTAAGTTTTAACGCTGAAAGTAAATCAAGCAACGTCTCTCGGCGACCTTCTGTCTCCACAGAAAAGAGTATATTTCCTTTAAAATGCTCAATAAATTGGCGTAATTGCCCCAATGGTTCTTTTTGCTGGGATTGAATAGTCACTTCTGGTAAAGCGGCAACAGGTAAATTTTTCTGGCATACCGATGACCGCACTTTTTCCGCTTTAAATGTAATACGTGGATAAGATTTCAATCGGCGATTAACTTTATCAACATTGAGCCATAATTTTTCAGGCGATAAAAGCGGACGCATTGGATCCACTTTACGTTGTTCATAACGCTGTTTGGCATCTTGATAAAAACGCTCGCCTTGCGTTTGGTTATTTTCCATATCCACAAACAGCGTTTGTTCTGGCAAATAATCAAACAACGTCGCCATTTCAGAAAAGAAAAGTGGCTGCCAATATTCAATGCCAGAAATCAAGGTACCTTTACTGATTTGCTGATAAATATGTTCGGGATCTCGACGGATCTCCCCAAAGGTTTCACGAAATTGTGCACGGAAAAATTCAATCCCTTTATCATCCGTTGGAAATTCGTGCGCTGGCAAAAGATTAATTGAGTTAATTTCATCAAGAGTACGTTGCGTATCCACATCAAAAGTGCGAATGGAATCAATTTCATCATCAAAAAAATCAAGACGAAAAGGCACCGCACTTCCCATTGGGAAAAGATCCAACAAAGCCCCACGAACGGCATACTCGCCGTGTTCTAATACTTGCTCCACAGCACGATAGCCCGCGGCTTCTAATTGTAAACGCATTTTATCGATGACCAAACGATCGCCTTTTTTAATCAGAAGCACATTGTGTTGTAAATATTGTGGCGGGCAAAGGCGTTGCATTAATGTCGAAATCGGCAATAAGAAAATGCCTTTTTTCGCATTTTGTAAATGGAAAAGCGCACTTAAACGAGAGGAAATAATTTCTTGATGGGGAGAAAAGGTATCATAAGGTAAGGTTTCCCAATCAGGGAATACGCAAACATTTTGACTGCTTAATTCCGATAAAACACGCGATAAACGTACCGCACTTCGTGTATCTGGTGTGACTACTACAGTTAAATTTTGATTTTGCTCTGCAATTTCACTAATCGCCAGTGCATCAGCACCTTGTAAGACATTGCCTAAAATTTTATGATCATTAGGTTGGGTTGGAATATCAGGTTGGAAAAAAGCCGTTTTCATAAATATAAATAATGCGTCAATCTTGTATAAAAATTGACGCATAGTGTACTGGAATTTGCCCTATCTTTCAATAAGCTTACTGTTTAAAAAAACAGTTAATATTTATTTCTTTAAAGAAGATTCTTCTTTCTTCAAATTACCATTTTCATCTTCTGTTGCTAACATAGGCACGCAGCTACAATTAGGTTGATCTAAACCCCATTCTTTAATGAAGTTGTCATATTTTTCAAGTGCGCGTTTAAACCAGCCTTTTGGTTTTGCGGTTTGTTCTGTCATAAAGTTCCTCGCTCTAAATATTGTTTAATTTCTAAACGTAGCCGTTCTACGCCTTTTTTCTTGTTAATGGGAAGTTGTTTTTTTGTTAAATAAGCGGAAATTAATGGGAAATTTTCTTTGCCCGCTAATTTTAATAAACGCCTCATCGCAGGAATGCTTGAAAATAAAGTGCGGTAAAAATTAGCGAAGTTTTTTAAGCTCATCCAATCAAAATCATCAAGCTGCCAATCAATTTGATTTTGCGAAAAATTTTCTGCCAAAGGATGATAAGACAGGCTAATATTTCGCTGAAATTGTTTATATGCAGTATCAACTAAAGCCAATCCTTCTTTAGAAATACCTTTTAGGGCTATCGCTGAATAACAACTACTACTCGCTTCTTGATGCTCGCCTAAATGCACCAAAACAAAACCGCACTTTTGCCAAAATTTTTCGAGTTCGTCAGTGTAACCAAAACTTACCGAAAGAAAATCCACTTCTGAATTTTCCATAAATTTCATTAGATTTTGACCAATTCCCTTTTTTTGCCAATTTGGCTGAACTGCGATACGAGAAATTCGTAAAGATCGTAATTTACAGGCTTGGGATAAATTTTCGTGGAAACATAACGCCTGTGGCACAAGGTTCCCTTTTGGACGGCGTCTGCCTTGTTGAATTTGCACAATCAATTCATCATCTGCCATATTTCCCTCTTCCAACGCCCAGATTGCACCGAGCAAATTCTGTTGATATTCTGCAAAATAAAAACGTTGATTTTCTCCATCAAGTAAACGGCGAAGATCGAGTGGCGATGTACGGTAGTGAGCAATCGTCATTAGTCCATAAAAATCTCGAAAGAAAAATTGATGACTATATTCCTCTTGTCTGCCCTTGCTTGTGAGGGGTGCTACCGAAGGCTGAGGGGGGCTGGCTATATCTAAGTCCCCCTTCCGCCCTACGGGCACCTTCCCCCGCAAGCAGGGGAAGGAAAGGTTTTTAGCGTTTTCCTCAATGTTATAAGTAATATCGCTATAGTCGAAGTGCTGAAAATCATCTTCGGCATTTAGCAACAAAAGATCATCAATAAAATGTTCTAAGGGATCATTTTCTTGCCAACGTAGAGGCTGTTTAAGCTCAAAATGCTGAAAAGTGCGGTGAATTTTCCGTTTAAATTTTAATTCGAAACCACGCCCCGTTCCTTCGTAGCTATGAATTGTAGTACTGAAGACAATATGTTGAAAATATTGAGAATATTGTTGCAATAAGGGCAATGGGATCATTGCGGCTTCATCTACCAGCAACCAAGCAGATTGACTAAATTCTGGTTCATTTTGTAACCGAATAGCCAGTTCATCGGGCGCAATAAATTCTATCTCTCGTTCTGAAAATTCAATAACCGAATGTACCGCACTTTTATTCGGTGCAGTCAGATAAACTGGTGCTTGAATTTGGTTAGCAAGCATTCCCAATAATGCAGATTTCCCTCTTCCCCGCTTGGCGGTTAGAAAATAAATATCCTGCTCAGCCTGTAAAATAGTCTCGATAATTTGTTGTTGAGCTAACGTGGCATTTTTGTGATGCTCGTTAGAATAAAAAAATGCAGGAAATTCAACCGCACTTTCCTCTCTTAAAATGGGGAAATGATAACGTTCAATACACTGTTTGAAATGATCAATAAAATTAGGCGTGGCGATTGCTGACTGATTTCCATTCCAACGTAAACTATCTTGATCAGGCTGCTGAGATAAATTTTCCCAATCGGATAACACTAAACAAAGTGTACCGCCCATTTTTAGTGTTCCAGCTGCAATAGCCAGCGCTTCAAGATGAATGCCATTTCGTCCATCAAATAAGATATGTTCAAATTCTTGTCCAAGCAAATTTGTTGCTTTAGAAAAAGCAATGCCACTTTCGCCGATAATCAAAACGTTATCAGGCACAAGTGGCAAGGTTTTGCAGATTAAAATTTGAAGATGGCGAGATGGCATCGTGTTATTTTAAATAGGCAATTAATATCGCACCAATAAAACTTACGCAAGCAAGCCAAAAGAAAATGCTTTTGGGTTGAGAAACTTTTTTACTGAAAAATTTTGCAGCAAACAGGATATACAAAATCAGTAATGCAAATTTAGCCACTAACCATAATTCAATATCAAAAGCGAAGAGATATAAAATGACGACACCAGACACAATCAGCAAGGTATCTGATAAGTGCGGTAAAATTTTTAATAATTTTATCGAACGCCAATTTTTACCATTAAGCTGCATTGCACCACGAATTACTAACAATGCCAAACTTACAAAGGCGAAAAAAATATGTAAATGAACTAACATAATCACTCCCAAAAAAGTAAGAAAAGTGCGGTCAAAATCCACCGCACTTTCTCAATCTAAATTACTTCGCAATACGTTTATATTTAATACGATGTGGCTGAGTAGCGGCATCGCCTAAGGTTTTCTTTTTCCACTCTTCGTAGTCTGAGAAGTTACCTTCATAGAACGTGACTTTACCTTCATCGCCGTAGTCTAAAATATGCGTTGCGATACGGTCTAAAAACCAGCGGTCGTGGGAAATAACCATTGCACAGCCTGGGAATTCTAAGATCGCATTTTCTAAGGCACGCAAGGTTTCAACATCTAAGTCATTGGTTGGTTCGTCCAGTAATAGCACGTTACCACCACGTTGTAGAAGTTTAGCTAAGTGTAAACGACCACGTTCCCCACCCGATAATTCGCCTACTCGTTTTTGTTGGTCCACACCTTTGAAGTTGAAACGCCCCACATAAGCACGGCTTGGAATTTCAAAGTTGCCGATAGTGAGAATGTCTTGTCCATTAGACACTTCTTCCCATACAGTTTTTTTGTCATCCATAGCGTCACGGAATTGATCCACAGACGCAAGCACAACGGTTTCGCCCATCGTAATAGATCCATTATCTGGCTGCTCTTGACCTGACAACATACGGAATAAGGTTGATTTACCTGCACCGTTCGCTCCGATAATCCCAACGATTGCACCTTTTGGAATACTAAAGGATAAATCATCAATTAAAGTGCGGTCGCCATAAGACTTGGTTAAGTTTTGCACTTCAATCACTTTATCGCCTAAGCGTGGACCTGGTGGAATAAAGAGTTCGTTCGTCTCGTTTCGTTTTTGATATTCGCCAGAGTTCAATTCATCAAAACGAGCCATACGTGCTTTGCTTTTCGCTTGACGGCCTTTAGGATTTTGACGAACCCATTCCAACTCTTTCGCAATGGATTTTTGACGTGCATTTTCAGCTGCTTGTTCTTGTTCTAAACGTTTCTCTTTTTGCTCTAACCAAGAAGAATAGTTACCTTCCCAAGGAATACCCTCGCCACGATCAAGCTCTAAGATCCAACCTGCTACATTATCTAAGAAATAACGGTCGTGGGTAATTGCCACAACAGTGCCTTCGTAGTCGTGTAAGAAGCGTTCTAACCACGCCACAGATTCCGCATCTAAGTGGTTAGTTGGTTCATCTAATAACAACATATCAGGTTTTTCGAGTAATAAGCGACAAAGTGCCACACGGCGACGCTCTCCTCCTGATAAATGTTCGATTTTAGCATCCCAATCAGGTAAACGTAATGCATCTGCCGCACGCTCTAATTGGTTATCTAAATTATGCCCATCGTGTGCTTGAATAATGGCTTCAAGATTGGCTTGTTCTGCCGCTAATTTATCAAAATCTGCATCAGGATCCGCATAAAGTGCATACACTTCATCTAAACGAGTCAGTGCATTTTTCACTTCAGAAACCGCTTCTTCCACTGCTTCACGCACGGTTTGTTGTGGCTCGAGTTTTGGCTCTTGCGGAAGATACCCAATTTTAATTCCTGGTTGCGGACGAGCCTCCCCTTCAAACTCTTTATCTACGCCTGCCATAATGCGTAAAAGGGTCGATTTCCCCGCACCATTTAAGCCCAATACCCCGATTTTCGCACCTGGGAAGAAGCTCAAAGAAATATCTTTCAAAATATGACGCTTCGGCGGCACCACTTTGCCAACACGATGCATCGTATATACAAATTGAGATGACATTAATAATTCCTCACAAAAAAATTCGCCCTATTCTACTGGAAAATAGGGCGAAAATATAGAATACCAAGAACAAGATTTACTTAAATTCTTACCATTAACCAAAAATTTCTGGATGGGTATTAAGACGAGCTAGTCTTATTTCATCCCCCACAATTTTATAAATAAGCACGAGATCATTCTTAATATGGCAATCTCGCCAACCTTTCCAATTGCCAGTTAAAGCGTGATCTTTATATTTTTCTGGCAATGGTAAGCTATTCAAAAGACAATACATAACTTCAATATATTCTGGACTATTTATAATAAGAGGAATATGTTTTTTAAATTCTCTTTTATATTCCTCACTCACTGAAATCATAGTTTCATCTCCGATAGCATCGCTTGATGGAATTCCTCCAATGTTTTGTATTCACGCCCATTATGATTATCCAACTCTGCCATAGCCATTATCGTTTTTGAGTTAGGCATCTGTTCAGTTTGATAATCTAATGATACTGGAATCGCTTTCGTTTTAGCTATTTGAGCTAAAAACATATTAAGTGCTTGAGTTGGGGAAAGACCATAACTTTTAATCACTTCAAACGCTATATTTTTAGTTTCATCAGGTACTCGAAAGCTAACTGCAGCCATATTATTTTCTCCTTATCAATGATGCTTAACATACACAATAACATACAATGAAATACAATTAAAACACAAAAGATATACAAAAATGCGTTCCTAATAAATTTTAGATAAAAAAAACCACCCGAAACGGGTGGCAGGAAAGTAGTTTAGCTATATTTATGATTATTTTATTTAGGAACTTTATGAATATCAAGCAATCACTTGACGGAGGTAATGTTACTGAATATTCAGAGACGAGGGAAATGCTATTGAGAGTTTTTTTGATTTACATCAATATTTTTGACCGAAAAATTCATTTTTGCGTGTAGAATAAACAACTTCTAATGCTAACGTTCAAAATAATTAGGATTTTTTGTGAAAACGTATTCATTATTACTCGGTCTATTCTTTAGTTGCAGTGCTTTATCTCACCCCCATGCATTTATTGATATACAAAGCACGCCCATTATAGAAAATAATCAACTTACTGGTTTTTCAATGAAATGGACGTTGGATGAACCAAGTTCGTCTGCAGTTATTTATGATATGAAACAAGCTAGAACTAAATCGGAGAAACAAAAACTTCTTGATGACGTCATGGGAAATATCGTCAGTGAACATTATTTCAGCTATTTATATGACAAGCAAAATAATAAAATCAAATATTCCCCTCGCCCAAAAAATTACGGCATTAACGTTCAAGGTTTACAACTGCAATATTATTTTGATGTGCCACTCGCCCATTCTCAAAAGTTAGAAAAAAACACATTTAGCTTACAAACTTACGATTCCACTTATTATGTGGCGATGACTTACGCCTCAAAAAGTGCGGTAGATTTTTCCGCACTTCCGAAAAATTGCCAAGGAAAATTAATTGAACCTAATGTGGATGAAAAAATCCAAGCCTACGCATCTTCACTTGATAAATCCCAAAAGAACGAAGATTATTCCTTAGGTGTGATGTTCGCACAAAAAATAATAATTCAATGTGAGTAGAAATGAAAAAATATAAAACAGTGCTAATGTTATCGATTGTTGCATTAGCCTTATTTGGCTATTTTTCCCCTTGGTTTTTCTTACATATTGCTGCATGGCAAAAAGATTTTAATCAACTTATTTCGGAAAATTTACATCAAATTCAAAATAATAGCATCAAGGCAGGCATCACGCTTATTTTCGCCAGCTTTGTTTACGGCGTACTCCATGCTCTCGGGCCAGGACACGGCAAATTTATTATCGCCAGCTATCTTTCCACTCATGAAAGCCAATTAAAACAAAGCACTATCTTGAGCCTACTTTCATCTTTAATGCAAGGCATTGTCGCGATTACAGCAACAACATTGCTTGTTATAGTGCTAAATCTTTCATCACGTTATTTCAAATTAAGTCAGCTTTGGTTAGAACGAACTGCCTTGCTATTATTGGTATTTCTCGGCTGTTATTGGATTTGGCAAGGTTTACGTGCCTATCGTAAAAAAGCTAAATTAACCATTAAATCCCTAAATCCACTCTCCCTACACGAAAAAAGTGCAGTGAAAAATAACCGCACTTTTCAATCAAACACCTGTGGCTGTGGACACCAACATTTGCCAAGCCCCACGCAAACTGCACAAGCAACCAATCTAAAATCACAATTTCTAGTCATTTTAACAATTGGTATGCGACCATGTAGTGGTGCAATTTTCGTTTTATTTTTAGCTTATATGCTTGATCTTTATGGCTGGGGAATCTTAGCTGTATTGGCCATGTCTTTCGGCACGGGGCTTATGTTGTCAGCCTTCGCAGGAATTGTTCGTTACGCACGAAATACAGCAATTCACTTAGGGCATTGGTATAATTCAAAACATACGAAAGGAAAAAGCGAAGGCATCGTGAAATTAATAGCAGGTGGAATAATGCTATTTTTTGCCTTGAGTTTGTTGTATGGAACGCTAAACCCAGTAAATGGAGGCACTATTTTATTTGGAAATTAATAAGCTATTAAGGCTATTTTATTATCAAGAGATAATAAGTTGCATTGATATTTTATTAAATTATAAAAAACGGTCAGATATAAATCTTATTAGAAAATACCTCTTAATCCACACATCAACAGAATATATTGAACATATTGAATTAATTTGGTACTTCAAACAATAAAAAACTCTCTCAAAAACATTTTTCGTCAGTTGCTTTGATTACAGAATAAAGCTGTGAACCAGTAATAGCATCACTAGAATTTTCAGAGAGCCTGCACCAACGTTTTGGATTTGTCGTTTAACATTGTTATTACCAATAACTTACTGTGCCATTATCAGTTGCGGCAACACCTTTAGATAGCGTAGTGTCTCCGATTTTCATATCACTTACTGCATGTTTAGTAGATGTACTTGAAAATTGACCAATAGCAATTCCATTTAAAGCTTCACGATATTGATCTCCCCAATAATTATTAACATTTGCACGAGAACCAATAGCAATGGAATCCGTCGCTAATGCGTTGGCATATACGCCGACAGTAACTGAACCTTCAAGAGCAACATTTTTCAGAATTTCACTATTAGGATCTGATACGACTGCAACACCTTGTTTAGGAATATCATTGTAATTAATAGTGGCAGCATTGCTAACTGAAGCTAGCAATGTTGATGTTATAAGAACTGTAAGAATAGATATGATAAATTGTTTTGTGGCTTTTTGAGTATTATTAGAAGCAGAACTTGCTTTTGCACTACTTTTCGCTAATTCTGAAACAACCTCTTGTCTCTGCGTTGTTTTGTTCCAAATAATTTTAAATACACGATTCATAAATAAATAACCTTCATTTCAGGGGTATAGATAGCCCACATATTTTTTAACGCATTTTCTAGATAGTGACGTTTAAATAAGCGTGAGATAAAGGTTGGCGATTATATATATCAATATGATTAATGCTTGTTTTTTGTAAAGATTTGTAAAGAAAGAGGATATTCAAATTAACTTCATAAACATAATGTGACAACTAATTATCAATTCAATAAATAAAATGTAAATTAAATTTACATTTTTATACATTTTGATTGACAAGGAATGAGCTCCTTATTAAAATGCGCGCCCTATTCCTTGTGATACAAAGTTTATTCCTCCTTAGTTCAGTCGGTAGAACGGTGGACTGTTAATCCATATGTCGCTGGTTCAAGTCCAGCAGGAGGAGCCAATTTTTCTTTTGGTTTAGAGTTTGTTTGTCTCCTTTTACAAATTTCTAAATTAGCAACCAAAAGATTTTAAGTCCATCCTGTTGATGGGCTTTATTTTTATCAATATCATCTCTTTTTTCTATCCACAAAGCCTGTGGATAACTTTGTGGATTAACTTTTTAAAATTTTGCGGATCCCTTGTTCTTACAAGGATTATTCGATCTTGATTACAGATTAGCCTAAATTTAAATTATCCTTTAAAATCAATAAGTTAAGTTTTGTCTAGTAAAAAATTAAAGTTTTTTTTATAAATTTGTGAGATCTTTCTCTTGACATCACTAAGTCTGTGTAAAACTTAGATTTTTGCCTGATCAATTTTACACGTTAAATATGCTAAAATAGGCACTATTCAAAACTATCAAAAAACTGACCTCACTTTATGTCTGAAAAAATCAACACAAAACCGTTCATTCTGCATTCCGACTTTCGTCCTTCTGGCGATCAGCCACAAGCTATCGAAAAATTAGCTGAAAATTTAACGGATGGATTGGCTCATCAAACTTTGCTCGGAGTAACAGGCTCGGGGAAGACATTTACTATCGCCAACGTAATCGCTCAATTAAATCGCCCCGCAATGTTACTTGCACCGAATAAAACCCTTGCGGCTCAACTTTATGCAGAAATGAAAGCCTTTTTTCCAGAAAATGCGGTGGAATATTTTGTGTCTTACTATGATTATTATCAGCCAGAAGCCTATGTGCCTAGCAGTGATACTTTCATTGAAAAAGATGCTTCTATTAATGATCAAATCGAACAAATGCGACTTTCTGCGACAAAATCTTTTTTAGAACGTCGAGATACCATCGTAGTGGCTTCCGTTTCTGCAATTTATGGTTTGGGCGATCCTGATAGCTACTTACAAATGATGTTGCATTTACAACAAGGTGCCATTATCGATCAACGCCAAATTTTAGCGAAGTTAGCGGAATTGCAATATACCCGCAATGATCAAGCATTTCAGCGTGGAACTTTCCGTGTTCGTGGAGAAATTATTGATATTTTCCCTGCAGAATCCGATGATCGTGCGGTGCGTATTGAATTATTTGATGATGAAATTGAACGATTAAGTTTATTTGATCCGCTCACTGGCAGTAGTTTTGGTGCTGTTCCACGTTTTACGATCTATCCTAAAACGCACTATGTTACGCCAAGAGAACGCATTTTAGATGCGATAGAAAACATCAAAAAAGAACTCGTATCACGCCGTGAATACTTCATTAAAGAACATAAACTTTTAGAAGAACAACGAATTAGCCAACGAACCCAATTTGATATTGAAATGATGAATGAATTAGGCTATTGCTCGGGTATTGAAAACTACTCTCGCTATTTATCGGGAAGAAATGAGGGCGAACCACCACCAACATTATTTGATTATATGCCCTCTGATGCCATTTTAATTATTGATGAATCTCATGTAACTGTGCCTCAAATTGGTGGAATGTATCGTGGCGACCGTTCACGTAAAGAAACCTTAGTCGAATATGGTTTCCGTTTGCCATCCGCCTTGGATAATCGTCCGTTACGCTTTGAGGAATTTGAACGCTTAGCTCCGCAAACCATTTATGTTTCCGCAACACCAGGGCCTTATGAATTAGAAAAATCAGGCAGTGAAATCATCGATCAAGTGGTTCGCCCCACTGGTTTGCTTGATCCGCTTATTGAAATTCGTCCAGTGTCAATTCAAGTGGATGATTTACTTTCCGAAGCTCGCCAAAGAGCGGATAAAAATGAACGCGTTTTAGTGACGACGCTAACGAAGAAAATGGCTGAAGATTTAACGGATTATTTAGATGAACATGGAATTCGTGTGCGTTATCTACATTCTGATATTGATACCGTGGAACGCGTCGAAATTATCCGTGATTTGCGTTTAGGCGAATTTGATGTATTAGTGGGAATTAACTTATTACGTGAAGGTTTAGATATTCCAGAAGTGTCTCTTGTGGCGATTTTAGATGCGGACAAAGAAGGATTTTTACGTTCTGAACGCTCTTTGATCCAAACCATCGGTCGTGCTGCGCGAAACTTAAATGGTAAAGCGATTTTATATGCGGATAGCATCACAAAATCCATGGAAAAAGCCATCACCGAAACTAATCGTCGTCGTGAAAAACAAACAAAATACAATGAAGAACATGGCATTGTGCCACAAGCATTAAATAAGAAAGTCGGCGAATTGTTAGATATTGGACAAGGTGCAAACCAAAAAGTGAAAGCCAATAAACAACGTGGAAAAATGGCGGCAGAACCAACCGCACTTTATAATGCACCGAAAAATGCCAAAGAATATCAACAACAAATCAAAAAACTGGAACAACAAATGTATAAATTTGCGCAAGATTTGGAATTTGAAAAAGCCGCAGCAATTCGCGATCAATTACATCAATTACGTGAACAATTTGTTTTTGATAACTAAAAAAACGCCAGCTTAAGCTGGCGTTCCATTTATTTATTTTCACCTGAAGAATACAAGCGATTTTTATATAAATAACTACCTAATAAAGCGTGAGCCAATGCCTCTTTTTTCATTGCATCAGGCACGTCTTTTGGCGTTAAAGTTTCTGTTGATTTATCATAATGATAACCTTGCGCTGCTTTATTTGGCATTTGAATTACCACATCATTATTGCCTTTCATCATTGCTTGAGTTTGATCGTATTGCATAAAAGCACGATCTGGGTTTACATCTTGCGTTAAATCAAAACCAATCATTGGATAATTGCCACTTACGCCTGCTAAAGAAAGTAATGTGGTTGGCATATCAATTTGGCTCACAAGACGGCTATCACGGCGTGGCGTAATGCCATCACCAAGAATCAAGGCTGGAATATGGAAATACTTAATCGGCACAAGACTTGCTCCGCCTACACGAGAATCGTGATCCGCAACAATTAAGAAAATCGTATCTTTCCAATAATTAGACTGTTTTGCCATTTTAAAGAAATGACCTAACGCATAATCCGCATATTTTGCTGCGTTATTACGAGTGGCTTTTGGTTGCTCATAAAGCTCAATCTTGCCATCTGGATATTCAAATGGATCGTGATTGCTGGAGCTAAATACTAAACTAAAAAACGGTTTACCTTCATTTTGTAATTTCGTGAAAGTTTCATTGGCTTTATCAAATAAATCCTCATCACTCACGCCCCAAGTGCCAGTAAATTTTGGATTTTGGTAATCTTGTTGATCCCAAATATCTTTAAAACCATTGCCATAGAAAAAGCTCGCCATATTGTCGAAGTGCTTTTCGCCACCATAAATAAAGGAAGTGTTATAGCCTTGTTTATGTAATAAATCCGCAATAGTAAAGAAACCACTTTGGGCATTATTAAGTTTCACCACTGCACGAGCTGGCGTTGGCGTAAAACCTGCGGTTGTTGCTTCAATACCACGTACTGAACGCGTGCCTGTTGCATAAAGATTTTCAAATAACCACCCTTCTTTTGCGAGCTGATCCACATTTGGAGAAAGTGGTTTGCCACCGAGTGTACCAATAAATTGAGCACCGAGACTTTCTTGTAGCAAAATCACGATATTTTTAGGTTTACCCTGATAAGTCGCGACATTTTTCGTTAAAGTTGGGTATTTATCTGAAATGTAATCACTTTCTGGACGGCCACGGCTAGCTTTAACAATACGAAACATTTCATCTGCATCCATTTTTCCATACATTTCTGAAGATTTTTCTTCATCTTTAAATTGCTGTGCCGCATAAATGACGGAATAGCCCGAATTAAGCACCAAAGAATTCACTAACGCATCAGAAGAAAATGCCACCATAGCAGGATTTATACCACGGTGTTGAAAACTTGAACGTGCCCCAAGGAAGCTCACGACAATCACAAGCAAAGCAATCACAGGACGAAGTTTCCAACTCATTGAACGTAAATTTTTGACTGCCCAACCAGAAATTTTCCAATAAATCACGGCAGCTAAAATCGTGAAAACAAGGCTAAAAATCACCGCACTTAAATGCCCTTCCGCAAGCATTGAAAAAACTTCTTTCGGATAAATCAGATATTCGATAAATAAACGATTTGGGCGGTAATCGTAAGTTTCAATAAAGGCAGGTGTGGCAATTTCCATAAAGATAATAAACACACTGCCAAGGGTTAGCCATAGGCGTAAAATTTTTACCCAAACTTTACTGCTATGAAATAACGTTGTGAGCAATGCAGGTACGCCAAATAAATAGCAAAGTGCCACAATATCCATTCGTACGCCTTGCAAAAATAATTGCAACCAACCATCTACGGCCGATACACGCTCTGATTGCCATACCGCAAGTCCCAAACGGGATAAGGAAAGAATGATGAGATTAATCAACACAAATGTGAAGATGGGAAATAAAGGGAAATGCGCTTTTTCATTGTGAAAACCACTAAACAACGGCATATAAGACGTATTAAATTAAAGAAAGATAGGCTATTATACGTCTATCAGCTCCTTTTCGACAAGATAAAAGCCTTAAAGTGCGGTAAATTTTCGCATAGTTTTACTTAATCTCAAATGTAAACAATATGCCGAATTCTGTGTAGTACATTTTAGCTAATCACATTCAATAGAATGATAAAAATAAAGCCTCGAAAAAAATCGAGGCTTCATTAAATAAACGACAGAAATTTACCGCACTTTTTTCGATTACTCTTGTTGTGCTTTCACTGCTGCATAGGCAATCATATTAATAATACGGCGAACAGATGCACCCGGATTAAGAATATGCGCAGATTTATTCATACCCATTAAGATCGGGCCAACAGTAATTGCGGTGGTTGTTCCGCGTAATAAGCTATAACTAATACGTGATGAACTCAAATCAGGGAACACTAATAAATTTGCACATCCTTTCAATGGACTATCAGGCATTAATTCTTTTCTGTGTGCTTCGTTCATCGCTAAATCGCCACGCATTTCCCCATCGATCATTAAGTGCGGATTACGCTCTTTTACGATTTGTAATACTTCACGCATTTTTGGTGCACCTAATGAATCAGATGAACCAAAATTAGAGTGAGAAAGTAATGCAACTGCAGGTTCAATACCAAAACGATGAATTTCTTCTGCTGCCATTAAGGTAATTTCAGCTAATTCTTCTGCTGTAGGATTACTGTTTACGTGAGTATCAGTTAAGAATACGTTACCAGTCGGTAATACAAGACTATTTAAAGCGGCGGCAGTTTTCACACCATCTTTTAAGCCAATGATATCGCGAATAGATGCAAGGTGTTTTCCGTATGAACCAAATAAACCACATACTAAAGCGTCTGCATAACCTAAGCTAAGCAAGGTAGAAGCTAATACGGTTGTGTTAGAACGCACGACACGTTTTGCGATTGCAGGTGTAATGCCTTTACGTTTGGTAAGTTCGTAGTAATGTTTCCAACATTCTTCATAGCGAGGATTATCTTCGTTATCCACGATTTCAAAATCCACACCGACGGTTAAACGTAAGCCAAGTTTTTTAATTTTTTCTTCAATCACGCTGCGGCGACCAATTAAAATTGGATTTGCCAAGCCCATTGAAATCACTTCTTGGGTTGCATGCAATGCTTTATTTTCTTCCCCTTCCGCTAAAATAATGCGTTGTTTTACTGCTTTTGCTTGGCTGAAAATAGGACGCATAAACAAATTAGTTTTGTAAACAAACTGAGTAAGTTGGTCAATATAAATATCCCAATTTTGAATTGGACGAGTTGCCACGCCTGATTCCATTGCGGCTTTTGCTACCGCTGGTGCGATACGCACAATCAAGCGTGGATCGAATGGACGAGGAATCACATAATCCGCACCAAATGTCGCCCCTTCGCCGCCATAAGCCGAAGTTACCACTTCATTTTGTTCTTCTAATGCAAGGTCAGCAATGGCATAAACTGCCGCACGTTTCATTTCTTCATTAATAGTAGTTGCGCCCACATCTAATGCACCACGGAAAATGAATGGGAAACAAAGCACGTTATTTACTTGGTTTGGATAATCAGAACGACCTGTACATACAATCGCATCAGGGCGAACCGCTTTCGCGTCTGGCGGGGTAATTTCAGGATTTGGGTTAGCTAAAGCAAGAATAATTGGATGCGCAGCCATACTTTTAACCATATCTTGTGTAAGCGCACCCGCTGCAGAACAACCTAAGAAAATATCTGCATTTGGCATCGCATCGCCAAGTGTACGCCAGCCATTATCTTCAATTGCATAATCTTTTTTGGTTTGATCCATTCTTTCATCACGGCCTTTATATACCACACCTTTCGAATCGCAAACCGTGATGTTTTCACGTTTCATACCTAAAGAAAGTAATAAGTTCAAGCACGCAATTGAAGCCGCACCCGCACCAGAGGCAACAAGTCGAACATCTTCAATTTTTTTACCCACAATTCTAAGTGAGTTAATAATCGCTGCCGCACTGATGATCGCCGTACCATGTTGATCATCGTGGAATACTGGAATATTCATTCTCTCTCGCAATTTTTGTTCAATATAGAAACACTCTGGTGCTTTAATATCTTCAAGATTTACCCCACCGAAAGTTGGCTCTAACGAGGCAATAATATCAACAAGTTTATCGGGATCATGTTCATTCACTTCAATATCAAATACGTTAATGCCCGCAAATTTTTTGAACAAAACACCCTTTCCTTCCATTACGGGTTTGCCCGCAAGCGCACCAATATTGCCAAGTCCAAGCACCGCTGTACCATTAGAAATAACAGCAACTAAATTGCCACGCGCCGTATATTTGTAAGAGGCTGCAGGATCTTTTTCAATTTCTAAACAAGGCTCTGCCACACCTGGCGAATAAGCTAAGGCTAAATCGCGTTGTGTTGCGAGTGATTTTGTTGGGGTAACTTCAATTTTTCCAGGAATTGGAAATTCGTGGAAATCTAAGGCTGCTTGACGTAATTGTTCGGTCATAATAAATGCTCCATTTTCTTGAAACAGGATTGAAATATTGCGTCGATTATATCTGTTTTTTATTCAAAAAATTGTGACGAACTGCAAACTTTTACAACTTTATAACAAAATTTTTTTGATGCGAAGCATTAGCTAGACTTTTCATTTTTCAGCAAAAAAGTAGGATTTTCGCAACAAAGTATAAGGAATAAGAAAATGAATCCATTTCAAAAAATTAAAAGTGCGGTGAATAAATGCCAAAGATTTTTCATTAATCGCACTCTGCAACATAAACTAATAAATCAAGGTATGACTGTCATTTCTGCCAATTGCGTGGGGGCTTTTATCTTGCACGATTTACACCAGCCGTTTAATTCTCCATTTGTGAACCTCTATCTCTCGCCACAGGATTTTTTGCGTTATTTAAAAAATATAGGTTTCTATCTCAATCAACCTCTCACATTTGTGCAAACGGAAAAAAGTTATCCCGTAGGAAAACTTGCGGATCTTGAAATTCATTTTATGCACTATCACAGTGAGCAAGAAGCTAATGAAAAATGGCAACTTCGCACATCAAGAATGAATTTAGACAATCTTTTTATTATGATGACAGATCGAGACGGCGTGACCGAAAAAGACATTCAACTTTTTGATCAACTCCCTTTTAAAAATAAAGTGATTTTTACTCACAAGCCCTACCCTGCTTTTAAATCGGCTTATTATATAAAAGGCTTTGAGAAGCAAAATCAAGTAGGCGATATTTTTGAATTTTCAGGCTGGAATGGAAGAAAATATTACGACCAATTTGATTATGTGAAGTGGTTTAATCAAACTAGATAATAACCAACGAATATAAGGCTGCATTGCAGCCTTTTTTGTTTCGTTATAAAAGCAAAAACCTGTACAATACCCAGCGAATTTTAACAAGAGAAAACATAATGAGATTAGATAAATTTATTGCTGAAAATACGGGCTTAACGCGTTCTCAAGCAACGAAAGCAATCCGTCAAAGTGCGGTAAAAATTAATGGTGAAATTGTCAAAAGTGGTTCAGTACAAATTTCACAAGAAGACGAAATTTATTTTGAAGATGAATTATTAACTTGGCTGGAAGAAGGCCAGTATTTTATGTTGCATAAGCCACAAGGCTGTGTTTGTTCTAATGATGACGGCGACTATCCAACAATTTATCAATTTTTCGATTACCCTTTAGCTGGAAAATTACATAGCGCAGGTCGCTTAGATGTGGATACGACAGGTCTCGTATTGCTTACCGATGATGGACAATGGTCACATCGTATTACTTCGCCAAAACATCATTGTGAAAAAACATATTTAGTGACATTAGCTGATCCTGTAGAAGAAAATTATGCAGCGGCTTGTTCGGAAGGTATTTTATTACGCGGAGAAAAAGAGCCCACTAAACCAGCAAAATTAGAAATTTTAGATGATTACAATGTGAATCTGACCATTTCTGAAGGTCGTTATCATCAAGTAAAACGTATGTTTGCCGCACTTGGGAATAAAGTCGTTGGATTACATCGCTGGAAAATTGGTGATGTAGTGTTGGATGAATCCTTAGAAGAAGGCGAATACCGCCCATTAACTCAAAGTGAAATTGAAAAGTTAGTAAAATAATATGAATCAACAAAAATCGACTTTCATCTTTATTCTTACCCTCGGTATTCTCTCTATGCTACCGCCCTTTGGCGTGGATATGTATTTGCCGTCTTTTTTAGAAATTGCAAAGGATCTCGGCGTGAGTCCAGAACAAGTACAACACACGCTCACCTCTTTTGCTTATGGCATGGCGTTTGGTCAGCTTTTTTGGGGACCTTTTGGTGATAGTTTCGGACGAAAACCGATCATTTTACTCGGTGTTATTGTAGGTGCATTAACAGCTTTAGTGCTCACCGAAATAAATTCAGTTGGAAATTTCACCGCACTTCGTTTTGTACAAGGTTTCTTTGGTGCCGCACCTGTTGTGCTTTCAGGCGCATTATTACGTGATTTATTTAGTAAAGATCAGCTATCTAAAGTGATGTCCACCATCACGTTAGTGTTTATGCTTGCACCTTTAGTTGCGCCAATTATTGGTGGTTACATCGTTAAGTTTTTCCACTGGCACGCGATTTTTTACGTCATTTCACTGGTGGGATTACTAGCCGCAGCATTGGTCTTTTTTATCATTCCAGAAACCCATAAAAAAGAAAATCGCATTCCACTGCGCTTAAATATTATTGCGCGCAATTTCCTTCTGCTTTGGAAACAAAAAGAAGTGCTTGGCTATATGTTTGCCACCTCCTTTGGCTTTGGCGGATTATTTACCTTTGTCACCGCAGGCTCAATTGTATATATCGGCATTTATGGGGTTCCTGTCGAACAGTTCGGTTACTTCTTTATGATGAATATCATTACGATGATCTTTGCTTCCTTTTTGAATACCCGATTTGTCACCAAAATTGGTGCAGAAACAATGCTACGGATAGCCCTCGCAATTCAATTTATTTCAGGAATGTGGCTAATTTTGACCGCACTTTTAGATCTCGGCTTTTGGTCAATGGCAATTGGCGTTGCCCTTTTCATCGGTCCAAACCCTGTGATTTCATCAAATGCAATGGCATCAGCTTTAGAAAGATGTCCTCAAATGGCGGGGACTACAAATTCTTTGATTGGTAGCGTGCGTTTTGCAGTAGGTGCAATGATGGGAAGTTTAGTTGCGTCAATGAAAATGGATACCGCTGCCCCAATGCTCTTTACTATGGGAGCATGTGTCGCGATTTCCGTATTATCCTATTATTTTCTAACCAGCCGAAATCTAAAAAGCCGTGGGTAAATATCCCCACGGCTCAATGATTGTTTTCTTTATTAAACAAATACCATCCATAACGGCAAGCAAGCAGCAATAAATAATAGGATAAATAAGCTATTGGCAGATAATTTCCACTTTTGGAAACCATGCAGAATCAGAATAGCCGCAATAACAAAATGGCAAACAAAATAAATGATGTAGGCAAAAACACTCTCAGAATTAACCGCACTTTCCATGCCATTTAAAAGCAAAAATAAGAACATTGCCAAGGCATTTAAAGCAAGCAATATAATCATGGCTAAGGGCAACAATGCGATAAAACCGTCCAAACGACTACGTGCAATCACAAGCGAAAGATTTGCTAAAATCACACCAGATAAAATCGGTGCAAAAGGGTTATATTCAGCAAAATCACTCGCAGGAAGCACGGTAAAAATCATTAAATAACTCAAGCAACCTAAACCCGCAATTAATGCAGCCATCAATAAAAAGCTGTTACGGATTTTTTCAGTTTTTGGCTGTTTCCAAATAAAATACACGACAGAAAGGCCACATACACTCATCACGTTAGTAAGCGTGTGATTATTCTGTAATAGGCTTATCAGCAACCAGACCGCCCAATAAATAGCAAAAGTCAGATTAACTTTGATTAAACGACCACGTTGTCCAGGGCAAATTTCGCCACGATAAAACACCAATAAAGAAATTAACTGTGCAACCAACACGCCTACACCTAAGTGAGGCATTGTTTGTTTTTCAGATTGCAAAGAAAAAATAAATAGATCGATGCCAAGCACCATTAAGGTTGATAATACCGCAAGCAATGCTGCGATATATTTAGAAGATTGTTCTGACATAATTTTGACGTCTGAAAAAATAATGCGCCATTATGCTAAAAATTCATTAAATTTTAAAGTAGAATGAAACCAATTTTAACCGCACTTAGGTACATGAATGTTACTTAGTATTTTATATATCATCGGTATCACTGCTGAA
The DNA here is from genome assembly GCF_900475755.1 of Haemophilus influenzae. Taxonomy (NCBI): domain Bacteria; kingdom Pseudomonadati; phylum Pseudomonadota; class Gammaproteobacteria; order Pasteurellales; family Pasteurellaceae; genus Haemophilus; species Haemophilus influenzae. The sequence continues at coordinate 1,519,013 of NZ_LS483411.1, forward strand.
GGAATGACAGGTGCACTTGCGGCAGGTCGTGAAAAAATGGATATTTTTGGCGTGATAATTATCGCATCCGTTACTGCCATTGGTGGCGGCTCTGTGCGTGATGTACTGCTTGGGCATTACCCTCTAGGCTGGGTTAAGCACCCAGAATATTTTTTAATGGTGGCAAGTGCGGCAGTAATTACCGTATATGTTGCACCGTTCATCAATCATTTTATGCGCTATTTCCGCACTATTTTCTTGGTGCTTGATGCGATGGGCTTAGTGGTGTATTCCATTATTGGCGCGCAAATTGCAATGGATATGGGACATAGCCTCACTATTGTTTGTATTGCAGGCTGTATTACAGGTGCCTTTGGCGGTGTTCTACGCGATATGCTATGCAATCGAATTCCTCTGGTATTCCAAAAAGAACTCTACGCCAGCATTGCGCTATTTGCCACGCTGACTTATTACGCATTAAGCACAATTCAAGTAGAACATACGCTTGCCGTGTTACTCACACTTATTAGCAGCTTTACTTTACGCCTTTTAGCTATTCATTTTGAATGGGGTTTGCCGGTGTTTAATTACCAAGAACTCACATCGGAAGAACAAGATAAGCTGCCAAAGAAAAAGAAATAAATACAATAAAGGAAATAACTATGTTAGAACAAATGGGTAAACAAGCTAAAGATGCTGCATTTATCTTGGCTCAACTCACCACTGCTGAAAAAAATCGTGCATTATCCATTATTGCAGAACAACTCGAACAACAAGCACCGCTTATCTTAGCCGAAAACGCAAAAGATATTGAACTTGCTAAACAAAATGGATTATCCGATGCTTTGATTGATCGCCTACTGCTCACGCAAGAACGTTTGCAAGGCATTGCTAATGATGTACGCCATGTTATTTCACTTGCAGATCCTGTGGGTAAAATCATAGACGGCGGTACATTGGATAGCGGACTTAAAATCGAACGCGTACGCACGCCGCTCGGCGTCATTGGCACAATTTATGAATCTCGCCCAAATGTAACCATTGATGTGGCAAGTCTTTGCCTTAAAACGGGTAATGCAGTGATTTTACGCGGTGGTAAAGAAACGCAGTTTTCTAACAAGATCTTAATCGAAGTTGTGCAAAATGCTTTAGAACAAGCAGGCTTACCAAAATTTGCTGTGCAAGCCATTACCGATCCAAACCGTGAACTCGTTATGCAATTATTAAAACTAGATCGCTATGTGGATATGATTATTCCTCGTGGTGGTGCGGGTTTACATGAATTGTGTAAACAACATTCAACTATTCCTGTTATTGTAGGTGGCGTGGGTGTTTGCCATACTTTCGTTGAAGAAAGTGCGGATCAAAATAAAGCGATTTTTGTTATTGATAACGCTAAAACACAACGTCCAAGCACTTGTAACACATTGGAAACATTGTTAGTTCAACATTCTATTGCTAAAGAATTTTTACCTAAACTCGTGTCTCACCTCGCTGCCAAAAACGTAAAATATCACGCAAAATCCACCGCACTTAATATATTAAAACAAGCGGGTGCGAATGTCTGCGAAGTGACAGAAAAAGAATTGCGCGAAGAGTGGGGATCATTGGATTTGAATGTGGTTGTTGTGGAAGATATTCATGCAGCTATTGAGCATATCCGCCAATATGGTACGCAACATTCTGAAAGTATTTTAACCGCTTCACAAAACCTAGCCCGTCAATTTATTAATCAAGTCGATGCAGCTGCCGTTTATGTGAATGCAAGCACACGCTTTACTGATGGCGGACAATTTGGATTAGGCGCAGAAGTTGCCGTGAGTACTCAAAAACTTCACGCTCGTGGCCCAATGGGATTAGAAGCATTAACGAGTTATAAATGGGTGTGTGAAGGAGAATATACGGTTCGCAAATAGTGCCATTGAACAAAAAGCACAAAAAGTGCGGTAATTTTTAAAAGAGATTATTTGCATATAAAAAAGTCCGCGAAATGCGGACTTTTTCATAATCTTTATTTGTCAGACTTACCCAAATTATCAAAGAATTTTTTCACACCATCTAAAAATCCTGAAGATTTTGGTGCGTGTTTACTTAAATCTTTACCTTGTAAACTTTCTTCAAGTTTTTGAAGTAATTCTTTTTGTTCGCTGGTTAAATTAACTGGCGTTTCTACCACAATACGGCAAATCAAATCGCCCGCATAGCCACTACGTGTAGAGGCGACACCTTTGCCTCGCATGCGGAATAATTTTCCAGTTTGGGTTTCTGCAGGAATTTTAAGCTTCACTCTACCATCTAAAGTTGGCACTTCAATTTCCCCACCTAATGCCGCAATTGCAAAGCTAATTGGTACTTCGCAGTAAAGATTAGAACCATCACGTTCAAAAATATGATGTTCTCTTACGTGAATGACCACATATAAATCGCCAGCTGGCGCACCATTTTCGCCCACTGCGCCTTTTCCAGCTAAACGAAGTTGATTGCCCGTATCTACGCCTGCAGGAATTTTTACTGAAAGATTTTCTTTCTTATGAACTCGCCCTTCTCCATGACAGCTGCGACAAGGTTTTTCAATTTTCTTACCGCTACCATGACAAGTTGGACAAATACTTTCAGATACGAAGAAACCTTGCTGACGACGAATTCGACCAGAACCGTGGCAATGCGGACAAGTTTCCACTTTAGAACCTTTTTCAGCCCCAGAACCACCACAGCTATCACAATGTGCAAGAGTATTGATTTGAATATCTTTGGTTGTACCTTTTACAGCTTCTTCCAAAGTAATTTCTAAGTCATAACGTAAGTCTTCGCCACGAACAACGCGCTGACGACCACGTCCACCACCGCCGAAAATGTCTCCAAAAATATCGCCGAACATATCGCCGAAATCAGCACCACCAAAGCCGCCACCGAAACCACCAGCTCCCCCACCTTGTTCAAAGGCTGCGTGGCCATATTGATCGTAGGCTGCGCGTTTTTGATCGTCGCCTAATACTTCATAAGCTTCATTAATTTCTTTGAATTTTTCTTCTGCTTCTTTACTGCCTTGGTTTTTATCAGGGTGATGTTTAGACGCTAAACGTTTATACGCACGTTTAATATCGTTCTCACTCGCCCCTTTTTTCAATCCAAGGACTTCGTAGTAATCTTTTTTTGCCATAGTGTTTCGTTTGTAAATTTTATAGAAATTTGACCGCTTGTAACATACTCCCCTCTTTAACAAAGAGGGGCGGGGGGAGATTTGGCAGAAGTAAATTTAGCTCATAAGAAAATTTGATATCGCTATCAAATCTCCCCTAACCCCTCTTTTCTAAAGAGGGGGATCATTTATATACACCAAAAGGGCGTGTTTCCACGCCCTTTGTTTATGTTAAGAAGAGCGGTGAATTATTTATTATCTTTCACTTCTTCAAATTCAGCATCTACCACGCCATCATCTTTTGCTGATGATTGTTGTGGTTGCTCGCCACTAGCTTGTTGAGCTTTTGCTTGAGCTGCTTGCATTAATGGTTCAGAGGCTTTAATTACTGCTTCAATTTTCGCTTCAATCTCTGCTTTATCTTCGCCTTTTGCTGCGGTTTCAAGCTCAGCGACTGCAGCTTCAATTTTCTCTTTGTCTGCGGCACTCAATGCATCGCCAGCTTCTGCAATTTGTTTACGTGTTGCGTGAGCAATACCATCTGCTTGGTTACGAGCTTGAACAACTTCTTCAAATTTACGGTCTGCATCAGCATTTGCTTCTGCATCACGCACCATTTGTTGAATTTCTTCATCAGATAAACCAGAAGATGCTTGAATACGAATTTGTTGCTCTTTACCCGTATTTTTATCTTTTGCCGATACGTTGATTACGCCGTTTGCATCGATATCAAATGTTACTTCGATTTGTGGCATACCACGTGGTGCAGGATTAATACCCTCTAGGTTGAATTGACCTAAAGATTTATTGTCTGCCGCACGTTTACGTTCACCTTGAAGAACGTGAATAGTTACCGCACTTTGGTTATCTTCTGCTGTTGAGAATACTTGCGATTTTTTGGTTGGAATCGTGGTGTTTTTCTCAATTAAAGTGGTCATCACGCCACCCATGGTTTCGATACCAAGTGATAATGGAGTAACATCTAATAAAAGAATGTCTTTCACATCGCCTTTTAATACACCACCTTGTACTGCCGCACCGATTGCCACCGCTTCATCAGGGTTTACATCTTTACGAGCTTCTTTACCAAAGAACTCAGCCACTTTTTGTTGTACAAGTGGCATACGAGTTTGGCCACCCACAAGAATAATATCGTGGATTTCACTTACACCTTTACCAGCATCTTTTAATACAGTTGTAAGTGACTCAATTGAGCTTGCCACTAAATCTTCTACCAATGCTTCTAATTTTGCACGAGTGATATTTAATGCTAAATGTTTAGGGCCAGTCGCATCTGCAGTGATGTAAGGTAAATTGACTTCGGTAGATTGCGCTGATGAAAGTTCAATTTTTGCTTTCTCTGCCGCTTCTTTCACACGTTGTAATGCCATCGCATCATTACGTAAATCGATGTTTTGTTCTTTTTTGAATTCATCAATGATGTAATCAATTACACGGTTATCAAAGTCTTCCCCGCCTAAGTGAGTGTTCCCCCCCGTTGCCAATACTTCGAAAGTTTGTTCGCCATCAAAGTTATCAATTTCGATGATTGAAATATCGAATGTACCACCACCTAAGTCATAAACTGCGATCACTTGGTTCTCTTTACTTGAACCTAAACCGAACGCTAACGCAGCCGCTGTTGGTTCATTAATGATACGTTTAACGTCTAAACCAGCGATCTTACCTGCATCAATCGTTGCTTGACGTTGTGCATCGTTAAAGTATGCAGGAACGGTAATTACCGCTTCTGTTACAGACTCGCCCAAGAAATCTTCTGCCGTTTTTTTCATTTTTTTCAACACTTCAGCAGAGATTTGTGGCGGTGCTAATTTATCGCCTTTTACATTGACCCAAGCATCGCCATTGTCAGCACGAGTAATTTCAAAAGGCATAATTTTAATATCGCGTTGAACTTCTTCACTTTCAAAACGACGACCAATTAAACGTTTAATAGCAAACAATGTATTTTTCGGGTTAGTGATTGCTTGACGTTTTGCTGGCTGACCCACTAAAGTTTCGTTATCTGTATATGCAATGATTGATGGAGTGGTACGCGCACCCTCTGCATTTTCAATTACACGAGCTTTGTCGCCGTCCATTACAGCTACACAAGAGTTTGTTGTACCTAAGTCAATACCAATAATTTTTCCCATTTTGTACTCCTAGTAAAAATTTTAAAATTCAGGGTAATTTATTACGAGTTTTAAGATGTGGATATTCTTTCGCATTTCAAGAGAAAATTTTAAAAATTTTTTATTTCTTAAAGTGCGGTAATTTCCGTTCTTGTTTTTCAAAATAAGTCTCAAATGATGAACTTCAAGGGGAAAACAAAAATTTTCAGGCAAGAAAAAGGGATTTGTGATAAATTTGGCGAAAATTTTTACTTTAAAATAGGAAAGAAATAAATGAAAAAATCAAAAATTGCTGCAGGCGTAGTCGTTGCGCTTGCTGCTGTTTGGTGTACCAGTGCATGGTTTACAGGGAAAAAAGCTGAAGAAGAATATTTACATCAACTAAAACAATTAAATCAACTATTTGCCAAAACTGAGGCATTAGAAGAAAGTAAAATTTTTTATAAAAATATAAAATATGACAGAGGATTATTTGCGTCTCATATTCAAGATCAAATTGAAATTCATAAAGCAAATGAAACGATCATTATTCCTTTATCATCAATACTTTATCACGGGCCTTTGCCGCTTGATCGTGTGGCAAAACTGAATTTCGTTCCAACCATTTTCTCAAGCCAAACCTTGTTAGGAAAAAATGCAACAACTCAGGCACTTTTTGACGTCACAAAATCAGAAAAACCGCTACAACTGAATTTCGCAATGAATTATGCCTTAAACGGTAATGCGGAATTAAAACTTGCATCGGGACAATATCACAATGAACAATCTAAGGCAGATTTTGATTGGTCAAATATCGTATTAAATGTTGATTTAGACAAAAATGAACCCAGCCATTATACGCTATCTGTAGATGCATTTAATTCAAATGACCCAAATCATGCAGTTTCAACTGCTTCATCAATTAAAATAAAAGATCTTGTCGTACAAGGCGCATTACAAAATACAAAATGGCCATTTATTTATAGTGGAAACCTCAATAGCAAAATTGGTTATTTTGAGCAAAATACCGAGTTTGCAGAGACAGGAGAAAAATTTTCTCTGATTCAGAAAAATAGCCAATCAGATTTAATGACTCAAGTTGATGACGACACAGTAAACATCATCAGTAAAACTAATATGGATGAACTACATATTAATGGCAAAAATTTAGGGAAATTTACCAACAACCTAGAATTGAATCACATTGATGGCAATGCATTACAAGAACTTTTAAACATTTTAGTAGCAATAGGCAAGGCTGATTCAGATATGCCGTTACCTAAACCATTGGTGCAAAAATTACAACAAGCAGGCATGGTCATTGCAAATAATCAGCCTCAAATTAAGTTTGCCCCTCTTTCTATTTCTGATGAAAAAGGCAAAGTAGCATTAGATCTGAACATTGCTTTAGTGCCAAATCCTAAATTTGATTTAATGCGTAGTGGCTTATACAAACAATTCAAAGATTTTTCCATCAATTTTGATGTGAATAAAGAAACTACAATTTCATTGTTATCTAAATTCACACCAGAAAACCAAAAGCAAGATTTAGTTTACAGAATAGATGAATTAGTTGCTGAAGGCGAAGTAAATGGCATTATCGTAAACACCGATAAAACCGTCACATTAACGCTTGCTTTAGAGAATAACGAATTGAAACTAAACGGCAAGCCAATCCCAGAAGAACAATTGAAAATGGTACTCTTTATACTTGTAATGGGGGGATTTGGGAGATAACTAAAACAGGGCGATAAATTTTGTTCGCGTTTTTCAGTATCGTAGGGTGGGCTTCAGCCCACCGTTTTTATTCATTTTTTATGGTTAATTGGTGGGCTAAAGCCCACCCTACAACTATAAAGTGCGGTAAATTTTCGTTGCAGTTTAAGCTAAACGCTCTTTTAAATACCCTTCATAATCTGGCACGTCAATTTCCACATCTTGTTCAAATAAAACTGAAGTTAAAAGAAAATCTGCAGAACTTTGATTAATAGCGACAGGGATATTCCACACTGTTGCAATACGCATGAGGGCTTTTACATCAGGATCGTGTGGTGCGGCATTCATTGGATCCCAAAAGAAGATCATCATGTCAATTTTCTTTTCTGCGATTAATCCTCCAAGTTGTTGGTCGCCGCCCATCGGACCACTTAATAAAGATTGAATGCTTAAACCTGTTTCTCGTTCTAAAATATGTCCAGTCGTACCTGTTGCATAAAGTATATGAGGCTTAAGAGCCTCTTTGTGTTTTTGCGTCCAATTCAGTAAATTTTTTTTGCAGCTATCGTGAGCCACAAGTGCAATACGTTTGTGTTGAGTGAGGGTTCGAGTTGTTGTCTGCATTGCTGATTCCTTTTTGAAAAAAATTTGAAAAAACTTTAAAGCAAAGCCAACTGGAATGCAATATTTTACTGGTTATTTTAGCGAACAAAAAAACACGAAAAAATTACCGCACTTTCAAATAATTATTTACGCCAAAGCTGATTTGATATGATGATTTGATGAAAATTCACTATCTTTATCTCAAAAAATCTTCTAAAATTTACAAGATTTGTTAAATGTTTGTGAAAAGCAAATGTTGCCGTATTCGTGTTTAGCCTTGTCTAAACTAATATTCACTCAAAACAGATTAAGGAAAACCTATGTCTGAGATTTTAAAAAATGACGTTGATCCAATCGAAACACAAGATTGGTTGCAATCATTAGATTCATTAATTCGTGAAGAGGGCGTTGAACGTGCTCAATATATCGTTGAGCAAGTTATTGGTCAAGCACGCACAAGTGGTGTTTCATTGCCAACAGGGGTAACCACTGATTACGTGAATACTATTCCTGTGGCTGAGCAACCTGCTTATCCAGGTGATCACGCCATCGAACGTCGTATTCGTTCAGCAGTACGTTGGAATGCGATCGCAATGGTTTTACGCAGTCAGAAGAAAGATCTTGACTTAGGTGGTCATATTTCCACTTTTCAATCTGCTGCAACTATGTATGAAGTGTGTTATAACCACTTCTTCAAAGCTGCAACAGAGAAAAACGGTGGCGACTTAATTTTCTTCCAAGGCCATGCAGCACCAGGTATGTATGCGCGTGCTTTCTTAGAAGGTCGTTTAACTGAAGAACAAATGGATAACTTCCGTCAAGAAGCCTTTACGGACGGTTTATCTTCATATCCACACCCTAAATTAATGCCTGAATTTTGGCAATTCTCTACGGTTTCTATGGGATTAGGCCCTGTAAACGCCATCTATCAAGCGCGTTTCTTAAAATACTTAGATAACCGTGGCTTAAAAGATACCAAAGATCAAAAAGTTTATGCTTTCTTAGGCGATGGCGAGATGGATGAAATTGAGTCTAAAGGAGCATTAACTTTCGCAGCACGTGAAAAATTAGATAACTTAATCTTCACTATTAGCTGTAACTTACAACGTTTAGATGGCCCTGTGAATGGTAACGGTAAAATCGTTCAAGAATTAGAAGGATTATTTACTGGTGCGGGCTGGGAAGTGATTAAAGTTTTATGGGGAAGCGATTGGGATAAATTATTCGCTAAAGATACTTCAGGTAAATTAACTCAGTTAATGATGGAAGTGGTTGATGGCGACTATTTAACCTTTAAATCTAAAGATGGTGCGTATATTCGTGAACACTTCTTCGGTCGTTACCCAGAAACTGCGGCATTAGTAGCAGATATGACCGATGATGAAATTTGGGCATTACGCCGTGGCGCACACGATAGCGAAAAATTATATGCAGCCTATGTAAAAGCACAAAATGCAACGAAACCAGTTGTAATTTTAGCCCATCAAGTTAAAGGTTATAAAATTCCTGAAGCGGAAAGTAAAAACACCGCTCACCAATCTAAAAAAATGTCTTACGAAAGCCTTAAAGGTTTCCGTGACTTCTTTGAACTACCATTAACCGATGAACAAGTCGAAAAATTGGAATACATTAAATTTGCTGAAGGCACTCCTGAGTATGAATACTTACATGGCCACCGTAAAGCATTAAACGGCTATGTTCCTGCTCGTCGTACTAAATTTGATGTTGAATATAAAGTTCCTGCATTAGAAGAGTTTAAAGCATTATTAGAAGAACAACCTCGTGGTATTTCAACCACTATGGCGTTCACTCGTGCATTAAACATCCTATTAAAAGATAAAAATATTGGTAAAACTATCGTTCCAATGATTGCGGATGAAGCGCGTACTTTCGGTATGGAAGGTTTATTCCGTCAAGTTGGTATTTATAATCCTCACGGTCAAAACTATGTGCCTTCAGATCGTGATTTAGTGGCTTACTACCGTGAAGCGAAAGATGGTCAAGTGCTACAAGAAGGCATCAATGAATTAGGTGCAACAGCATCTTGGTTAGCAGCTGCGAATTCATATTCTGTCAATAACCAACCAATGATTCCATTCTTCATCTATTACTCAATGTTTGGTTTCCAACGCGTGGGCGATTTAATGTGGGCAGCGGGAGACCAATTAGCGCGTGGCTTTATGGTAGGGGGTACTTCTGGTCGTACAACCTTAAATGGAGAAGGTTTACAACACGAAGACGGTCACAGCCATATTCAAGCGGGCGTTATTCCTAATTGCGTTACTTACGATCCATCATTCGCATTTGAAGTCGCTGTAATTATGCAAGACGGTATTAACCGTATGTACGGCGAAAAACAAGAAGATGTGTTCTATTATATGACTACATTAAATGAAGTTATGGATCAACCTGCAATGCCTGCTGGTGCGGAAGAAGGTATCCGTAAAGGTTTATATAAATTTGAAACAGTGGAAGGTAAAAAAGGCAAAGGTCAAGTTCAATTGTTAGGTTCTGGTGCAATTATGCGTCACGTGCGTGAAGCAGCACAAATTCTTGCAAATGATTATGGCGTAACCGCTGATGTATTCTCTGCCCCATCTTTCAATGAATTAGCTCGTGAAGGCCACGATGCGGCACGTTGGAACTTATTACACCCAACAGAGACACAACGTGTGCCTTATGTTACTCAAGTATTAGCTGATTTACCAACAGTTGCTTCAACTGACTATGTGAAAGGTTACGCTGATCAAATTCGTGCGTTTGTTCCAAATCGTCACTATCACGTATTAGGTACAGATGGTTTCGGTCGTTCAGATAGCCGTGCAAACTTACGTGAACACTTTGAAGTCGATGCTCGTTATGTGGTGGTTGCAGCACTTTCACAATTAGCAAAAGAAGGTACAGTTACTACTAAAGTAGTGGCTGATGCGATTGCAAAATTTGGCTTAAATGTGGATCGTATCAATCCGCTTTATGCGTAATTGATAAGAACGCGGTTAAAATTTTGGTAAATTTTGACCGCACTTTAAAAGGAACAAACAAATGTCAAAACAAATTAATATTCCAGATATTGGTAGCGATGAAGTTACCGTAACAGAAGTGATGGTAAATGTGGGAGATACCATTTCTGTTGATCAATCCATTATTAACGTTGAGGGCGATAAAGCTTCAATGGAAGTCCCTGCACCAGAAGCTGGTGTTGTAAAAGAAGTTTTAGTCAAAGTGGGCGATAAAGTTTCAACTGGTACTCCAATGCTTGTATTAGAAGCGGCAGGTGCTGCACCAGCAGCTGATGCACCTACTGCACCAGTGGCTGCTACCGCACCAACGGCTTCAGCTATTGTGGAAGTAAATGTGCCAGATATTGGATCTGATGAAGTCAATGTTACTGAAATTATGGTTAAAGTGGGCGATAGCGTTGAAGTTGATCAATCGATCATTAATGTTGAAGGCGATAAAGCTTCAATGGAAGTTCCTGCTCCAATCGCAGGTGTGGTAAAAGAAATTTTAATCAATGTCGGTGACAAAGTTTCAACTGGCAAATTGATTATGAAATTTGAAACAGCATCAGCTGCTCCAGTTGCTGCAACAGCACCTGCTCAAACTGCTGAGCCTGTAGCTGCTACAACATCTGCAATCAAAGATGTGAATGTGCCAGATATTGGTGGCGATGAAGTCAATGTAACCGAAATTATGGTCGCAGTTGGCGATACAATCACTGAAGAACAATCTTTAATTACCGTTGAAGGCGATAAAGCCTCAATGGAAGTTCCTGCTCCATTCGGTGGTGTGGTAAAAGAAATTCTAGTGAAATCAGGCGATAAAGTTTCAACTGGTTCATTAATTATGCGTTTTGAAGTAGCAGGCGCAGCTCCAGCAGCAACATCAGCTTCAACATCAGCACCACAGGCAGCAGCTCCTGCACCTACTGCACAAGCACCTCAATCAAATAACAACGTATCTGGATTAAGCCAAGAACAAGTAGAAGCAAGTACAGGCTATGCACACGCAACACCTGTAATTCGTCGTTTAGCACGTGAATTTGGCGTAAACTTAGATAAAGTAAAAGGTACAGGTCGTAAAGGTCGTATCGTTAAAGAAGATATCGAAGCTTATGTGAAGACCGCAGTTAAAGCCTATGAAAGCGGTGCAACAGCCCAAGCATCAGGCAATGGCGTAGCAAACGGTGCTGGCTTAGGCTTATTACCGTGGCCAAAAGTTGATTTCAGTAAATTTGGTGAAATTGAAGAAGTTGAATTAAGTCGTATCAACAAAATTTCAGGTGCTAACTTACATCGTAACTGGGTAATAATTCCACACGTTACTCACTTCGATAAAGCAGATATCACTGATTTAGAAGCCTTCCGTAAAGAACAAAATGTATTAGCAGAAAAACAAAAACTTGGTGTAAAAATCACGCCAGTTGTGTTTATTATGAAAGCAGCGGCAAAAGCATTAGAAGCCTACCCTCGTTTCAACAGCTCAATTACCGAAGATGCACAACGTTTAATCTTGAAAAAATACATTAATATTGGTGTTGCTGTAGATACGCCAAATGGCTTAGTCGTTCCAGTATTCAAAGATGTAAACAAGAAAGGCATTATTGAACTTTCACGTGAATTAATGGAAGTGTCGAAAAAAGCACGTGAAGGCAAATTGACTGCATCAGATATGCAAGGTGGCTGTTTTACCATTTCAAGTCTTGGTGGTATTGGTACAACCCATTTTGCGCCAATCGTAAATGCGCCAGAAGTAGCTATCCTCGGTGTGTCTAAATCATCAATGGAGCCAGTATGGAACGGTAAAGAATTTGCGCCACGCTTAATTCTTCCGATGTCATTATCATTTGACCACCGTGTCATTGATGGTGCGGATGGTGCTCGTTTCATTAACTATCTTGGCTCTGTTTTAGCAGATTTACGCCGCTTAGTAATGTAATACTTAGGTGGGCTTTAAGCCCACCTATTAATGAGATCTATTAGAAATCTTTGGTGGGCTGAAGCCCACCCTACAAAGACTACAAAGACCGTAAAAGTGCGGTCAATATTTTTAACGTTTTTACGAGGTAAAAATGAGTAAAGAAATTAAAACCCAAGTCGTTGTACTTGGTGCAGGTCCTGCAGGTTATTCAGCCGCATTCCGTTGTGCGGATTTAGGATTAGAAACTGTTATTGTTGAGCGTTATTCAACCTTAGGTGGGGTGTGTTTAAACGTAGGTTGTATTCCATCTAAAGCGTTATTACACGTTGCAAAAGTAATTGAAGAAGCAAAGCATGCTAATAAAAATGGTATTTACTTTAGTGAACCACGCATTGATCTAGATGAAGTTCGTGCAGGAAAAGAAGCCGTTGTTGCTAAATTAACAGGCGGTTTAGCGGGAATGGCAAAAGCGCGTAAAGTGACTGTTGTTGAAGGTTTAGCGGCTTTTACCGATCCTCATACATTAGTTGCGCGTGATCGCGATGGAAATCCAACGACTGTTAAATTCGACAATGCCATTATTGCGGCAGGTTCTCGTCCAGTTCAATTACCCTTTATCCCACACGAAGATCCACGTATTTGGGATTCAACAGATGCGCTTAAATTAAAAGAAGTACCGAAAAAACTACTTATTATGGGCGGTGGTATCATCGGCTTAGAAATGGGTACTGTATACAATGCTTTAGGTTCTGAAGTTGAAGTTGTTGAAATGTTCGACCAAGTGATTCCTGCAGCAGATAAAGATGTTGTTGGTATTTACACTAAACAAGTTGAGAAAAAATTTAAGTTAATGCTTGAAACCAAAGTGACGGCAGTTGCAGCAAAAGATGATGGCATCTACGTTTCAATGGAAGGCAAAGCATGCAATGACACAAAACGTTATGATGCGGTTCTAGTTGCTATCGGTCGTGTGCCAAATGGTAAATTGATTGATGCAGGTAAAGCTGGCGTTGAAGTGGATGATCGTGGTTTTATTCACGTTGATAAACAAATGCGTACCAACGTGCCACATATCTACGCAATTGGGGATATTGTAGGTCAGCCAATGTTAGCACATAAAGGTGTTCACGAAGGTCACGTTGCCGCAGAAGTCATTGCGGGACAAAAACACTACTTCGATCCTAAAGTGATTCCATCCATAGCTTATACTGAACCAGAAGTGGCTTGGGTAGGTAAAACCGAGAAAGAATGTAAACAAGAAGGTTTAAACTACGAAGTCGCTAAATTCCCTTGGGCTGCATCAGGCCGTGCAATTGCCTCTGAATGTTCAGAAGGTATGACGAAGTTAATCTTTGATAAAGATACACATCGCGTACTTGGCGGTGCAATCGTAGGTTCTAATGGTGGGGAATTATTAGGCGAAATTGGTTTGGCAATTGAAATGGGTTGCGATGCAGAAGATATTGCATTAACTATCCACGCTCACCCAACTTTACACGAGTCTGTTGGTTTAGCTGCGGAAGTATTTGAAGGCTCAATCACTGACCTTCCAAATGCAAAAGCGAAGAAAAAATAATTCTTATTGAAGAATTTTTAATTCGGCTAAGATTAAAAATTCCAGCCTAAATAAAAATCCCCAATTGGGGATTTTTATTTTCCTCTCTTTCTATTTTTTTATGATAGAATGCCAATCTAAAAACGTTTATTTTTTTACCGCACTTTTGAGCATTATTTATGACTACACAACTTGATTTAATTAAATCTTCTATCAAATCAATTCCTAACTATCCAAAAGAAGGCATTATCTTCCGCGACATTACGACCCTTTTAGAAGTTCCAGCAGCTTTTAAAGCAACAATAGATCTTATTGTGGAACAATATCGAGACAAAGGAATCACAAAAGTACTTGGAACTGAATCTCGTGGTTTTATTTTTGGCGCACCAGTAGCTTTAGCCTTAGGTTTACCTTTTGAATTAGTACGTAAACCTAAAAAATTACCACGTGAGACTATTTCGCAATCTTATCAATTAGAATATGGTCAAGATACTTTAGAAATGCACGTTGATGCAATTTCACAAGGAGATAATGTTTTAATTATTGATGATTTATTAGCAACAGGTGGCACCGTTGAAGCAACGGTAAAATTAGTGCAACGTTTAGGTGGAACTGTAAAACACGCTGCATTTGTGATTAATTTACCTGAATTAGGTGGCGAAAAACGCTTAAATAATTTGGGCGTTGATTGCTATACACTCGTCAATTTTGAAGGTCACTAATTAAGGATTCGATGAGCTACCAAGTCTTAGCCAGAAAATGGCGACCAAAAACATTTGCTGATGTCGTTGGGCAAGAACACATTATCACGGCATTAGCAAATGGATTAAAAGATAATCGACTACATCACGCCTATCTCTTTTCTGGTACGCGTGGTGTAGGAAAAACCTCTATTGCTAGATTATTCGCAAAAGGATTAAATTGTGTTCACGGCGTAACAGCAACCCCTTGTGGAGAATGTGAAAATTGTAAAGCGATCGAGCAAGGCAATTTCATTGATTTAATTGAAATTGATGCGGCATCTCGCACAAAAGTTGAAGACACGCGTGAATTATTGGATAACGTGCAATATAAACCTGTTGTGGGCAGATTTAAGGTTTACTTAATCGATGAAGTCCATATGCTATCTCGTCATTCATTTAATGCGTTGCTCAAGACTTTGGAAGAACCACCAGAATATGTAAAATTCTTACTCGCGACAACGGATCCACAAAAATTACCTGTAACTATTCTTTCGCGCTGTTTACAATTTCATCTTAAAGCATTAGATGAAACCCAAATCTCCCAGCATCTTGCCCATATTCTGACGCAAGAAAATATTCCTTTTGAAGAGCCTGCATTAGTTAAACTTGCAAAAGCGGCGCAAGGAAGTATTCGTGATAGTTTAAGTTTAACGGATCAAGCCATTGCAATGGGCGACCGACAAGTTACGAATAGTGTTGTAAGCAATATGTTAGGGTTGCTTGATGATAACTATTCTGTTGATATTTTATACGCCTTACACCAAGGCAATGGCGAACTCTTAATGAGAACACTGCAAAGAGTTGCAGATGCAGCAGGCGATTGGGATAAATTACTTGGCGAATGTGCAGAAAAATTACATCAAATTGCACTCATGCAACTTCTTCCACAAAAATCTTCAGATAACAATGAACATTTTTCATTTTTAGCCAAACATATCTCTCCAGAAGATGTTCAGTTTTTTTATCAAGTGATCATTTCTGGTAGAAAAGATTTATCAAATGCGCCAAATCGTCGTATTGGAGCAGAAATGACATTATTGAGGGCATTGGCATTCCACCCAAAGTTCCTTACGGCAGTACCAAAGGCTAACACTACAATTACTCCACCGCCATCAACGCCAAGTGCGGTTGAAAATACTGGTAATTATGTAGATGTGCCAGTACTGTCGCAAAGTATAAAATCAGCTTATTCTCAAGCAAAACCAAATAAAACGAGCATTCCAAATTTGGCAAGCCTTTCGGCTTTAGATGCGCTAGAACATTTAACACAACTCGAAAACCAAGAACGTCAAGAACACAAAGCTGAATCATTAGCTGCAGTAAGTGAAACTTTACATCATATCCAAGAACTGGACGAAGAAAAATCTCATAAAAAAATGACCGCACTTCCCGTGCGAGAAATGACTGAACCAAAGCCCAAGCACATAGAAAAGCCAACATCACCACCAAATGCCGCACAAGCTCCACAAGAAAATAGCACAGAAGAAAATTCAAGTGATGATAATGCAGAAGTGGCTCAAGATGAACAAGAAATCTTGAGTGCTGACACCTATCGTTGGGAATGGAGCAATCCAGAACTTGCTAAAGCCGATACAGGTGTTCGTCCTTCCGATATAAAACAGGCGATTTTAAAAGATATTACGCCTGAATTACGTTTAAAAATCATCACCCAAACTCAACAACAAGATGAGTGGGCAGATATAGTTGAACGTTCTGGCGTAACAGGATTTAGCAAAGAATTAGCGTTAAATTGTTTCTTACAAAGCAAAACCGATGATGAAATCAATCTTGGACTACATTCAGAAAAATCTCATTTACGCCAAGACAGAAGTATAAAAAATTTGGTTGAAGCTTTAAGTAAATTGCAAGGTAAAGATATTCGATTAACAATCAATCTTGATGATAGCAATGTCACGACGCCAATTGAATATCGCCGTAATATTTATCAAGCATTGCGGGAAAAAGCTCAAAATGAATTGCAAAAAGATAGTAAATTACAAATTCTGCTCAATGAGTTCGATGCAAAATTAGATGTAGAAAGTATTCGACCAGTTTAAAAATATTGTGTTTTCCCCTCACAATTTCCCTATCAAATTTATAAAACCATCAGAATATTTTTATTAAACTCTACCATTTTGTATGTTTTTAATCTAAAATTCGTTAATTTGTTTTTTAAGAGTCAAAAGGAGAGTGAAAATGAAACTAGTTGAAGTAAAACACCCACTTGTAAAACACAAACTAGGTGTGATGCGTGAAGCTGAGATTGATACAAAAAAATTCCGTGAACTGGCAACAGAAATTGGTAGCCTATTAACCTATGAAGCAACCTCTGATTTAGAAACTGAAAAAGTAACGATCAACAGTTGGAATGGCCCTGTAGAAATTGATCGAATTAAAGGTAAAAAAGTAACGGTTGTGCCAATTTTACGTGCAGGTTTAGGTATGATGGATGGTGTACTTGAACATGTACCAAGCGCACGTATCAGTGTAGTGGGAATCTACCGTAATGAAGAAACCCTTAAGCCAGTCCCTTATTTTCAAAAATTAGCCAGCGATTTAGAAGAACGTCTTGCAATTGTTGTCGATCCAATGCTTGCAACAGGCGGTTCTATGATTGCCACCCTCGATCTTTTAAAAGCAAAGGGTTGTAAACATATCAAAGTATTAGTGTTAGTGGCTGCACCAGAAGGAATTAAAGCTCTTGAGGCTGCACATCCTGACATTGAACTTTACTGCGCTTCTATTGATAGCCATTTAAATGAACAAGGTTACATTATTCCGGGTCTTGGTGACGCGGGCGATAAAATTTTTGGGACAAAATAATCCCCAAAACAAGACGGCATTTAAGCCGTCTTTTTTCCGTGCGTGAAACACAAGAAAAACTGACCGCACTTTTAAGTTAATTCAAACAGAGAGTTGAAACTAAATGACAAACCAAACTTCTTCTTTTCCTTCGGAAAATCAAAGCAAATTAAAACAATCTTTCGTTGGCCTACAAATGCTCTTCGTCGCATTTGGTGCGCTTGTTCTTGTACCATTAATTACAGGCCTTGATTCCAATACGGCATTATTAACAGCAGGCGTTGGCACTCTACTTTTCCAATTTTGTACAGGCAAACAAGTGCCTATTTTCTTGGCATCATCTTTTGCCTTTATCGCGCCCATTCAATATGGTGTTCAAACTTGGGGTATTGCGACTACGATGGGCGGTTTAGCGTTTACTGGGCTTGTTTATTTCGCCTTGAGTACGTTAGTAAAATTACGGGGAGCAGAAGCACTACAACGTTTTTTCCCACCAGTGGTTGTTGGGCCAGTAATTATTATCATTGGCATGGGGCTTGCACCTATTGCGGTGGATATGTCATTAGGTAAAAACAGTAACTATGCTTATAACGACGCAGTATTAGTTTCAATGGTAACGCTTCTTACCACTTTATCTGTGGCTGTATTTGCCAAAGGATTGATGAAACTTATTCCAATAATGTTCGGTATTACCGTAGGCTATATTTTGTGTTTGTTTCTGGGTTTAATTAATTTCCAACCAGTTATTGATGCACCTTGGTTCAGTTTGCCCAAATTAACGACACCTGAATTTAACCTAGAAGCTATTCTTTATATGTTACCAATTGCTATTGCCCCTGCCGTAGAACACGTTGGTGGTATTATGGCGATTAGCTCTGTGACAGGTAAAGATTTTCTAAAAAAACCAGGATTACACCGCACTTTATTAGGCGATGGCGTCGCTACTGCTGCAGCTTCTTTAGTGGGCGGTCCGCCTAATACGACTTATGCGGAAGTTACTGGTGCTGTGATGCTAACACGCAACTTTAACCCAAATATTATGACTTGGGCTGCAGTTTGGGCTATTGCGATTTCATTCTGTGGAAAAGTAGGCGCATTCCTATCAACCATTCCAACGATTGTAATGGGTGGAATTATGATGCTTGTTTTCGGTTCAATCGCAGTCGTGGGCATTAGCACCTTAATTCGTGGCAAAGTTGATGTTACCGAAGCGCGTAATCTATGTATTATTTCTGTTGTAATGACATTTGGTATCGGCAATATGTTTGTAGATGTGGGTAACGTATCACTAAAAGGTATCAGCTTATGTGCGATTGTTGCTATCATCTTAAACCTTGTTTTACCGAAAGCAAAAAATGAAGTAGAATAATCCTCATTTCAAAGGGTTAAATTATCATTTAGCCCTTTCTTACTTAATCTGTACTACATAAACATTTGAATAAGCAGCTTCCCTTACCCATTCATCAAATTGATGATGCCACATTAGAAAACTTTTACGGCGATAATAATCTTTTATTGCTCGATTCTTTACGCAAAAATTCATCTGATTTAAAACAACCGTTTTTCTATATTTGGGGAGATAAAGGCTCTGGTAAAACCCATTTACTTAGAGCATTCAGTAACGAATATTTAATCAATCAACGTACTGCTATTTATGTACCCCTTAGCAAATCTCAATATTTTTCTACCGCAGTTCTTGAAAATTTAGAACAGCAAGAATTAGTATGCTTAGATGATTTACAAAGCGTCATAGGAAATGATGAATGGGAATTAGCTATTTTTGATCTATTCAATCGAATTAAAGCAAGTGGGAAAACGCTTTTACTAATTAGTGCAGATAAATCGCCTTCCGCACTTTCTGTAAAATTACCTGATTTAAACTCTCGCTTGACTTGGGGCGAAATTTATCAATTAAATTCATTAACAGATGAACAAAAAGTCGAAGTACTACAGCATACAGCTTACCAACGAGGATTCCAATTATCTGACGAAACTGCAAATTTTTTAATTACACGACTAGCACGAGATATGCATACTTTATTTGAAGCACTTGATCTACTAGATAAAGCATCATTGCAAGCACAACGAAATCTCACAATTCCTTTCGTCAAAGAAATTTTAAACCTATAACAAAAAAGGCACTAATGTTGCCTTCTTAATCATCCACCTGATAATTTAACTTTAAACCCTTTTTGCTCTAATAATTGCTTGAGCAAATCTCGTTTTTCCCCTTGAATTTCAATAATACCATTTTTAACTGATCCGCCACATCCACAACGTTTCTTTAATTCTACAGCTAATTTTTTCAAATCCTCGTCAGATAAATCTAAACCAGTTATAACCGATACACCCGCACCTTTCCTACCACTTGTTTGTTTTTGGATACGTACAACACCGTCTCCTTTTGGGCGAACTACAGAAGCCTTTTCCTCTTTAATTCGCCCCACATCTGTAGAATACACTAAAACAGAATCTGACATTATGATTACCCAATAGATACATTAATAGAACGGAGAACCTCCGCAGGATTATCCGCTTGAGTTATAGGGCGTCCAATAACTAAATAATCTGAACCTGCACAAATTGCTGCAGTAGGCGTCATCACACGTCGTTGATCGCCAAAATCAGTTCCTATTGGACGAATCCCCGGTGTAACTAATTTAAACTCTTTACCACAAGTATTACGTAAAATTTCAACTTCTTGAGGGGAACAGACTACACCATCTAAACCCGCCCGTTGGGTTAAATGAGCTAAGCGTAAAACTTGTTCCATTGGCGATGCATTAATCCCAATTTGTAATAAATCCAAATCTTCCATACTGGTTAATACCGTCACGGCAATAAGCAATGGCGCATCTTTCCCATAAGGTTCAAGAATTTTCTTCGCCTCTTCCATCATACGCAAGCCACCACTTGCGTGTAAATCCACCATCCATACGCCTAAATCAGCAGCAGAACGAACTGCTCTTGCTACCGTATTTGGAATATCGTGATATTTAAGATCCAAAAAAACATCAAAGTTACGTTGATGTAATTGTTTTACAAAATTAATACCAAGTGTAGTAAACATTTCTTTACCCACTTTTAATCGACACAAACTTGGATCAATTTGATCAACTAAAGCAAGAGCCTCTGCTTCTTTCTCATAATCCAATGCCACAATAATTTTGCTTGTCATAATGTTACCTCACTGAGTATCAATTAATTATGTTCTTGATTTGAAACCGGTTTAATACTTTCCCATTGACGGCAAGATGGGCAATTCCACAATAGCTTATGAATTTGATAACCACAATTTGTACAACGATAAGGCGATGTTTGCTTAATCCTTTCGCCAACCATTTTATGTAATAAAATTAAGCTTTCTTTTCCCCGCCCGTCTTCTGCATCATCAATTTGATACTGCATAAAACGATGGAAAATTAAAGTACTTGGATTTTTTGTAAGTTGTTGATAAAGCTTAGCTTGCGCAGCAGACTTACCATCTTTTTCTTCAATTAATTTGACTAGAGCTAGTTCTACTTCATCATTATTAATAATTTGACCTGCACGAATTAAAAATAACTCAAAATTATCTAACTGATTTAATTCTTCATAACAATGTTTTAAAGGTGACAAAATTTCACCCGTATAATCTGGATTTTGCTCCAAAACATTTTCTAAAATTTCTACTGCTTGTTGATATTGACCGTCAAGCATTGCTAAATTTGCAAGCAATAAAGAAGCGCGAACACAAGTCGGAGAAACCGACAAAGCCTTTTGTAAAACACTGCGTTTTTCAACCGCACTTTCAGGCTCTAAACTTTGTGAATATTCACAATAACATTGCGCAAGTTCAATATTATTCTCTTGTGGCTTTATTTTAGCGAGTTTTTCAGCAATATTGACTGCTTTTTTCCATTCTTTTGTTTTTTGATAAATCACTAAAAGTTGCTGTAAAGCATTTTCTGCAAATTCAGGTTCATCTACTAGTAAAATATAAAGATTCTCAGCTCGGTCAAAAAAACCAACCACCATAAAATCTCGAGCAAGCTGTTGTTTTGCAAGTAATTTTTGTTCAAAAGTATAATTAGGACTAAGATCTAAAGCTTGATGAATACGCAATGCACGATCAACTTCGCCTCGAGAACGAAACAGATTACCAAGTGTAAGCTCGGCTTCAAATTGGGAGTGGCTTTCGATTTCATTTTCGATTTCTTGCTTTTGCAACATATCTAAAAACAAATCTACAGCTTTATCAGTTTGATTAGAAAGTAAAAAATTCACTCCCGTAACATAATCTCGGGAGAGTTTATTACTTATGTCATCTTGATCTTTCTTCGCACTACGCCGCCCCATATACCAGCCATAGGCAGCAGCAATAGGCAATAATAGAAAGAGTAATTCTATCATTAAGCGACCTTATCGCGCGTAGTCGTCAATTCATTGATTTGTAAAGTCTGACGTTTCACTTGACGAGCTAGTGCCATATTTTTTAATTTTAACTTAATATAGAAAAAAGCAGTAATTAACCAACCAAGAATTAAACCTAACCCAAATAAAATAGCAACGAGGCTTGAAAGCTGAAACTGACTTTCTGCCACAATATAATTAAATGTAATAATCTGATCGTTATTCGCACCAATAGTAATTGCAACTAACACAATAGCAATAAAGATCACAATGCCTAAAATATATTTAATCATTTCATTTCCTTTCCTTTAAAATATTTGTAACCCAAAATAAACTTTTTAATCAAAAATATTTTAATTAAATTTTAATCAATTAAGCCTGAACATCCACTCTAGCTTTTAATTCTTTACCCGCTTTAAAATATGGAACAGACTTAGCTGATAAGTTTACTGAATCGCCTGTTTTCGGATTTCTTCCCAAACGTGGTTGCCGATGATGTAAAGAAAAGCTACCAAAACCTCGAATTTCAACACGATCACCATTTTCAAGAGATTGAGAAATAAACTCTAAAATATCTTTTACCATATTTTCAATTTCTTTTGCAGGTAAAGTCGGCTGTTTTGCTAACAATTTTTCTATAAGTTCTGACTTAGTCATCGTCTATGCTTCCTTAATATTATTTAAATTAAGATCTATTGATAATAAATTACACAAATATATTAGCAATAACTCCTAACAAATAAGGCTGGACATCAGCCCAGCCTTATTACGTGAATTAATTATTCACCTTTAGCTGCTTTAAATGCTTCAGCCATTGCATTTGGAATAACAATATCTTCTTGTTTGTTATTTACACTTGCAACTGCCGCAGCTTCTTCAGCTTGATCTTTTGCTTTCACTGATAAGTGAACAATACGAGATTTACGATCTACCCCAGTATATTTCGCTTCAACAACATCGCCAACAGCTACTTCATTTGTTAAATCAGCAGAACGGATATAACCTTCAACACCTCCTGCTAATTCAACTTTAGCACCTTTAGCATCTGCTTCAACAACAGTTGCAGATACTACCGCACCTTTTTTGTTGATTGCGACGAAGTTATTGAATGGATCTTCTTCAAGTTGTTTAATACCTAAAGAGATACGTTCTTTTACTGCATCAACAGCTAATACAACAGCTGACACTTCGTCACCTTTTTTGTATTGACGAACAGCTTCTTCGCCTGAAATACTCCAAGAAATATCAGATAAGTGAACTAAACCATCGATACCACCTTCAAGACCGATGAAGATACCGAAATCAGTGATAGACTTGATTTTACCCGTTACTTTATCGCCTTTGTTGTGAGTATCAGCAAATTGAGTCCAAGGGTTAGCTTTACATTGTTTTAAGCCTAAAGAAATACGACGACGTTCTTCATCAATTTCTAATACCATTACTTCTACAGTATCGCCTAAGCTAACCACTTTAGATGGGTGGATATTTTTATTAGTCCAATCCATTTCTGAAACGTGAACTAAACCTTCAACGCCATCTAAGATTTCAACGAAACAGCCATAGTCAGTTAAGTTAGTTACTTTACCTGTTAATTTGCTGTTTACAGGATGGTTTTCAGCAATTGCTGCCCATGGATCTTGACCTAATTGTTTTAAGCCTAAAGATACGCGAGTACGATCTTTATCGAATTTTAATACTTTAACAGTTACTTCATCGCCAACATTTACGATTTCACTTGGGTGTTTAACACGTTTCCAAGCCATATCTGTGATATGTAATAAACCATCAACACCACCAAGATCAACGAATGCACCGTACTCAGTTAAGTTTTTAACGATACCTTTAACTTCTGAACCTTCAACAAGATTTTCTAATACTTGTTCACGTTCTTGGCTGTTTTCAGATTCAATTACTGCACGACGAGAAACAACAACGTTGTTACGTTTTTGATCTAATTTGATTACTTTGAATTCTAATTCTTTACCAAGTAAGTGATCTGCTTCACGCGCTGGACGAGTATCAACTAAAGAACCTGGTAAGAATGCACGAACACCGTTTAACTCAACTGTGAAGCCACCTTTCACTTTGCCGTTGATTAAACCGATAACGGTCGCTTTTTCTTCGTAAGCTTTTTCTAATTCAATCCAAGATTCGTGACGAACAGCTTTCTCACGAGAAAGTTTAGTTTCGCCGAAACCATCTTCAACTGCATCTAAAGCAACATTTACAGTATCGCCAACTTGGATTTCAAGTTCGCCTTGTGCATTTAAAAATTCAGCAACTGGAATTGCAGACTCAGATTTTAAACCTGCATCAACAAGCACAAAGCCTTTTTGGATAGCTACTACAGTACCGCCAACGATTGAACCTTGACGAGTTTCAAGGCCTTTTAATGATTCTTCAAAAAGTTGAGCAAAAGATTCTGACATATAAATAATCTTCTTAATTTAAGTTAATAACATCCACATTAAAATCCATAAAATGCGGGGTTGAGGATAAATGCTTATTCTTCCTTGAACAAACAGTTAAATCTAAACTGATACCTTTTCTTGAATATAAGATAATGCTTGATCGATTACTTCATCGATACTCAAGCTTGTGCTATCCAATAATAAAGCATCATCTGCTGGTTTTAGCGGCGCAACTTCACGATTTCTATCACGAAAATCACGCTCTTTTATCTCGGCTAAAATCTGTGCAAAGTTACCATTTATTCCTTTATTTTGCAACTGTTTATAGCGTCTTTTTGCACGTTCTTCAGCACTTGCATCTAAAAATAATTTTACTTGTGCATTTGGGAATACAACTGTTCCCATATCTCTACCATCCGCAATTAATCCATCATTTTTCGCAAAATCTTGCTGAAGTTGTAACAAAGCTGACCGCACTTTTTGAAAAACTGCTACTTTTGACGCAGCATCTGCCACTTCTTGCGTGCGAATTAAACGGCTCACATCCATTCCTGCAAGCAAAATGTTTACCTCGCCATTTTGAGGAATAAATTGAATATCTAAATGACGTGCTAATTCTGCTAAATCTGTTTCATTTGTTAGATCAGTTTTACGTTGCAACGCTGCCAATGCAGTAACGCGATAAATCGCCCCACTATCCAACAGTGCATAGCCCAACTTTTCAGCCAACGCGTAACAAAGCGTCCCTTTCCCAGCACCACTAGGCCCATCAACAGTAATAATCACTCCCATACAAATTATCCTTTCATTATCAAAATTTTGCGCATTATAGAGACAATTGCCCCTCATTACCATCCTAGAGATTATTACTAGCTTCCATGTTTTGTATGGCTTATCTAATAAAGTTAATTTCACAAGCTCTAGGAAGGCGTAAACTCTCTTTCAAGCCTTTTTTCTTAAATTTCAGAAAATCTAACCGCATAGAAAAAAGGTTTTAAAAACATTTCAAAGTTTTTAATAACTATTGTAGCACTTAAGGACGAAATTCTTTCAGCTAAAGTAGCGCTTTTTTCTATTATTAAATTGGACAATCCTTCTGACATTCTACACTTGGTTTATACAAAAAACTGAAATTAAGCACGCTAGACATTATGCCTTTTAATATATACGCATTTTTTCAAACTTGTTCTAAAGACTTTTCTACATTACAATAAAAAACGTAGCTATCAATACAAATAATCAAATAATGAGGACAAAGAAATGGCTGAAAATCGTTATGAACTAAATAAAAACTTAGCACAGATGCTCAAAGGTGGAGTTATCATGGATGTTCAAAACCCTGAGCAAGCTCGCATTGCAGAAGCTGCTGGTGCAGCTGCAGTGATGGCTTTGGAACGAATTCCTGCAGATATTCGTGCTGTTGGAGGTGTCTCTCGCATGAGCGATCCTAAGATGATCAAGGAAATCCAAGGAGCAGTTAGCATTCCAGTTATGGCAAAAGTTAGAATTGGACATTTCGTTGAAGCTCAGATTTTGGAAGCTATTGAAATTGACTATATTGATGAAAGTGAAGTGCTTTCTCCAGCTGACAACCGTTTCCATGTGGACAAGAAAGAATTCCAAGTACCTTTTGTATGTGGTGCCAAGGATTTGGGCGAGGCCTTGCGTCGTATCGCTGAAGGGGCTTCAATGATTCGTACAAAAGGAGAACCAGGAACAGGAGATATCGTCCAAGCTGTTCGCCATATGCGCATGATGAATCAAGAAATTCGTCGCATTCAAAATTTACGTGAGGACGAACTCTACGTTGCGGCCAAGGATTTACAAGTTCCTGTAGAATTGGTTCAATACGTCCATAACCATGGGAAATTGCCAGTTGTCAACTTCGCAGCTGGAGGAATTGCAACTCCAGCAGATGCAGCCTTGATGATGCAACTTGGCGCAGAGGGTGTCTTTGTTGGTTCAGGTATTTTTAAGTCAGGAGATCCTATAAAACGTGCGAGCGCTATTGTCAAAGCTGTAACTAACTATCGAAATCCACAAATCCTAGCACAAATCTCCGAAGATTTAGGTGAAGCCATGGTTGGTATCAATGAAAATGAAATCCAAATTCTCATGGCCGAGCGAGGAAAATAAATGAAAATCGGAATATTAGCTCTACAAGGTGCCTTTGCGGAACATGCACGAATGCTAGAAAAATTAGGAATTGAAAGTGTCGAACTGAGAAATTTAAAAAATTTTCAACAATATTACAGTAATTTATCAGGTTTGATTCTACCTGGCGGTGAGTCAACCGCCATAGGAAAACTTTTAAGAGAGCTGCATATGCTGGAACCGATGAAACAAGCTATCTCTTCTGGCTTTCCTGTCTTTGGAACTTGTGCTGGTTTGATTCTGTTGGCTAAAGAGATTACTTCTCAGAAAGAGAGTCATTTTGGAACGATGGACATTGTGGTTGAGAGGAATGCCTATGGACGCCAATTAGGAAGTTTCTATACAGAAGCAGATTGCAAAGGGGTTGGTAAAATTCCTATGACTTTTATCAGAGGACCTGTTATCAGTAGTGTTGGTAAAAAAGTCAATATTCTTGCAACGGTAAATAATAAAATCGTTGCAGCTCAAGAAAAGAATATGCTGGTAACATCATTTCATCCTGAATTAACAAATGACATGAGTTTGCATAAGTACTTTATTGATATATGTAAAGTAACAAGTTGAGAAAATATTTTCTCAATTTGTTACTTGGATAGTATTGAAATTATCTCTGCCACTCTACACCTTTCTCCAAATCTCGGGTAGTTTCTCCTTGTTTTGATTATTACCACTATCCTTGGCTTATTCAGCACGTATATTTTTATCTATCCATCTAATCAATATTTCATTTTATTCTATTAATTATCGGATAAATAAAAATTAGTAATAAAAATGTAAAAAATGAAAAAAAAATGTTAAATTTTATGAGATATTGATCACATTTTCTTAAAATAGGTATATGATTTTTTTATATAAATCCATAAAATCATCACATCTTTTACTCTAACTCTGAGGATATTTTATGCTGTCTTTTATTCTAAGTATTTTTCCTATCGTTTTACTGATTTATCTTATGGTAAAAAGAAACGCGCTACCTTCTTATGTTGCCTTACCTTGGATTGCGACATTAGTTATGGGCGTTCATCTTTTACACTTTAATACAGATATTGTTACTATTAGTGCAAATGTTGTTTCTGCAATTGTTGCGGTACAAACTCCTATTACAGTAATTTTTGGTGCGATTCTCTTTAACCGTTTCTCTGAAATTTCAGGCGCAACGAATATTATGCGAAAATGGTTAGGAAATATTAATCCAAATCCCGTTGCACAATTAATGATTATTGGTTGGGCATTTGCCTTTATGATCGAAGGTGCAAGTGGTTTTGGTACACCAGCAGCAATTGCCGCACCTATTTTAGTGGGATTAGGTTTTCATCCATTAAAAGTGGCGATGTTGGCACTGATTATGAACTCAGTTCCCGTATCCTTTGGTGCGGTAGGTACACCAACTTGGTTTGGTTTTGGTGCTTTAAAATTATCAGAAAATATGATTTTAGAAATTGGGTCTATTACAGCATTTATACACTCCGTTGCTGCACTTATTATCCCATTATTAGCACTTCGTATCTTAGTAAGTTGGGATGATATTCGTAAAAACATCGTATTTATCTATATTAGCGTACTAGGTTGCGTAGTACCTTATTTCTTGATTGCTCAAGTCAATTACGAATTTCCATCACTCGTTGGGGGGGCAATCGGCTTATTTATTTCCGTATGGGCTGCGAATCGCAATATTGGTTTAGCAAAAGTAACAAATAACCTTGATAATAATGCGGTAAGTACGGGAGAAGTAGTTAAAGCATTATTCCCTACAGGTTTACTTATTGCATTTTTAATTGTGACTCGTATTCATCAATTACCATTCAAAGCAATGATGAATGACGCAACTATTTGGTTCTCAACCACATTAGGTTCGTTAGGATTATTTGAAATTAGTAAAGGTTTAATCTTTAGCTTAAAAAATATTTTTGGCTCAAATGTTTCATCAAGCTATAAACTTCTTTATGTACCCGCATTAATTCCATTTGTCATTACAGTGCTAATTGCGATTCCTTTCTTTAAAATTTCCAGTTCAAATGTTAAACAGATTTTTGTATCAAGTTTACAACAATCTAAAAATCCATTTATTGCCTTAGTTGGTGCCTTAGTGATGGTAAACCTAATGTTAGTGGGTGGCGAACATTCTATGGTAAAAATTATTGGTCGAACTTTTGCTGAAATTTCTGGTAGTAACTGGACTATTTTCTCCTCTTTCTTAGGTGCGATTGGATCGTTTTTCTCAGGTTCAAATACCGTATCCAACCTAACATTTGGTAGTGTTCAACTTTCTACCGCAGAAACAACTGGCATTTCTGTCGCACTTGTTCTTGCTTTACAATCTGTCGGTGGGGCAATGGGGAATATGGTATGTATCAATAACATTGTAGCGGTAAGTTCTGTGTTAAATATTTCAAACCAAGAAGGCACAATTATTAAGAAAACCATTATACCTATGATCATTTACGGTATCATTGCCGCACTTTGCGCGTTGTTCTTAGTACCTTTGTTTTATAATCTATAAAATTTACGCCAAAAATGACCGCACTTTTGCGGTCATTTCCTATTTTTCTCTTTTATGTTTCTACTATCAAAAATGAGCTTTAACCCATTAAAGTGCGGTTGATTTTGCGAATAAATTTCTCCATTTCGCAAAAACCAAACTTTCTTTTTCTTTATCTTCTCAACATATTTCCTCTCTAAAAATTAATTTTTTTCATTATTTTTAGGTATTTTCATTAAATCATTCCTTGAAATCCCTCTTATAAAATGGATAATCGTAATCCTTCTCAAAAATAAATAGGAACTATAATGAAGAAAGCTATAAAATTAAATTTAATTACACTTAGCCTAATCAATACAATCGGTATGACGATTACACAAGCTCAAGCCGAAGAAACATTAGGACAAATTGATGTCGTAGAAAAAGTGATATCAAATGACAAAAAACCTTTCACTGAAGCCAAAGCCAAAAGTACGCGTGAAAATGTCTTTAAGGAAACACAAACCATTGACCAAGTGATTCGGAGCATTCCTGGTGCATTTACTCAGCAAGATAAAGGCTCGGGTGTCGTTTCTGTAAATATTCGTGGCGAAAATGGATTAGGTCGTGTCAATACGATGGTTGATGGTGTAACCCAAACTTTCTATTCTACAGCCTTAGACTCTGGTCAATCAGGCGGAAGTTCTCAATTTGGTGCGGCAATCGATCCTAATTTTATTGCAGGTGTAGATGTTAATAAAAGCAACTTTTCAGGATCAAGCGGTATAAATGCGTTAGCAGGCAGTGCTAATTTTAGAACATTAGGCGTTAATGATGTTATTACCGATGACAAACCATCCGGCATTATTCTGAAAGGAATGACAGGAAGCAATGCCACTAAATCCAATTTTATGACGATGGCGGCTGGCAGAAAATGGCTTGATAATGGTGGCTATGTAGGCGTGGTGTATGGTTATAGCCAACGTGAAGTATCTCAAGATTACCGTATCGGTGGCGGAGAACGATTAGCATCATTAGGGCAGGATATTCTCGCGAAAGAAAAAGAAGCCTATTTCCGCAATGCAGGTTATGTTTTAAATCCTGAAGGGCAATGGGCACCTGATTTAAGCAAAAATCATTGGTCTTGTAACAAGAAAAACCCTGAGTTAGTAGATAAAAGGTTTTCAAATTTTGGGTGTAGTATTTATTCCAATTCTGATAGAAAAGAAATTCTCAAAGAATTATTAGAACAGAATAAAAACCCTAAGGATATTACAAAGCTCCAAAACGGTAAGGATGGAATTAAAGAAACTGACGAATCATTTGAACGCAATAAAGATCAATATAGTGTTGCCCCAATTGAACCGGGTAGTTTGCAATCTCGCTCACGTAGCCATTTGTTAAAATTTGAATATAGCGATGATCGCCATACCTTAGGTGCACAAATACGTACCCTTGATAATAAAATTGGTTCTCGCAAAATTGAAAACCGTAATTACCAAGTCAATTATAACTTCAATAATAACAGCTATCTTGATCTTAATTTAATGGCTGCACATAACATTGGTAAAACCATTTATCCTAAGGGTGGTTTTTTTGCTGGCTGGCAAGTGGCAGACAAACTTATCACTAAAAATGTCGCAAATATTGTTGATATAAACAACAGCCATACTTTCTTGTTGCCAAAAGAAATCGATTTAAAAACCACATTAGGTTTTAACTATTTTACCAATGAATACAGTAAAAACCGTTTTCCAGAAGAATTAAGTTTGTTTTATAACGATGCTTCACACGATCGAGGTAACTACAGTAATTTAGGACGACTTAAAGGTGCCCAAGGTTTACTACCCCAACGTTCAGTGATTTTACAACCTTCTGGCAAGCAAAAATTTAAAACGGTCTATTTTGATACCGCACTTTCTAAAGGCATTTATCATTTAAATTACAGCGTGAATTTTACCCATTATGCCTTTAATGGTGAGTATGTTGGATATGAAAATGGAGCGGAACCGATTTTGCATAAATCAGGGCATAAAAAGGCATTCAATCATTCCGCTACATTAAGTGCAGAGCTAAGTGATTATTTTATGCCATTTTTCACTTATTCACGCACACACAGAATGCCGAATATTCAAGAGATGTTTTTCTCTCAAGTGTCTGATGCTGGGGTAAACACGGCATTAAAACCTGAACAATCTGACACCTATCAACTAGGCTTTAATACTTATAAAAAAGGTCTATTCACTCAAGACGATGTGCTAGGCATCAAATTAGTGGGTTATCGTAGCTTTATTAAAAACTATATCCATAATGTTTACGGTGTTTGGTGGAGAAATGGTACGATACCTACGTGGGCAGCCACGAATAGTTTTCTCTTTAATATCGCACATCAAAATTATCAACCTATCGTGAAAAAAAGCGGGGCGGAGTTAGAGTTAAATTATGATATGGGGCGTTTTTTTGCGAATGTCTCTTACGCTTATCAACGTACTAATCAGCCAACCAATTATGCCGATGCCAGCCCACGTCCGAATAATGCTTCAAAAGAAGACATTTTGAAACAAGGTTATGGCTTATCTCGTGTTTCAATGCTACCAAAAGACTACGGCAGATTAGAGCTTGGTACACGTTGGTTTGATAAAAAATTAACCTTAGGTATGGCAGCTCGTTATTATGGAAAAAGTAAACGTGCGACAATTGAAGAAGAATATATCAATGGATCTCACTTTGAAAAAAATGCTAGGGGCAACAGAAATTATTATGCTATTAAAAAGACAGAAGAGATTAAAAAACAACCTATTATTTTAGATTTACACGTCAGCTATGAACCAATCAAAGATTTGATTATTAAAGCGGAAGTACAAAATCTGTTAGATAAACGTTATGTTGATCCGTTAGATGCTGGAAATGATGCGGCTTCGCAAAGATATTATTCAAGCTTAAATGATTCAATTTGTAGTAAAGATCCTGATAATTGTGAAGGTGGTTCAGATAAAACTGTACTTTATAACTTTGCACGTGGAAGAACTTATATTCTGAGTTTAAACTATAAATTCTAGAGAGTTCATATAAAAGGCATAGCTAATAAGCTATGCCTTTTCAATAATGTTTATGAAATTTGTGATCTTATGAAAAGATTATTACTACAGTCTGTCAATCATTCCTAACACTAATGCGGAAGACTGCTTCGCCGCCAATGGCAAAAACTCTTCAAAAGATATACTTGCTTTGCCATCGCCGTCATCAGAAATAGCACGAGCCACTACGAAAGGCACATTAAACGCATAGCAAACTTGCGCAATCGCTGTGGCTTCCATTTCAACGCCCATTACATTCGGGAAATCTGCTTGAATTTGTGTAATTTTGTCTTCGCTATTAATAAAACTATCGCCAGAGCAAATTAAACCGCGTTTTACTGATTGCCCTTGCTTTTCTGCAATTTCTTGCGCGAGATCTGCTAATTTTTTATCCGATAAAAATGCAGCAGGATTAGCAGGTAACTGCCCTTTTTCATAGCCAAAAGCTGTCACATCCGCATCGTGATAGCGTGTTTCATCAGAAATTACAATATCCCCCACTTTCAAGCCTTTTGCTACCCCACCTGCAGAGCCAGTATTGATCACAAAATCTGGCTTGGCTAATTGCAATAATGCCGTCGTGCCAATGGCAGCTGCCACTTTGCCAATGCCTGATTGTAATAATGCAACATTTTTACCGTTAATTTTGCCTTCAAAAATGACCGCACTTGCTACTCGAGTTTCCGTTCTATCAGCCATTAAATTTTTTAAAATTTCGACTTCTTGTGCCATTGCACCAACAATTCCTATTTTCATTGTTTTTGTTCCTGTTCTATTTTATTTACCAAAAAATCTAACACCGCCACGCTATAATCATCGTTATAAAGCGTACTCGCAGTGAGTACATATTTTCCCCCAATAACAACGTAAGGATAGGTAAACACACCATATTCTTCCGTCAATTCAATCGCATTTTGAATTTGTTCTTTTACGCTTTGTGAATTTTCAGTTTGAATAAATAACGGCTTATCTAACCCTTGTTCTTCCGCCCATTGCTGAATTTTATTTGATGTAGACAATTCTGTATAACGGGATTTTTCTGAAGTTTCAAATAATAAAACATTAGATAATTCCACCGCACTTAATGCTTGCAAAGTATAAAAAATGCGTGCGCTAAACTGGCTATCGGCAGTTGCAATAGGATATTGTTCCAACACAACTTTATGTGTGCGTATTTGGCTATAAAGTTCTAAAATATCCTGTGCTGAAGAACATACTCGACAATCATAATCAAAAAAGAATTGAATGCGGATTTTTTTATCGGCTCGAGACGCTTGTTCGATAGGTTCTTTATAAGAAAAATAATCACGCCCGTCTTCAAAATAAATTGTGTCCCTTGATGGCAAGTGCGGAGAATTTTGCACTGAAAATTCTTTCTGATTGACTTCTGCTAAAACAAACGACGATAAAAAAAGCAAACAAAATGCCAATAACCCTTTTAATTTCATTCTATCACTCATCTATCGGCTCAATATAATCTACCAATAATTGTAGGCTACGATTGCCACGAAATTCGTTAATATCTAATTTATAGGCTAAACGAGCCTGTTTAATTGAAAGATCAGGATACAATCTTGTATTAATATTAAACGCAATGGCATCTAATAAAATCCCACCTTGTTTCGGTTCTAGCAACATTTTTAGATGATTTTTATTTTGCCCAATTGCGCGCTGATCTAAAATTTTAAATTCGCCATCAAAGCAAGGCTCAGGAAACCCTTGCCCCCAAGTGCCTACTGATTTTATCAGCTCTGCCGTTTCAAGATTAAATTCATTTGAATTTAGTTCGCCATCTGTCCAAATTACGCCTTGTAGATGTTCTTCATCAAGCCAATCGGCAACGGTTTGATTAAAAATATGTTGGAAATCGGCAAAATGTTCTTTGCGAATACTCAAGCCTGCCGCCATTGCGTGTCCGCCAAATTTTAAAATCATATTAGGATGTTGCGAATGAATACGCTCCAGAACATCACGCATATGTAAACCTTCAATAGAACGAGCAGAACCTTTCAAAATTCCCTCACTATCTTGTGCAAAGGCAATCACTGGACGATGATATTGATCCTTAATCCTTGATGACACAATGCCTAATACGCCTTGATGCCAATCAGGTTGATAAAGCGTAATACCATAGGGTAACTCTTTAAAAAGTGCGGTAAGATTTTGACAAATTTTTATTGCCTCAAGCTTCATACCCGCTTCAATTTCTTTACGCGTTTGATTGAGCTGATCGAGATCTAAAGCTAATTCTCTAGCTTTTGACATTTCGTTCGCCAGCAAAAGCTCTACCCCAATCGACATATTATCTAAACGCCCTGCCGCATTTAAACGCGGCCCAATACAAAAACCGAGATCACTTGAAGTAAACTGCTCTACATTACGGTTAGCCACTTCTGCCAACGCAATAATACCGAGACGGCAATGTCTAGCACGGATACGCATTAAACCTTGATAAGCAAGGATACGATTATTTTGATCCAAAGGAACAACATCAGCTATAGTGCCTAGTGCCACCAGATCGAGCAAATCAGTAAAATTAGGTTGTGTTTCTGCCGTAAAAATACCGAGTTCTCGAAATTTTGCTCGTACGGCTAACATCAAATAAAATGCCACACCAACGCCCGCTAAGGATTTTGAAGGAAAACCACACTGACTTAAATTAGGATTAACAATCGCATCGGCTGGCGGCAAAGTTTCGGGGGGTAAATGATGATCCGTAACTAAAACTCGAATGCCTTTTTCTTTCAAAAATGCCACACCGTCAAAAGACGAAACGCCGTTATCCACCGTCATTAACAACTGAACACCCTTTTCAATCGCCATTTCAGCCACAGGAATACTCAAGCCATAACCTTGTTCAAATCGATTTGGCACAAGGTAATCCACATCAGAAAAGCCAAGTTGTCTTAAAGCCAGCACACTCAATGCTGTGCTGGTTGCACCATCAGCATCAAAATCCCCAACAATCACAATTTTTTGCTGTTGTTGATAGGCTTCCACTAATAAATTTACAGCTTGATCAATGCCATATAATTGATTTGGATTGAGCATTGATTTCAAAGTGCGGTCTAATTCTTTGGTGTTTTGAATACGACGAGCGCGATAAAGGCGATCTAATAAGGGATGATTTGAAACAGAATTTCCAATTGGAATTTCACGGCGTTTAATAAGTTTTTTCACTGGATATTAATTCATACCTAAAAGCAAAAAGCTGTTGAAATCAACAGCTCTTTTATCTATACTTTTTCCTGTCGGTCAGGGCTTTTAACCCTGAATGCTGACAGGGATTAAACCTACTGACCATTAGTCTAACTATTGTGTCAGCTAAGGATTTTAATGATGCCTAAATTATGTATTTATATCATAATTTTTGTGTTGTTAATGCTTTTAAGCTCCCCAGCATATTAAGCATACCGACTATTAAAACACAAGGGGTAGGCAACTGCCCCTTGCTCTTTATTATAAAATTATTGTGCCGTTTCTTCAAGAGCTCTTAATAAATCAGCTGGTTTTAAATAACCGCCAATAAGCTCACCAGTTGAAGTCACAATACTTGGCGTTCCTCGTACACCAAATTGAATACCTAATTCATAATGTTTTTTCACGATATTTGGCGTTTTAACTTCTTTTGGTAAATTGCCTTTTTCTGCTTCATTTAAAGCAAAAACGGGATCTTTCGCCGTCCAAATCGCTTCCATTTGTTTCGCCGTTTGATTATTCATACCTGCGCGAGGGAAAGCTAAATAACGCACAGTAATACCAAGATCGTTATATTCTTTTAATTGCTGATGTAACAAATGGCAATAATGGCAGGTAATATCCATAAATACTGTTACTACGTGTTTTTCATTTTTCGCAGGATAAACAATCATCTCGTCTTTATAAGAATTAAGTTTATCCACTAAAATTTTACCTGCTACATCAACAGGGCCATTATTTGTGAGTTCATAAAGTTTACCTTCAAAAAGATATTTTCCATCTTCGCTCACATAGAGTATACCTTGATCCGTGACAGCCGTTCTAATGCCTGAAATCGGCGAAGATTTAATAACAATATTTGATATATTAAAAGACTGTAATTTGCGTTTAATTGCCGCATCATCTGCCATTGCATTAGCCGCAGCCACGCACAAAAGTGCGGTAAAAATTTTCTTCATTTTTTGTTCCTAAATTAGCTTGAGTGAGAAAGTCTAAAATTATAGAGAGATTGCTAATTTCTGCAAGGTCAAACTATCCAAAAATCAGAAAATAGCATATAATTCCACACTTTATCACACAGTGAATTTATTATGTTTGAAATCAATCCTGTAAAAAATAAAATCATCGATTTATCTGACCGCACTTCAGTGCTTCGGGGGTATCTTTGACTTCGATGCCAAAGTTGAGCGTTTAGAAGAAGTCAATGCCGAACTAGAACAGCCAGATGTTTGGAATGATCCAGATAAAGCCCAAGCACTTGGTAAAGAGCGCGTTTCTTTAGAACAAGTTGTAAATACCATCAAAAATTTAGAACAAGGCTTAGAAGATGTTGATGGCTTGTTAGAACTCGCCATCGA
This sequence comes from Haemophilus influenzae, assembly GCF_900475755.1. Taxonomy (NCBI): domain Bacteria; kingdom Pseudomonadati; phylum Pseudomonadota; class Gammaproteobacteria; order Pasteurellales; family Pasteurellaceae; genus Haemophilus; species Haemophilus influenzae. The sequence continues at coordinate 1,555,632 of NZ_LS483411.1, forward strand.
GGCAGAAGACGAAGACACTTTCAATGAAGCGGTTGCTGAATTAGATGAACTTGAACAACAACTCGAAAAATTAGAGTTCCGTCGAATGTTTAGTGGCGAACATGATGCTTGCGATTGCTATGTGGACTTACAAGCTGGTTCTGGCGGTACGGAAGCTCAAGATTGGACAGAAATGTTGCTGCGTATGTATCTTCGTTGGGCTGAAAGCAAAGGCTTTAAAACAGAACTAATGGAAGTATCCGATGGCGATGTAGCGGGATTGAAATCGGCAACTATTAAAGTGAGCGGAGAATATGCTTTTGGTTGGTTACGAACAGAAACGGGCATTCATCGTTTAGTGCGTAAAAGTCCATTTGATTCCAATAACCGTCGTCACACATCATTCAGCGCAGCATTTGTCTATCCTGAAATTGATGACGATATTGATATTGAAATCAATCCTGCTGATTTACGTATTGATGTTTATCGCGCATCGGGGGCAGGTGGTCAGCACGTAAACAAAACAGAAAGTGCGGTGCGAATTACCCATATGCCAAGTGGTATTGTTGTGCAATGTCAAAACGACCGTTCACAGCACAAAAACAAAGATCAAGCGATGAAACAATTAAAAGCAAAATTGTATGAGCTTGAGTTACAGAAGAAAAATGCGGATAAGCAAGCAATGGAAGATAATAAATCCGACATTGGTTGGGGAAGCCAAATTCGCTCTTACGTATTAGACGATTCACGCATTAAAGATTTACGTACTGGCGTAGAAAACCGTAATACGCAAGCCGTATTAGACGGGGATTTAGATCGATTTATTGAAGCGAGTTTAAAAGCGGGGCTTTAAGTATGATTTGCTGGATAAGTAAAGAAGCGTTACTTATCCCATCATAAGAAATAACCCAAAAGTGCGGTTATTTTTGAAGGTATTTTTAAAGTTAAAATTAAAGGTAAACAAAATGTCAGAACAAGAAGTTAAAGAATTAGATCTCAATGGCGAAATGCTCGTTCGTCGTGAAAAATTATCCGCATTACGTGCAAAAGGTAATGCCTTTCCAAACAAGTTTCGTCGTGATGCTCTCGCACAAGATTTACACAATCAATATGATTCAGAAGACGGGGAAATCTTAAAAGAGAAAGGCGTTGAAGTACAGGTTGCTGGTCGTATTATGACTCGCCGTGCAATGGGTAAAGCAACTTTTATCACTATTCAAGATATGAGCGGTAAAATCCAGCTTTACGTTGCACGCGATAATTTGCCTGAAGGTGTTTATAAAGATGACGTTGGTACTTGGGATTTAGGCGACATCGTTGGCGTTAAAGGCACTTTATTTAAAACAAAAACTGATGAACTCACTGTAAAAACCACTGAAGTTCAACTTTTAACTAAAGCACTCCGTCCATTACCAGACAAATTTCACGGTTTAACCGACCAAGAAGTTCGCTATCGCCAACGTTATTTAGATTTAATTTCTAACGAAGAATCTCGCCGCACTTTTATTATTCGTTCTAAAGTTGTCGCGGGTATTCGTGAATATTTCATTTCTAAAGGCTTTATGGAAGTGGAAACGCCAATGTTACAAGTAATTCCAGGCGGTGCATCTGCACGTCCTTTCGTGACTCATCATAATGCATTAGATGTGGATATGTATTTGCGTATCGCACCTGAACTTTATTTAAAACGCTTAGTCGTTGGTGGGTTTGAACGAGTATTTGAATTAAACCGTAACTTCCGTAATGAAGGGGTTTCTGTTCGTCATAATCCAGAATTTACTATGCTTGAATACTATCAAGCCTATGCAGATTACCACGATTTAATGGATAACACCGAAGAACTTCTTCGTAAATTAGCGATTGATATTCTTGGTACAACCATTGTGAAATACGGTGATTTAGAATTTGACTTCGGCAAACCATTTGAGCGTATTACATTACACGATGCAACGGTTAAATATGGTGCTGACAAAGGTATCGTAAAAGAAGATTTATATGATTTTGATCGTGCAAAAGCCACGGCTGAACGCTTAGGTATTGAAGTACAAAAATCTTGGGGTTTAGGCAGCATTGTCAATGCAATTTTTGAAGAAGTGGCTGAACATCACTTAATTCAACCAACATTCTTAATGGCTCATCCTGCGGAAATTTCGCCACTTGCACGTCGCAATGATGAAAATCCAGATGTAACAGATCGTTTTGAACTCTTTATCGGTGGTCGTGAAATCGGTAATGGTTTCTCAGAATTAAATGACGCAGAAGATCAAAATGAACGTTTTGATGCACAAGTGGCTGCAAAAGAAGCAGGCGATGATGAAGCGATGTTTAAAGATGAAGACTTTGTTGTTGCATTAGAGCACGGCTTACCACCAACAGCTGGGGAAGGTTTAGGTATCGACCGCCTAGCGATGCTTTATGCAAATGCACCGTCAATTCGTGATGTGATCTTATTCCCTGCAATGCGTCAGAAATAATAAAGATACAAACAAAAGCCACCATTTGGTGGCTTTTTTATTTTAATAAAAAGAGAATTTTATATTCCCTTCTTATTGTTTAACGATTAACCATTAATAAATTTTTCGCCCAATTCAATATCTGCACGTAAAGTTGGCAACATATTTTCTAAGGCTTGTTGTTCAAAATTGCTTAATGGGCCAATTGGTAAAATTTCTTCTACGCCTTCTTTGCCTAAACGAACGGGTTGAGAGAAGAAACGAGCATATTTGCCATCTCCTTCAACATAAGTACATTCAACCACTGTCTCGCCACTTAATCCTTTCACTAAAGAACGCGCAAAACGTGCTGCAGCTTGTGCCATTGAAAGCGTTGCTGAACCGCCACCTGCTTTTGCATTGACAACTTCTGTACCTGCATTTTGGATACGTTTTGTTAATGGTTCGATTTCTTCTTCGTTCCATTTTGCATATTGAACTTGAGAAAGTAATGGAAGAATAGTCACACCTGAGTGACCACCAATAACAGGAACGCTCGTACGAGAAACATTTAAACCTTTTAATTCAGCCACAAAAGTTTCAGAACGTAACACGTCTAAAGTTGTCACACCAAATAATTTACGTTTGTCGTAAACACCTGCTTTTTTCAACACTTCAGCCGCAATCGCAACAGTAGTATTTACTGGGTTAGTGATGATACCAACACAAGCTTTAGGGCAAGTAACCGCGACTTTTTCAATTAAACCACGCACGATACCTGCATTAATATTGAATAAATCTGAACGATCCATACCAGGTTTACGCGCAACACCAGCAGAAATTAATACAACATCCGCACCTTCAAGTGCTGGTGTTGGATCTTCACCAGAAAAACCTTTTACATTCACTGCCGTTGGAATATGGCTCACATCTACTGCAACACCTGGTGTTACTGGGGCAATATCATATAATGCTAAGTCGGTGCCTGCTGGCAACTGAAGTTTTAGTAATAACGCTAATGCTTGACCAATACCACCTGCGGCACCTAATACAGCAACTTTCATAAATACTCCTTATGTGTTAGTTAATTTAAAACAGCCTGATTTTAAAATGTTCATCTTACAATTACAAATAGAGAAATATCATTCTATGATCTAGTTCACATTTCTGAGATAAATATTTTCTTCTCTTTGTTCTTATTCATATTTCAGTTGATAAAAGTGAATTTTTATGCAATTCTTATGCAAATTTTGACTATTAAAAAATAAAGATGACTGACAATTTAACTCGTGCTTTTAAAGAATTACTCAATCAAGAACGCTTTGGTTCTCAAAATGAAATTGTCGATGCCTTAAAAAAACAAGGCTTTACTGGTATTAATCAATCAAAAATATCGAGAATGCTCAGCAAATTTGGTGCGGTTCGCACTCGTAATACCAAAATGGAAATGGTCTATTGCTTACCAAATGAATTAAGTGTTCCCAATACCAGTAGTCCATTAAAAAATCTTGTCTTAGATGTTGATCACAATTCGATGTTAATCGTAATAAAAACGACGCCCGGTGCTGCTCAATTAATTGCACGATTACTTGATTCCATTGGAAAATCGGAAGGCATTTTAGGTACTATCGCAGGCGATGATACTATTTTTGTCACGCCCACAAGCGATAAACCTATCGACGAATTATTGCAAAATATCCAACGCTTATTTGAAAACGCATTGTAATGAATATTCTATTAACAGGAGGAACAGGACTTATCGGCAAAGCACTTGTCGAACAACTCTGCTTACGCAATGAACAAGTGACGATCTTAACGCGCTCAAGTTCGCCGCACACTTTCTCAAAGCAAAAAAACATCAAATTTATTACCGCACTTTCAGAACTCGATTTACAAGAACAGTTTGATGCCATCATCAATCTTGCTGGCGAACCAATTTTTCATAAAGTTTGGTCGAAAAACCAGAAATCTATTTTACGAGAAAGTCGTTTAAGCCTCACTACTCAACTGGTTGAATTCATCAATCAGTATCAGCAATACCCAATTTTTATATCAGGTTCAGCAACTGGAATTTACGGCGATCAAGGCGAACAAACAATTACCGAAACAAGCAAAACAGCAAAAACCTTTACCGCACAATTATGCCAAGATTGGGAAAATATCGCGCGACAAGCTAATGCGAGGGTTTGTTTGATTAGAACAGGAATAGTCTTTTCTAAAAAAGGGGGCGCGCTTGCAAAAATGTTGCCTTTATACAAATGGGGACTTGGCGGTAATCTGGGCAAGGGAGAGCAATATTTCCCTTGGATTGCTTTGGAAGATATGGTAAATGGCATTTTATTTTTACTCGATCATTCAGAATGCAGAGGGGCATTTAACTTCTCAGCCCCGAATCCCATAAAACAGCATAAATTTAACCGCACTTTGGCTGGAATATTAAAACGTCCTGCCTTTGCAACTATTCCAAAATGGATATTACATTTCATTCTTGGCGAACGAGCGAATCTATTACTCGAAAGCCAAAATGTTGTGCCTGAAAAATTACTCAACGCTGGATTCCAATTTCAATATTCTGATTGCGAAAACTATCTAGAAGAAATCCTAAAAAACAAATAAAAAAATCACCGCACTTTTTTAATGAGGTGATTTTTATCGGACTAAATATCTCGCCTTATCGCAATTTATTGTTCATTATAAATTTCAAGATTGGATGCTTGTTTTTCACGTTTTTTCTTTGCACTATCGTTGCGTTGAAGTGCGATTTTATCAAGATATTCAGGACTAATATCGCCTGTAATATATTCGCCTGTGAATACTGAACAATCAAAACCTTGAATGGCTGGATTTTCCAATTGAACAGATTCAGTAAGTGCGGTCAGATCTTGGAAAATTAATTTATCTACGCCGATCAAATGTGCAATTTCCTCAACATTTCGACCGTAAGCGATCAGTTCATCACAACTCGGCATATCAATACCATATACATTCGGATAACGAATTTCAGGAGCAGCAGAGGCAAAGTAAATTTTCTTCGCACCAGCTGAGCGAGCCATTTCAACAATTTGCTCAGAGGTTGTGCCACGAACGATAGAATCGTCCACCAATAACACGTTTTTATCTTTAAATTCAGCTTTAATGGTATTCAATTTGCGACGAACAGAACTAATACGCTGTGCTTGACCTGGCATAATAAAGGTACGACCAACATAGCGATTTTTCACAAATCCTTGGCGATAAGGCTTCCCTAGTACACGAGCTATTTGTAACGCAATATCTGTTGAAGTTTCAGGAATAGGAATGACCACATCAATATTATCAATTTCATCCGCCCATTCTTTTGCAATTTTTTTCCCGAGTTTTTCCCCCATATGAACACGTGCCGCATAAACAGAGACACCATCAATCGTTGAATCTGGGCGTGCAAAATAAACATACTCAAAAATACAAGGATTTAACACCGCACTTTCGGTACATTGTTGTGAATAAAGTTCGCCATCAAACGTCACATAAACGGCTTCGCCCGCAGCAATATCACGCACAAACTCGAAACCCACAATATCTAAAGCCACTGTTTCAGAGGCGAACATATAATCAGTTTTGCCATTTTCTTCACGTTTACCCAACACCAAAGGACGAATACCAAAAGGATCACGAAACGCAACCATGCCATGCCCAATAATCATCGCTACGCAGGCATAAGCACCACGAATATCATTGTGAGTTTTACGAACAGCATAGAAAATATCTTGTGGATCGAGATGGTTTTGAGGAATGTGATCAAGATGATTAGCGAGAATATTAAGAAGAAGTTCAGAATCTGAATTAGTGTTTACGTGACGGCGGGCAGTTTTAAAGACTTTTTCTTTTAACTCCACTGAGTTGGTTAAATTGCCGTTATGCACCAAAGTGACACCATAGGGAGAATTTACATAAAAAGGTTGTGCCTCTGAGACGCTAGAACTTCCTGCCGTAGGATAGCGAATATGCCCTAATCCAGCATTTCCTTGCAAGCGTAGCATATGCTCTTGACGGAACACATCGCTGACTAAGCCATTAGCTTTACGTAAGCGGAAACGGTTTTCATCATCAACCGTTACAATACCCGCCGCATCTTGTCCACGATGTTGCAAAAGGGTTAATGCTGCATAAATAGATTCATTAACCGGACTTTGGCTAACAATACCGACAATACCACACATTTTGTGTTCCTTATTGATTAAGCGTTGGAGTTAAAAAACTTGAACTTGACTGAAGCTGTTGAAAGAACCATTCAATAATAAAACCAAAGTGCGGTATTAATTGAGATTCTTTCCACCAATCAGTTTGTTCAAAATTGGTAAAAGTATCCATAAAAAATAACAACGCAGCCACAATCAATGCACCGCGCACTAAACCGAAAGCTGCACCTAATACGCGATCAGTGCCGCTTAAACCCGTCTTATCTACTAATTGACTAATCACATAATTTACTATTGCGCCCACGATTAAAGTCAGAACAAACAGAATGGCGATTGCAGTTCCATTACGCACATACATTGATTCAATTTGCGTAAGATAAGTGGCAAGATAAGGATAGAACTGGCTTGCTACGATAAATGCCACAACCCAGCTACCAAGTGAAAGTACTTCGCGTACAAAACCACGTAATAAACTGACAAGAATGGAAAAAGCGATAATGCCAATAATAATGTAATCGATCATTAAAAAATCTCTCAATGAAAAACGGCCGTTTAAAACGACCGAGGTATTCTACAAAAATACAGCCAAAAAGAAAACGTTTGCGTAAACTAAATTTCCTGCCAAAAAGCACGTTCAAATTTGCTTTGAGCTTTCCTTAAGACTTCCGCTAAATGTTGATATGTCGGTTTTTCTTGCACAAAAGGCAAGGGTTCATTTTGTTGTTTTAAGCGTTCGCAAATATCGTAAAACCATACCGCACTTTGATTTTCTAATGGTGAATTTGCACGCTTACCAAGCCAATAAAGCCCTTGAAAAGGAATAAGCAAGGCAAAAAGTGCGGTCAAAATTGCGATAGAAAATGCCATTAAATCATTTTTTGCATAAATCTGTTGCCACAGTATTGCAAATACAGCAACAAAAGGCATAAATTTTTGTGCAAAACTCGTGGCTTTCATAATACGATTTTCAGGGAAAATAATCCCTAACTTCGCCTCCTGCGGCCAAGTATTAAGATAAATTTGTCCCTGTTTAAAAATGGAAAAAAACGCCATAAAAAACACCTCAAAAAATTGACCGCACTTATCATACGCTATTTTAAGTCTATTTTTAGTAAAAATAGTTTAATTTTTCAAAAAATACGATAAAGTTTGTATTTTTTCCTTACCGATGAATTTATTTTATTCATCAAAAGGTGTATCCTATACCTAATTTTTCAAACCATCTTAAATGATGGATTTTTATTAACCTCAATCAAATATAGGGTTCCTATGTCAAAACTTGTTCTTATCCTTAACTGCGGTAGTTCTTCACTAAAATTTGCAATTCTTGATCCAGCGACAGGGGAAGAAAAATTATCTGGCTTAGCCGAAGCATTTTTCTTACCAGAAGCACGTATCAAATGGAAACTCAATGGAGAGAAAGGTAACGCAGATTTAGGCGCAGGCGCAGCGCATACTGAAGCGCTTAATTTTATTGCATCTAACATTCTGACTGATGAACTAAAAAATTCTATCGCAGCAATTGGTCACCGTATCGTTCACGGTGGCGAAAAATACACCCAATCTGTTATCGTAACTGATGAAGTTGTTAAAGGTATTGAAGATGCTGCACAATTTGCGCCACTTCACAATCCAGCTCACTTAATTGGTATTCGCGAAGCATTTAACGCATTCCCACACTTAAAAGATAAAAACGTGGTAGTTTTTGATACAGCATTCCACCAAACTATGTCTGAAGAAGCATTCCTTTATGCCCTTCCATACTCTTTATATAAAGAACACGGCGTACGTCGCTATGGTGCACACGGCACAAGTCACTACTTCATTTCTCGTGAAGTCGCTGAATATGTAGGCAAACCCGCAGACCAAGTCAATGCTATTATTTGTCACTTAGGTAATGGTGGTTCTGTTTCTGTTGTGCGTAACGGTCAATGTATTGATACATCAATGGGCTTAACTCCACTAGAAGGTTTGGTAATGGGTACGCGTTGTGGCGATATTGACCCTGCAATCGTATTCTATCTATACAAAACACTAGGTATGTCTATGGAACAAATCGAAGAGACTTTAGTGAAAAAATCTGGTCTTTTAGGTTTAACTGAAGTAACCAGCGACTGCCGTTATGCTGAAGATAACTACGATAATGCATCTAAACCAGAAGCAAAACGCGCTTTAAATGTTTATAGCTATCGTTTAGCGAAATACATTGGTGCTTATATGGCTGTGTTGGGCGATGATCACTTAGATGCGATTGCATTCACTGGTGGTATTGGCGAAAACTCAGCGCACGTTCGTGAATTAGCATTGAATCACTTAAAATTATTTGGCATTCAAATCGATAATGAACGAAATCTTGCCGCACGTTTTGGTAAAGATGGCGTAATCACGACTGATGATTCCGCATTTAAAGCGATTGTTCTTCCAACTAACGAAGAATTGGTTATCGCACAAGATACCGCAAGACTTTGTTTCTAATTCAACAACAAACTGCCGAATTTTTCGGCAGTTTTTATTTATAACATATACATATTAAGGTTTAATTATGTCTCGCACGATTATTCTTATCCCTGTAAGTAAAGGCGTGGGTTTAACTAGCATTAGTCTTGGATTAATCCACTCTCTCGAACAAAAAGGCGCGAAAGTTGCTTTTATGAAACCCGTTTCTCAACCAAGCACTGGCGAAGATAAATTGGATCGCACAACCTCTATTATTCGCACTAGCACTAGCCTTGAAACTGCCGAACCCTTTATGTTAAGCGTGGCAGAATCATTAATTGGTCAAAATCAGTCTGACGTATTGTTAGAAAAAATTGTAGCTAACCACCAACAATTAACCAAAAACAACGATATCGTTGTGGTGGAAGGTTTAATTCCAACAAGAAAACACGGTTATGCAAATAATATCAACTATGAAATTGCACAAGCATTAGATGCAGAAATCGTATTAGTTGCAGCACCAGCAACTGAAACCCCAACCGAATTAAAAGATCGTGTAGAAGCAGCAGCCTCTTTATTTGGTGGTAAAAACAATCCAAATCTTTTAGGCGTAGTTGTAAACAAATTTAATGCACCCGTTGATGAATCTGGTCGTACACGCCCCGATCTTGCTGAAATCTTTGATTCATTCCAACACAATCATATTAGCGAAACAGAAGTAAACAAATTATTTGCAGATAGTGCCATCAAATTATTAGCTTGTGTGCCTTGGTCAGCAGATTTAATCGCAACACGCGCTATCGATTTAGTGAAATACTTAGGTGCATCAATTATCACTGAAGGAGATATTAACCGTCGCATCCGTGGTATCACTTTCTGTGCAAGAAGTTTACCAAATATGGTTGAGCATTTCCGTGCAGGCAGTTTATTAGTCGCTTCAGCAGATCGTCCAGATGTGCTTGTAGCAGCCGCTCTCACAGCGTCAAATGGTATTGAAATCGGCGGTATTTTATTAACAGGCGGTTATAAAATTGATGCTCAAATTAATAAACTTTGCCAACCTACTTTTGAAAAAGCAAAATTGCCGATCTTCCGTATTGAAGGCAATACTTGGCAAACGGCATTAAGTTTACAAAGCTTTAATCTTGAAGTGCCTGTTGATGACAAAGAACGTATTGAAAATATTAAACAATACATTAGCCAACACTTTAATGCTGACTTTATCAATAATTTAGTTGCAGATTCTAGCCGTTTACCTCGCTTATCCCCACCTGCGTTCCGTTTCCAATTAACTGAACTTGCTCGTGCGGCGAAAAAACGTATTGTGCTTCCTGAAGGCGATGAACCTCGTACAATCAAAGCAGCTGTACTTTGTGCAGAACGTGGCATTGCGGAATGTGTGCTTTTAGCAGATCCTGCATCAGTTCAACGTGTTGCAGAAGCACAAGGTGTTAAATTAGGCAAGGGTATTACAATCATTAACCCAGCAGATGTTCGTGAAAACTATGTTGATCGTTTAGTTGAATTACGTAAAGCGAAAGGTATGACCGAAACCGCAGCACGTGAACAATTAGAAGATACCGTAGTGCTTGGTACTATGATGTTAGAAGCAAATGAAGTAGATGGTTTAGTATCTGGTGCCGTTCACACTACAGCAAATACCATTCGCCCACCAATGCAAATCATCAAAACTGCACCAGGTAGTTCAATCGTTTCTTCTATCTTCTTTATGTTATTACCAGATCAAGTGCTTGTTTATGGCGACTGCGCGGTAAACCCAGATCCAACAGCAGAACAACTTGCGGAAATCGCAATTCAATCTGCGGATTCTGCGAAAGCATTTGGTATTGATCCAAAAGTCGCAATGATCTCTTACTCAACAGGTACATCTGGTAGCGGTGCTGATGTGGAAAAAGTGAAAGAAGCAACCCGTATTGCGAAAGAAAAACGCCCTGATTTATTAATCGATGGCCCATTACAATATGATGCAGCTGTGATGGAAGACGTGGCTCGCTCTAAAGCACCAAATTCACCAGTAGCAGGTAAAGCAACAGTATTCGTATTCCCTGACTTAAATACGGGTAACACCACTTACAAAGCAGTACAACGTTCTGCAGATTTAGTGTCTATTGGCCCAATGCTTCAAGGTATGCGTAAACCAGTCAATGACTTATCTCGTGGAGCCTTAGTTGATGATATTGTGTACACAATTGCCTTAACCGCAATTCAAGCAACACAATAGTTCAAGTAAAAACATAAAAGAAAATACCGCACTTTGCCCCAGTCAGTAAAAGTGCGGTATTTTTTATAACGTTTTTTACAAATCAACCAAAATCAAAATTGCGGCTTCGCCACCCCATTCTCTTGGTGCTTGATGTAATGCCCGCACTTTAGGATGTTGTACTAGCCAACGTGGAATTTGTTTTTTCAATGTAAAGGTGCCATAGCCCGTCATGATACTGGCACAATCAACATGCTCATTTTCACAAGCCAGTAAAAGTGCGGCTAATTCTTGCTTAGCTTGTTCACGGGTTAAACCGTGTAAATCTAAAAACAATTCTGGGAAAAAATCTCCACGACGAAGTTGTTTTAATAAATGGGAATCTTCCCCATCACGTAAATATTTCACAACACCATCATTGTCATTCAGTAACGGCTCATATTCATCAGAAAAATAAAATAACGTATCTTCTTTCGCTCGTAATTCTTTCAATTCTATTTTTTTCTGATCACGTTTTTGGTGAGGGGCAACAAAAGTATCTTGTTTCATTGGCTTAATGCCTTTGGTTTCCGCACGGAATAAATCAAATTCGTCTTGCATTTTTTTCTCATTAATTTCAAATTTTGCGTATCATATCATAGTTCTACATTCTCATCTGTGGTATAACTACGCCAAATTTTCATACCGAATTTTATGCTAACTTTTCTACTCACTTTTATGGAGAAATGCGATGGAAACTTCACATAACCAAGAATTAGTTGCAACTATCTTGGAAGATAATGTTGCAAACGAACTGCAAACCATCCAAGATTTTCTGCGTTGGACGTATAGCATTCTCAATCGATCCGATATTTACTTCGGGCAAGGGCACGATAATCCTTGGGATGAAAGCCTGCAACTCGTTTTAAGTGGCTTACATTTACCCATTGATTTACCTACCGAATTATTTAACAGTCGATTAACCCCATCTGAAAAAGAAACCTTAGTTCAACTTGCATTAACCCGAATCGAACAACGTGTACCAGTGGCATATTTAACAAATAGTGCTTGGTTCTGCGGTCACGAATTTTATGTCGATGAACGAACCATTATTCCACGTTCTCCAATTAGTGCGTTAATTCAAGATCGCTTTGAAAATTTAATTTCACAGGAACCTCATCATATTCTCGATCTATGCACAGGCAGTGGCTGTATTGCCATTGCTTGTGCTTATGCTTTCCCAAATGCGGAAGTAGATGCTGTCGATTTATCGGTTGATGCACTTAATGTGGCGGAGATCAATATTTCACGCCATCAATTAGAACATCGCGTATTCCCGATTCAATCAAACTTATTTACAAATATTTTAGGACAAAAATACGATCTTATCGTGACCAATCCACCTTATGTGGACGAAGAAGATCTCGCCGATATGCCAGAAGAATTCCATTTTGAGCCAGAGTTAGCCTTAGGTTCTGGCAGTGATGGCTTAAACATTACCAAACAAATTTTGAAACAAGCACCAAATTACTTAACCGAAAATGGCGTATTGGTGTGTGAAGTGGGTAATAGTATGATTAGCTTAATTGAGCAATATCCAGATGTGCCATTTGAATGGGTAGAACTTAAAAATGGCGGGCTAGGCGTATTTGCTATTCAGCGTAAAGATTTAGTGAAATATCACGATCTGTTTTAATCTTTCAAGTGCGGTTGAAATTCTTATTAAATTTCAACCGCACTTCATTTATACATTGTTATCTTGTTTCCAATTCAATGCCTTCAAATAATTTTTTCACTGAATTGTTATCACGCAAACGCTCGGCTTTTTCTACGACACTACGAGTTAAGTGCGGCGAAAAATATTCCATAAAATCATACATATAATTACGTAAGAACGTGCTATGTTTAAATGCAATATTCGTCATACTTGGGCGGAACAAATGGCTTGCATCAATCAGTACAAGATCCGTATCTAGTGCCGTATGTGCCATAGATGCCATAATGCCCACCCCTAACCCCAAGCGCACATAAGTTTTAATAACATCAGCATCGGTAGCCGTAAAGACTATATTCGGTAAAATACCGGCACTATTAAATGCGTAATCTAAATCAGAAACACCCGTAAAACCAAATGTGTAAGTCACAAGTGGGTATTTTCCTAATTCCTCAATGGTCAGTTCTTTCACTTTAGCAAGTGGATGATCGGGCGTAACAATCACGGCACGATTCCACCAATAGCATGGAATCTGAACTAAATCATCAAATAAATAAGGTGCTTCAGTGGTAATTACCAAATCCACTTCGCCTGACATTAAAGCATCGTGAATTTGTGTTGGAGAACCTTGATGAATATGCAAACTCACATCAGGATATTTTTTAGAAAAACGTTCAATCACGCTTGGCAACATATAACGTGCCTGAGTGTTTGTCGTCGCAATACGTAATACACCGTGATTTGGCTGAGTATATTCATCGGCAACGGCACGGATACCTTGCGCTTTAACAAGTAACTCGCGTGCAATCGAAATAATTTTTTTCCCTGCTGGTGTAATTGATTTTATATGCTTGCCATGACGCTCAAAAATTTCCAGACCTAATTCATCTTCTAAGAGGCGAACTTGTTTACTGATACCCGGCTGCGATGTGTAAAGTGCATTTGCAGCTTCTGTAACATTCAAATTTTGGTTTACAATCTCAACGATATAACGCAATTGCTGCATTTTCATAAAAAAGTCCTTATTTTTTATAACGTTTATTCATCTCCGAATAACGTTTCACCGCTTTACGAATTTGCCCAGATTTTGGACGACGACTTGCCTGTTTTACATCTAATTTCGTTTCGGTTTCAGCAGGTAATCCCACCAATTCACGCAAATAATTGACGTTTTCAAGATCCATTTCTTCCCAGCCACCACGAGGCAAACCTTTCATTAATTTGATATTTCCATAACGAATACGAATCAAACGGCTGACTTGAATACCTTGGGATTCCCACAAACGACGCACCTCACGATTACGTCCTTCCATCAAGGTTACGTCATACCATTGGTTAATACCCACACCGCCTGTAAATTTAATTTCTTTAAAATTGGCAGGGCCATCTTCAAGCTGAACGCCTTTGCGTAAACGTGCTAACATCGCATCATCCACTTGACCAAATACACGTACAGAATATTCACGTTCAACTTCACGACTTGGGTGCATTAAGCGATTTGCTAATTCGCCATCAGTAGTAAAAAGCAACAAACCCGATGTATTAATATCTAAACGCCCCACTGCAATCCAACGAGATCCCGTTAAACGTGGCAAACGATCAAACACGGTCGCACGCCCTTCTGGGTCGCTACGCGTACAAAGTTCCCCTTCAGGTTTGTAATACATTAACACTCGACAAATTTCTTTTTGTGCGTGGCTAAGATTAATGATTTGACCATCAATACGCACTTTCACACCAGAATGTACGTCAATACGATCGCCTAAAGTCGCAATTTTACCCTCTACACTCACTCGGCCCGCGGCAATCATCGTTTCAATTTCACGACGAGAGCCTTGCCCAGCACGCGCTAAAACTTTCTGTAATTTTTCGCCCTCTATTTTAGGTTGATTCGAGGCTTTTACAACAGGTTTCGCTTTTGGCTTAGATAAAAATTTGTTATCAGAATTAACCGCACTTTTTTTCGTATTTGCCGTTTCTATGCGAGCAGTACGAGAGACTGAACGTCTGTCATTTTTAACTGAAAAATCACTTTTCTTTGCTGAATCTTTGGAAAAGTGCGGTTGTTTTTGAGTTTGTTTTTGACTAGGTTTCATTGTTTTCCTTGAATAATGGAAAGGTCGCTTTCACAAGCGTCTATCTGTTACATAATATGTATTAAATAAAAGGATCAGTGCTTCCACTTCCCTCGCGTAAAATCACTGGCGATTCTTCCGTTAAATCCACCACTGTTGTAGGCTCTTGCCCTAAATATCCACCGTGGATAATTAAATCCACTTGATGTTCTAAGCGATCACGAATTTCTTCAGGATCAGATTGTGCAGTATGTTCTTCATTCGGCAACATTAACGAACAAGATAAAATAGGCTCACCTAAAGCTGAAAGTAAATCTAAAGCGATCTTATTATCTGGTACGCGTAAACCTATGGTTTTACGTTTTGATGTCATTAAACGACGCGGTAATTCTTTCGTTGCTGTAAGAATAAAAGTATAACGCCCTGGCGTATTATTTTTAATCAAACGATAAGCGATATTACTCACTGTTGCGTAAGTTGAAAGTTCCGATAAATCACTACACACCAAGGTAAAATTATGTCCTTCAAGCAATTTACGAATTGCCACAATGCGATCCATTGCGTGTTTATCGCCCATCATACAGCCTAAGGCATATCCCGAATCCGTTGGATACACAATTACACCGCCTTTTTGTAAAATCTCTACGGCTTGATTAATCAAGCGCGCTTGTGGATTTTCAGGGTGGATATAAAAAAATTGGCTCATCTGTTTCTTCCTTAAAAAGTGTGCGCTGATTATAGCAGTTTTGCGTTCACTTTATAATGGCGAGCATATAAAAATAAAGGCGTAGAGAGTCAATCTACGCCTTATCAAACTAAAGTGCGGTTAATTTTCTTAAATTATTTTAATATCTTTCTCAAAGCTGCACCAATTTTAGCGAGGCTTTTTACACAGGTCACGCCTGCGGTCTCAAGCGCTGCAATTTTTTCTGCGGCAGTACCTTTTCCGCCACTAATAATAGCACCAGCATGCCCCATCCGTTTGCCTTTTGGCGCAGTGATACCCGCAATATACGCAACCACTGGTTTAGTGACATTATCTTTAATGAAGATTGCCGCATCTTCCTCTGCGGAACCACCGATCTCACCAATCATCACAATAGCTTCAGTTTCGGGATCTTGTTGAAATCTTTCAAGAATATCAATAAAACTAGAACCAGGAATGGGATCGCCACCGATACCAACACAAGTAGATTGCCCAAAGCCTTCATCTGTAGTTTGTTTTACCGCTTCATACGTTAAAGTACCAGAACGAGAAACAATCCCCACTTTGCCTTTTTTATGTATGTGAGCAGGCATAATGCCGATTTTACATTCATCAGGTGTAATCACACCAGGGCAATTTGGCCCAATCATCACAACACCAGTTTCATTTAATTTTTGTTTCACTTTAAGCATATCCAATGTAGGTATGCCCTCAGTAATGCATACAATTAACTTAATCCCTGCATCAATGGCTTCAATTATGGCATCTTTACAAAATGGTGCTGGCACATAAATAACCGTCGCTGTTGCGCCTGTATTTTCAACGGCTTCACGAACTGTATTAAATACAGGCAAACCAAGATGACTACTGCCACCTTTATTTAGCGATACGCCACCAACTAATTGCGTTCCATAGGCTAATGCTTGTTCAGAATGAAAAGTCCCTTGTCCACCAGTAAAACCTTGGCAAATCACTTTAGTATTTTTATCAATTAAAATCGCCATTAGTGTTCTCCTTTTGCTGCATTCACAGCTAATTCTGCAGCTTGTTGTAAATTCTGTGCGGTAAGGATATTAACATCGCTTTGCGCTAAAATTTGGCGACCGATTTCAGCATTTGTTCCTTCTAATCGCACAACCACAGGCACTCTCACGCCCACTTCATTTACTGCAGCAATCACGCCTTCAGCAATCAAATCACAACGAACAATGCCACCAAAAATATTCACTAAAATCACTTTAACGGAAGGATCGGTTAAAATGATTTTAAACGCTTCAGCAACCCGCTCTTTCGTTGCACCACCACCCACATCAAGAAAATTCGCAGGCTTCCCACCATAGAGTTTCACAATATCCATGGTTCCCATTGCAAGCCCAGCCCCGTTTACCATACAACCAATATCACCCTCTAAAGCCACATAGTTTAACTGGAATTTTTCAGCTTCTGCTTCACGAGCATCATTTTGAGTTAAATCTTGTAGTGCTAAGAGATCTTTATGACGAAATAAAGCGTTATCATCAACAGATATTTTGGCATCGAGACAAATCAAATTCCCTTGTTTAGTAAGAACAAGCGGATTGACTTCCAGTAAAGATAAATCTTTTTCTAAAAACAAACGAGATAACCCCATAAAAATATCGGTAAACTGTTTGTTTTGCACACCAATTAACCCTAATTTAAACGCTAATTCACGCCCTTGATAAGGCAATCCTCCAAATAAAGGATCAATAGTGACTTTGTGGAGTAAGTGCGGTGAATTTTGCGCGATTTCTTCAATATTCATTCCACCTGCAGAGGAAGCAATAAACACCACTTTTTGAGAGGCGCGATCAACAACCGCACTTAAGTAAAATTCTTTATCAATATCGCAAGTTTCTTCAAAATAAATCTGGTTTACTGGCTGCCCCAATTTATCCGTTTGAAAAGTGACTAAACGTTGCCCTAGCCATTTTTCTGCAAAAGCTCTTGCTTCCTCTACATTTTGCACTAATTTAACGCCACCTGCTTTACCACGCCCACCAGCGTGAACTTGACATTTCGCTGCCCACTTATCGCCTGAAAGTTGAGCCAGTACCAAATCGACTTCCTCAACAGATTGACAGACCACCCCATTTTTTACGGGTAATTCATAACGCTCAAATAGTTGTTTTGCTTGGTATTCGTGTAAATTCATTCGCGACGTCCTTTTTGGTTATGAAAACAATTAACTCAAGGTTTTAATGCTATATGTACCGTGATTTCTTCACGATCGTGATATAAATGTTTAGCTTGAATATCAAAATTTAAATTCTGCTCAGCCAACATAACAGCCAAGTTTTCTAAACATAATATCACTTCTTGATAACGTTTTTTCATGGGTAATTTTAAATTGAAGATGGTTTCTCGGCACCAACCATTCAACAACCATTTGCCAATTAATAAAGAAATACGACTTGGTTGTTCCACCATATCACAGACTAACCAATCCACTTTTTTCCTTTTGGGAGGCTGAAATTTAAAACCATCTTCCGCACAATGTTCAATGCGACCTGTATCATGCAAACTCGCTGCCATTTTTCCGTGATCAACTGCATAAACAAATAAACCGCGTTTGACTAATTGATATGTCCAACCCCCAGGGCAAGCCCCTAAATCAACGCCAATCATATTTTCATTTAAACGTTTATTCTCTTCTTTACGCGGAATAAAAGTCAAAATAGCTTCTTCTAGTTTTAACGTAGAGCGGCTAGGTGCATCTGCCGGAAATTTTAAACGAGGGATTCCCATAAAATGAGGGGAATGATTATCTACATAAGAATATCCCACATAACAGCAATTCGGTTTTACAAAAAAACAATGTAAAAATTGACCGCACTTTTGACTCGCTTTTGCAGAAAGCCAACCTTGTTTTTTCAATGCTTGACGCAAAGGCACGGTAAATTTACGGCAAAAAGTGGAAAGCTCTTTCGCTTCATTTGTATCTGCAGTTTCGACAAAAAGCTCGCTAGATTGAGCAAAATTAATTTGTTGTGATAATTCTTCAAACGCCGCCACGATAGGACTAATACGATCAGCGGGATCTAAATCTTCCAATAAATCGGAAATAACTATCATCTGACGAGCAAAAATCAAACGATTAAAAGGAATTTCTCGGGCAAGGCGATCTGCCTCATTAGGTTGATAACATTCAAAAATCACATAGCCCGAATTATCTTGTACTCGTGCAAAACCAAATACACCTAAATTACTTGCTTGATCAGTGATCTCTGCTGCGACTTCTTTCTCAAAACCTGGGCGACAATATAATGCGAGTTTATTCATTTTCTTCTCGTTTAATTGAGTTAATAATCCATTGGCGGAATGCTTGAATTTTTTGTTCATCAAGGCGATCAAGATGATTGACCACATAAAATGATTTTGGATCAGGCAAATTAGTCGGCAACACCGCTTGCAATGATCCATTTTCAATTTCTTGCAAAGCTAATAAGCGATTAGCTAATACAATGCCTTGCCCGTGAATAGCCGCCTGTAACGCCATAAATGTATGGCTAAATAACGGCCCTTGCTGAATATTTAAATCATCTAACTGTAAATGATTTGCCATCGCTTGCCAATTATCACGGGTATGAATATGAATTAATGTGTGTTTTTTTAAATCTTCAGGCTGAATAATTGGATTTTTATCTAGTAATTCAGGCGACGCAAAAATCAATAAATTTTCTTCGCCAAGACGATCTACTTGAAGATTCTGCCAATTTCCCAAGCCATAATAAATAGCAAGATCAATTTCTTTATTTAACAAGCCTTCATCTTGATCCACGCCTGTTAAACGCACCTCAATTTGCGGATAAAGCTGATTAAATTCACTTAAATGTGGAACTAGCCATTGAATACCAAAAGTTTGTGGCACGCTAATATTTAAATGCGGGTCCGTTTTTAACGTTAATAATCGCTCTGTTGCTTCATTTAAACGACGTAGAATTTTATTAATATCAACAAAATAAGCTTTTCCAAGTTCTGTTAATTCTAACGAACGATTCTTTCGCTTAAATAATTCAATTCCTAAAAATTCTTCTAATAATTTAATTTGATGACTAACCGCCGCTTGTGTCACACAAAGCTCATCTGCAGCTTTAGTAAAACTTAAATAACGAGCAGCAGACTCAAAAGATTTTAGCGAATTCAATGGGGGCAAACGTTTATACATAAGTATTTCCATTCATAAATTTTTCGTCTATAATGGACAAGATTTATTTCAAATTAGTTTTTCTAATACCTCAAATAAAAAAACGTCGCTTGTCCTTTCTTGCCCTTTTTTCTTAAAATATCGCCATACTTAATGATTGGTAATTCCTTACTAGTTAATGAGTTTCAGACTTAAGTATGATGTTGTGTTTGCATATAGTTCGGGAAACCGAACTTGAGTAACAATTTGTTACTCATTTACTTCCTGTATATTATTAAACCGATTTGGTTAAATCGCCGCTCCATTGAGCGGCGTTTTTTTCGTCCTAATTCTATCACAATTACATATTGATTTCCTGATCCACTTCACAATTTTGACAATTCCTTGTTGATTTCTTGAAATTTGAGCGATTTTGAAAATCTATTATTTTAATCAAAGAGAGAATATTGTAGATTAAGCAACACTTTCACAAAAATATATAACCGTGGGTAAACATACCCACGGCTAATTATAGTAATAATGGTTCCCCTTTGGGGAACATCCTATCTCCCCCAAAGGGGTAGTATTAAAACTAGCCTAGGGTATACTTACCCTAGGCGACATAACTTCATAAAAAAAGGAAGCAAAATGAAAAACTTAGACTGGAATAACCTTGGTTTTAGTTATATTAAAACAGATTACCGTTTCATCGCTCACTGGAAAGAGGGCAAATGGGAGGAAGGCAAACTCACAACAGACAATACCTTACATATTCACGAAGGTTCTACCGCACTTCACTACGGTCAGCAATGTTTTGAAGGTTTAAAGGCTTATCGTTGCAAAGACGGCTCAATCAACTTATTCCGTCCGCAGGCGAATGCAGAACGTATGCAACGTACCGCAGACCGTCTTTTAATGCCACGCGTACCAACTGAATTATTCGTACGTGCGTGTAAAGAAGTGGTTAAAGCTAACCAAGATTGGTTGGGCCCTTACGGTTCTGGTGCAACCTTATACTTACGTCCATTCTTAATTGGTGTGGGCGAAAATATCGGCGTGAAAGCAGCACCAGAGTTTATTTTCTCTGTTTTCTGTTGCCCAGTGGGTGCTTACTTCAAAGGTGGTTTGGCTCCATCAAACTTCATCACGACCGATTACGACCGTGCAGCACCAATGGGAACCGGTGGCGTAAAAGTGGGCGGAAACTACGCAGCAAGCCTTCTGCCACATGTATTAGCGGCAGAACAAGGTACGCCAGAACGTAAATTTGCAGATGCTATTTATTTAGATCCAAAAACTCACACCAAAATTGAAGAAGTCGGTGCGGCAAACTTCTTTGGGATCACAAAAGATAATAAATTCATCACACCAAAATCAGAATCAATTTTACCAAGTATCACCAAATACTCTCTTTTACATATCGCAAAAGAGCGTTTAGGCATGGAAACCATCGAAGGCGATGTTTATATCGATCAACTTGACGAATTCGCTGAAGCTGGTGCCTGTGGTACAGCAGCAGTAATTACCCCTGTAGGCGGTATCCAACACAAAAGCAACTTCCATGTTTTCTATTCAGAAACCGAAGTAGGCCCTGTTACCCGTCGTCTTTACGGTGAACTAACAGGCATCCAATTCGGTGATGTTGAAGCGCCTGAAGGCTGGATTGTGAAAGTAGAATAATTTCTAGCAATATAAAAACCAAAAGAGTGGTTGAAATTAACCGCTCTTTTTTATTGATTCAATCCCCATTGGCGAGAATCTTTATCAAATTTAACACCTGAATGCGAACCTTCTGCGCCGTTAAAATACACATCTTTATTCGCACAAGCTGAAATAATAAATGCGCCTGCGATAATCAACAACCATTTTTTCATAAATAAACCTTTTTGCTAAATTAAAAACCTGCGAATTGTAGCACAACGACTACACATCCTAACGAAATATTTCACTTGTCTTGCTAAAATAGAACTTCCCCACTAGAATACCCCCCGTAGTTCGCAAACCTCCTACAATAAAAAACTAGGTAGAATATGAATATTTTCAATCCAAACCACGATCGTAAAGCGATTGTCATCTTTTCAGGTGGGCAAGACTCCACAACCTGTTTATTCCAAGCTATTGCTGAATACGGCAAAGAAAACGTAGAAGCCATTACCTTTCAATATGGGCAGCGTCATGCTATTGAATTAGAAAAGGCGCGCACCATTGCACAAGATTTAGGCATTAAACAAACCTTGATTGATACATCTGTTATGAAAGCTATCACGCATAATGCATTAATGGATGAACAGGCACATATTGAACAAAAAGAGAATGAATTACCAAACACTTTTGTTGATGGTCGCAACGCTCTATTTTTACTTTATGCAGCGATTTATGCGAAAGGTCAAGGCATTCAAGATATTATCACTGGCGTATGTGAAACAGATTTCAGCGGTTATCCCGATTGCCGAGATGTGTTTATCAAGTCTATGAATGTTACATTAAATTTGGCTATGGATTATCAATTCAATATCAAAACACCATTAATGTATCTCACCAAAGCCCAAACTTGGCAGCTTGCTGATGAATTAGGCGTACTAGATTATGTACAAAAACATACGCACACTTGCTATGAAGGGATTGAAGGGGGATGCGGAAAATGCCCAAGCTGTATTCTTCGCAATAAAGGCTTACAAGAATATTTAGCAAAAAAGTGCGGTAAAAAAACTCAAGGAATTTAAACCGCACTTTAAATAAAATAAAAATTTCTTATCCCTCTTGATCGCTATAAATTTATGTATATAATGAATTCTGTTTTAGATACTAGATAGTAATTTAATAGTAATGAAACTTGGCTAGTGCATTCCCCCACTCCTTTCGCACTAGCCATTTTTTTTGGAATTTTGTACCATATCCCAACTTTTTCCAATCAACGATCCATTATGAATAATCTCGAACTTGAACAACTCATTAATCAAAAACTTTCTTCTGACAAAATCAATGACTATGCGCCCAACGGCTTACAAGTCGAAGGTAAAACAGAAATCAAAAAAATCATTACTGGCGTAACGGCAAGTCAGGCTCTAATTGATTACGCAATCAGCAAAAATGCCGATGCAATTTTGGTTCATCACGGCTATTTTTGGAAAAGTGAAAACCCTTGTATTCGAGGAATGAAAGGCAAGCGAATTAAAGCCCTTTTAGTGAACGACATTAATTTATATGGCTATCATTTGCCATTAGATGTGCACCCAGAATTAGGCAACAATGCACAATTAGCCAAACTGCTCGACATTGAAAATTTACAACCATTAGAAAAAAGCTCTGTGAGTATTCCTGTTTGGGGCGAATTAAAAGAACCGATGACAGGTAAAGACTTTGCAGAAAAAATAGAAAAAGTGTTAAATCGAAAACCGTTAATTTGCATTGAAAACGGACCGCACTTAATCCGAAAAATTGGTATCTGCACCGGTGGCGGACAAGGTTATATTGATCTTGCTGCAGAACAAGGCTGTGACGCATTTATTACAGGGGAAGTGTCAGAACAAACAATCCATTCTGCCCGTGAACAAGGATTACATTTCTTCTCTGCAGGCCATCACGCAACAGAACGCTATGGCATCAAGGCGTTAGGAGAATGGTTGGCGAAAGAATATGGCTTTGACGTAGAATTTAAAGATATAGATAATCCAGCGTAAAATACAAAAGTGCGGTAAAAATATTTCTTTTTTACCGCACTTTTATCTTCTGAAATTATCGTTTAAACATTCCGCCTAAACCACCAAGACCGCCTAAGCCTGCGCCCATTAAGCCTTGCATTCCACGCATCATTTTAGCCATGCCACCTTTACGCATTTTCTTCATCATGCGTTGCATTTCATCGAATTGTTTAAGTAATTTATTAACATCTTGCACTTGAGTGCCAGAACCTAATGCAATACGACGACGGCGAGATCCTTTGATAATCTCTGGGTTCGCACGTTCTTTTAGTGTCATGGAGTTAATGATCGCTTCCATTTTGACAAACATTTTGTCATCTACTTGATTTTTAACGTGATCAGGCAAATTTTTTGCACCTGGTAATTTTTCAAGCATAGACATCATGCCACCCATTTTTTTCATCTCGATAAGCTGCTCGCGGAAATCATCTAAAGTGAAACCATCGCCTTTCTTGAATTTCTGTGCCATTTTTTCGGCTTTTTCACGGTCAACAGAACGTTCAAGATCTTCGATAAGGGAAAGCACATCGCCCATGCCCAAAATACGGGAAGCGACACGATCAGGATGGAAAGGCTCAAGTGCTTCTGTTTTCTCGCCCACACCCAAGAATTTGATTGGTTTACCTGTGATTTGACGAATTGATAAGGCTGCACCACCACGTGCATCACCGTCCACTTTTGTCAAAATAACACCTGTAAGCGGCAATGCTTCATTAAAGGCTTTTGCCGTATTGGCTGCATCTTGACCAGTCATCGCATCAACAGTGAAAAGGGTTTCGATTGGATTTAACGCTGCATGGACTTGCTTGATTTCATCCATCATTTCTGTATCAACATGCAAGCGACCAGCTGTATCCACAATCAACACATCGTAGAATTTCAGTTTTGCATCAGCAAGTGCCGCTTTAGCAATATCAACTGGATTTTGTTTGACATCCGATGGGAAAAAATCCACGCCAACAGATTGAGCCAAGGTTTCAAGTTGCTTAATCGCAGCTGGGCGATATACATCGGCAGAAACCACTAACACTTTCTTTTTATGACGTTCACGCAAGAATTTTGCCAATTTACCCACGCTGGTGGTTTTACCCGCCCCTTGTAAACCTGCCATTAAGATAACTGCAGGTGGTTGGGTTGCAAGGTTTAAACTCTCATTCGCTTCGCCCATGGCTTTTTCAAGCTCACGCTGAACGATTTTTAAGAACTCTTGCCCTGGCGTTAAACTTTTATTGACTTCTTCCCCAAGCGCGCTTTCTTTTACTTTTGCGATAAATTCACGCACCACAGGTAAAGCAACATCTGCTTCAAGTAATGCCATACGCACTTCGCGTAAGGTTTCTTTAATATTATCTTCCGTTAAACGACCTTTTCCTGTGATATTACGTAAAGTTTTGGAAAGGCGATCCGATAAATTCTCAAACATGGCTAACAATCCTGTTTTCTTAAAAAATTGCGCTGATTATACCGAAATTTAGGCGTTTTTCATCATTTCAAATGAAAATGACTTTTTGAATAGGCGATTTCATAAAGAAAGCATAGGATATAAGGAAAAAGAATGATTATTGAGCCAATTTCGGGTATCATTCTGCCCATTCTTGGCTATTTGAGTAGCCATTTGATTTAATAAAATCAAATAACAAGTAAAAAGTGCGGTGAAAAATGACCGCACTTTTTGTTGATTCACAAACAAAAGGATTTTCTCTTGGATAGCATTCCCCTTAGTACTTTATTTATTATTCTCATTATCTGTTTAGTTTTATCAGCCTATTTTTCTGGTTCAGAAACTGGACTACTCTCCCTCAATAAATATCGTCTTCGTTTTCTATCTGAACAGGGCAATAAAGGCGCGAAAAAAGCGGAAAAACTGCTCGAAAAGCCAGATACCTTGTTAAGCTTTATTCTTATCTTTAATAATCTTGTGAATATCAGTGCATCGGCAATTGCAACAGTTATTGGTATGCGTTTATATGGCGATGTCGGCGTGGCAATTGCAACGGGTTTGCTCACTTTCGTGATGCTCGTATTTTCTGAAATCTTCCCTAAAACTGTGGCAGCGATGCACGCAGAAAAAGTCAGTTTTTTTTCAAGTCATATTTTAACTTCATTGCTTAAAATCTTTTATCCGCTCGTTTGGTTAATGAATATTTTTACTAAATCCTTGATGCAAATAGTAGGGTTAAAACTTGATATGCAAAAACAAGTGATTAGTAGTGAAGAACTGCGTAGCATTGTGTCAGAGGCGGGCGAAGCAACGCCAAATGAACAGCATCCGCAAATGTTACTGTCTATTTTGGATATGGAAACAGTCACTGTTGATGACATTATGGTTCCCCGCAACGAAATCGGCGGTATAAATATTGATGATGATTGGCGAGCCATTATGCGCCAGCTCAATCACGCCGCACACAATCGTGTTGTACTTTATAAAGGCAGCCTTGATGAACAAGTACTTGGCATTTTGCGCGTGCGTGAAGCATTCCGCTTACTGCTTGAAAAAAATGAATTTACCAAAGAAACCTTAATTCGTGCCGCAGATGAAGTGTATTTCATTCCTGAAAGCACGCCATTAAAAACGCAACTTGCAAATTTCCGTGCAAATAAAGAACGCATTGGCTTAGTTGTGGATGAATACGGCGATATTAAAGGTCTTGTAACTTTGGAAGATATTTTGGAAGAAATCGTTGGGGATTTTACCACTTCCACCGCCCCAAGCATTGACGAAGAAGTAATTCAACAGTCCGATGGTTCAATGATTATCGATGGCTCCGCTAATCTACGTGATCTCAACAAAATGTTTAACTGGGAATTAGATACAGAAGATGCTCGTACTTTTAATGGTTTAATCTTAGAACACTTAGAGGAAATACCCGACGAAGGCACAATTTGCGAAATTGATGGTTTGCTAATCACTATTCTTGAAGTGGGCGATAATATGATAAAACAGGCGAAAGTCGTCAAACTTTAATCATAAAAAAACTCCGCCAAATAGAACCGCACTTTTGACTTGGATCATAAGTGCGGTTCTTTTTTGCGCATTTTTTAGAAAAGATTTTTATAATTCTTTCTAGGTATATTTTGATAGAGAACAAGGATATGGAACACGAATATCAACGGGCGGTGACTCGCGTATGCGTACAAACAGCACTGCTCTTGTTACAACATGGGGCAGAAAGTACCGTAGTGGTGCAAATGGCGCAGCGTTTAGGCATAGCACTTGGTGTAGAAAGCGTGGAATGTGCGCTTACGGCAAATGCGGTGGTGCTGACGACCTTATCCGATAATCATTGCATTACCACCGCACGAAAAAATACAGATAAAGGCATTAATATGCAAATGGTCACTGATGTTCAACGTATTGTGATTGCTGTTGAGCATCATTTGTATGACTTAGAAATCGCACAAAGAAAACTGAATCAATTAAAACCGCTTAAATATAACCGATGGTTGATTGTATTCATGATAGGCTTATCTTGTGCGGCGTTTGCTCATTTATCTGGCGGAGATTGGATAATTTGTGGCATTACCTTTGTGGCAGCAGCCATAGCAATGTTTGTGCGGCAAGAGTTTTCAAAACGGCACTATAATCCCATCATTGTTTTTTCTATCACGTCCTTTGTTGCCTCACTGATTTCTGGCGTTAGCTTGAAATATAACTTAGGTAATGATCCTCAAATTGCTTTAGCGTCTAGTGTGTTATTACTTGTACCAGGGTTTCCTCTGATTAATTCTTTGGCGGATATATTAAAAGGTTATGTGAATATGGGATTAGGTCGTTGGACGATTGCCACTATTCTCACTTTTGGCGCATGTCTTGGCATTGTATTTGCTTTGAGCGTATTACATATTACAACTTGGGGGCATTAAAATGTTATTAGATATCACAATATTTATATTGAAATTACTCGATGATATGTTATTTGCCGCAATTCCAGCGGTGGGCTTTGCTTTAGTATTTAATGTGCCGCCCAAGGCCTTAAAATATTGTGCAATTTTAGCCGCACTTGGGCATGTGACACGCACATTATTACTGCATATTAATATGCCTATTGTATTTGCCACCTTCTTTGCCACTTGCGTAATTGGATTTTTAGGCGTGCATCTTTCCCATCGTTATTTAGCCCATCCCAAAGCCTTCACCGTTGCGGCAATTATCCCCATGATCCCCGGTGTTCATGCTTATAAAGCAATGATTTCAATGGTACAAATTCATCACTTTGGTTTTTCTGATGCTTTATTTGAACAAATGATTAGCTCCTTTATTAATACCAGTTTTATCTTAGGCGCAATTGTATTTGGATTAGCTTTACCGGGCTTATTGTTTTATCGGCAAAAACCTGTTGTATAACACTAAAACGGTGCAACAAAAAAGCCGACATTTTGTCGGCTTTCTACTATTCTTGTGATTTTTTCTTGAGATATTCATAAAGCTCATCTTTAATCCGTAATTTTTCTTTTTTCAAAGCCTCAATTTCCATATGAGTAGCGAGCTGAATGTTTTCCTGCATATTCTTAATTTCATGATCTAATTCGTTATGCTTTTCAAAAAGACGATCAAAATAAGCATCATTACTTTTAAGCTTGGTAATTAAGTCTCGATATTCGGGAAACATAGCATTGCTCCTATAGTGGTTTTAACTGGTTTAAGTTTACTACATTCACCCCAAATAAACAGAACAGGATCTTAAAAATTTGACAACGATCACAAAAATTTATTTATCGAAAATTATCCTTTACTCTCTTGCTTTTTTCTTTCTTCCAGTACCTAAAATCAGCATCGCTAACAAACTAAACATAATTCCAAAGCCAGCCCCCCCATTGAAATAACATAATGTTTCTCTAACATCACAAGATTAGATTGTTATACAAAATGAAATGCCACCAAATTATTACCTAACGCTTGAATAGATTGCATCATCTTCAATTTATTTTGTGAGATGAAAACACTTCCCCGCAAAACCTAGCCCACCACCGATAAGCATAAACAGAAAAGAAAGAATAAATTTTCTCATAATTTACCTAAAATTCAGACTAAATGGAGCGTGGATTCTAACACAAAGTGCGGTCAATTTTTCTTTATTTTTATCCGCTGGCTTTTAAACTGGTTTATTTAAAGAAAGCACGCTAGAATAAGGCTATTTTCATTTCAACGAAAAAAGTAAGGAAATTCTATGATCGATCCAAATTTGCTCCGTAATAATTTATCCGAAGTCGCAGAAAAATTAAAAGTAAAACGCAACTTTATTCTTGATACGGAAAAACTCACTGCGTTAGAAGATCAGCGCAAAAACTTACAAATCACTACCGAAAACTTACAAGCTGAACGTAATACTCGTTCAAAAGCTATTGGTGCTGCGAAAGCACGTGGTGAAGATATCGAACTGTTATTGGCTGAAGTGGATAATATGGGCAACCAATTGACTGAAGCAAAAGCACAATTAGATGCGGTACTTGCGGAAATCAATCAAATTGTATTAAGTATTCCAAATCTACCTGCAGACGAAGTGCCATTAGGCAAAGATGACACCGAAAATAAAGAAATCTTACGTTGGGGCACACCACGTACATTTGATTTTGAAGTAAAAGATCATGTGGCTTTAGGCGAAGAAGCAAATGGCTTAGATTTTGCCGCAGGAGCTAAATTAGCTGGTGCGCGTTTTGCCGTAATGAAAGGTCAAATCGCTAAAATGCACCGTGCATTAGCGCAATTTATGTTAGATCTTCATACTGAACAGCACGGCTATTTAGAAACCTATGTGCCTTATTTAGTGAATCACGCCACACTTTATGGCACTGGGCAATTACCAAAATTTGGGGAAGATTTATTCCATACGCTTGCTTTAGAAGGCGAACAACCTTACGCATTAATTCCAACCGCAGAAGTACCAGTCACTAATTTAGTGCGTGATGTAATTATTGATGAAGCAGAATTGCCAATAAAAATGACCGCACATACGCCATGTTTCCGTTCAGAAGCAGGCTCTTACGGTCGTGATACTCGCGGTTTAATTCGTATGCACCAATTTGATAAAGTGGAAATGGTACAAATCGTTGATCCAGATAAATCTATGGAAGCACTTGAAGAATTAACAGGTCACGCAGAAAAAGTATTGCAATTATTAAATTTACCATACCGTAAAGTTTTACTTTGCACAGGCGATATGGGCTTTGGTTCTTGCAAAACTTACGACTTAGAAGTGTGGGTGCCTGCACAAAATACTTATCGTGAAATTTCTTCTTGCTCAAATATGTGGGATTTCCAAGCTCGCCGTATGCAAGCACGTTGTAAAGCAAAAGGCGATAAGAAAACCCACTTAGTGCATACCTTAAATGGTTCAGGCTTAGCGGTTGGTCGTACTTTAGTAGCTGTGCTTGAAAACTATCAAAATGCCGATGGTTCAATCACCGTGCCAGAAGTGCTACGTCCATATATGGGCGGATTAGACGTTATCGGAAAATAATCCTTCTATAAAATAAAAAAGCGTGGATTTTAAAATTTCCACGCTTTTTTATTAAGCTATTTCAACAGCGACATCGGATTCTGATTTAGATTTTAATTCACCTACTTCATATAAATCAATGCCCGCATCTTTGGCTATTTCAATGACCGTTTGAACGCTATTAGGCTCAACTGCCACTAATAAACCGCCTGATGTTTGAGGATCACACAAAATCGCTTTTTGTTCTTCCGTTAATACACCCACTTTATGCCCATAACTTTCAAGATTACGCCCTGTTCCTCCGGGGACGCAACCTTGAGCAATATAATCTTTTACGCCGTCCAAGGTTTTAATTTTGTCCGCAAAAACTACCGCACTTAGATTTGAACCTTCACAGATTTCAATTAAATGACCAAGTAAACCAAATCCTGTGACATCCGTCATTGCTGTTACGCCATCCACTTGGGAAAATTGGCTGCCAATGGAATTCATTTGGAACATAGCGGCAGTGGCTAAACCTTGATGTTCTGGCTTAAGTTTTCCTTTTTTCTCCGCCGTCGTCAAAATACCGATACCAAGCGGTTTCGTCATATAAAGCTTACAACCTGATTTTGCAGAAGCATTACGTTTCACTTTTTCAGTGTCAATCACGCCTGTCACCGCTAAACCAAAAATAGGTTCGGGTGAATCAATGGAATGTCCACCCGCCAAAGCAATACCCGCTTGATGGCAAGCAAAGCGACCGCCATCAACAATTTTCTGTGCAACTTCTGCAGGTAATACATTAGTTGGAAAACCTAAAATAGCGATTCCCATAATCGGCTTACCGCCCATAGCAAAAATATCACTGATGGCATTGGTTGCGGCAATTCGTCCAAAATCAAAAGGATCATCTACAATCGGCATGAAAAAGTCTGTGGTACTGATAATCGCAGTTCCATTCCCAAGATCATACACCGCTGCATCGTCTGCGGTTTCATTGCCGACGAGCAGATTTGGATCATAAAATTTTTCCAGTTCTGAATGTAAAATTGTCCCTAACACCTTAGGCGAAATTTTACAGCCTCAACCTGCACCATGGCTGTATTGCGTCAGCCGAATTTTTTCTTCCATTTCTTATTTACCTTGTTGAATATTCGTTTTCGAGAATATGACGTTTAAACCTATTCTTAATCATAAAGATCTTCGCCATCTTTCCTTGTACGCAATAATTGCAAAATCCAAACATATTGCTCTGGCGTTGGCGTAACAAAAGATTCTATTTCTTCGTTCATTGCTCGGGCTGATTGTTCAGGATCATCGCTTAAATTCATTGCAGGATGAATTTCCATTTCATATTTGCCGGTTTCAGCGTTATAACGAGGAAACATTGGAATGACAACGGCTTTAGAAAGTTTTGCCATTTTATTTAATCCTGGCAATGTCGCTTTATAAGTCCCAAAGAAATCAACAAATACGCTTTGCTCCGCACCAAAATCTTCATCGGGTAAGTAATAACCCATTTCGCCTTTACGAACATGATTTAAAAAGGGTTTAATACCATTTTGGCGAGCATGCATTTTTCCGCCGAAACGTTGGCGTGTAATCGTCCAAAGCCAATCCGCCAATGGATTACGGTGTGGATTATACATAGAAGTCATTGGCATACCTTGAATGTGCAAAATAATGCCTGAGGCATCAATTGCCCAGCCATGTGGCACCATAAGAATAATATTCTTGCCTTCAGCTTTTGCCTGTTCGATATGTTCAAGACCGATAAATTCGCTACGTTTTTGCAAATGTTTCTTTGAACGGATGGCAATCTCACCAATACCAAACATAACCTGAGCGACAACCGCAAACATTTTATCAATGACTTGCTCACGTTGTTGTTCAGTCCAATGAGGAAAGCAATATTGCAAGTTAGTTTGCGCGCGCGTACGCTGTTTCTTTGCTTTATGCCCAATCCAAATACCTAATTTTCCCGCCAATTTATCGCGCAGACGAAAAGGCACAAATGCTAACAACAATAAAAAGAAAATACCGAGCCAAATTCCCCAATATTGAGGCTTTAAATACGACCATGAAAAGTGCGCTTCATAGCCCACTCTCGCCGTCAGACGTAAATTTTGTTGATTATCCGACATAATAAAATGAAATTAATTTTAACCGCACTTTTGTGCGCTTTCCGAATTAAAAATGAAACCAACCCTGATCGTAAACCATTTTGGCCGTCATCATAAAAGACATGATAACAACCATCGGTCGAATCAAGGTTTTACCTTTCGTCATCACCATTTTGGCGCCTAAATTTGCACCTAAAATGCTCCCAGCCATCATCACGAAACCCACTTTCCAAAGAATTTGTCCGCCCAATAAGAAAAGTGCAAAAGAAGCAAGGTTCGAAGTGAAGTTCATCACTTTTGCATGTGCTGTCGCTTTCGGGAGATTAAATCCTAGCAAAGTAACACAGGCCAAACTCATAATTGAGCCCGTTCCTGGGCCAAAGAAGCCATCATAAAAACCTAAAAATGGGCTAATTAAAAGACCAAATAACAGATAACTTAATCGTTGTTTCCGATCTTCATCACCTAATTTAGGGGTAAATAAAAAATACAGACCAATGACTAAAATCAGAAAAGGCAGAATTTTTCTGAAAATCGCCACGTCAATTGATTGAATTAATAATGTACCTAGGGCAGAACCTAAGAAAACCCAAATCAAAATAAACCAAATATCGCGTAAATTGACCGCTCTTTTTCGCAAGAAATAAAGACTTGCGGATAATGCACCGCCCATAGCTTGCAATTTGTTAGTGCCTAACGCCATTGCTGGCGGCATACCAGTCATGAGCAACGCTGGAATGGTGATTAATCCCCCACCACCAGCAATTGCATCGATAAATGATGCGACAAAACCAACACAAAACAATATTGCTAAAAGATCAATTCCGATATCCATATTGATTTACCTTAATTCTATTCTAACCATTCATTCCGATTCGGGGAATTTAAAATTTGTTGGCACAAAAACGGCTCAGGTGGTGTAACTTTAGGTTTGCTCACTGAAGCACCTGTTTTTGGTGGCTCAAACCAAGAATATAATTCGTCTCCACAACCATCACTGGGAGGAACGGGTGCTTGATTTTCACAATAAGACGCATCTGCTGGGCAAGTTAAACGAACATGAAAATGAGAGTCGTGTCCATACCAAGGACGAACTTTGTGTAACCAGCCGCGATCATTGCCAGCAGTTTGACATAATTTTACCTTAATCGCAGGATTAACAAAAATACGTGTCACATTTGGATCTTGCGCGGCTAATTTGATTAACGTCGCATGATTGCTATTCCATACGCGTTCATCCACTCGTTGTGCCTTTCTATCCACAACTAATAAACCTTTACCATCAGAATTCAGTGCATCGGCATCTGACATTTCGCCCATTCTTAACCAAATATCCGCATCTAATCCCATCTGATGGCTAGCATGACCCGTTAAAAATCGTCCACCACCTGGCATGGCAATATCGCCCACTAACATCGTTGGTAACCCAGCAGCTTTAGCACGTTGTCCCAAACGTTCAAGATACTGAATCATATTTGGATGACCATAATAACGATTGCGATTCATACGAATAACTTGGTAACCGTCTCCTTTCGGCGGTAGTGCTTGCGCCCCAATAATACATCCATTGGTATAACTACCAATAGGTTTTGCTTTCCCATCGCCACTTGGTATTGGACGTTTCACTTTTTGCCAATCTAGAGGAGACGCAGCAACGTTCAGAGAGAAAAGTGCGGTAAAAATTATGGTTGTTTTTAATAAAATTTTATTCATTCTAAAGTTTTGCTATGGGTAAGCATATCTTAGGTTTTGCCGTGGGTAAGTATATCCTAGGTCTTGCCGTGGGTAAGTATACCCACGGTTAGAAAAATAGTTCCCCTTTGGGGAACTTTCCACTTACCCCAAAGGGGTAACATCAAACTAACCTAGGGTATACCTACCCTAGGCACAGACTCCCATCTTATACTAAGATTATTTACACTGTGCCTTAAAACGTAATAGATGATCTAATAAGACAATCGCCATCATTGCTTCTGCGATGGGTACAGCACGAATACCCACACAAGGATCGTGACGACCTTTTGTTACAACTTCTACGGGGTCTCCATTAAGATTAATTGAACGACCAGAAATTGTAATACTTGAAGTTGGTTTTAACGCAATCGTGGCGATAATTGGCTGTCCTGAACTAATTCCGCCTAAAATGCCGCCTGCGTGATTACTTTCAAAGCCATTAGGTGCCATTTCATCACGATGTTCCGAACCTCGTTGCTCAACTACAGCAAAACCATCACCAATTTCGACGCCTTTTACTGCATTAATTCCCATTAATGCGTGAGCAAGATCTGCATCTAAACGGTCAAATACTGGCTCGCCCAATCCTACAGGTACATTCTCTGCAATAACAGTAAGTTTTGCACCAATAGAATCTCCTTCTTTTTTAAGTTCACGGATCAATTCATCGAATTTTTCTACCGCACTTTCATCGGGGCAAAAGAATGGATTGCTGTTTACCTTTTCCCAATCAATTTCTCCGATGGTCTGTGGCGAAATTTTCACATGACCGATTTGACTTAAAAAACCACGGACTTCAATACCAAAATGTTCGCGTAAATATTTTTTTGCAATCGCTCCCGCTGCAACTCGCATCGCTGTTTCACGCGCTGAAGAACGCCCACCGCCACGGTAATCACGGATGCCATATTTTTTCTGATAGGTAAAGTCTGCATGACCAGGGCGAAAACGATCTTTAATCTCGCCATAATCTTGAGAACGCTGATCAGCATTTTTAATGATCATCCCAATACTTGTGCCTGTAGTTTTTCCTTCAAACACACCAGATAAAATTTGAACTTCATCGTCTTCACGACGCGGCGTGGTATATCGAGATGTACCGGGTTTACGACGATCTAAATCTGGCTGAATATCTTTCTCAGATAATTCGAGATTTGGCGGTACCCCATCAACGATACAGCCTAATGCAATCCCATGTGACTCCCCAAAGGTCGTCACACGAAAAAGTTGTCCAATTGTATTACCTGCCATAATTTCCCCTTATTTTTTTACATCAACAAAGGGAATTTCTTCGCCAGTGTCATTATTTTTGATAAATACATCTAATTGATTAAAGGCAATATCAATATTATGTTCTGCAAATAATTCATTAATACGGCGATTAATAGCATCTGTAGTACTGGTACGATCTCCAACTTGTTCTACATAAACACGTAATTCGTGATCCAAAGTACTTGCACCAAAAGTTAAAAAATAAGCAGATGGTTTAGGATCGCGTAAAACAGTCGGCTGTTCATCAGCTGCTTGAAGTAATAATTGACGAACGAGTGTTAAATCAGAACCATAAGCAACACCAACACTAATCACTAAACGTGTCATCGTGCTAGATAATGCCCAATTGGTTACTTGACCTGTCACAAAAGATTTATTTGGCACAATAATTTCTTTGCGATCAAAATCAATTAATGTAATTGCACGAATACGAATTTTCGCTACAGTACCGCTCACTCCATTAATGGTTACGACATCGCCAACTCGGATTGGGCGTTCAAATAGCAAAATAATGCCCGACACAAAGTTTGCAAAAATTTCTTGCATACCAAAACCAAGACCAACGGAAAGTGCGGCAAATAACCATTGTAATTTTGACCAAGACATTCCTAAGGTTGCAAATGCCCACGCACCACCAATGGCGATAAAAATATAAGTGAGCAATGTCGTAATCGTATAAGGCGTACCTTGTGAAAGATTCATGCGAGAGAAAATTAATACTTCCAAAATACCTGAAATATTACGAACCAACACATAAGTAATTCCTAGGATAACCAAAGCAACAAGAAGATTAAATAAAGTAATGCTTTCCATTACAGTGCCAGCATCGGTTGTCGTGGTTTGTTGCCAAAGTGTAATTTCACGTAAATAGCTCACTACTGTGACTAAATCTGACCATACATAGTAGAAAATCCCCAATAATGCTGTCCAAATAAAGAGATCTACAAAACGTAATAATTGGCTACGCACATCATTTAACGCTAAACCTTCCTCTGGCTCTCCCACTGCAACCACATCATCAGAGGAAATATTTTCATAATTATTTTCAAGTGCTTTTTGACGACGTTTTTCTGCTAAACGGCGATGTGCTAAACGACGAGAAGAAACCGTAATACCACGGTAAATCGTATTACGTACTAACCACCATACACACCAAGCAATATAAGAATGAATAAAATGCTCAATTAAATTTAAAGCAGTGTAATAATAGCCTAAAACAATAAGTACGATTAGTCCCACAGGAATTAATCTTAAACCAATTTGTACAATTCTTATTAACCAATGATGTTTATTTGTTTCAGGTTCATAAGAGCGAAGTACTCGATTAAAGCGAGGGGCAATAATCGCCGCACAGAAAATTAGAGCTGTAATAGTATTAATTTGACCTAACACATCATTAGCTAAACCTGCATCAGTGACATTGCTAAACACAGAAGTATTTAAAAGCAATACAATCACAATAATAATGCGTTGGATAACACCACGAAAACGTTGTGCATTCTCTTTTGAAGATTCAAAATGATTAACAAAAATACCATTTGGACGGAACAATGAAATCCAAAATGTAAAGAACCACCAATAACCCGCCATACTAAATGACCAATGCCAAAATTCTTCTGGATTTTTGAAGAAAAAGAAGCCGATCATTTGGCAAACTGCTAAAAACCAAAGTGTACTAGAAAGCGTTAAAAACGCAGTTAATAACAGGGCAAGTGGAGTACTCCACTGACTATCTGTATCTAAGCGATGTATTTCACGATTAATTTTGTTTAATTGTTGTTTAATACGATTTTTAAATTTAAAAATTGCACCGCCTACAATAAATAATCCTAAGAAATACATCAGCAAATAAGGTAAATTGTCATAATTAGTTGGAAAACCTAATTTTTTCAACATACCATTAAACTGTTCAATTAAAGCTCTTGGCAGCATTTTTACCCAATCTAAATTAATAGGATTATTACTTTTCACCCAAAAACTTTGCTGCTCTAATTTAGATTGAATTTGATCACTGATTTGTGTAATTTGCAGCTGTGTTAATTCCAAAGAAATCGCGAGATTTAATTGATTATTTAAAGATTTAATCAGATCAGATGTCATTTTCCGACGCTCAGTTAATAGCGTTTTAACTTGCGTTCTTTCTGCCTCAGTAAATTGTTTTCCATCTTCACTTTCAACTTTATTAATATAGTTATCTAGATCATAAAGTTCATTGCGTTTTTGAGTAATGTCAAAAATATGTACACGCAAATCGGCAATTTGTTTTGATAAACCTTGGATATTTAAGTTAGTCGGTAATTTTTGTTTTTGTTGCTGGATAATACGTGAAAGAACTAACGTGCCTTGTAATGCACTAATTTGTTCATCAATAGTACGTTGAGTTTGAGTGAGGCTATCTAAAATATTCCGCATTCTTAACTCATCTTGAGTTAATGAATTCGCTTTTTCTGTTTGTTGTAATAAATACTGACCAAGCTGTGCATTGCGATCAAGTTCTTTTTGAATGTAATCATTTTGCACAGTTTTTTGCTGTTGCTGAGCTTGTTCTACTTGATTTTGTGATTGCTGAAGATTTTTTTGATTAATGACTTCTTGAATCGCAATAATATTTTGCTGCTGTACTTGCAAACGTAAATTCAATAGGTCATAACGGCTTTGATAGAGTAAAGAAAGCTGATCATTATTTTTTAATAAATTTTGATTATAACTATTCTTTAAATCAATCAGTTGTAATTCAATCTGATATTGTTTTCGCAATATGCTACCAATATCATTATTGGCTAATTGTTGATTGATTTGCTGTGTGCGTACAACATTTTCTGTTAATGCCGCTTGTGCTCGTTCAGAAATAGAACTTTGCCCTGCCAATTGTGCATTTACTGTGCTTAATGCGTTTTGCGTATCTTGTAATTGATCATTTAACTTAGTGAGACTATTTTGTAAATAGTCCTGTGATTGCGCATTATAATCAGTACTTGTTGCCGTTTCTTGTTGTTTTTTTAATGCTTGAATTTCTGCATTATTCTTTCTAATTTCACTCTCTGAATGGCTTAATGTTGTTTGCAATGCATCATTGATTTTTTGTTGAGCTTGAATTTGCTGCAATAAATCAATTGATGTTTGTAATTCTGCTAACAACCTATTTTTTGCCTCCCCCTCACTCATTTTTTGAGCGTTAGCCAAATCGGCTTTAAGCGATTGCTCCGTTGGTAATACATTTGTTGAATTTGCCGCCAATACCCCTTGCGAAACGCTAAGGGTAAACATTGCCGAGGCAAAAAGTGCGGTAAAAAATGGAGGTGTTTTCATAAGTTTCCTAATCATTATTTTTCCCTAATCTAAATGGTAAATTAATTTATCTCATCTCGCTTTGCCAGCCAATCAGCAAGCTGTTTACGTGAGATCTTAATGCCTTTCTCAAGCATCAGTGGCAAAGGATAATATGCAATAGGTTGTTTAAAACGTGCAAGTTTATCTTGTAAAAAAAACATTAAATTTTCAACCGCACTTTTGCTAAAGGGTTCATTAAAATCCACTAAAGCGACAGGACGCTGACCAAATTCTTTGTTTTTTTGTGGTAAAACAAACACTTGATTAACTGAAGAATGTTGAATAATCACTTGTTCAATTTCTTCTGGCTGAATATTTTCGCCACCTGAAATAAACATATTATCAAGTCGTCCGATAATAACCAGTTCGCCCTCTTGCCAAATGCCTTTATCTTTTGTCTGAATCCAGCCTTGGTTATTCGTTAATGGAACAATTTGTCGATCTTTCCAATAACCCATCGCCAAACCTGCACCTTTCAGCCAAATTTCATCATTTACTAAACAATACTCTCTACCTAAGAGCGGTTGCCCTACGCCTTGTTTTTTATCAGATTGTTTGGCAAAAACTGTCGAAGCCATTTCCGTCATTCCATAACCAGAATAAGTTTTAATGCCATATTTTACCATTTTTTGTGTAAGTTCTGTCGGAATATGCGCACCGCCCAGTAAAATATGGCGTGTAGCAAATGAAATGCTCGGATTTTCCTGTAAATAATCTAATAAACGCTGTAATTGCGTTGGCACAAGAGAAACGTGGGTCGTCTTTAATAATGAAGCATAAAAATCATCTTCTGGGAAATGTAATTGTGCACCGCAATATAACCAACGCCAAACAATACCTTGCCCTGAAACGTGATATAAGGGTAATGAAAGTAACCAAGATTGATTACAATCAAACTTCATTAAGTTACATACCCCTTTTGCATTATCCAAATGCGCTTGGACATTATGCACAACTGCTTTTGGTAAGCCTGTAGAACCAGACGTTAGCGTCATTGTTGCAGGGCGAAAGAAATCAGCTTTTTGTGTAAAAACACCAATTTCTTGCAAATTCAGTAAATCTTTATCATAAAAACAAAAATCAATTTGATAAAACTCACATAATTTTGCAATTTTTTCTTGTGGAAAAGCAGGGTTTATGCCTAAAACTTTTGCACCAAGCTGAATTGTCGCCAGATATAAAAATAAAATTTTCTCTGAATTTTTTCCCACAAAAGCAACCACACTTTCCGCATTTACGCCTTTTTTTTGTAAAAAAGCCACTGTTTGGTTAATCTTTGTAGTCAATTCTATCCAAGTAAGCACATCGCCCTGCGTAGTATGCAAAGCGATTTTATTTGAGAAATCAGGTTGAATAGCAAAATCTTGCCAAGGATACATTATTAATTTACCGTGAAATATGATCGCACTTCATCAATCAATGTTTCAGGTAATTCCATAGATTGCATTGCACCTTCTAGCATTAACATTTTTCGTCCGCTATTTGTATTGGTAATAACCCAATAAGGCGTATCTGGAATTTGCTTTGGTTTAGTATGGTTACCCGCCATTAATAATGTCGCTTCATCACGAGCAAAATAGACCCGTGTACGTCCCTGTAAAGATTCTGTGGCTTGAGCAAAACTTTCAGGATTTGTACGATAAAGCACACGTAAAATCGCTAAGAAACGTACAACAGCCTTACTTTCTTCTTGAAATTCAGTTGAATTTAATAAAGTTTGGACTTTTTCTACAATCTGATTAATTGCGGTTATTGATTGCTTTTTTGTTGTTTTGATATTTACTTCTTTCACATTGATAGTCTGTTTTGGCTTTTGATCTGTTTCTACTGAAGTAATAATTAAATCATTAACAATTGAAGTATGCACAGGTAAACTAAGCAAACGGCGTAAAATATCCGAAGCACTTTCTCCAATAGAGCGGGTTTGGCTCGCAATATATTGGTATAATTCTTCATCTACTTCAATGATCTTCATTTTTATCTCTCTGTTTGCTAAAATTTTTTTCAATTATAACGACTTCTTTACAAATTCTCACGTAAAAATTATGGCAAAATCATTACTCAATTATCAATTTCATCAAGTAAAACAAACGATTAATACACCTGTTTTAATTTTTATTCACGGTTTATTCGGCGATATGGATAATCTCGGCGTTATCGCGAGAGCTTTTAGTGAACATTACAGTATTTTACGTATTGATTTACGCAATCACGGCCATAGTTTTCATTCGGAAAAAATGAATTATCAACTGATGGCTGAAGATGTTATCGAGGTAATCCGCCACTTAAGTTTATCCAAAGTGATATTAATTGGTCATTCTATGGGTGGAAAAACCGCCATGAAAATCACCGCACTTTGCCCAGAATTAGTCGAAAAATTAATCGTAATTGATATGTCCCCTCTGCCTTATGAAGGATTTGGTCATAAAGATGTGTTTAATGGCCTATTTGCGGTAAAAAATGCAAAGCCTGAAAATCGTCAGCAAGCCAAACCGATTTTAAAACAAGAAATTAATGATGAAGACGTTGTACAATTTATGTTGAAATCTTTTGATGTTAATTCAGCTGATTGTTTTCGTTTTAATCTTACCGCGCTTTTTAACAATTATGCCAATATTATGGATTGGGAAAAGGTACGTGTATTTACGCCAACTCTTTTTATTAAGGGTGGAAATTCCTCTTATATAAAAATAGAAAATAGCGAAAAAATTCTAGAACAATTTCCTAATGCAACTGCCTTTACGATTAATGGGAGTGGACACTGGGTTCACGCCGAAAAACCTGATTTTGTTATTCGTGCAATTAAACGATTTCTAAATAAGAATTAAGTGGTTTAAGTGAGAATGCTTTTATGATATAGTTCGCCGAATTTGGATAAGTCTTATAATCAATAGATTAAATTTAATATAAAAGGAAATAAAAATGGCAATAGTTGGTCTTTTTTATGGTAGTGATACTGGAAATACTGAAAACATCGCAAAACAAATCCAAAAACAATTAGGTAGCGATTTGATTGATATTCGTGAT
Source organism: Haemophilus influenzae (assembly GCF_900475755.1). NCBI lineage: Bacteria > Pseudomonadati > Pseudomonadota > Gammaproteobacteria > Pasteurellales > Pasteurellaceae > Haemophilus > Haemophilus influenzae. The sequence continues at coordinate 1,597,102 of NZ_LS483411.1, forward strand.
ATTGCCAAAAGTAGCAAAGAAGATATTGAAGCATACGATTTCTTGCTTTTCGGTATCCCAACTTGGTATTACGGCGAAGCACAAGCAGACTGGGATGATTTTTTTCCAACACTCGAAGAAATCGATTTTACAGATAAACTTGTAGGTATTTTTGGCTGTGGCGATCAAGAAGATTATGCGGATTATTTCTGTGATGCTATCGGAACTGTACGCGATATTATAGAGCCACACGGTGCAATTGTGGTAGGAAATTGGCCAACAGAAGGCTATAATTTTGAAGCTTCAAAAGCCTTATTGGAAGATGACACTTTCATCGGATTATGTATTGATGAAGATCGCCAGCCAGAGCTTACCGCAGAGCGTGTAGAAAAATGGTGTAAACAAATTTATGATGAAATGTGTTTAGCTGAATTGGCTTAACATTTTTGCATAATAGGAAGAAAAATTATGTCTGAAGAAAATATTAAATTACTCAAAAAAGCAGGATTAAAAATTACAGAGCCTCGCTTAACTATCCTCGCTTTAATGCAAAATCATAAAAATGAACATTTTTCTGCAGAAGATGTTTATAAAATTTTGCTGGAACAAGGTAGTGAAATTGGATTAGCCACAGTTTATCGTGTGCTTAATCAATTTGATGAAGCGCATATTGTAATCCGTCATAATTTTGAGGGAAATAAATCCGTTTTTGAGCTTGCTCCAACAGAACATCACGATCATATTATTTGTGAAGATTGCGGCAAAGTATTTGAATTTACTGATAACATTATTGAACAACGTCAGCGTGAAATCAGCGAAAAATACGGCATAAAATTAAAAACGCATAACGTATATCTTTACGGAAAATGCAGTGATATTAATCATTGTGATGAAAACAATTCAAAATAAATAATATCTAAGGCGACAAAATGTCGCCTTTCTTATATTCAAATTTTATCCGAAAAAATAACCGCACTTTATTACAGTGCGGTTATTTAATTTAACTTTTTTATCTGTTAATAAACGCCTTGAGCCAACATAGCATCAGCTACTTTAACAAAGCCTGCTACATTTGCACCAACAACATAGTTGATGTTTTCTTGACCTTCAATTGTGCCGTATTTTTTACAGTTTGCGTGAATATCTAACATAATGCGATGTAATTGAGCATCCACTTCTTCCGCTGTCCAATATAAACGTTGTGAACTTTGTGCCATTTCTAAACCAGAAGTAGCAACACCACCAGCGTTGGCAGCTTTACCCGGGCCAAATAATACATCTGCAGCTAGTAATGCTTCTGTTGCTTCAATTGTTGTTGGCATATTGGCACCTTCAGCCACTAATTTCACACCATTTTTAATTAAAAGTTGTGCATCAGAAAGTTCTAACTCATTTTGAGTTGCACAAGGAAGCGCGATATCAACTTTCACTTCCCAAGGGCGTTTACCTTCAAAATATTGTAAACCAAACTGCTCCGCATAATCTTGCACACGCCCACGTTTTGTATTTTTAATTTCGAAAAGTGCGGCTAATTTTTCAGTAGTAAATCCATTTGGATCATAAACATAACCCGATGAATCAGAACAAGTTACTACTTTTGCACCAAGCGATAATGCTTTTTCAATCGCGTATTGTGCTACATTACCAGAACCAGAAACTGAAACTACTTTACCTGCAAAACTATCGCCTTTTTCAGCAAGCATTGCTTGAGCAAAATAAACTAAGCCATATCCCGTTGCTTCCGGACGAATTAAACTACCACCGAAAGAAAGACCGCGACCAGTGAAAACACAAGCTGATTGGTTTGATAATTTTTTCATATAGCCTGCTAAATAGCCAACTTCGCGCCCACCGACGCCTATATCTCCAGCAGGAACATCTGTATCAGCTCCTACGTGACGATAAAGTTCAGCCATTAATGCTTGGCAAAAACGCATAACTTCAGCATCAGATTTGCCTTTTGGATCAAAGTCCGAACCGCCTTTTGCTCCGCCCATAGGCAATGTTGTTAAAGCATTTTTAAAGATTTGCTCAAAACCTAAGAATTTTAAGATAGATAAATTTACTGATGGATGGAAACGCATTCCCCCTTTAAATGGGCCTATGGCACTATTAAATTGTACACGAAATGCTCGGTTTACTTGCACTTGCCCTTTATCATCAGTCCACGCCACACGGAATTGAAATGCACGCTCAGGCTCAACTAAACGTTCTAATAATGCTTCTGAACGATATTTAGGATTGGCTTCTAAAAAAGGCCAAATTGATGTGAATACCTCGCGAACCGCTTGTAAAAATTCAGGTTGATGACCATCGCGTTGAACAACTTTTGTTAAAAATGCGTCTAAGGAAGCAACTTTTGACATAATGAATTTCCCTCTTTGTTGATGTTGTGTATATTGTATTTTTATTGTCTTCGCCTCGTGAGGCGCATAGACAATATGCAATGGCTAATTTAATCTTGCAACCATTTTTATAAAGGAAATTTAAAGAAAAGGAAAAAGTAAAGAAATTATCTAAAAAAATATCGTATTCATTAGATAAAAAATAAAAAACGACAGAAAACCATCAGGTAATGATATTTTCAATAAAAATATAGAACAGACTACAAATCATATTTCTAGTAAATCACTACGAAAATATGTTTTATGAAAAAACAAAATTAGGGTTATATCAATATAATAAAAACGGGGGCAAAGCCCCCATACTATTAAAAACTCAATTCATCATTGTGTTTTTTCTGATTCATCATTATTTTCAACCGCACTTTCATCGTCTTTTGGTTGATAAAATCGAGCAACCAATAGACCTAGCTCAAACAGCAAGCACATCGGTACGGCAAGCAAAGTTTGTGAAAAAACATCAGGAGGCGTTAAAAGCATTCCAATAAAAAATGCCACAACAATAATATAAGGGCGTTTTTCGGAAAGAGCCTTTACAGTGGTAACACCAGTCCAGCAAAGTAGAATAATCGCAATTGGCACTTCAAAACAAACGCCAAAAGCTAAAAATAACGCCAAAGCAAAATCTAAATAACTACTAATATCTGTTGCGATGGCAACACCTTCTGGGGCTGTTTGTGTAAAGAAGCTGAATACAAAAGGAAAGACGACATAGTAAGCAAAAGCAACACCGCAATAAAATAAAATCGTACTAGAAAATAACAACGGATAAATCATCCGTTTTTCGTGCTGATATAAAGCAGGTGCAATAAAAGCCCAAATTTGATAAAGCAAATAAGGAACAGAAATAAAAATTGCAACAATCACAGTTAATTTAATTGGCGTAAAGAAAGGAGTTTGAATATTGGTTGCAATCATTGTTGCGCCTTTTGGCATAACAGCCGTTAAAGGTGCTGCAACAAAATGATAAATATCATTGGAAAAATACACCAAAGCAACAAAAACCAATACCACACAAATTACACAGCGTAATAAACGGTTTCTTAGCTCAACAAGGTGCGTAATTAAAGGTTGAGATTCATCCACATTACTCATAAAAACTCGCTATGATTTAGTTTTTGAAGATTGAGATTTTGACGCTGGAGCGATTTCAATATCATCAGGAGGATAATAGCTAGATAAATGTGTGTTCAGTTCTGCTTTCTCGTGAGTTTCAAGTGCGGTCAAATCTGTAGGTGTTTTTTCTGCTTCAGATGAAGTTTCTGCAGCCTCCTCAACTGAGATTGCATTTTGAGGCTTTTCTGCATTTTCAGCCACACTTTTGATTTCTTTGATTTGATCTTCCACCGTTGTACCAGCTTGAGCTGCTTTATCTTCTAGCTCCGCTTTCATCTTATCTGCTTGAGCTTTTAATTCTTCCACCGTTTTACTCAATTCTGGTGAAAGGGCTTGCAAGCTAAGGGATTCCGCTTTTTTAATGCTATCTTGTAATTCTTGCAATTTTAGCTCTTGTTTCAACTCATTTTGAACGTTAGCAGCTAAACCACGAATTGTTTTCACCCAATCCATTACAGTGCGAATTGCTATAGGCAAACGTTTTGGGCCTAATACAACTAATCCCAAAATCATTAGCAAAATAAGTTCTGAAAAACCAATATCAAACACGGATTAAGCCTGTTCTTTCTCTTTTATATTTTCTTTTTTTGCAGAAGCTGCTTCATTATCTATAGACTTAAATTCTGCATCTTTTACTTTTTCATCTTCTTTCATCGCTTTTTTGAAACCCTTCACTGCTGCGCCAAGATCTGAACCGGCATTTCTTAATTTTTTCGTGCCAAAAATCAATAAAATAACGACTAATAAAATAATCAGTTGAGCGGGGGACAAACCAAACATAATAAACTCCGTTCTGTAAAAAAGAAAAAATTTGGCTCGGAATATACTCTTTTTAGCCATTTAGAACAATAGCTATCGGAGATTATTTTTATGTTATCCTGATCTTAATCATAAAAGTTGATTTTTAACTTATTTATGTAATAAAAAAGTTAAAATTTATCTATCTCTAAAAATTGTATTTTTCTTCTAACTCTGTGATTTAACCACTTTTATCCTTTTAGCTTGTTTCAGGAATCTGCGGTAAATTCACGGCTTCCACCGAGCCTAATGCTTTCGCTTTTTGATAAAATGCTAACTTATATTCCAGTAAGTCTAAATAGCGTTTTAATTCGGCAATTTGACACTTCACATTTTCTGTTTGATTTTCAAATAAGGACAGGCGTTCTTCAATAGTATCGTCGCCAATGATAGTACATTCCGCAAAGCGTTTGATATCTTTTAAGCTCATTCCCGTATTTTTCAAGCATTGTAATAAACTTAACCATTGCAAATCCTTATCGGTAAAACGGCGATTACCGTATTCATCACGTCCGACATTAGGTAACAAGCCTTCTTTGTCATAAAAGCGTAAGGTGTAGGCGGAAATGCCTATTTTTTCAGCAGCTTTAGCGGTGGTGTAAGTCACTTTTTATTCCCTTTAAACAAAAAATGGTAAAAAACACTTGCTTTAGAGTGAACTCTAAAGTGTAAACTGTTGCTATCTTGCTTAGGCAAGGCACCTTTGTCAATGAATTAAGAGGAAAACAATGGAAATTAAACAAATCAACTCAACCATCAAATCTCGTGCGGCGGTGGCATTCTCACCAAACCAACCCTTACAAATTGTGGAAATTGACGTAGAAATGCCACGCAAAGGTGAAGTGTTAATCCGCAACACTCACACGGGCGTGTGCCATACTGATGCATTTACGTTATCAGGAAGCGATCCTGAAGGCGTATTCCCAGTGGTGCTAGGACACGAAGGTGCGGGTGTGGTTATTGCGGTTGGCGAAGGTGTGTTAAGCGTAAAACCAGGTGATCACGTTATTCCGCTTTACACCGCAGAATGTGGCGAATGTGAGTTTTGCCTCTCGGGTAAAACCAACTTATGCGTCTCAGTGCGTGACACGCAAGGTAAAGGCTTAATGCCAGATGGTACGACGCGTTTTTCTTGCCAAGGCAAGCCAATTTATCACTATATGGGCTGTTCGACTTTCAGTGAATACTCAGTTGTTGCGGAAGTTTCACTGGCGAAAATCAATCCAGAAGCGAACCACGAACAAGTATGTTTGCTCGGCTGCGGTGTTACCACAGGTATTGGTGCGGTACATAACACAGCAAAAGTGCAAGAAGGAGACTCTGTTGCCGTGTTTGGCTTGGGTGCGATTGGTTTAGCGGTAGTGCAAGGTGCGCGTCAAGCCAAAGCTGGCCGTATTATCGCCATTGATACCAATCCTGCAAAATTTGAGTTGGCAAAACAGTTTGGTGCAACGGATTGTTTAAACCCTAATGATTACGATAAGCCGATCAAAGATGTGTTGTTAGATATTAATAAATGGGGCATTGACCATACCTTTGAATGTATCGGTAATGTAAACGTAATGCGTCAAGCATTAGAAAGTGCTCACCGAGGCTGGGGGCAATCCATTATCATCGGCGTAGCGGGTGCAGGACAAGAAATTTCAACGCGTCCGTTCCAATTGGTAACAGGCCGTGTTTGGAAAGGTTCGGCATTTGGTGGCGTGAAAGGTCGCTCTGAACTTCCGCAAATGGTGGAAGATTCAATGAAAGGCGACATCCAGTTAGAACCGTTTGTGACTCACACAATGCCACTTGATCAAATTAATGAAGCCTTTGAATTAATGCACGAAGGCAAATCAATCCGTACTGTTATTCACTACTAAGGTACGCTATGAAACTAATTGAACAACATCAAATTTTTGGCGGTTCGCAGCAAGTTTGGACACATAATGCCCAAACACTTCAATGTGAAATGAAATTTGCCGTTTATTTGCCAAATAATCCGGAGAATCGACCTCTTGGCGTGATTTATTGGCTTTCTGGCTTAACTTGTACAGAACAAAATTTCATTACCAAATCAGGCTTCCAGCGTTATGCGGCAGAACATCAAGTGATTGTGGTTGCGCCTGATACTAGCCCTCGTGGAGAGCAAGTGCCGAATGATGTGGCTTACGATTTAGGGCAGGGAGCGGGCTTTTATCTTAATGCGACCGAGCAGCCTTGGGCGACGAATTATCAAATGTATGATTATATTTTGAATGAATTGCCTGATTTGATTGAAGCAAATTTCCCTACCAACGGCAAACGTTCCATTATGGGACATTCAATGGGTGGACACGGTGCATTGGTATTGGCACTGCGAAACCAAGAACGTTATCAAAGTGTTTCTGCTTTTTCGCCCATTTTGTCGCCAAGCCTTGTGCCTTGGGGAGAAAAAGCCTTTTCTGCCTATTTAGGGGAAGATCGTGAAAAATGGCAGCAATATGATGCTAGCTCGCTCATTCAACAAGGCTATAAAGTGCAAGGTATGCACATTGATCAGGGCTTGGAAGATGAGTTTTTGCCGACACAATTGCGTACCGAAGATTTTATCGAAACCTGTCGAGTGGCAAATCAGCCAGTCGATGTGCGCTTCCACAAAGGCTACGATCATAGCTATTACTTCATCGCCAGTTTTATTGGCGAGCATATTGCCTATCATGCGGCATTTTTGAAGTAAGCTAAAGAGCGGTCAGTTTTCAAAGCAGTTTGGAATAGCCGGCACGAGGGCGGTAAAAAGTGCCGGCAATAGTTTATTCAGTCTGAACTAGAAGAACCAAGCCTGAAACAATATCAAAAAATTTCTTTAAATAATAATCTAACTCTTTGGAAAGGTAGATAATCTCTTTCTAGCCATTTTATCTTTATTTCCAAATGCGAGAATCAAATATTTTCTTACGCAATTCAGGGTGTTCGTCAATTTTAAACTCTGGTGTTTTTCCTTCTTTAAGCTGGCGTTGATAATCCTTCATTAATTTCCATACGATTGGCGACAACATCAAAATTGCGATCAAGTTAATGATTGCCATGACTGCCATTACAGTATCTGCGAAATTCCATACCACATTACCTGAACGAACCGAACCAAAATACACGAAGAATAGCACCATTAAACGGAACAACAATACAAACCAAGATTTGTTTTTAATAAAACGGATATTACTTTCCGCATAAGCATAGTTACCAATAATAGAAGAATAAGCGAATAACAATAAGATAAACGCTAGGAAATGCACCCCAAATTCACCTATGTGATATTGCAAAGCATTTTGCGTAAGTGAGATACTTTTGAGCGTTTCGCTACCATAATTATTGGAAAGCAAAATAATAACGGCAGTACAAGTACAAACGATCATAGTATCAACAAACACACCGAGCATTTGCACTAAACCTTGGCTAACTGGATGCTTCACGTGAGCTGCTGCAGCCGAATTAGGCGCAGACCCCATCCCCGCTTCGTTTGAGAATAAACCACGTTTAATCCCCATCATCATTGCTTTTGATACCAGCGCACCAAACATTCCGCCAGCTGCTGCGTCAAAACTAAATGCACTTTGAACGATACGATGAATCACGGAAGGAATCATATCTATATGCATTCCAAGAATAATCACCGCCATAATCAAATAGAAAAGTGCCATCATTGGCACAAGGTTGCTCGAAATAATCGCAATACGCTTAACGCCACCGAAAATAATAAGTGCGGTCAAAATTACTAATGAAATGCCGACATATTCTCCTTTCCAATTCCACGCATTGCTCGTCGCTTCAACAATAGAGTTCGCCTGCACAGAATTAAATGCGAAACCAAATGTAAAAATTAATGCAAGCGCAAAAGCCACTGCCATACAACGTGATTTTAAACCTTGTACAATATAATAAGCAGGGCCGCCACGGAATGATCCATCTTTATCTTGAATTTTAAATAATTGAGCAAGGGTAGATTCAGCGAAAGCACTCGACATACCAATAAATGCCGTTACCCACATCCAAAACACTGCGCCTTCGCCCCCTAAGGCGATTGCCGTTGCAACCCCACCAATGTTACCCACACCAACGCGGCTCGCAAGACCTGTTGTAAACGCTTGGAAAGGTGTTAATGAACTTCCCTCCACCGAACGACCAAACCACATTTCACGAAGGCTTGCAGGGAATAAACGGAACTGCACAAATCCTGTTGTAATGGTAAAAAATAGACCAGTCCCAAGCAAAATAATAATGGTGGCATCCCATAAAGGTCCATCAAGGTGTGCGACTATCCAAGTTAGCACTTCTTCTAACATTTTTGAAAATTCAAATTCCATAATCATCCCTCAAGCGATAAATAATTTGATTGTATAGTTTTTCAATGAAAAGGCGAGATTTTTTAATGATTTCTCTAAATAAAATAAACACAAACAAGAAAAAATCTAATAAATTTAGAATATTCTAAATATTTTCCAAAACAAAGGGCGTATTATTTGAATACGCCCCACTAGTTTGTTGAATTATTTGGTTAAAAACAACGCTGCCGCACCACGCACACCACCAGAATCGCCGTGTTTCGCTTTTTTGATTGGTGGAACTTTTGCTGTCCGCATCAAATGAGGCGGAAGCGCTTTTGGTAAAGCCTCATAAAGATAATCAAAATTAGATAATCCACCACCTAACACAATCATATGCGGATCAAATGCCGTAATGATATTGCCAATAGAAATCGCCGCCAACTCAACAAAAAGATTCACAAAATCTACCGCACTTTCATTGCTTTGATAGAACAAATCAATAATTTTACGAGCAGATAATGTTTCGCCTTTCAAATCTTGATAAAGCATTTCAAAACCGCGACCAGACAGATAATTATCCAAACAAGCCTTGTTACCACAACCGCATTGATAAATTGGGGCGTTATCCCATCCCAATAATTTCAAAGCATGATAATTTAATTGTAAATGACCAAGCTCTCCCGCCATTCCCACTTGACCTGAATGAACTTTACCGTTTAAGACAAAGCCACCACCAAAACCAGTCCCAAGAATTAAACCAAGTACAGTCGAATATTGCTGATTTTCCGTATCCCATGCTTCAGATAACGCAAAACAATTTGCGTCATTTTCTGCCCGCACTTCACGGCCCAAACGCGTAGACAAATCGCATAAAATTGGTTTATTATCTGCCACACGAATATTGGCAATTTCGGCTAATCCAGTTTGTTGATTAACAAAACCAGGTACGCCCAAACCTACGGTGCCCGCCTCACCAAACTTTTCATCAGCACGATTCACTAAATCCACAATCGTGTTAAGCCATTCTTCATAGTCGGTTTTAGGTGTTGGTACCCGTTCAGAATATAATTTTTCTAATTTTTCATTGAATACGGCAAGCTCTATTTTCGTGCCACCAATATCTAAACCATAATACATAATCTGCTCCTGTATAAAGAAGTGCGGTTAAAATTAGGCAAAATTTTAACCGCACTTAAATCATTATTTAATGACAAAGATCGCCTTTTTCTTCAAAAAGATCAAAATAATGCTATTAATTACTCAAAATAGCAAGTCTCAAATCTAAAAGATATTATGAATATAAGCATTCAACCTTTTTATATCGCAAGCTTTTTGTTTCCAACTTTGGCATTCCTAAAAATCTCCGCTAAAATAACCGCACTTTTTCTTATCCTCAAGGAAAGCAATATGTCAGATATTCTCAATAACCTCATTCATCTTCTTAAACTTGAAAAAATTGATGATTTGATCTTTCGTGGTGAAAGCCAAGATTTAGGTTTTCGTCAAGTATTTGGTGGGCAAGTTGTGGCTCAAGCATTATCAGCGGCAATGCAGGTGGCGCCAGAAGATCGTATTTTACATTCTTGTCATGCCTATTTTCTTGCTCCGGGAGACAGTCAATATCCGATTATTTACGATGTAGAAACCTTGCGTGAAGGGCGTAACTTTTCTGCATTACGCGTAAAAGCCATTCAACATAAAAATACCATTTGTCATGTAACCGCTTCTTTCCAAGTGCCTGAAAAAGGTTTTGAACATCAAAATACAATGCCAAATGTTGGTGCGCCTGAAGACTTTACGGATGAAAATGCGATGCTACAAAAAGTAGCTCAAACCTTGCCAGAACCACTCAATGAAAAATTTGCAGCAGAGCGTCCATTTGAGGTGAGAACCAAATATTTGAATAACCCATTTAATGGGTCAAAATTGCCAGCCGAGCAATATTCTTGGTTTAAAACCAATGGTGAAACGCCGCTTGATATAAAAATTCAGCAATGTTTATTGGCTTATTTTTCCGATTTTCACTGTATTTTGACCGCACTTCATCCGCATGAAAAAGGCTTTTTACAAAAAGGAATGAAAGTGGCAACCATTGATCACAGTATTTGGTTCCATCGTCCGTTTGATTTAAATCACTGGCATTTGCACGCAATTGAAAGCAATAATGCCTTTGGAGGTCGTGGTTTGGCTCAAGGGCAGATTTTCTCGCAAGATGGTCAATTAATCGCAACAACACAACAAGAAGGCTTGATCCGTTTTAACGAATAAGAAAGAAAAAATGACCGCACTTATTACACAATTTTGGCAACAAGTTGAAACCGCTCTGAAAACAGCAAATCCACAAGAAAAATGCAGTTTAGTTAATGATATCTACGATAATCTTCTGCCACAAATTCAGTTGATTAAATTAGAAGATTTTCCCGAAGTCGTGCCGCAAGATAATATTGCCGCTTTTCCTGAAAAACCGCTCTTAGTTGCACCGAAAGATGTGCCAAAACGTTCTTTTGCCACAGAAGAAGGCTATGCTGCCACATTGCACGCTATCGCACATATTGAGTTTAATGCGATTAATTTAGGTTTAGATGCAGCTTGGCGATTCGGGCGGAATGCACAAGAAGAACTTGGCGAAGGTTTAGCTTTTGTAAAAGATTGGTTGCGTGTCGCTCGTGAAGAAAGTACGCACTTTTCCTTAGTCAATGAACATTTGAAAACATTGGGTTATCAATATGGTGATTTTGAAGCTCATGCTGGATTATGGGAAATGGCGCAAGCCACTGCTCACGATATTTGGGAACGAATGGCGTTAGTTCCTCGTGTATTAGAAGCAAGAGGCCTCGATGCAACACCTGTTCTGCAAGAGAAAATCGCACAACGTAAAGATTTTGCCGCAGTGAACATTTTGGATATTATTTTGCGTGATGAAATTGGCCATGTGTATATCGGCAATCATTGGTATCACGCCCTTTCTAAAAAACGGGGTTTAGATGCGATGAAATGTTTTACAGAGCTGTTACACAAATATCGTATTGTAATTTTTAAAGGTGTCATTAATACCGATGCTCGTATTCAAGCAGGTTTCACGCAGCATGAGTTGGATTGGATTTATGAAGTGGAACAAACATTGAAATCCTATATTAAGAAATGATGAAAGAATAAAAAGACTAAGTTCGATTGAATACCGAACTTAGTCTTTTTAATGAAAGTGATTTAACGTTTAAATTTATTGCTTACGCCAAGTTGTTCCATTCGGCCCATCTTCTAATACGATGCCCATAGCTGTCAATTCATTACGTGCTGAATCTGCGGCAGACCAATCTTTAGCCGCACGCGCTTCATTGCGTTGTTTAATCAGTGCTTCAATTTTTGCCACTTCATCATCGTTAGAACCTGCTTGTAAGAATTTCTCTGGTTCTTGTTGAAGTAATCCTAAAATCGCACCCAATTCACGCAAACGTGCAGCAAGTCCATTAACTTTCTCAACATCTTCTGTTTTTAACTTATTAATTTCACGTGCCATTTCGAATAAAACAGAAAGTGCATTTGGCGTATTAAAATCATCATCCATTGCTTCACGGAAAGTTGCAACAAAATTTTCTCCGCCAAAAGCAACCGCACTTTGATCTGTTCCGCGTAAAGCCGTGTATAAACGTTCCAACGCACCTTGTGCTAAATTCAAGTTTTCTTCGCTATAATTGAGCTGGCTACGATAATGTGCTGTTAATAAGAAATAACGTACCGCTTCTGCATTGTAGTGGTTTAATACATCACGAATTGTGAAGAAATTGCCGAGGGATTTCGACATTTTTTCTTTGTCTACCATGATCATGCCGGAATGAATCCAATAATTCACATATTGTCCGCCATGCGCACAGCAAGATTGTGCGATTTCATTTTCGTGGTGAGGGAACATTAAATCAGAGCCACCACCGTGAATATCAAAATGTTCGCCAAGCTGTTTGCAGTTCATCGCTGAACATTCAATATGCCAACCTGGACGACCTGCGCCCCAAGGGGAAGCCCAACTTGGCTCGTTTTCTTTTGACATTTTCCAAAGCACGAAATCCATTGGATTTTTCTTGATTTCATTGATTTCAATACGTGCACCAGCTTGTAATTGCTCAAGATCTTGACGGGATAATTTGCCGTATTCTTTGAAGCTTTCTACATCAAACATCACGTCCCCATTATCCGCAACATAAGCATGTCCGCGTTTAATTAATTTTTCCACAATTTCAATAATTTCTGGAATATGATGCGTCGCACGAGGTTCAAAATCAGGGCGTAATACATTAAGTGCATCAAAATCTTTATACATTTCCTGCACCATGCGATCCACTAACTGATCGCAGGTTTCTTTGTTTTCTAACGCACGTTTAATAATTTTGTCATCTACGTCCGTAATATTACGTACATAAGTTAAATCGTAACCCAAAGAACGCAAATAACGGGCAATCACATCAAAACACACAAAAGTGCGTCCATGACCGATATGGCATAAATCATAAACAGTGACACCACAAACATACATTCCCACTTTATTTTCGTGGATAGGTTTAAAGATTTCTTTTTCTCTCGTTAAGGTATTGAAAATTTTTAGCATTTTTAAGCTCGTAAAATGAAATAAAAACAAACCGCACTTTTATAGCACTTTTACCTCGATTGTGGAATAATACAACCCTTAATTTTTTAGAGGGAAAACAAAATGGTTACATTACACACAAACTTTGGCGACATTAAAATTAAATTGGATTTTGATAAAGCTCCAGTTACAGCAGAAAACTTCTTAAATTACTGCAAAGAAGGTTTTTATAATAACACAATTTTTCATCGTGTTATTGATGGCTTTATGATTCAAGGTGGCGGTATGGAAAGCGGTATGCGCGAAAAAGCAACTAAAGCCCCAATCCAAAATGAAGCGAACAATCGTTTAAGTAACAAACGTGGAACCATTGCAATGGCTCGCACTTCAGATCCACATTCAGCGACAGCACAATTTTTCATTAACGTGGCAGACAATGATTTCTTAAATTATCGTTCAAAAGAAATGTTTGGTCGCGAAGTCGTTCAAGAATGGGGCTATGCAGTATTTGGCGAAGTGGTTGAAGGTATGGATGTTGTTGATAAAATCAAAAAAGTGAAAACAGGCAACAAAGGCTTTCATCAAGATGTTCCAACTGAAGATGTAGTGATTACATCGGTTTCAGTAGAATAATGGCAAATGGCGGATGAATTCCGCCATTTTTTATCGACCTAAAGGAAAATGCCCATGCCTTTCTTCGACACTCACACGCATCTCGATTATCTCCAACAATTTACAGGGGAACCTTTATCACAGCTTATTGATAATGCTAAGCAAGCCGATGTGCAAAAAATACTGATTGTGGCGGTGAAAGAAGCTGATTTTAAAACAATCCAAAATATGACCGCACTTTTTCCTGATAATTTGCACTATGGGCTTGGGCTACATCCTCTTTATATTAAAGCACACGCCGAAAATGATTTGATTCTGTTAGAACAAGCCTTAAAAAATCGTGATACAAATTGCACGGCGGTGGCAGAAATTGGTTTGGAACGCGCGATTCCCGATTTGCTCACCGATGAACTTTGGGCAAAGCAATGTCATTTTTTTGAAAGCCAACTTTATTTGGCAAAACAATTTAATTTACCCGTCAATATTCACAGTCGAAAAACACATGATCAAATTTTTACTTTTTTAAAACGTATTCCATTATCTAAACTTGGCGTGGTACACGGTTTTTCAGGAAGCTACGATCAAGCAAAACGCTTTGTTGATTTAGGCTATAAAATCGGAGTTGGCGGCACCATCACTTATGAACGAGCTAATAAAACTCGTCAAGCGATTACAAAACTACCACTTGACGCCTTAGTGTTGGAAACAGACAGTCCAGATATGCCTGTATTTGGTTTTCAAGGCCAACCTAATCGACCAGAACGTATTGTGGAAAGTTTCAAAGCCCTTTGTGTCTTAAGAAATGAACCTGCTGAATTGATTAAAAAAGTCACATGGGAAAATGCTTGCCAGATTTTTTCTTGATCCACGTCACATTACTGAAATTATTTTGAATTAAATAATAGAAAAAAGAAACTGAGCATAATAATATCCGCCTCGTAGAAAGTTTTTCTCAACACACAATAAAGATATATTATGTCGCAAATCTATACTCAGGTGAGAAAGTTAGCGGAACTACAATTTGCAAAACGTTTAATTACTCAAATCTTTGAGTATGCAAGAAATAAAAATATCAAAACCGCATTACATGTATGCCGTGGCAACTGGACCAAAGATGAAAGCGTATTACTGTGCGAGCCTTATACATCATTAGTAGATTTATTTGAATCGGCATTACCTGATATTTTAATGCTCGAATTTTCTATACCAAGAGCGGGAGAATTAAGTTCGTTATTAGAAAGTAAAATCTTAAGACAAAAATGTATTTTAGGCTTAGGCGTTATCAATCCTCGTTCTGATGAGGTAGAAACCGTAGATCAGATTGTTCAACGAGCAGAAAAAGCCTTTCCTTTAAATATAGAATTTGAGCAAGTGCTTTGATTAGCATCAGATTGTTTCTCAAAATATCAGATAAAAAAATTGCCCCATTAAGGGGCAATCTTATCAATGCTCTAAAGTTACTTATAACTTTAAGCAACGATTAAATATGTTGGTTAATGAAGTTAGCCAATTGAGTTTTTGGTAATGCACCAACTTGAGTTGCAACAACTTGACCATTTTTAATCAATAATAATGTTGGGATACTACGAACACCAAATTGTGCTGGGGTTGCTTGGTTGTCATCCACATTCATTTTCACGATTTTAACTTTACCTGCAAATTCAGGCGCAAGTTCATCTAACACTGGAGCAATCATTTTGCAAGGACCACACCAAGGTGCCCAAAAGTCTAATAAAACGGGGATATTTGAATTAACTACAACACTTTCAAAATCTGCGTCATTAATGTGTAATACTTCGCTCATTTTGTTTTCCTTATTTTGTGAATGGAATCCCTATATAAGGGCTTTTTTTAAACTTACAAGTGCGGTGCAGAATAACACCGTTTAAAAAAATGTAAACTAATCGTTTTAATTGCCAAAAGCTAAGACGGCAAAACAATATTTTCACACACTTTGCCCAATTTCAATTTATAAACATTTGATAAAATCACATCCGCAATATTCGTTAGTGCCTCTTCGGTTAAAAACGCTTGGTGACCTGTTAGCAACACATTATGGCAAGAAGATAAACGGCGGAAAATATCATCTTGAATCACTTCGTTAGACTTATCTTCAAAGAACAAATCTCGTTCATTCTCATAAACGTCCATACCTAACGCCCCGATTTTACGCTGTTTTAACGCATCAATTGCAGCTTGAGTATCAATCAAAGAGCCACGACTAGTATTAACTATCATCACGCCATCTTTCATTTTTGCAAAAGCCTCGCGATTTAATAAATGATAGTTTTCTGGCGTTGCTGGGCAATGGAGCGTAATCACATGAGATTTAGCATAAAGCTCATCCAATTCAACATATTGTCCACCAAAGTCTTCCACCACTGGATTTTTGAAAGGATCGTACGCCAAGATATTCATGCCAAAACCTTTCAAAATGCCCATCACTGCGATCCCGATTTTTCCTGTCCCGATCACGCCGACCGTGCGTCCGTGCATATTGAAACCAATTAACCCCTCAAGAGAGAAATTCGCTTCTCGGGTACGCTGATAAGCACGATGAATTCGACGGTTCAGTGTCATCATCAAACCGATGGTATGCTCTGCCACTGCTTCAGGCGAATAAGCGGGAACGCGTACAACTTGAATGCCCAATTCTTGAGCGGCTTTTAAATCAACATTATTGAAACCCGCACAGCGCAAAGCCACGATTTTCACACCAAGTGCGGCTAATTTTTCTAATACTTTTCTACTACCATTATCATTCACGAAAATGCATACTACTTCGCAATGCTCTGCCAAACGTGCAGTACTCTCGTTCAACATAAAATCAAAAAATTCTAAATCGAAATTATATTTCGCGTTAATGAGCTCAATATATTTTCTGTCATAGCTTTTAGTGCTATAGATTGCAATTTTCATGGTTTGCTCCAATTATTTTAAGTTTGCAAAAGCCTGTAATAAATCCGCTTTAATATCTTCTACATCTTCAATACCGACTGAAAAACGCAGCAAGGTATTAGTAATCCCACGAGCTACACGCTCGGATTCTGGAATATCCATATGGGTTTGAGTGGCAGGATAAGTAATAAAACTTTCTGTGCCGCCTAGACTTTCTGCAAAAGTAATCAATTTGATGGATTTTAAGAATGTATTAACCCAAGCTTCATCTTGCAAACGGAAAGACAGCATCCCACCTTTATTCGGATAAAGCACTGATTCCACTTGTGGTTGAGCTTTTAAAAATTCCGCAATGGCTTGTGCATTTTCTTGATGGCGTTTCATACGCAAAGAAAGTGTCTTCATACCACGAATAGTCAGCCAAGAATCAAACGGAGAAAGTACTGCACCCGCACCATTTTGAATATAAGCAATGCGATCACAAAGTTCTTGCCCTTTTGCAACAATCAACCCGACAAGTACATCATTATGACCAGCAATATATTTAGTCCCGCTGTGAATCACCACATCAGCGCCTAAATCTAATGGGCGAGAAAGCACAGGCGTTAAAAACGTATTATCCACGATCAACATCAAATTATATTTTTTCGCAAGTTTTGCAATTTCAACTACATCACATTCTTCCATTAAAGGATTTGATGGGGTTTCAATAAAAATCGCTTTCGTATTTGGGTTAATGGCAGATTCAATTTCTGAAGCAGATGCTGTATTAACATAAACAGGTTTTACACTATTGTTATTTTTATAAGAAAAATCTAATAGTCGATAAGTACCACCATACACATCGCTAGAAACAATCCATTCATCTGGTGCAGTGAAAAGCGTCATCAAAACTTGAATTGCCGCCATCCCAGAAGAAAACGCAAAACCACGATCTCCATTTTCTAATTTAGCTATCGTTTCTTCTAATACTGTACGAGTTGGGTTTTTGGTACGTGTGTAATCAAATCCCGTACTTTCACCGATACCATAATGACCATAAGCCGTAGAAAGAAAAATTGGTGCAGAAACCGCGCCCGTACGCTCATCACTGCGATTGCCTGCTTGAGCTAATAAAGTATCGATAGCATATTGTTGTGTCATAACATCCTCTAAAAATAATGAAAAAATCAACCGCACTTTACGTGCTAAAAAACGTTTAACATTTTGGCACAAAGGAAAAAGTGATAAAAGTAGAAATTAGAAAATTACATAAAATTCCATTTTTCCATCATTTTCTGTAATTTATTTAAACAAAATGAACTTTTTTTAAACGGTTAGACAATTTTTTTAAATCTGTAATTGACAGTTATCTGAATTTCCGTAAAATGCGCACCACTAACAGCGAATGCGGGAATAGCTCAGTTGGTAGAGCACGACCTTGCCAAGGTCGGGGTCGCGAGTTCGAGCCTCGTTTCCCGCTCCAATTCGTGGCGTGTTAGCAAAGCGGTTATGCACTGGATTGCAAATCCATGTAGCTCGGTTCGACTCCGGGACACGCCTCCATAATACGCAAATGTTAGTTGTCTATATGCCCGAGTGGTGGAATCGGTAGACACAAGGGATTTAAAATCCCTCGCCTTTCGAGGCGTGCCAGTTCAAGTCTGGCTTCGGGCACCATTTAAATACCAATCTAAAGGTTTTAAAATTCACTTTAAAATCATCTAATTGGGTCGTTAGCTCAGTCGGTAGAGCAGCGGACTTTTAATCCGTTGGTCGAAGGTTCGAATCCTTCACGACCCACCATTTATTAAAATAAAGCAAGCACCGAAAGGTCTTTTTTTATCGCCTAAATTTAATACTACTTTTTCAAATCACTGTCTTATTGATAAATAGCTATTCTTTCTATTAATGTAAAACTAATTAGTTAATACATCCTTATTTTTTATCTTAATACCCTATTTCTAAAAATAAAATAGCACCTGAAAATCAGATGCTATCCAAAACACAATAAAAATTTACCGCACTTTATGACTTCAATAAGTAAGCCCGTAGTTGTGCAAAATCATTATCCATTTCATCAGAAAGCAATGGTAGCTGATTATGTTTATCCAGTGCTTCAGGTAATGAAAGCTGAATACCAAGAATACGTTCTACGGATTCTTTAAATTTCGCTGGATGTGCTGTACATAGGAAGATTCCTGTTTCACCCGCTTTAAGTTGATCTTTCAGCACTTGGTAAGCTATCGCACCGTGAGGTTCACATAAATAACCTTTCGCCTGCATCGCTTTTAAGGTATCTTCTGTTTCACTATCACTTAGCATATCCGAACCTAAATCAGTTAAATTCCAATCATTTCGTTTAAACAATTCTTCCACTCTCGGCCAGTTATTTGGGCGACTGACATCCATTGCATTAGAAAGGGTTGCCACTGTCGTTTTAGGCTGCCAATTGCCCGATTTCAAATAACGTGGCACAGTATCATTTGCGTTTGTTGAGGCGATAAAGCGTTTTATCGGCAAGCCTAAGGTTTTTGCAATTAACCCTGCAGTTAAGTTACCAAAATTACCACTTGGCACAGAAACCACAACATTATCACGTTTTTCTTTTGGTAATTGTGCGACGGCCTCAAAGTAATAACAAACTTGAGCTAACAAACGGCTAATATTAATAGAATTTGCGGAATTGAGCCCTATAGTTTGGCGTAATTCAACATCATCAAAGGCTTGCTTAACTAAAGCCTGACACGCATCGAAATCAGCGTTAATAGCAACAGTACGAATATTCCCACCTAAAGTACAGAATAGCTTTTCTTGCAATGGGCTGATTTTGCCTTTTGGATAAAGGATAACCACATTAATATTTTCTAATCCATAAAACGCATGTGCTACAGCGGCTCCAGTATCGCCAGACGTTGCCGTTAAAATAGTGATTTTGCCATCACCACGAACTGCTGCAAGTGCCTGAGCCATAAAACGCCCACCAAAATCTTTAAATGCTAGCGTTGGGCCATGAAATAATTCAAGTGCATAAATATTATTTTCCACTTTTTCCAATGGCGCGGTAAAAGTAAACGCATTTTTTACCATTGCATCTAACGTTGCTTGTGGTAACTCGCCATCAATTAATGCACCTAGAATTTTTTGACTACGCTCAACAAGAGGTAATTCAAGTAATTCATTAATGTTATTAAGTTGAGGAATAACTTCTGGAAAGAATAAACCTTGATCCCGCCCAAGACCTTGACGAACAGCCTGAGAAAAAGTGACTTGTTCTTCTGGGTGTTTGATATTGTATAAATTCATATTTAATCCGTTTTTAATCTGATTTCATCTATTTAAATTAACTTATTTAATTTCTCTTGTGCCTTCGTTATCGACCTTACATACATGCACAAAACCTTCATTATTTTGTAAATAATGATTCTCTAAATAAGTTGAAAGTTTAATTGCAGTTTGTAAATCAGGGGCAATAGAGAAAATTGTTGGTCCAGAGCCTGAAATACCTGTGGCAAGTGCGCCTAAGTCTCGCGTAGCTTGTTTTACTTCAACAAAATTAGGTAACAGAGATTCACGATAAGGCTCGGCAATGACATCTTTCATCATAATCGCCGCAAGGTTTTCCTGATGGGTATGGCAAGCATGCACAAAGCCACCTAAATGACGACCATGGGCAATCACGTCTTGTCGAGTATAGCTTTTCGGTAAAATTGCACGAGCTTCGGCAGTAGAAACTTCAATTCCTGGATACGCCAACACCCAATACCAATTATCAAAAAATGGAAGCTTTTGACAAATATTGCCTAACGATTGCACCATAAATTGCACACCGCCAAGATAGCAAGGTGCGACGTTATCATAATGGATTGAACCAGAAATACGACCTTCCAATTCTCCCATCATTTCAAGCAATTCCATTTTCGAAAAAGGTTCATTATGAAACTGATTTAATGCCACTAATGCAGCAACAATAGAACAAGCACTAGAGCCTAAACCAGAGCCAATAGGCATATTTTTTTCCAGCGTTAAACGCAAAGGTTTTACATTTGCTCCGCATAATTTTAATTGCTCAGTAAATAGCACATAAGCTTGGTAAACAATATTTTTTTGCGGTTCTTTCGGTAATTTACGAACAAAATAGCCCGCACTTTCTAACTCAAAACCACTTGAAATAGATTCTATTTGAACCACATCGCCTAACAAAGAACCATCAATTGGAGAGATCGCAGCACCTAAAGTATCGAATCCTACACTAATATTTGCGCTAGATGCTGGAGCATAAATTCTTAACATCTGAAATCCTTATTAATGTTGTAATGTTCTTAAAATATCTGCAAAGATACCTGCCGCAGTAACTGCATTGCCTGCGCCATAACCACGTAATAAAAGTGGGATAGGTTGGTAATAACGAGTATAAAATGCCAAAGCATTTTCGCCATCTTTTACTTTGTAAAGTGGGTTATTCTGATCCACTGCAACAATAGATACTTTACATTTACCTTCACGAATTTTTCCAACATAACGCAATACTTTGCCTTCAGCTTTAGCGGTGGAAACACGAGCTTTAAACTCTTCATCAAGCTGCGGCAACATTGCCATAAATTCATCTGCAGATTTTCCTTCAGAAAAGCCTTTCGGCAATACACCTTCAACTTCAACATCGGAAAGTTCAAGTTCAATTCCTGCTTCACGAGCCAGAATTAATAATTTACGCGCTACATCTTGTCCTGAAAGGTCATCACGGGGATCTGGCTCAGTAAAGCCTTTTTCTCGCGCAAGTGCGGTGACTTCTGAAAGAGAAAGTCCCTCTTCTAATTTACCAAAAATAAAGGAAAGCGAGCCAGATAAAATACCTTCAAAATATTCAAGTTCATCGCCTGCGGCAAGTAAGTTTTGAAGATTTTCAATAACTGGTAAACCTGCGCCCACATTGGTTTCATACAAAAACTTATGGTGGCTTGCTTGAGCATTTTGACGTAATTCATTGTAATATGCTAATTCTCGTGTATTCGCTTTTTTATTTGGTGTAACCACATGGAAACCTTCTTTTAACGCACGAGCATAAAGCCCTGCAACAGACTCCGCCGAAGTACAATCTACAAATACAGGGTTTACCACATGATGTAATTTAATGAAAGAAAGCAATACATCAAAATCTGATGGCTGAGTCGCATTTTCTAAATCGGTTTTCCAATCCTCTAAATTTAATCCATTTTCATCAAGCAACATACGATTAGAATTTGCTATAGCGCAGACACGAATTTCAACATTCTTCTTTGCTAAATACTCCTTTTGGCTCTTTACCTGCTCTATTAATTCTCCGCCTACTCCACCAACGCCCACTAAAAACATATCCACGACTTTTTTATTATTGAAAAGTGCCTGATGGGTAGCTTTTACGGCTTCGATCGCTTTATTTTGTGGCACAACTGCAGAAATTGAACGTTCACTAGAACCCTGTGCAATCGCTACAATGCTAATATTTGCCTGTGCTAACGCAGAGAAGAAACGAGCAGCAATGCCCTTCGCTTGTTTCATTCCATCGCCCACAACAGAAATAATGGATAAATCTTTAATCACTTCAATTGCTTCTAATTGATGCTCATTTAATTCATTAGCAAACTCAGTTTCTAACACAGTTTTCGCTACTTCTGCAGATTTCACTGGCACGCAGAAACTAATACTATATTCAGATGAAGACTGAGTAATTAAAATAACTGAAATGCCTGCGCCTGACATAGCTGAAAATACACGAGATGCCATACCTACCATGCCTTGCATACCAGGGCCTGATACATTAAACATCGCCAAATTGTCTAAGTTAGTGATACCTTTGACTTGTAAACCTTCTGATTTCACATTGCCATCAATAATAGAACCTGGTGCAGAAGGATTTCCTGTATTTTTAATGACACAAGGAATATTTTGTGGCAACAATGGGCCAATCGTACGAGGATGAATGACTTTCGCGCCGAAATAAGAAAGTTCCATTGCTTCACGATAAGAAAGGGTTGGTAATAAACGGGCATCAGGCACTAAACGCGGATCGCAAGTATAAACGCCATCCACATCGGTCCAAATTTCGCATACGCTTGCACCTAAACAAGCGGCTAAACAGGCTGCAGAATAGTCTGAGCCATTACGACCGAGCAGCACCAACTCACCTTTTTCATTACCCGCAGTAAAACCTGCCATCAACACCACTTTATCTTTTTCGATACTTGCTGCATCAACACGTTTTGTTGATTCTTCAATTTCAACAGAAGACTCAAGATAACCGCCTTTTGCCAATAATTGTTTGACAGGATCCACAATATGTACACTATAGCCACGCGCTTCAAACCAAGCTTTCATCATTGCGATAGAAAGTTTTTCACCACGGCAATCAATCGTCGCTTTAACTGCATCTTCTACTTTTCCTGCCTGACGAATTTCTTCTAATAATTCTTTGATTTGAGCAAATTCAGCATCAATAAGCGCCTTGATGCCATTTAAGTCGAATTGATTATTTTCGGTATGCAAGCCATTGATGATATTATAGAAAATTTCGATTGCTTCGTTGAAATGTGTATCGGTTGGTTGATTTAATGCAGCTTTTTCAGAAAGGGCGACGAGATGATTAGTTATTTTGGCTGGTGCTGATAAAACACCAGCAGCCTGCTCTTCTAAATGAGCTTGCTCGATCAATTTCGCCGCTTGGGAAAAACGTTCTGGATTTGCAAGCGAAGTGCCGCCAAATTTAAGTACGCGCATAATTGGTTCTCCTAGAGATATTGTGTTTTTAAATTTATAAAAAAACCCGCTATTCAGTTGAATTGCGGGTTTTCAGTATCCTGTTTTTTGCTGCACTAACCCGCACCATTAATTGTAATAATGGTCATCATAATAGTGGTAATTGTGCTAATGATTACGGATAAAGTGCGG
Organism: Haemophilus influenzae; assembly: GCF_900475755.1. Taxonomy (NCBI): domain Bacteria; kingdom Pseudomonadati; phylum Pseudomonadota; class Gammaproteobacteria; order Pasteurellales; family Pasteurellaceae; genus Haemophilus; species Haemophilus influenzae. The sequence goes on from NZ_LS483411.1 coordinate 1,620,675, forward strand.
TTATTTTTCATTGTGTTTTATCTTGAAAAATGAATGCGTAAAGAAATACCGAAATTTCCCGAGCTTGTCAAACAGAAAGTAACAAATTTTTCAGAAATTTTCTCAACCAATAAATTTCGTGTAAACTAACCGCACTTTTATAAAGGAGAACCTATGAATATCCAGCATAATCTCAACCTAATTCAGCAAAAAATTGAAATGGCTTGCGAAGAAGCTAAACGCAATCAAAATACCGTAAAATTACTTGCCGTATCTAAGACCAAACCTATTTCCGCGATTCTTTCGGCTTATCAAGCTGGGCAAATAGCCTTTGGGGAAAATTATGTGCAAGAAGGTGTAGAAAAGATCCAATATTTTGAATCTCAAGGTATTAACCTTGAATGGCATTTTATTGGTCCATTACAATCGAATAAAACCCGTCTTGTTGCAGAACATTTTGATTGGATGCAAACACTTGATCGAGCAAAAATTGCAGATCGTTTAAATGAACAACGACCGACCAACAAGGCTCGATTGAATGTATTAATTCAGATTAATATCAGCGATGAAGAAAGTAAATCAGGCCTCCAACCTGAAGAAATGCTAACACTGGCAAAACACATCGAAAATTTACCGCACTTATGCCTACGTGGCTTAATGGCAATACCCGCACCAACTGATAAAATCGCGGAACAAGAAGCCATTTTCAGAAAAATGTCAGATCTATTTGAACAACTTAAACAAGCCTTACCAAATCAACAAATAGATACGCTTTCTATGGGAATGACCGATGATATGCCGAGCGCAATAAAATGCGGTTCTACAATGGTACGCATTGGCACTGCGATTTTTGGTGCGAGAAATTATTCAACATCACAAAATAAATAATCATGGAATAAGGCTCGAATTTAAAACAAGCCTTATTTATTAATGAAATTTAAATGCCAGTACTCTCGCCACATTTTGAGCGGAAGAAATTAAATTTTGTTCGCCTTGTTTGAGAATATCCGATAAATCGCCAAGTTGGTGAATAATAGGAAACACCGCATCAATACCGTGATCAAACACCACATCATAATCTTCACGCAAACACCCTGCGATGGCGATCACTGGCTTATTGAACTGTTTTGCCGTACGCGCCACACCAATTGGCGTTTTACCCATAATACTTTGTGCATCTATTCGCCCTTCACCCGTAATCACCACATCAGCATCTTTTACATAGTCGATTAAACGTAACCGGTCTAACACAATTTGTATACCTGCTTTCAGTTGTACACTTGGTAATAATAGCAATCCACCACCCATACCACCAGCAGCACCTGCGCCAGCCTGATCACGAATTTGTTTACCGCAATCGCGTTCGGCAATTTCAGCAAAATGCGAAAGTGCAGCATCAAGTTGTTTCACCATTTCAGACGTTGCACCTTTTTGTGGTCCAAAAATGGTAGATGCGCCACATTCACCACAGAGCGGATTATTCACATCGCACGCTACTTCAATGTGAACTTGTTGCAAACGTGGATCTAATTGTTGAACGTCAATCTTCACAATATTTGCTAGCTCTGCTCCACCAAAACCGATAGGCTTATCTTGCGAATCTAAACATTGCATCCCTAGTGCTTGCAACATTCCTACACCACCATCGTTGGTTGCACTACCGCCAATGCCAAGAATGAAACTCTCCACACCTAAATCTAATGCCAGTTTAATCAACTCCCCTGTGCCGTAACTGGTGGTAAGCAAGGGATTGCGTTTTTCAGGCGGAACAAGATGTAAACCAGAAGCTGCAGCCATTTCGATAATCGCAGTTTTTCCATCTCCCGATAAACCGAAGAAACTTTTCACTTTGTCGCCCAAAGGCGCGGTGACTTCACATTCAATAAGCTTGCCTTGCGTGGCATCCACAAGAGATTGAACTGTACCTTCGCCCCCATCTGCCATTGGCAATTTTACATAGTCCGCATCAGGGAATACGCGTTTGAAGCCTGTTTCAATGGCAGTAGCTACTTCAAGTGCGGTCAAACTTTCTTTAAAAGAATCAGGTGCAATCACAAATTTCATAACAACTCCTAGAATTTAAATACGCCAAAAATTAAGGTAGCAACGATGGTCATCATCAAACCGACCGCACTTTCATAAGGAATAAGTTTTAAACGTTCTTTGATATCCATATTCACACTACCGCCTGTGGCATGGAAGAAAGAACCATGTGGCATATGATCAAATACGGTCGCCCCTGCGTGAATCATTGCTGCACCAGCAAGACTGCTAATACCAAGTTCTAACAAGGTACTACTGAACACATTGGATGCCACCGCAGTACCTGCAGTGGTAGAAGCTGTCGCTAAAGACATCAACGCCCCTGAAATTGGTGCAAGAATATATGATGGCAAACCTGAATGTTCCAAACCTTGAATCAATACTTCTTTTAAACCAGAATTAGCAATGATGCCAGCAAGCGCACCTGTACCAAGTAACATAATTGCCACGGGTGTCATTTTACTCAATCCATTGATAGCATAACTATTTATATTGCGAAGTTTGCCCATACAAAGCGCACCAATCAAACCACCTAACGGCAATGCAATTAATGGATCAACTTTAATATCAAACAATGGACGAAGTGCCAATAGCAAAATTGCCACTAAAGGTGCGACAAGTGCGGTCAGAAATGAAGGTAAATTTTGCGTTTCAAGCACGATTACCTCTTTGTCAGTTACTTTAGAACCTTTGTTGATTAAGCGTTTTGCTAAGAAGTAGGTGAGAATCAAACCAAATAGCGCAGGAATTATACCAGCCATTATCACGGAAGTGAGTGGCAAATGAAAAGTATCTGCTGCCGCAATGGCATTTGGGTTTGGCGACATAATATTACCAGCTTTACCACCGCCAATCATGGCGAGCAAAATTGCAGCTTTCGATAAATCGCTGCGACGCGCTAACGCTAAAGCAATTGGTGAAACAGTAATCACTGCTACATCCACGAACACACCTACCGCAGTTAAAATCATCGTCGCCAGTGCCAAGGCGAGTAAAGCTCGAGTTTCACCCAATTTATTAGTAATGGTTTCCGCGATGGAATTTGCTGCACCCGATTCAATCAACACACCTGCCAACACACCAGCAGCTAAGATACGCATAACCGCAGTAGTAATACCCTGAGCGCCACCGATCATTAGGCTCACTGTTTGCGATAAATCCGCACCGCCAATTAAGCCTCCAACCAAAGCTCCCACCAACATACCATAAGCTGGTGAGACTTTTTTCAAAATGAGGAAGATAGCAACGATTAACGCCACCAACGCACCTATTGCTGAGACTGTTGTCATTTTTTCTCTCCTATAAAAATTAAAACCAAGGAGATTATTTCTGTTTTATAGGGAAAATGCTTTATTAGAGCAAACAAAAAGTGCGGTTAAAAATCATCAAACTTTGTAAAGTTATACAACCTCAATGTTCTAACAACGTTCCGAGATAAAGCGTTAATTCATCATCTATCTTATTGAAAAATAAGCCAGTTATTTGCTCTATTTTGTTCAATCGATAACGCAAAGTATTCGGGTGAACAAATAATTTTTCCGCAGTGAGATAAAGATCACAATTTGATAAAAAATATTGTTGAAGGGTTTTATAAAGTGTCGCATTTTCTTCTGAGAAAAGGGGAGAAAGAGGTTTTATCAATTCGTTCCCTTGCCAAGAATGAGATAATCCAGCAAGTAGCACAGGCAATCGATGCTCATCAAACACATAAATACCTTTGCGTGGATGATGTTTTAATCCATAAGAAAGCGTGCTTTGCGCACTTTGAAAAGACAAGGGAAGTTGCTCAAAAAGCGGTAGATTTAGACAAGCACCTACAGCAATTTTATAATCTTGTTTTGAATAATCTGCAGGTAAAAGCGTTTTCATTTGAGCAGAAAGTACGGTGGAGTTTTGCCAAGTCTTTAAGACCACAACCTGATCAAGGGACAAAATTGCCACATCCTGTGCAAATTCAGACTGTTCTAAATAATTGATCAGATGCTGTAAATTATCCAGAGCTGGATTAAGTAACTTAATCAATACAACCACACGAGATTTATTTAAATCAAAAGAAAAAAATTTCGCCTGCTGTTCCATCTCTTTCCAATTCAAATTGCAATGTAATAATTGTAAAATAAATTCTTCTTTGTAACGACGATGCCAGCTTTCTTGTTCCAGTAAAGCCTGTTGTTCCACAATAAGTTCTGCCGTCATTTTCACTAGTTCGGCATATTGTTTCACCTGCGTTGGCTCACCAGAAATCCCCACCACTCCAATATTTTTGCCTAAATAATGAATCGGTAAATTAATCCCTGGTTGTGCTTCAAAATTCCATTTTTGTGCCAACACTTGATCAATCTCTACCACACGATTTTCCCTCAACGCCAACACCGCTCCTGTGTGCCGTTGATTCAAACGCGTTGAATTTCCCGACGCAATGATCACACCGTCGTGATCCATTACATTTACAGAGTGATGAATGATCTTCATTGCACGTTTAACAATTTTTTTGGCAGTGTATTTATCGAGTTGCATATTTGTAATAAAGAAGATAAATGAAGATAAAATATTGAGAAAAAGAAAGTTAGTCAAATATTGTTTTATCTGCAAGAAAAGACGCGAGACTATTCTCCCGCACTGCGTTTTTATCGCTATAATGTTTTATTCTGAACTTGAACATATCCCATAATTAATGCCAAAATTCCTAGTGGAAAAATAAGATCTATTACAGAACCATCATTTCCCCAAATCAAATTAGCAATAATAACGAGACTACCACTTATCGCCCAAGCCAGAACCTCCAGTAACTAATTTCAGATCAGCTACTGCTTCAGCAAGAATCATAAGCTGAGTATTATCTACCGCACTTTATCCTACGTTATAGGCTCCATCTGCTTTAATTTTTCAAGGGTTTGCGGATTAAAATCGACGCCATAAGTGGTTAAACCAACTCTTATACCAATAACGACAACTGAATAAGCTCGACGACCTATCATTATTTTTCCAAAATAAACTTTATTGATTTGATGGAATACATTTTGCCGCAGCTAAAAATAAAAAAATGTGACCTTAATCACAAATATTAACAATAATGTTATTTAATGTAAAAATAGTGAAATAACAACAAAAATACTCAAGAGAAGTTATAATAAAGAAAATTTTTTGGAGGCATTATGATTCCCGCAGAACGACAAAAATTATTGCTCAATTTGATTAGCCAGAAAGGCATTACAAGCATTTCACAGCTTGTTGAATCACTTAATGTTTCACATATGACAATTCGGAGAGATATTCAAAAATTAGAAGATATAGGAAAGGTTATTTCAGTATCTGGTGGCGTAAAAATGCAAGAACATCTTTCTTTTGAACCGACTCATCAAGATAAATCCTTACTCTTTTGCGATCAAAAAGAAAAAATTGGTGAAACTGTGGTGCAACTGATTCCTAAGAATACAACTCTTTATCTTGATGCAGGTACAACAACACTTGAAATTGCCTATCACATCATTGAACGCAATGATTTATTAGTAATCACGAATGATTTCTCTATTGCTCATTTCTTAATGACTAACGGAAAATGTGAATTAATCCATATCGGAGGAACAGTTAATAAGCAAAATCATTCTTCTGTTGGTGAATTAGCTGGACAATTTTTTTTCCATTGATATAGCCTTTGTTTCCACATCATCTTGGACATTAAAAGGATTAACAACACCAGACGAAAATAAATTACCTGTGAAAAAAGCATTAATTAGTGCCAGCAATCAACAAATTTTAATATCAGATTCATCAAAATATGGGAAAGTGGCGACATTCCATATTTGTCCACTAACAAATTTTGATCACATAATTTGCGACAAAAATCTTGTTGAATCTGCACAGAATGGCATTAGAGAATTAAATATTAATTTAACTATCGTATAAATAAATTAATATAAATGATCTGCACCCCAAAACTAAACAAATAAGCTTACTCATTAAAGGTGCAAATCAAAGTGCGGTTCATTTTTATATTATTTTTGACTACATACAGCAATAAAATGTAATTTATGTTCAGGATCATTAAAGGTTTTGAACATTCTTTTAAATTGCTCACGATTTTCCGCTTTCATGGCATTACGGATGATTTTTAACGTACCGAAAATTCCTTCATCATAAATCATTCCTTTTGGAGAAAGTAATGTCATCTCGCCAGAGAAAGTATCTACATATCTAAAGCCACTTTCTTGGAATATGCCTTTCCAGCCATCTTTCGTTAATGGCGTGACAGTCACGTTAATCGCTTTTCGCATATTTTCTAGAATAGTTTGATGATCATTCCCCACCAGCATAACATCGTGAGTAAGCAATAAACCATTTGGTTTTAACACTCGAAAATATTCTGCAATGGCTTTTTTCTTCGCTTCCACGGGTAACATCGTGAGCATCGCTTCATTGATGACAATATCAAAACTTTCATCCTCAAAAGGCAACTTCATCGCATTCGATCGCTGCACATGAATTTTTTCTTGCAAGCCATTTGCTTCGATATTTGCTTGTGCTTTTGCTAACGCATGTTCGTCTAAATCAACACCTTCAATATGGCAACCAAATTGCTTCGCCAATCCAATGGCTGTCGTCCCCATATTACAAGCAACCTCTAACACTTTTTTATCTTGACTAAAATCGCCATTGGCAATTAACCAATCTGTTGCTTTTTTACCGCCTGGACGCAAACGAGTTTTACCTAAACGTGCAAGAAAATTATGCCCAACTTCATCTTTTGCCATATCTATCTCCTAGTAATTAACTTGGTTTTTATATTATAGATAAAAATGATAACTATTAAAATGGCAGATCAAATAAATAAGGCGGAATAATTGTTCCGCCTTTTTCTCTTATTTCTTCAATGCTTTTTTCAATTCAAGTAATTCTCGACGTAACTGTTTCAATTCGCTTTCCATTTCAGCTTGTTTATGCAGTTTTTTGTTGGTTTCTACTTGTTGAGAACGCATCATCACTACTTCTTGTCGCAATTGTAAAACTTCCGCAGAATTAACCGCACTTTGTGTTGAAACCGCAGGTTTGGATTTGTTACCAAATTTCCAAGAAACACCTGCGCCAAAGGTTTTTTCCGAACCAGAAAAACTCCCCGCTACATTAAGCAACACATTTTCAACTGGCTTAAACACCGCACCCATTGCCATCGCCTGCGCATTTTTATAACTTCCAACCCCCAAAGACAACGCAAATTTATCATCTTCGCCTAATTGTGCAGGTTTTAATGAAGCCAACGCTGCAGCACTTGTGCCAACGCGGTTAATATGTAAATCTGTTCGATTTAAACGCGTATTTACGTGAGTGAATTGATTATCAATTTGTCCAAGTTTAGTTTCTGTACCATCTAAACGATTATTAACTTGTGTAAAGTTATTATTAACTTGAGTAAATTGGTTATCAATTTGACCCAGTTTATTTTCTGTACCATCTAAACGATTATTAACTTGTGTAAAGTTATTATTAACTTGAGTAAATTGGTTATCTATTTGACCCAGTTTAGTTTCTGTGCCATCTAAACGGTTATTGACTTGAGTGAATTTGTTATCAACTAGAGCAAATTGATTATTCACTTGACCAATTTTAGTTTCTACCGCATTTAACTGACGAACATTTACTGCATCATAATCTTCTGTGCCATCGGCGACATTAACGATTTGGCAGCGGAAATTAGTTGATGAATCACCAACAGAAACACTGTTTTCTCGATCCGCAAAGGACATATAACCTACAGCAACAGAATGTTTGGCAACAGACTTAGCATAAGCTCCTAAAGCTGTTGATTCTTTAGCATATGCTAAAGAACGATTCCCCACCGCAGTACTGTCTTCGTCTACTGCTGTACTGGAACTCCCCAAAGCCGTTGAATATCTGCCTATTGCTGTACTATATGTGCCGTAAGCAGAAGCTGTTAGTGCATGTGAAGATGAATGCATCCCAAAAGCTGTTGCAGCATAGGTTTTTCCATAAATTTGTTCTAATTCTTCTGGTGTTTTTGAAAGAGTTCTTGTTGGGCTAGTAATTGAATTGGATAGAATGGCAGTACTGCCAGATTGTCTAACATAAGATTTCTTTAAGGCTTCAAGATCTATTTTTTACTATTTCCATATTCATTATTATACGCCTCAACTGTTTCAACTTTACTAAGCAGACCAATAGCAATAGAACCGTATCCGCCTAGGGCTTTGCTCCCATGTCCTAAAGCAATACTATATTCTTCATTCGCTTCAGACCATCGACCCAACGCCATACTTCGTTTTCCTAACGCTTTTGCATGCGTGCCAACAATGCCTTCCCCATTAACTCCCGTTTCTGAATATGCTCCTATCGCAGTAGAATCCTTACCTAAAGATTTCGCCCCTTCTCCAATGGCAAGACTCAAATATTCGCTAGCCTTAGCACTCGCACCTATGGCAAATGAATTTGAACCGGAAGCATTGGCTTCATTTCCTACGGCTATAGCAAGTTGTTTAATGGCTAATGGCTTTGGATTCACTTCCAACAGCAACAGTATCCGGTCCCGAGGCATCAGCGTTCAATCCAAATGCAACAGAACGAACGATTGCTTTTGCTCCAGAACCACAAGCGATACTATCTCCATCTTTTTTAAATATTGACTGATCAATCGCAAAAAACTGAACAGGATAAAAAGAAGTAGAAAGAAGCAGGCTGATTAAAGAAAGTCGGGTTAGATTATTTTGCTTGCTTGCTTGCTTGCTTGCTTAATGATTTTCATAATATTTTTCCTTTTGTCAAATAAATGATTATCGAAAGGCTTCCAAAAATCACAAAATATTAATAAAAAATCTGTGACGTATATCACAGATTTTTAAATCAATTAGCTATTTAGGCTTTTACTACTTACTCTCTTTCCACTTTCCATTTACTACTGTGCCGATCACTTTATAATCTGGCGTAAACACCGCTAAGTTTGCTATCTTACCTTTTTCTACCGAACCTAAACGATCATCTATACCAATTGCACGAGCTGGGTAAAGGTTACTCATTCTAATGGCTTCCGCAAGAGGAATTTCAACATATTCTACCGCATTTTTAATGGATTCCATCATTGTGATTGATGCCCCTGCAATCGTGCCATTCGCATCATAGCAACGCCCATCTTTGATATAAATTGTTTTTCCTACAAAGGTAAAACTTTCTAGTTCTGGCGGTGCACCTGCGGCTGCAATGGAGTCAGTCACAATACAAAGTTTGTCGCCTTTGATTTTTTTATCAATGCGAACATTGCCGTAATTCACGTGAATACCATCAACAATAATACCTGTGTAAATATCGCTGTCTAGCACAGCTCCCACGACACCCATTGCACGCCCAGAACTAATTGGCGACATTGCATTATGTAAGTGAGTCGCAAAAGTTGCACCTTTATGGAATGCGGCTTTAGCCACCTCATAGCTTGCGTTGGAATGCCCTACAGAGACAATAATGCCCGCTTCCACAAAATCGGGCGTATAGTTAATAGTTGGATTTTCTGCGGCAATGGTAATTTTTGTAATGACATCCGAATTTTCACAGAGAAAATCTTTCATTTCTGGCGTAATTTCACGAATATATTCGGGACGGTGCACGCCTTTTTTCTCAATGCTAAGATAAGGCCCTTCAATATGTAAACCAAGTGCTTGGTTTTTATGCTTGTTTAAATATTCACGCATAATTTTCACCGCACTTTTTATGTTTTCATCTGGTGCCGTAATAAAAGTGGGGAGGAAACTTGTACAACCTGATTTTAAGTTAGTTTCCTGCATAATTTCCAAGGTTTCAACGCTAGTTTGGTCGTTAAACATCACGCCACCGCAGCCATTTAATTGCAAATCAATAAAACCAGCAGTTAAATTATTACCTTGTAAATCAATGGTTTTGATGTCCTTTTCTAATTCAGTTTGCGGGATCACTGCTTCAATAGTCTCGCCATCAATTACTACCGCATAATCTCGTAGAATTTCGTATTTAGTGTAGATCACACTGTTGGTTAATGCGTATTTCATTCTATACCTTCCAAATGTTTTAAGAAAAACGACTGATTGTAAAAATGATAGGTTATTTATCGCTGTAATAAGTCCCAGCAACCGCACCTTCTAATTCAGTAAAATATTTCACGGTTTTCACTTTTAACTCTTGTTGAGCAGCTTCATCACAAACGAGCAAGAAATGACGGTGCATTTGTAATGCACTGACTGTCCATAAATGGTTAATACTGCCTTCAACGGCAGCTTGCACTGCCAGTGCTTTTTGATGTCCTGTTGCTAAAATCATCACTTCTTCTGCATCTAATAATGTGCCAACACCAATGGTTAAAGCATATTTCGGCACTTGAGTAACATCGTTATTAAAGAAGCGTGAATTTGCAATTAATGTATCTTGTGTGAGTGTTTTAATGCGGGTGCGAGAACTTAATGAAGAGGCAGGTTCATTGAATGCAATATGTCCATCCACACCAACCCCCCCCATAAACAGATGAATTTTGCCGTAGGATTTAATTTTTTCTTCATAACGACGGCATTCTGCATTATGGTCATCGGTATTGCCGTTAAGAATATTGATATTTTCAGGTAAAATATCGATATGATTGAAAAAATTGTTATACATAAAGCTGTGGTAACTTTCAGGGTGTTCCTCTGGTAAACCCACATATTCATCCATATTGAAAGTCACTACGTGTTTGAAACTCACTTTGCCTGCTTGATAAAGTCGAATCAGTTCTTGATAAGTTTTTAGTGGTGTACCACCAGTAGGTAACCCCAATACAAAAGGACGCTCGGCGGTAGGTTTAAAATCATTGATACGATTGATGATATGTTGTGCAGCCCAACAACTGACTTGTTGTTCTGTTTGTAGCGGAATAAAACGCATATTAGCCTTCCTTTATTATTGACCGTAATGATCCTATTCATATCGTAGGCTGGACTTTAGCCCACCCTACACCAAAGGATCATTATAAGTGCGGTAATTTTCTATCTTGTTTTTAAAAAGAAATTCTTTTGCTCCAATAATTTACGACAAAGCAATAGAAGTTGCCCCCTTCCGCTCTTCGGGCACCTTCCCCCGTAAACAGGGGAAGGGAAGTTCTTGCTGACTTGCTGTTCTGTTTGTAACGGAATAAAACAGGGGGAGGTAAGTTTTTTCTAATTTAAATATTTATGACAAAAATTTCGCTTTCAATTCTTTTGCTTTTGCAACCTGTTCTTCTGTTGCTTTTGCTGTCATTGGCTCACGGCAATAACCTGCATCCACCCCTTCTAATTTAAGCAATTCTTTGATAGTTAAATATAAACCGTTCGCTAAAATGCCTTCGATTAAATCATTGGTTACGTGTTGAATTTCTAATGCTTCAGCTAATTTACCCGCTTTGGTTAATTCAAAAATTTGACGAGCACGAACGCCGTTTACGTTGAAAGTTGAACCGATAGCACCATCTACGCCTAAAGAGGCAGCAGGTAACATCATTTCATCAAAACCTGCCCAAATTAAGTGGTTTGGATAAGCTTTTTTCAAACGTTCTAATAAGTAGAAATCACCTGCTGTGAATTTCACACCCAATACTTTCGGATTTTTGTAAAGCTCGCCAAATTGTTCAATGCCCATATTCACGCCAGTTAAGAACGGAATAGAGTACACGATCATATTATTGCCCGTTTCTGCAATAATGGTGTCGTAATAATGTTTAATTTCAGGGAAACTAAATTTGTAGTAGAACGGAGTAACAGCAGATAAGCAATCATAGCCTAATTCTGTTGCATATTTACCTAATTCAACTGCTTCTTTTAGGTTTACGCTGCCCACTTGAGCGATTAATGCGATTTGATCTTTTGCTTCATCTTTTGCAATACGGAAGATTTCTTTTTTCTCTTCCGTTGAAAGCATAAAGTTTTCGCCTGTTGAACCGCCCACATATAAGCCGTCCACTTTCATTTTGTCGATGTTGTGGCGGATGATTTGGCGTAAACCTTTTTCATTAATGGTGCCATCTTCATTAAATGACACTAATAATGCACTGAAAATACCTTTTAAATCACGCATAAGTTTTCTCCTATTTTATACGTTGTTCAAGAATTACATTGAGAGTTTTTTGTTTAGTTTGAGCGGCAATTTCTTCTTCGCCCTGCACTAACAAAGCATAAATTAAATCTAATACAAAAAGCTGTGCGATCTTGGTGCCAATAGAATCTCCTTGTAACTTGCCTTGTTTATTACCATTTACCAAAACATAATCAGCATATTCTGTCACAGGGGAACGCAAACTATGCGTCAATGCCACTGTTGTTGCACCATTTTGTTTTGCAATTTTGATGGTATGTGCCGTTTCAGCAGAATAACCAGAATGGCTTAAACCAATTGCCACATCAGAAGATGTAAGTAATGCTGCCTGCATATACATAAAATGATTATTACCTGAAGCATCCACTTGAAAACCAATACGCATCAGCTTATTTTTAGCATCTTCCGCCGTTACGCCAGATGAACCCACACCAAATAAAAAAATACGACGTGCTTTTTTAAGTACTTTAACGACTTCTTCAAGCTGTTTTAAATCAAGTAAATTAATCGTTTCTTCCATTACATTAGCAACTGCGGCTTGCAATTTTTGTGCAATAGTGAGCGAATCATCACTTGGCATAATTTCTGTTTCAAGTACGCTTTCATCTTGATTATCTTTCGTCGCAAGTTCAATAGAAAGCTCTAATTTAAAATCGCTGAAACCTTTAAAGCCAACGGTTCGACAAAAACGGACAAGCGTAGCCTCTCCCACTTCTAAGTGTTTTGCAATTTCAGAAAGGGGACATTGCGATACCAAATCAGGCGAACGCAAAATCGTATCAGCAATTTTTTTCTCTGATTTAGTTAAACTCTGGTAAAGCAAGCCAATTCTGTTTAACACATTTCCCGATTTAGCCATAAATTGTTCCTTCAGGCTTATCCAGTAAAACATCTTTTACCCAATAAGCCGCACCAATTAAACCTGCATCTTGTCCAAATTTAGCGGATTCAATTTCACAACAATATATCGAAGGAAAATCTTGTAAATATTTTTCGACCAAAGGTAAATATCCCTCAGCTAATCCTACACTACCACCAATCGCGATTTTTTGAATATCTAAACTAATCACTAAATCTGCAATTAAATTAGCAATGGCTTTCGCAGAACGCTCGACAAGTGCGGTCGCTTTTTCATCATTTTTTCTAAAACGCTCAAACACTTCTTTTGGCTCGCACGGATCTTCCCATTGGGAAGAAACTGCTTCAATTGCTCGCCCTGAAGCAATCGCTTCGACACAACCTCGACGCCCACAACCACAGATCGCACCATTTGGATCAGCTAATGTATGACCAATATGCCCAGCAATACCACGAGAACCTGTCTGCAAAATTTGGTTTAGCACAATCCCTCCGCCAACTCCTGTTGAAACGGTAATAAAAACAAAATTTGATACCTGTTCAGAATTTTGCAATTGATATTCCGCATAAGTCGCAGCTTGTGCATCATTTAATAAACCAATCGGTTTATCCGTATGTTTTGCAATACTAGCTTTAAGTGGAAATTCCGCCAAGCCGCCTAAGTTTTTCGGATTTAATGCACTTAAAATGCCATTATTGATGATCCCCGTAGATGCCACCGCTACATAGTCAAACTGCCCTTCATAATCAGCAAGTAATTTGCCTAACGCTTGGTGCATTCCCTCCACCACATTTTCACGTGGTGTATGAATTTGCTGACGTTGCTCAATTTCGCCATTTTTTACAATCGCCGCAGCAATTTTTGTCCCGCCAATGTCTAGTGCTAAACAACGCATAACTTATCCTTATAGTATAAAGTCTTTTCTCACACGTCTTACGACTATCTTGCAGATTTCACTGAATTAGCAAACCAACTCACAATATGTTCAAGACGAGTTAAAGCTGAACCTACAGTCACGCAATCTGCGCCAATTTCAATTGCCACTTTTGCTAATTCAGGCGTGTTATAACGCCCCTCAGCCATCACAAAACAACCCGCTGCTTTTAAATCTTTTACTAATTGATAATCAGGTTCTTTTGGCACTGAGCCACCTGTATAACCCGACATCGTACTACCGACAATATCAAAACCAAGTGCTTTACAATACAGGCCTTCTTCTAAATTAGAACAATCTGCCATTGCCAAACAGCCCATTTCGTGGATTTTTTTCACCGCACTTTCAATATCCACAGGACGCGGACGGCTCGTGCCATCTACTGCAATAATATCCGCGCCTGCATTGGCTAGATCTTCAATATCTTGTAAAAACGGCGTAATACGCACGGGACTATCAGGCAAATCACGTTTTACAATTCCGATAATCGGAACATTCACAAAAGGACGGGTTGCTTTAAGGTTATCAACACCCTCAATACGTAAGCCAGAAGCTCCGCCCATAACCGAAGCCTGAGCCATAGCAGAAACGATTTCAGGTTTATCCATTGGGCCATCATCGACAGGTTGGCAAGAAGAAATAAGACCATATTGAATTTGAGAAAGCACTTCTTGATAAGATAATTTAGACATATAACACCCCTCATTTAAATCTGAATAGATCACTTTAAAATTAATTTAATCCACATAAAACAATCTTTTATAAATTGTAATATGCTTATATTTTCATCATTTCACATTATTATATGAAAAAGAAATGCCATTTTAAAGAATATTTTTGAAGTGTTTTTTCACAAATGTGATCAACTTCTCATTTTTGAAATAAAACTCGTAAAACTATTTTAAATTTGTTTTTTTACTCTTAGAATTGCTCACGAATCCTATTTTTGGGGAGAAAACATACATTTTTTGCCTGAATTGATTCTCATATTACGGGGTTAATATATGACCCTTTCCAACATAAGTTCACACAGGAGCGAATATGATGAAATTGACAAAACTTTTCCTTGCCACAGCCATTTCTTTAGGCGTATCTTCTGCTGTTCTTGCCGCTGATTATGACTTGAAATTCGGTATGAATGCTGGAACTTCATCAAATGAATATAAAGCGGCAGAAATGTTTGCCAAAGAAGTCAAAGAAAAATCACAGGGTAAAATTGAAATTTCACTTTATCCAAGTTCACAATTAGGTGATGACCGCGCAATGTTAAAACAATTAAAAGACGGTTCTCTCGACTTCACCTTTGCAGAATCTGCTCGCTTCCAGTTGTTTTACCCTGAAGCAGCAGTATTTGCCTTACCTTATGTTATTAGCAACTACAATGTTGCACAAAAAGCCTTATTCGATACAGAATTTGGTAAAGATTTAATTAAAAAAATGGATAAAGATCTTGGCGTTACTTTACTTTCCCAAGCTTATAACGGTACTCGCCAAACGACTTCAAACCGTGCAATCAACAGTATTGCAGATATGAAAGGCTTAAAACTTCGTGTGCCAAATGCTGCAACAAACTTAGCCTATGCTAAATATGTTGGTGCATCGCCAACACCAATGGCATTTTCTGAAGTTTATCTTGCGTTACAAACGAATGCCGTCGATGGTCAAGAAAATCCGTTAGCAGCAGTGCAAGCACAAAAATTCTATGAAGTGCAAAAGTTCTTAGCAATGACTAACCACATTTTGAATGACCAACTTTATTTAGTAAGCAACGAGACTTATAAAGAACTCCCTGAAGATCTTCAAAAAGTCGTAAAAGATGCTGCCGAAAATGCAGCAAAATATCACACTAAATTATTCGTAGATGGGGAAAAAGATTTAGTCACATTCTTTGAAAAACAAGGTGTGAAAATTACACATCCTGATCTTGTCCCATTTAAAGCATCAATGAAGCCATATTATGCTGAGTTTGTAAAACAAACGGGTCAAAAAGGTGAAGCAGCTTTAAAACAAATTGAAGCAATCAATCCATAATCCCTCTTTAGTGTGCCGTAATGGCACACTACATTCCCTTATTCTTCATCAAGCGGAGTGAAGTATGAAATATATTAATAAGCTTGAGGAATGGCTGGGTGGCACATTATTTATCGCCATTTTCGGTATTCTTATCGCTCAAATTCTTTCACGCCAAGTTTTTCATTCTCCGTTAATCTGGAGTGAAGAACTCGCCAAGCTCTTATTTGTTTACGTGGGTATGTTAGGTATCAGCGTTGCTGTGAGAAAACAAGAACACGTATTTATTGATTTTTTAACTAATCTAATGCCAGAAAAAATCAGAAAATTCACAAATACTTTTGTACAATTATTAGTCTTTGTATGTATTTTCTTGTTTATTCATTTCGGGATTCGTACTTTTAATGGCGCATCATTCCCCATTGATGCCTTAGGGGGCATTTCTGAAAAATGGATTTTCGCTGCACTACCTGTTATCGCAATATTAATGATGTTTCGCTTTATCCAAGCGCAAACCGTAAACTTTAAGACAGGGAAAAGCTATTTACCTGCGACTTTCTTTATCATAAGTGCGGTCATTTTATTTGCAATTTTATTTTTCGCGCCAGATTGGTTCAAAGTATTGCGAATTAGCAATTATATAAAGCTCGGTTCAAGTTCAGTCTATGTTGCCTTACTCGTTTGGCTAATCATTATGTTTATCGGTGTCCCTGTAGGTTGGTCCTTATTTATTGCTACCCTACTTTATTTTTCTATGACACGTTGGAATGTCGTAAATGCCGCAACTGAAAAATTAGTCTATAGCCTAGACAGCTTTCCATTACTTGCCGTGCCGTTTTATATTTTAACAGGTATTCTAATGAATACTGGTGGGATTACCGAACGTATTTTTAATTTCGCTAAATCCTTACTCGGTCATTACACAGGAGGAATGGGGCACGTTAATATCGGCGCAAGTTTATTGTTCTCTGGTATGTCAGGTTCAGCACTTGCTGATGCGGGGGGCTTAGGTCAGCTTGAGATTAAAGCAATGCGTGATGCTGGTTATGACGACGATATTTGCGGAGGAATTACTGCTGCTTCTTGTATTATTGGGCCATTAGTTCCGCCAAGTATTGCAATGATTATTTACGGTGTAATCGCCAATGAATCTATCGCAAAACTCTTTATTGCAGGTTTTATTCCCGGTGTATTAATTACTTTAGCTTTAATGGCAATGAATTATCGCATTGCAAAAAAACGAGGTTATCCACGTACACCAAAAACCACGAGAGAACAACTTTGCAGCAGCTTTAAACAATCTTTTTGGGCAATCTTAACGCCGTTATTAATTATCGGTGGTATTTTTTCAGGCTTATTCAGTCCAACAGAATCTGCCATTGTTGCAGCAGCATACTCTGTAATTATTGGTAAATTTGTGTATAAAGAATTAACCTTAAAAACCTTATTTAATAGTTGCATAGAAGCAATGGCAATTACAGGCGTAGTCGCCTTAATGATTATGACCGTGACTTTCTTTGGCGATATGATTGCCCGTGAACAAGTCGCAATGCGTGTTGCTGATGTATTTGTTGCCGTTGCCGATTCGCCTTTAACCGTATTGGTAATGATTAACGCACTGTTACTTTTTCTTGGAATGTTCATTGATGCCCTAGCATTACAATTTTTAGTATTACCAATGCTTATTCCTATCGCAATGCAATTCAATATTGACTTAATCTTCTTTGGTGTAATGACCACATTAAATATGATGATTGGTATTCTTACCCCACCAATGGGAATGGCTCTCTTTGTTGTTGCTCGTGTAGGAAATATGTCGGTTTCCACGGTTACCAAAGGCGTATTACCGTTCTTGATTCCCGTTTTCGTCACATTAGTATTAATTACGATTTTCCCACAAATCATCACATTTGTGCCAAATCTATTGATACCATAATAAAAAGTGCGGTTGAAAAACATTAAATTTTTTAACCGCACTTTTATCTTTCTCGTAAGTTACATCTGCCGTACCTTACAATACAAAAAGGTGCAATAACTGCACTTTATCAACGCCTATTCAATGCCGTTTAATGAATAGAAAACTGTAAACACAACTAAAAATGGGGTTTATTATGAAACTAACCAAAACAGCATTATGCACCGCACTTTTTGCCACTTTTACTTTTTCAGCGAACGCACAAACTTATCCTGATTTGCCAGTGGGAATCAAAGGAGGAACAGGCGCATTAATTGGCGACACCGTTTATGTGGGATTAGGCTCTGGTGGCGATAAATTCTATACTTTAGACCTAAAAGATCCTTCAGCACAATGGAAAGAAATTGCTACATTTCCAGGTGGCGAACGCAATCAACCTGTTGCAGCCGCAGTGGATGGAAAACTTTATGTATTCGGTGGTTTACAAAAAAATGAAAAAGGCGAACTTCAACTCGTTAATGACGCTTATCGCTATAACCCAAGCGATAATACTTGGATGAAACTTCCTACTCGTTCTCCCCGTGGTTTAGTAGGATCAAGTGGTGCATCTCACGGAGATAAAGTTTATATTTTAGGCGGCTCTAATCTCTCTATATTTAATGGTTTCTTCCAAGACACTGTGGCAGCAGGAGAAGATAAAGAGAAAAAAGATGAAATCGCAGCAGCTTACTTCGATCAACGTCCAGAAGATTATTTCTTTACAACAGAATTATTGAGCTATGAACCCTCAACCAACAAATGGCACAATGAAGGTCGCATTCCATTCTCTGGTCGTGCTGGTGCAGCCTTTACAATTCAAGGTAATGATCTCGTGGTTGTCAATGGCGAAATTAAACCAGGACTTCGCACCGCTGAAACCCATCAAGGTAAATTCACTGCTAAAGGTGTGCAATGGAAAAACTTACCTGACTTGCCCGCACCAAAAGGCAAATCACAAGATGGTTTAGCTGGTGCACTTGCAGGCTATAGTAACGGTCATTATTTAGTCACTGGTGGCGCAAATTTTCCAGGTTCAATCAAACAATTCAAAGAAGGAAAACTTCACGCACATAAAGGTTTAAGCAAAGCTTGGCATAACGAAGTTTATACGTTGAATAATGGTAAATGGCGCATCGTTGGGGAATTACCAATGAATATTGGCTATGGTTTTTCTGTATCTTACAACAATAAAGTTTTACTGATTGGCGGTGAAACTGACGGAGGTAAGGCTTTAACTAGCGTCAAAGCAATAAGCTATGACGGTAAAAAATTAACCATCGAATAATTTATCACAGAATAGTGCATAAAATTTATAATAATCAAAAGCGGCGAAATTTATCGCCGCTTTATGCAAAATAAAAGTAATTAAAGCAAAATTAACACAAATTTTGACCGCACTTTAAATGCTCTATAAAGAGCTGGCATTTTTATTAATAAGATTTAGCGATGTTATTTATTCCACCACCACTACTCTGTTTATTCATTGCCATAGCAATGTATTTTTTGCCAAAGATTGCTAGTTATTCTGTCCATTTTTCAGTGATTGTTTTTGTTATTTCCCTTTCATTTTTGATTGCTTTAAGCAGCGTTATGCAATTCTTTATATGTAAAACCTCCATTAATCCTCGTGACTTTAAAGGCACAACAAAATTAGTTTGCACAGGCATATTTCGATTTAGCCGTAACCCAATGTATTTAAGTTTGCTGTTAATTTTGCTTGCTTGGACGCTTTGGTTAGGTAATAGTTTAGCTTGGTTAGGCGTAATTATCTTTATATTAGTGATAAACCAGTTTCAAATAGCCCGAGAAGAAACCTATTTGGAAAATAAATTTGGCGATGAATATCGTCGTTATAAACAAAAAGTAAGACGTTGGCTATAAAAAAACACCTTCACGAGGAAGGTGTTTTTATCAAATTAAAATCTATTTTTTCGGTGCCTGCATAAAGCGGAAGAAATCACTATCTGGTTTTAAAATCATTATATTGTCAGAATTTGCAAAACTCGCTTCATAGGCTTTTAAGCTACGCACAAACGTAAAGAATTGTGGTTCTTGAGCAAAAGCATCTGAATATAATTTTGCCGCCGCTGCATCGCCTGAACCTCGTAATTCTTGTGCAGTTTTATTTGCATTAGCAAGAATTAACGTCACTCTGCGATCTACATCAGCTTGAATAAATGCTGCTTTTTCTTTCCCTTGAGAACGATGTTCACGCGCCACTGCATCACGTTCTGCACGCATACGTTGGTAAATCGAAGAAGAGACTTCGTCTGGTAAATTAATTTGTTTTACACGCACATCGATCACTTCAATACCTAATTCTGCCGTACTGTCTTGTCCTGAACTTAAAGCTTTTTTTGCCCCTTCCATTAATTCTCCACGTGTACCAGAAACAATATCTTTAATCGTGCGTGAACCAATTTCAGAACGTAAACGGTCATTTACTTTACGACTTAATAAATTTGCAGCTTGGGCATAATCGCCACCGCCAGTAGACGTGTAGAATCGACCAAAATCACTGATTTTCCATTTCACATAAGAATCCACTAGCAAATCTTTTTTCTCAACAGTAACAAAACGTGTTGCAGATCCATCTAAAGTACGAATACGCGCATCTAAAACTTTGATGCTATCAATTAAAGGCACTTTAAAATGCAAGCCCGGTTCATATACAACCACTTTGTTATCGGCATCACGCTGTACTTTGTTAAATCGTAACATAATGCCACGCGTACCTTCCGTTACAACGACGATGCTAGAATAAACCACTGCCGCAATCACGAAAATAACAGGTAATAAAAATCTACGCATTAGTTAAATCTCCCTTGACGAATCGGCGCAACGGTAGTCGGCTGAGGCTGATAAGAATTTTGACGTTCTGGCGCAGTAAAAGCAGGCGAAGAATTGACCGCACTTGGCGCACTTGTTACCGATTTTTTGCCCATAATTTGCTCTAGCGGTAACACAGTTAAATTATTACCATTATTGCCATCAAGCATTACTTTTGGGGTATTTGCCATCACTTTTTCCATCGTCTGAATATATAAACGCTCACGCAGTAAATCTGGTGCAGCCTTAAATTCTGGCAACAAGCGTTGCAAACGTTCCACTTCACCTTTTGCATCTAACACGATACGATCTTTATAAGCTGTTGCTTCTTCAAGAATACGTTGCGCATCACCGCGTGCAATCGGTTCTTTCTCACGCGCATAGGCTTCCGCTTCACGAATAAAACGTTGTTCATCTTCCTGTGCTTTAATTGCATCATCAAACGCATCCTTTACTTCTTCAGGTGGGCGCGCAGATTGGAAGTTCACATCAATAACCTCAAGTCCCATATCATAGGATTTGATAATTTCATTCAAAGCTTTCCAAGTATTTTCACGCACGACAGAGCGACCTGTGGTTAAAATATCATTCATAGACATATGCCCAACAACATAACGTAATGCACTATCTGTCGCTTGATTCAAACTATCATCTGCATTTGTTACGCTAAAACGATATTTTGCAGGATCTTGCACGCGATATTGCACGGTCATTTCCACTTTTACCATATTTTCATCTTGAGTCAGCATTGCACCTTGTGTACGCAACTCTTTTACTTGCTCCACATTTACTGGCAATACTTTATCTACAAATGTTGGTTTCCAGTTCAAACCGGGTTGAACAATAGAATGTAACTCGCCAAAACGAAGCACCACACCGCGTTCAGCCTCTTTAATAGTATAAAAACCGCTTACGCCCCAAATAATCGCACCAATCGCTACAGCAAGTGGAATAACTTTGCCAAAATTAAATGGAGTACTGTTTTGAGAACTACCATTGTTTTGACCGCTCTTTTTATTTCCACCGCCTAATTTTTTAAGCAGATTATTAAAAATCTCCTCAATATCTGGCGGAGATTGCTCTTGATTTCCACGATTTTGGTTATTATTCCATCCATTATTGTTGGATGAATTTCCCGGCTGTTGGTCGTTGCTCTGCCCTGGTTTACTCCAAGGATCGCGATCTGAACCGTTCTGTGACATTTCATTCTCCATTTGTCAAAAAATTGTTAAGAGTTTAGCTAAATAAATGGGGCACGTCTATGAAAATACAAGAATTTTTAGGCAATAAAAAATCCTTGATTTTACACAAGGATTTTCTTGATTAATTCACATCATAAAAAACGCATTTTTGAAGTTCTTTTATCTGTAAACTTTCCCCACTCCATTCATAAAAGTGCGGTAATTTTTCTTGATGATTGACAAACGCAGCTAAATAAATAGAGAGTTCATCAGTAAACCACAACTGCCCCTGCGGACAATAATCCGAAAAAATTTTTTGTTGTTCAGGGAAATGACGAACATTGGATAATTTTACGATCCCAAATCCTTGAGATTTCAATACAGCTTCTCGTAAACACCAACAACGATAAAAAGCGTTCAAAGAATCCTGCTGATGATGAAACCAATCAATTTCTTCTTTTGGTGCAATATGTTCCATCAACGCCGTAAAATTTCTTATTTTAGGAAATTCAATATCAATTCCCACCGCACTTTTTTCTTCATTTCTAATATCTAATATTACCGCCACCCAATCACCAGAATGACTAATATTAAAATCTATTCGCTCATCAAGAAAATAAGGTCTGCCACTTTCAGTACGATGAATTTGAGATAAAAGTGCGGTGGATTTTCTAGATATTTTTAAAAGTTGGAAAAGTAATAAGTGAGCAAGCCGACGGCACTGATGACGCTGAAAAACACGCGAGCTATCCGTTTCAGTTTGATATAGATTTTCTGGAATCAGTTCATCGGGTAAGGATTCCAAAGAAAAAGGTTGATTTATATTGCCGTAGGCGATGTAGGTTGTCATAAAAATAAAAGCACCATTCAAAGGTGCTTTTATATTAAAAGGATTTAGTTTGTGTGTAAATTAGCGAATCACTAATTCCGCTACAGAAACACCGACCAAGCAAGCAACAACAACCCCAATTAAACCCGGCACCATAAAACTGTGGTTAAAATAATATTTACCAATTTTTGTTGTACCCGTTACGTCAAAGTTTACTGTTGCAATGTCTGATGGATAATTTGGAATAAAGAAATAGGCATAAGTTGCAGGCATTAAACCAACCAAGATTGGTGCTGGAATACCTAAGCCAATACCCACAGGTAATAACATGACTGCAGTCGCAGCTTGGCTATTAATTACGACAGAAACTGCAAATAATGCCAATGCGAATGTCCAAGGATAAGTTTGCACCATATCAGTAATCGCAGCTTTAAATTCTGGCATTGCATATTTGAAGTAAGTGTCGCTCATCCACGCAATACCATAAATTGCAATCGCTGCTACCATACCAGATTTAAATACCACGCCATTTGGCACAATTTGAGGATTTGTTTTCGTTGCGAGTAAAATCACACCACCAAAGCAAAGCATCATCATTTGAATGATAAGTGACATTGAAATTGCTTTTCCGCTACCGATAGTGCGAATTTCAGGAATCATCGCAATCGCAACAATCACAACTAAAGCAAGTAAAAATAGGTAAACAGATTTTTTTGCCCCTTGCGGAAGGGTTTCATTCAATGTTGTGCTTGTGGTATTTAAAATACGTTCACGCCATACGGGATCTTGTAAACGACTTTGATATTCAGGATCTTGTTCCAACTCTTTGCCACGACGCATACTGTATAAGGAAAGCGCAATCGTACCTGCTAAGGTTGCAGGAACAGTCACAGAAATAATGTCTAATAAACTAATGTTTTCAAATCCCGGCATTGCAGTAATTTTTCCCAAATAGAATACAACTGCAGCAGAAAGTGGGCTAGATGTGATGGCTAATTGAGATGCCACTGAAGATGCAGCCATTGGACGTTCTGGACGAATTTTATTTTTCAATGCAATGTCACCGATAATTGGCATAATTGTGTAAACAGAGTGACCAGTACCGAGCATAAAGGTTAATAAATAGACGACTAATGGGCCAAGTAAAGTGACACGTTTTGGATTTTTACGGAGAATGCGTTCAGCAATTTGTAACATAAATTTCAAACCGCCAGCAGCTTCAAGCACCGATGCACAAGTCACTACCGCAAGAATGATAAGCATAACATCAATCGGCGCTTTCCCTACTGGCATACGAAAAACAAAGACTTCAATTGCTAATCCAATACCAGAAACCACACCTAAACCAATACCGCCGTAACGGCTACCGATATAGAGCATTAATAGTAAAAATAAAAATTCTAAGTAAAGCATAAACACCTCAAAAATGAAAAACTATGCAAATAATACTTCTTTTTAGGCATATAACTAAATAATTTTTTAAAGTTTAAACCAAGATTTTAAGTAAAAGATAATTTAGATCAATTTTTTATAAAAGAGAAAAGTGCGGTAATTTTAAAGAGGATTTTTGGGAAAAAATTAGGCGACTTAAAACGTCGCCCAACTTAAAATTATTGATTGTTTTGCACGTAATCAATCGCAGATTGAACAGTGGTAATTTTTTCAGCTTCTTCATCTGGAATTTCGATATCGAATTCTTCTTCTAAAGCCATTACTAATTCAACTGTGTCTAAAGAGTCCGCACCTAAATCTTCAACGAAAGAAGCTTCAGATTTAACATCTTCTTCTTTAACACCTAATTGTTCAACGATGATTTTTTTCACGCGTTCTTCAATACTCATTTGTTTTTCCTATTTTGTTGGTTTTAACTCATAAAAGAGCGGTTAGTGTATGTATTTTTTATTAACTTGCAACTATTTTATGGTCTGGTCGCACCACAAAATGGGCAATCTAAATACACACATTAAAAATAGTTACGTACCTTTGCATACGCTCAAGGCGTAACCAAGTTACATTGCACTTAGGATTCTAACATTATCTAAAATCTTTGGCTATGATTTTGTTATTCAAAATCTATCAACATAATGCCAAAACGACATTAACTTAAGTACAAGCCACCATTAACGTGTAATGTTGTTCCCGTAATGTAAGCTGCATCATCAGAAGCTAAGAAAGCAACCGCTTTAGCTATGTCTTTTGCTTCGCCTAAACGACCTGCGGGAACATTAGATAAAATGCCTGCTTTTTGTTCATCAGTAAGCACTTCTGTCATATCCGTTGCAATAAAACCAGGTGCAACCACATTTACAGTAATACCGCGCGCAGCCACTTCTTTCGCTAAAGATTTAGAAAAACCAATCACACCCGCTTTTGCCGCACAATAGTTGGTTTGACCGGGGTTCCCCATTGAACCGACTACTGAACCAATATTGATGATACGACCAAAACGTTTTTTCATCATCGAACGTAACATTGCTTTAGAAAGATGATACACCGAAGTTAAGTTAGTTTGCATAATATCAAACCACTCATCATCTTTCATACGCATCAATAAATTATCGCGAGTAATACCTGCGTTATTCACGAGAATATCAATATCGCCAAAATCATTTTTAATTTGCTCAAGTAAAGTTTCAATAGATTCTTTATCGGTTACATTTAACACTAAACCTTTACCTTTATCCCCTAAATATGCAGAAATTGTTTCTGCACCTTTTTCAGAGGTTGCAGTACCGATAACAAACGCACCTTTTGAACTAAGTTCTTCTGCAATCGCACGACCGATACCACGAGTAGCTCCAGTGACTAAAGCAATTTTACCTTGCATTTTTTTCTCCTTTTTACGCTAAAAATTCTTCTACGGCATTGAATGATGCAACATCATTTACAGATATCGCTTGTAAATCACTCACAATGCGTTTGGTTAAACCATTTAATACTTTACTCGGTCCCACTTCAACAAGCACTTGAACGCCATCTTGTGCCATTTTTTCAACTGTTTCAGTCCAACGAACTGGGCTATATAACTGACGAATAAGTGCGGTACGAATTTCTGTACCTGCAGTTTCTGCTTTCACATCAACGTTATTTAATACCGATGTTGTTGGTGTATTAATTTGAATATTCTCAAGTGTTATCGCTAATTGCTCCGCTGCTGGTTTCATCAAGGCACAGTGAGAAGGCACACTCACAGCTAATGGCAAGGCACGTTTTGCCCCAGCTTCTTTACATAATACAGCTGCACGTTCTACCGCCGCTTTCGCACCCGCAATAACGACTTGACCTGGAGAGTTGAAATTCACCGCTGATACAACTTCGCTTTCCTCTGCTTGTTTACAAGCATTAATAATCGCTTCATTATCCAAACCAATGATCGCATACATAGCACCAGTGCCTTCAGGCACAGCTTGTTGCATTAATTTTCCGCGCAATTCCACTAATTTAATCGCATCTTGGAAATCCAACACACCAGCACAAACTAGTGCGGAATATTCCCCCAAGCTATGCCCAGCCATCACTTCTGGTTTTAATTGAGGAAACTTCTCTTGCCATACGCGATAAATAGCGACTGAAGCTGCCAAAAGTGCGGGCTGAGTTTGCCAAGTTTTATTGAGTTCTTCAGCTGGGCCTTGTTGAACAAGATGCCATAAATCATAACCAAGCGCATCAGATGCTTGTTTAAATGTTTCAGTAATGATTGGATATTCGGTGGCAAGATCAGCAAGCATACCGACAGTTTGGGAGCCTTGGCCTGGGAATACCATTGCGAATTTTTTCATTATGTTTTGTCCTATTGTTTTTTAATTGAGAATTCTTCTTCGGTAATTAAAATCGGATTTCGCCGATGGCGACTTACTTTTTCTTTGCCTCGCCAAAGAAAAATTAAGCAAAAAGAAGGAAACCCAATTTGTGCTTTATCCGATTTAAAGTGCGGTTAAAACTCAAAATATTTTTTATTCTTAAAATGAATTCAAAACTAACCGCACTTTTTAAACCGCTTACATATTCTAACAAACTAATTAGAAACGCACTAATGCTGAACCCCAAGTCCAACCACCGCCAAAGGCTTCTAATAATAGTAACTGCCCACGTTGAATACGGCCATCTCGAACAGCCTCATCTAAGGCAACAGGCACAGTAGCTGCACTGTTGTTAGCATATTTATCTAACGTAACCACCACTTGTGACATATCCATTTCTAACTTCTTAGCCGTTGCCGTGATAATACGTAAATTTGCTTGGTGTGGCACAAGCCAGTCTAAATCTTTTTTATCTAAATTATTTGCTAAAAGAGTTTCTTCCACTACATTTGAAAGTTCACGAACTGCCAATTTGAACGTTTCGTTACCTTGCATCTCGATATATCCAGATTTTTCTACGCCACGTTCAGGCTGAGCTAAAACAAGGGCATTATGCTTATCTGCTGAAGCGTGTAAATGTGTAGAAATAATCCCTTCTTGTTCACTCGCTTCAAGAATGACCGCTCCCGCACCATCACCAAATAGCACAACGGTGCTGCGATCTGTTTCATCTAATTTACGAGAATTGAGATCTGAGCCTATCACTAAGGCTTTTTTCACCTTGCCTGCACGAATAAATTGATCGGCTACGCTCAAGGCATAGACAAAACCAGTACAAGCTGCGGCTAAATCAAAAGAAATCGCATCATCAATATTTAATAAACCTTGCACTTGGCAAGCAGCACTTGGATAAGCGTGTGAATGACTTGTTGTTGCAACAATAACCAGTTCAATATCTTGAGGATTAATCTGGGCAGCTTCGATCGCATTTTTTGCCGCTTCAAATCCCATTGTTGCAACAGTTTCATCTGCTGCTGCGATACGACGTTCACGGATACCAGAACGAGTGACAATCCATTCATCTGATGTATCAACCATTTTTTCTAAATCCGCATTTGTGCGAATATGGCTCGGCAAATAGCTACCGGTGGATAAAATTCTACTATTCATACTCAATAAGATAAGCAATTAAAAAGGAAAAAAATCTATGGACTATCGCCAAGTAAGAGAAAAGACGACACCGGATTATTTTCCGATGTTAAAGGAATGCAGATAGTAATACGGGGACCTACGTCCCCGCCCATCACATCTAACACTAAGGTTAGACGACCCAAGTGAACACCTATAAGTAAAAATTACTTATTGATCACCTTACGACCACGATAGTAACCGTCTGCAGTTACGTGGTGACGTAAGTGAGTTTCACCACTTGCTTTATCTACTGATACAGCAGCAGTTGTTAAAGCATCGTGTGAACGACGCATATCACGACGTGAACGAGATTTTTTGTTTTGTTGAACAGCCATTGGCTATACTCCTAAATTTAATTTACTTTTGCTTTAAATTAGCTAATACAGCGAACGGGTTCGGTTTTTTTGCCAATTCTTCAGGCAATTCGCCAAAAACCTGTTCCTGCGCGGACACTTCACAGTGTTCAGATGAATGCATTGGGACAAGCGGTAGAGCTAAAATAAGTTCGTCTTCCACTGCACCAATTAAATCTATTTCGCCAAACGCATTAAATTCGATTGGTTCATAAATTTCGGGCAAGTCATCAGCCTGATCCCAATTAGCCACTGGACTATAAGTAAACTCACATTCCAATGTTTGTTTGTAAGGCAAATTACACCGCTGACATTCAAGCTCGACATCAACCTGTACTTTACCTTTCATCACCACTAATTTTTGTGGATCAACATAAAACGATAATGTTACCTGTGCATCGCTAAGCACATTTACTACTGATTCCGCCAAACGCTCAAGCTGATTTGCAGCATAATAGCCAACATAATCAAGCCGTCTTTGAGCATCTTTTACGGGATCAACAGTGAGGGGTAGTTTTACCTTTTGCATAGGGCGTGAATATTACCTGTTGTTGCGAAGATAGTCAAAGGGAAATCACATTTTTTATTGGATAACTCAATAAAGGAAATTATCCAGTAACTAAAAAGGTTGGAACTATAACAAAAATTGCTATAATCACGCCTCTTTTTTAACAAGGAAAGATAATGATGACTTCAAATTCTTATTGGCAACGCCTAAAAGTTGCCTTTCAATATGTGATGCCACAAATTTATTTAACTCAAATTGCAGGCTGGTTTGCTAAACAAAAATGGGGAAAAATAACACGTTTTGTAATTAAAGCCTTTGCAAAAAAATATAACATTGATATGAGCATTGCGCAAAAAGAACAATTTTCTGATTACGCAAGTTTTAATGAATTTTTTATTCGTCCGTTAAAAGAAAACGCACGCCCAATCAATCAAAATCCTACCGCACTTTGTTTACCCGCAGACGGTCGCATTAGCGAGTGCGGTCATATTGACGATACTCTTTTATTACAAGCTAAAGGGCATTTTTTCAGCCTAGAAGACTTACTGGCAGAAGATAAAGAATTAGTGGAAACCTTTAAAAATGGGGAATTTGCCACTACTTATCTTTCTCCCCGTGATTATCATCGAGTGCATATGCCGTGCGATGGCACGCTACGCAAGATGGTTTATGTACCGGGCGATTTGTTCTCTGTGAATCCATTTTTAGCCCAACATATACCCAATTTATTTGCGCGTAATGAACGTGTGATTTGTGTTTTTGATACTGAGTTTGGCACAATGGTACAAGTATTAGTTGGTGCAACAATTACCGCAAGTATTGGCACAACTTGGGCGGGCGTGATTAATCCACCGCGCCACAACGAAGTGAAAACTTGGACTTATGAAGGCGAAAGTGCGGTCAAATTATTGAAAGGTCAAGAAATGGGTTGGTTCCAACTTGGTTCGACAGTAATTAATTTATTCCAAGCAAATCAAGTGCGTTTGGCCGATCACTTAAGCGTCAACGAACCTGTTCGCATGGGCGAAATCTTGGCATATAAAAAATAAACAGGATTTATTTCCATAAATGACGGAAACAAATCCTGAAAGTAGATATTTTTTACTTATTTAAAGGCAGAATAACCTTACTGCCTTTTTCTTCTTTCATTTGAACAATTAACGCATTGTTACAAATTCCTCTGAACCTGTTGGATGAATTGCCACCGTATTGTCAAAATCAGCTTTTGTTGCACCCATTTTGATTGCTACAGCAAATCCTTGGATCATTTCATCTACACCGAAACCAATACCATGTAAACCCACAACTTTTTCATCTTTACCCACACAAACTAATTTCATTTTGCACGGTTGGCGATGTTGAGTTACCGCAGTGTACATTGCTGTGAAAGAGGATTTATATATCTTAACATTTTCTGCGCCGTACTGCTCAATCGCTTGCGGTTCAGTTAAACCTACTGTGCCAATTGGTGGATGGCTGAATACAACGGTTGGAACTAAACTGTAATCTAAATATTCAGTCGATTTATTATTAAATAAACGCTCTGAAAGGCGACGACCTGCTGCAACTGCAACTGGTGTCAATTCAATACCGTTTTCGATAATATCGCCTACCGCATAAATGCCTTTCACATTAGTATTTTGATATTTATCTACTTTGACATAGCCGCGTTCGTTCGTTTCTACGCCTGCATTTTCTAAGCCAATTTTATCTGTCGCTGGCACACGACCCGCAGCCCAAATAACGCAATCTACGGTAACATCAGATTGACCATCACATTTTACTGTAAGTGAACCATCTGCATTTTTTACAATTTCAGATGGGGTAGAATTGGTATGTAATTGAATACCATCTTGCTCAAGCACTTCCACTAATGTTTCTACGATTAATGGATCTTGATTACGCATTGGCGCATGGCGACGCACTAATAAATGTGTTTCCACGCCTAAGCTGTTTAATACGCCAGAAAGTTCAACAGCAATATAGCCTGCACCGATAACAGCAGCACGTTTTGGTAATTCGGTTAATGCAAAAAAACCATCTGAATCAATGCCATATTCTTGTCCTTTAATATTTGGACGATATGGACGCCCACCAGTTGCGATTAAAATATGATCTGCGGTTACTTGTTCTGTTGTACCATCAGCAAGTGTTACTTCGACGGTATGCGCATCGACAAATTTTCCGAAACCATTAATTACATCAATATTATTTTTCGCTAATACATTATTATAAGATGTATGAATACGACCAATATAGGCTTGTCGGCTTTCAATTAGTTTTGAAAAATCAAATTTTTTCACTTCAACATCAAAACCATAATCTGGCGCATAATTGTTGATTGCTTCTGCAATATGTGCGCCATAAAACATCACTTTTTTAGGTACGCAACCGACATTTACACAAGTGCCGCCAAGATATTTTGCTTCAATGATTGCACATTTTTTTCCATAGCTTGCAGCACGATTTAGAGACGCAATACCGCCACTGCCACCGCCAATAGCAATATAATCATAATGTTTAGCCATAATTTGCTCCTTTTTTTTAAACTGAAAGTTTTTGTATTCTGCCTAATTTTTATAAAGAATGCTATAAATTGATGTAATTGGTTTTATGAATATTTTTTATTCTTTTAAACAGATAATTAGTCCGAAATGATTTTATGTGGAGCCCAGTATGTAGAATGAAATGGCATCATAGAAAAAGAGGAAGATTGTTTTAATCTTCCTCACTGTAGATATGCGATTAATTAGAATATTGGTTAATCGCAACCGCAACTTCTTGATCTTGATAAATATTGTTCACAATATCATTAAAAGTTTGAGATAGCACTTTATGAATTTCATCATTGTCCGCATTAAATACGCCCTCTTGTGAGCGCGTGACATTAAATGATTTATTATACGAACCTTTCGCACCTTGTACATAAACTGTCGCTTGAATTTTGGTATTGAGTTTATAACGAAGATTACCTTGTTCTACTTGCGTAGCAAATTCACGCACATCCACTGTTACCCACGCATTTGAACCATTTAATTGCCCAATTCTAAAACCTTTACTAATTAAATTTTGCTGCATCACTTGCTGAAATAATTGTGTAACACTTGGGGATGCATTTAATTTAATCAGTTCCCCGTATTTTGTATAACTCGCAATCTCTTGTATTGCGCGGCTATCTTTTGTTGTAACAGATACAACAGCAGTTCGATTAACATTCATTGAAGCACTTGGCGCAGGAGGTGTGAATGCTAATATATTTGATTGTGCTTGGCAGCCTGCAAGAAATAATGTAGCCGCTAGAATACATACTGATGATAATGTTTTAATTTTGTTTACTAATGTCATGATTTCCCCATAAATCAATTAGAATTGTGCTATTCTTACAAACTTCCTTATTAATGTATAGCGTTTCATTGTAGTTTTTGTGGAGAACTTATAATGTCAATTCAACAAATTATTGAGCAAAAAATTCAACAAGAATTTCAACCGCACTTTTTAGCAATAGAAAATGAAAGCCATTTACATCACTCTAATCGAGGTTCTGAATCACATTTTAAATGTGTTATTGTCAGCGCAGACTTTAAAAATATTCGAAAAGTACAACGTCATCAGCGTATTTATCAATTATTGAACGAAGAATTAAATCATAGTATTCACGCATTAGCATTACATTTATTCACTCCAGAAGAATGGAAAGCACAAAATGAAACTGTACCGCACTCAACAAAATGTGCAGGTATTGGTCGCTAATTTTGTTATAAAAATGTAACATTTTTGATATATCGCAAAAAGTTCTAACAAAAAACCCTCTGTTTAAGTAGCGAAAAACAGAGATTTTCGCTAGAATAAGGCGTTTAATTTAGTCCAAATTCGATTTCTCGGTAAAATTATTAACTGTGAAATCAATCCATTTGAGTTTTTTATTTTGTGACATTAATGTTTTTTTAGCGGTTTGTCACACTCAAACGTGAGATTGCTTCTAGGGTATTTTTACTATATTAGCAATTGTATTTTTAACCTTGAAAAGTAGTGCAAATAGTATGATTACAATTAAGAAAGGTTTGGATCTCCCAATCGCGGGAAAACCAGCACAAGTAATCCATAGCGGCAACGCTGTGAATCAAGTTGCGATTCTAGGTGAGGAGTATGTGGGGATGCGTCCTTCAATGAAAGTGCGCGAAGGCGATGTTGTGAAAAAAGGTCAAGTACTTTTTGAAGACAAAAAAAATCCTGGTGTAATTTTTACAGCCCCTGCAAGCGGTACCATCACTGCAATCAATCGTGGCGAAAAACGTGTATTACAATCTGTTGTTATTAATGTAGAAGGTGATGAAAAAATCACTTTTGCAAAATATAGCACAGAACAATTGAATACACTTTCTTCTGAACAAGTAAAACAAAACTTGATAGAATCTGGCTTGTGGACGGCATTACGTACTCGTCCATTTAGTAAAGTTCCATCCATTGAAAGTGAACCATCTTCTATTTTTGTAAACGCGATGGATACCAATCCATTAGCAGCCGATCCTGCTGTCGCATTAAAAGAATATTCGCAAGACTTCACTAACGGTTTAACAGTATTAAGTCGTTTATTCCCTTCAAAACCATTACACTTATGTAAAGCGAGCGATTCTAATATTCCAACTGCTGATCTTGAAAATTTACAGATTCATGATTTTACTGGTGTTCATCCAGCTGGTCTTGTAGGGACACATATTCACTTTATTGATCCTGTCGGTATTCAAAAAACTGTATGGCATATCAATTATCAAGATGTGATCGCTGTAGGTAAATTATTTACAACAGGCGAACTTTATGCAGAACGAGTAATTTCTCTTGCGGGTCCTCAAGTGAAAGAACCTCGTTTAGTACGTACAATAATCGGTGCTAATCTTTCTCAATTAACCCAAAATGAATTAAGTGCGGGTAAAAATCGTGTAATTTCTGGCTCGGTGCTTTGTGGTCAAATAGCAAAAGATTCACATGATTATTTAGGTCGCTATGCTTTGCAAGTATCAGTAATCACTGAAGGTAATGAAAAAGAATTTTTTGGTTGGATTATGCCACAAGCCAATAAATATTCTTTGACTCGTACCGTATTAGGCCACTTCAGTAAAAAATTGTTTAATTTTACTACTTCAGAAAATGGTGGCGAACGTGCAATGGTGCCAATCGGTAGCTATGAGCGCGTAATGCCGTTGGATATTTTACCGACATTGTTATTACGTGATTTAATCGTGGGCGATACTGATGGCGCGCAAGCATTAGGTTGTCTGGAATTAGACGAAGAAGACTTGGCGTTATGCTCTTTCGTTTGCCCAGGCAAATATGAATACGGTTCAATCTTGCGTCAAGTCTTAGATAAGATTGAGAAGGAAGGTTAAAAATGGGTTTGAAAAATCTTTTTGAAAAAATGGAACCCGCGTTTTTACCCGGTGGTAAATACAGCAAACTTTATCCGATCTTTGAATCGATTTATACCTTGCTTTATACACCTGGTACGGTAACGCACAAAAACACTCACGTTCGTGATGCGTTAGATTCAAAACGTATGATGATTACGGTTTTCCTTGCGTTGTTCCCTGCTATTTTCTACGGGATGTACAATGTGGGTAACCAAGCGATCCCCGCTTTAAATCAATTAGGCAATTTAGATCAACTAATTGCTAACGATTGGCACTATGCTCTTGCTAATTCATTAGGTTTAGATTTAACTGCCAATGCAACTTGGGGCTCAAAAATAGCACTTGGGGCAATTTTCTTTTTACCAATTTACTTAGTGGTATTTACCGTTTGTACTATTTGGGAATTATTATTCTCTGTGGTTCGTGGTCACGAAGTAAATGAAGGTATGTTTGTATCAACCATTTTATTTGCATTGATCGTTCCACCAACATTGCCACTATGGCAAGCCGCATTAGGTATTACTTTTGGTATCGTTGTTGCAAAAGAAATTTTTGGTGGTGTTGGTCGTAACTTTATGAACCCTGCACTTGCGGGTCGAGCTTTCTTATTCTTCGCATATCCAGCTCAAATTTCAGGCGATACGGTTTGGACTGCCGCGGATGGTTTTTCTGGTGCAACCGCACTTTCACAGTGGTCACAAGGTGGTCAAGGTGCATTGCAACATACCGTAACAGGTGCTCCAATTACTTGGATGGATGCTTTTGTTGGTAACTTACCTGGTTCAATGGGGGAAGTTTCTACCCTTGCAATTTTAATTGGCGGTGCTGTTATTGTATTCACTCGCATTGCATCTTGGCGCATTATTGCTGGTGTAATGATTGGCATGATTGCAACCTCAACCTTGTTTAACCTAATTGGCTCAGAGACTAACCCTATGTTCTCAATGCCTTGGCATTGGCACTTTGTTTTAGGTGGATTTGCATTGGGTATGGTATTTATGGCGACCGATCCTGTTTCAGCATCTTTTACTAATACTGGTAAATGGTGGTACGGTGCATTAATTGGTGTAATGGCTGTATTAATTCGTACTATAAACCCAGCCTATCCAGAAGGAATGATGTTAGCGATTTTATTTGCAAATTTATTTGCACCGATTTTCGACTACATCGTTGTTCAAGCAAATATCAAACGTCGGAGAGCGAGAACAAATGGCTAAATTTAATAAAGACAGTGTAGGCGGCACAATCCTTGTTGTGCTACTACTGAGTTTAGTTTGTTCCATTATTGTTGCTGGTTCCGCAGTAATGTTAAAACCTGCACAAGAAGAACAAAAATTGCTCGATAAACAAAAAAATATTTTAAATGTAGCTGGTCTTTTACAAGCAAATACGAATGTAAAAGAAACTTATGCAAAATTTATTGAGCCGCGTTTCGTTGATTTAGCAACAGGCGAATACACACAACAAGCAGATGATAGCCAACAAGCAATTCCTGCTGATTCGGATAAAGCACGTATTCGTTCTCGTAGCAAAACAACTGAAGTTTATCTTGTAAAAGATGAACAGGGTCAAACTCAACAAGTTATTTTACCAATTTATGGCACTGGCTTGTGGTCAGTGATGTATGGCTTAGTATCTGTTCAACCAGATGGTAATACTATTAATGGAATTACTTACTATCAACACGGCGAAACACCAGGATTGGGCGGAGAAATTGAAAATCCAAACTGGGCAAGTCTATTTAAAGGTAAAAAATTATTTGATGAGCAACATCAACCTGCCATTCATATTGTGAAAGGTCAAGCTCCACAAGATGAGCATAGTATTGATGGTTTATCTGGTGCAACTTTAACAGGTAATGGTGTTCAAGGTACCTTTAATTATTGGTTCAGCAAAGATGGCTTTGGTCCATATCTTGAAAAACTTCATTCAGGAGCAAACTAATGTCTGGAAAAACAAGTTATAAAGATCTGTTGTTAGCGCCAATTGCTAAAAACAACCCTATTGCATTGCAAATCTTAGGGATTTGTTCTGCATTAGCTGTAACAACAAAATTAGAAACTGCTTTTGTTATGGCAATTGCAGTTACCTTAGTAACTGGATTATCAAACTTATTTGTTTCCCTAATCCGCAATTATATCCCTAACAGCATTCGTATTATTGTACAGCTCGCAATCATCGCTTCGCTTGTTATCGTAGTGGATCAAATTCTAAAAGCCTATGCTTATGGTTTATCTAAACAGCTTTCGGTATTCGTTGGTTTGATTATTACTAACTGTATCGTAATGGGACGTGCCGAAGCATTTGCGATGAAATCCCCTCCCGTTGAAAGTTTTGTAGATGGTATCGGAAATGGCTTAGGTTATGGTTCGATGTTAATTATCGTAGCATTTTTCCGTGAACTTATCGGTTCAGGTAAATTATTTGGTATTACTATTTTTGAAACTATTCAAAATGGTGGCTGGTATCAAGCAAATGGTTTATTCCTACTTGCACCAAGTGCATTCTTTATTATCGGATTTGTGATCTGGGGATTAAGAACTTGGAAACCAGAGCAACAGGAGAAGTAATCAATGGAACATTATATTAGCCTATTTGTTAAGGCAGTCTTCATTGAAAATATGGCACTTTCTTTCTTCTTGGGGATGTGTACTTTCTTAGCGGTATCTAAAAAGGTATCAACTGCGTTCGGTCTTGGGATTGCGGTAACTTTCGTTCTTGGTATCGCAGTGCCAGTAAACCAATTAATTTACGCAAATGTACTAAAAGAAAATGCTTTAATTGAAGGTGTAGATTTATCATTCTTAAACTTTATCACTTTCATTGGGGTTATTGCAGGTTTGGTACAAATACTCGAAATGGTATTAGATAAATTTATGCCGTCACTTTATAACGCATTAGGGATTTTCTTACCTTTAATCGCAGTAAACTGTGCGATCTTTGGTGGCGTATCTTTCATGGTTCAACGTGATTACAATTTCCCTGAATCTATCGTGTATGGTTTCGGCTCAGGTTTAGGTTGGATGTTAGCGATTGTGGCGCTTGCTGGCTTAACGGAAAAAATGAAATACGCTGATATTCCTGCTGGATTAAAAGGTTTAGGTATTACCTTTATCTCTGTTGGTTTAATGGCGCTAGGCTTTATGTCTTTCTCTGGTATTCAATTATAAGGAGTGTAATCAATGAGCGATTCAGTAATTCTTGCACTCGGTATTGCCGCATTCACGGTTATTGTATTAGTATTAGTGGCGATCATCTTATTTGCGAAATCAAAATTAGTCGATTCTGGCGATATCATTATCGGTATCAATGACGATCCTGAAAAAGCCATCACATTACCTGCAGGTGGTAAATTATTAGGTGCTTTAGCAAGTAAAGGTATTTTCGTATCTTCTGCTTGTGGCGGTGGTGGCTCTTGTGGTCAATGTATTGTTAAAGTGAAAAATGGTGGTGGAGAAATTCTTCCCACAGAACTTTCTCACATTAACAAACGTGAAGCAAAAGAGGGCTATCGCTTAGCTTGCCAAGTTAATGTAAAAGGCAATATGGACGTTGAACTTCCAGAAGAAATCTTCGGCGTTAAAAAATGGGAATGCACCGTTATTTCTAATGATAACAAAGCAACCTTTATTAAAGAGCTTAAATTGGCTATTCCTGAAGGCGAGGAAGTACCTTTCCGCGCAGGTGGCTATATCCAAATCGAAGCTGATCCACATGTGGTAAACTATAAAGATTTTGATATTCCAGAAGAATACCACGAAGACTGGGATAAATATGATTTATGGCGTTATGTCTCTAAAGTGGACGAACATATTATCCGTGCTTACTCAATGGCTTCATACCCTGAAGAGAAAGGTATCATTATGCTTAACGTGCGTATTGCAACACCTCCTCCACGCCAACCTGATGCACCTCCGGGTCAAATGTCTTCTTACATTTGGTCATTAAAAGCAGGAGATAAAGTCACAATTTCTGGCCCATTTGGGGAATTCTTTGCGAAAGAAACCGATGCAGAAATGGTATTTATCGGTGGTGGTGCAGGTATGGCTCCAATGCGTTCGCATATCTTCGACCAATTAAAACGTTTACATTCTAAACGTAAAATGTCGTTCTGGTATGGCGCACGTTCTAAACGTGAAATCTTCTATCAAGAAGATTTTGACCAATTACAAGCTGAAAATGATAATTTCGTATGGCATGTTGCATTATCAGATGCGCTACCTGAAGATAATTGGACTGGCTACACAGGCTTTATTCACAATGTACTTTATGAAAACTACTTGAAAAATCATGAAGCACCAGAAGACTGTGAATACTATATGTGTGGGCCTCCAGTGATGAATGCAGCTGTAATTAAAATGTTGAAAGATCTTGGTGTTGAAGATGAAAACATTTTATTAGATGACTTTGGTGGCTGATTTTAGTTAATCAATTCATTATAAAAGCTGACCGCACTTTGTGATAAGTGCGGTCAAAATTTAAGATGTTTTTAGAAATTTTCTATGATTACAGGTAAGTTTTGTTGAGTTTGCCAGTAATTCACACATTTAGGAAATCCAGATGAAAAAATTAATAAGCGGTATTATGGCTGTAGCAATGGCATTAAGTCTTGCAGCTTGTCAAAAAGAAACAAAAGTTATCTCTTTAAGCGGTAAAACAATGGGGACAACTTATCATGTTAAATACCTTGATGATGGTTCAATAAAAGCAACATCTGAAAAGACGCATGAAGAAATTGAAGCAATCTTAAAAGATGTGAACGCTAAAATGTCCACTTACAAAAAAGATTCGGAACTGAGTCGTTTCAATCAAAATACCCAAGTGAATACACCGATTGATATTTCAGCAGATTTTGCCAAAGTATTAGCTGAAGCAATTCGTTTAAATAAAGTGACTGAAGGCGCATTAGATGTAACTGTTGGCCCAGTTGTAAATTTATGGGGATTTGGTCCTGAAAAACGCCCAGAAAAACAACCTACACCAGAACAATTAGCTGAACGTCAAGCTTGGGTTGGCATTGATAAAATTACCCTAGATACTAACAAAGAAAAAGCTACATTAAGTAAAGCTCTTCCTCAAGTTTATGTTGATTTATCATCGATTGCTAAAGGCTTTGGCGTTGATCAGGTCGCTGAAAAGTTAGAACAATTAAATGCTCAGAATTACATGGTTGAAATCGGCGGTGAAATTCGCGCGAAAGGAAAAAATATTGAAGGCAAACCTTGGCAGATCGCAATTGAAAAACCAATTACAACAGGCGAAAGAGCGGTTGAAGCTGTTATTGGATTAGACAATATGGGAATGGCAAGTTCTGGCGATTACCGTATTTACTTTGAAGAAAATGGTAAACGCTTTGCGCACGAGATTGATCCGAAAACTGGTTACCCAATTCAACATCATTTAGCCTCAATTACGGTACTTGCACCAACTTCAATGACTGCAGATGGTCTATCAACAGGGTTATTTGTGCTAGGTGAAGACAAGGCGTTAGAAGTGGCAGAGAAAAATAATCTTGCCGTCTACTTAATCATTAAAACAGATAATGGTTTTGTCGCAAAATCATCCTCTGCGTTCAAAAAATTAACAGAAACAAAAGAATAGTTATGCAAACTTTATTTTTTACTTTAATCGCTTTCGTCGCAATTATATTGTTGATGTCTATCGGATTTATTATCAAAAAACAAAGTTTAAAAGGCAGCTGCGGTGGTTTATCTACCCTTGGTATTGCCAAAGCTTGCGATTGTGATAAACCGTGTGACACGCTTCAATCAAAATTAGATGCAGGCGATGAACAAGCGAAAGCTGAATATGAGCAAAAATTCGCGAAAAAAGATGATGATTCGCAATTTTATGAAGTGAAATAACTTGCTCAAAACTGACCGCTCTTTTGATGATAGGGCGTTATTGACGCCCTCTTGAGGATGAACTATGCGATCAAATAATCGTTGGCTACAACGTTTCCAAAATTATCAACAATCCCTTTTTCATTTAAAAAATGAAGTAACTCAATATGGAAATACCAATATTGATGTGATTAAAAAAGGAATTATTCAAAGTTTTGAAATCACTCACGAATTGTCGTGGAAATTGATGCAAGATATTCTTCGAGAAGAAGGCGAATCTGAGCTTTATGGTTCAAAATCAGCAACTCGTTTAGCTTTTAACCGTGGACTAATTAGTCAGGGAGAAATTTGGTTAGAAATGATCAAAAGTCGTAATCTAACAGTCCATACTTATGATCAGCAAATGATTAATGAAGAATTTAATAAAATTATTCATCTATATTTACCTGCATTTACTAGTTTTGAGCAAAAAGTGAATATGATATGCAGCAATTTGGATTAAGTGATAAACAGCAGATAATTATAAAAAATATTTTAGCTCACTACCCAGAGGTTGAGCTTGCGATTATTTATGGCTCTCGTGCTCAAAACACTTTTAGAGAGGGCTCTGATATTGATTTAACACTGAAAGGTAAACATTTAACCCAAGATATTTTAGGAAAAATTTGGCTTGAACTTGATGATTCCGATTCACCCTATTTATTTGATTTATCAATTTATCAGCATTTGACTCATTCTCAACTGGCTGAAAATATAGAACGAACTGGCAAGGTTTTTTATCAACGATAATCAACTATCTTAACAACTAACCAATGTGCTTCGCCTTAACCGAAGTTACGGGAGAAATATGTTAATTTCAAATACTTATAATCAACACTTTCCTCAACTGACGCAAGAACAGCTTGCGAGAAATGCTACCAAAAAAGTGATTTGTGGTATGTCTGGCGGCGTGGATTCTTCTGTGTCAGCTTTTATTCTTCAACAGCAAGGCTATCAGGTGGAAGGCCTGTTTATGAAAAACTGGGAAGAAGATGATGATACGGATTACTGTACTGCTGCAGCTGATCTTGCAGATGCTCAAGCAGTATGTGATAAATTGGGTATCAAACTACATAAAATTAATTTTGCTGCAGAATATTGGGATAATGTTTTTGAGCATTTTTTAACTGAATATAAAGCAGGGCGCACGCCGAACCCAGATATTCTGTGTAATAAAGAAATTAAATTTAAAGCATTTTTAGAATATGCAGCTGAAGATCTTGGTGCCCATTACATTGCAACAGGGCATTATGTACGTAGAGCTGGTGATGATGAAAATGCAAAATTATTACGTGGTTTAGATACTAATAAAGATCAAAGTTATTTTCTTTATACCTTAAGCCATAAACAAGTAGGGCAAAGTTTATTCCCTGTTGGTGAAATTGAGAAGCCCATTGTTCGCTCTATTGCTGAAGATCTTGGTTTAATTACAGCGAAGAAAAAAGACTCTACCGGTATTTGTTTTATTGGAGAGCGTAAATTTAAGGATTTCTTAGCACGCTATTTACCTGCTCAACCGGGTAATATTCGCACTGTAGATGACGAAATTATTGGTCGTCATGATGGTTTGATGTATCACACGTTGGGACAGCGTAAAGGATTAGGCATCGGTGGTTTAAAAAATGCAGGAGATGAAGCTTGGTATGTAGTAGATAAGGATGTAGAAAATAATGAACTTATTGTTGCGCAAGGTCATGATCATCCTCGTTTATTTTCAAAAGGTTTAATTGCCAGCCAATTACATTGGGTTGATCGCCAACCAATTCGAGAGTTATTACGTTGCACGGTAAAAACACGCTATCGCCAACAAGATATTTCTTGTGTGATTGAACCGATTGATGATGAAACTATTCGAGTGATTTTCGATGAACCTCAATCAGCAGTAACACCAGGACAATCTGCCGTATTTTACCTTGGTGAAGTTTGTTTGGGCGGTGGTATTATCGAAAAAAGAATATAAAACAAAGATACTAAAAGTGCATTTTATGCGCTTTTAAACTATTTATTCAAACCAAATGACACTTGCCATTCGTCCCGTTTGATTATCCCTGCGATAAGAAAAGAACTTTTCTTTTTCGTTAAATGTACAGTGATTTCCACCATAAATTTGCGTAATGCCTAGATTGTTTAATCGTTGAGTCGCGATTTGGTAAAGATTACCTAGGTATTTACCTTCTTCGATTGCATCGGGTTGAAAGGCGAGTTTGGCTTTTTCATCTACCGCAACAAATTGTTTTACAACATCAATTCCAACTTGAAATGCTGTTGGGCCAATTGCTGGGCCAAACCAGGCGATAATATCTTCAGGTTTGGTCTGAAAGCATCTGACAGTTTTTTCCAATACGCCATCACATAAACCACGCCAGCCAGCATGTGCAGCAGCCACTTCATTTCCAGATATTGTAGAAAATAAAACAGGCAAACAGTCTGCAGTCATAACAACGCAAACTTGATTGGGAATATTTGTATAAACAGCATCCGCTTCAAGATTTTCTCCTGAATAAGGTAATTGAAGTACTCTAGTGCTGTGTGTTTGCGTTAAAAATACAGGTTTTTGTGGCAAGCCAAATTTTTCGACTAATAAAGT
Organism: Haemophilus influenzae; assembly: GCF_900475755.1. Lineage (NCBI taxonomy): Bacteria > Pseudomonadati > Pseudomonadota > Gammaproteobacteria > Pasteurellales > Pasteurellaceae > Haemophilus > Haemophilus influenzae. The sequence continues at coordinate 1,663,093 of NZ_LS483411.1, forward strand.
GCGGTTGGTTTTTACCGCACTTTTGTTATCACCCACATGATCGCCTAAGTTGAAACTCAAATAAGGCTCTAAGCTCACGCCCCCTTCACGAGTGGTGGTAAAGGCATGAATATTATTTGGAACGTTCCAATTGGGGTTAATCGCTTGCATATTAATAATCTAACTCATCTTGATGTTCGAGATAGTCGGCTTTGAGGGCATTGAGCAATTCAACGAAATCATCAGGCAATGGTGCATACCATTCCATCATCTCCCCTGTAATTGGATGAGCTAAACGTAACATGACCGCATGTAAAGCTTGGCGTTTGAAATTACGCAATACTTCCATAAAGTCTTCACTTGCATTCTTGGGTGGACGAGGGCGTCCGCCATAGGTTTGATCGCCTAGTAATGGATGGGCAATATGTGCCATATGAACACGGATTTGATGTGTACGACCCGTTTCCAAACGTAAACGTAAACGGGTGTAGTTACGGTAATTCTCCATAATACGATAATGGGTCACAGCTGGTTTTCCCATTGGATGAACCGCCATTAAAGTGCGTTTGGTTGCATGACGAGCCATAGGTTGATCTACCGTGCCACCTTTAGTCATAATGCCTGAAGCGACGGCTTCATATTCACGCGTAATTTTGCGTTTTTGTAAGTCGCGTACTAACTTAGTTTGTGCTGGAATAGTTTTCGCAACAACCATTAGACCTGTCGTATCTTTATCTAATCGATGCACAATTCCTGCTCTAGGTACTTCTGCAATTGGCGGATAATGATAGAGTAACGCATTGAGTACGGTTCCATTTGGATTGCCAGCACCAGGGTGTACCACAAGATCTTTTGGCTTGTTAATCACAATAATATCATCATCTTCATACACGATATTCAATGGAATATTTTCTGCTTCAAAACGTGTTTCATCTTCCACTTCAACAATAATCTCTATTCTCTCTCCTCCAAGCACTTTCTCTCGTGGAATATTGGCAATGCGATCATTTAATTTTACGAGATCGGCTTCAATCCACGTTTTTAATCGGGAGCGAGAATATTCAGGGAACAACTCTGCAAGTGTTTGGTCTAAACGCTGTCCCATTTGTTCTGGCTGCACTTCAGCCGAAAGGGTAATTTGTGGCATAAATAGCTCTCAAAAATTTTAAAAGTTGGCTTATTGATTAATGTTCTATACAATAGCCAACAATTGTATCTTATTTATTGGTTTTCGTAAAAATTAAGGAAAAAACAATGCGTAAAATAAAATCTTTGGCGTTGCTTGCCGTGGCAGCATTGGTTATTGGATGTTCAAGTGGTTCAAAAGATGTTGAACAAGCATCGGTAAATGAATTATACACAAAAGGTACAACATCATTACAAGAAGGTAGCTACTCTGAAGCCATTCGCTATTTAAAAGCGACGACTGAACGTTTCCCTGGTAGTATTTATCAAGAACAAGCAATGTTAGATTTAATTTATGCAAACTATAAAGCACAAGATTATACGCAAGTATTATTGACGGTAGATAGCTTTTTACATCAATTTCCACAAAGCCCAAATCAAGCCTATGCGGTATATATGGCTGGCTTAACTAATGCAGCAACAGGCGATAATGTTATCCAAGATTTTTTTGGAATTGACCGTGCAACACGTGAAACAACCTCTATGCGTACCGCTTTTTCTAATTTCCAAAACTTAGTTCGTGCATTCCCTAATAGCCCTTACTCACAAGATGCTTTAGCTCGTATGGCTTATATTAAAGATGCACTAGCTCGTCACGAATTAGATATTGCAAAATTCTATACAAAACGTAAAGCTTGGGTAGCAGTTGCAAATCGTGTGGTAGGAATGTTAAAACAATATCCTGATACTAAAGCAACTTATGAAGGATTATTTCTAATGCAGGAGGCTTATGAAAAAATGGGTTTAACCGAATTAGCAAATGATACTCAAAAAATTATTGATGCGAATAAAGATAAAACTTTTGCACCAATTGAAAAACCAAACGAACCAGACTTAAAAGTGCCAGCAGTTAAATAACAATAACTGCAGAAAAATCAAATACTCTCTGCACCCTAAAAGTTGAATAAAATTTAAACTAATTAAGGTGCAGATTTTTTATCAACTGAAAATACTTTGCCATAATTAGCACAAATAATCTGAGCAGCATTATAAAGCGTTGTATCAGGTGTTAAACTTAACGTATGTTTCTTTTGCTTTTTAGGTGCAGCACGTAAACCCTGTCCCCAAAACTCATCATAGAAATCAGTTCGCACTTGAGTTAAATGATAATTTGCACAATTTAAAATCTTATACTGACGAACAGAACGTGCATAACGTTTAGGCTCAGGATAAACATACAATCCCTTATCTAAATTCACCACTGCATCAAAATGCACAATTTGTGGCTCTTGGTTATCCACCCAAATAGATTCACTATCGATGTAATAATTTGCATTCTTCACTAAACGTACATATCCGCTTCGCACATCAGTCGGCACTGTCAGCTTCACATCATTTTGTTCAGCCTTTTGAGTTTGAGCAGAACAGGCGGTAAGCAACCCAAGTGATAATGTTAAAATAATTTTTTTCATTATTTACTCCTTATGTTAGCTAGCATTTATTCTAGAATTTTACAGTGTGTCCATAACCTTCTAGGATTATTTTAATATGCTCTAACGATTCTTTGGTTGGCGGTAATACATCTTCAAGCTCATAATCTAACCCAAGGGTTTTCCATTTATGCGCACCTAATCGATGATAAGGAAGAAGTTCAACTTTTTCAATATTGGTCATACCTTCAATAAACTGACCTAATAAATGCACATCGTGATCGCTATCGGTATAACCAGGAACAACAACATAACGAATCCATGTGCGTTGATTACGTTTTTGCAAATATTTTGCAAACTCAAGGGTACGTTTATTGGGTACCCCAATAAGATTTTGATGAACTTGATCATTAAGCTCTTTTAAATCGAGTAAAACAAGATCTGTTACATCCAATAATTCATCAATAATATGATCATAATGACGCACAAAACCATTTGTATCCAAGCAGGTATTAATCCCTTCTGCTTTACAAGCACGGAACCAATCACGTACGAACTCAGCTTGTAGCACGGCCTCGCCACCAGATGCCGTAACACCACCACCTGTAGCATTCATAAAATGGCGATAAGTCACGACTTCTTTCATTAAATCTTCGACACTGATTTCTTTGCCACCTTCAAGATCCCAAGTATCACGATTGTGGCAATATTTGCAACGCATCAAGCAACCTTGCATAAATAAAATAAAACGAATACCTGGCCCATCTACAGTGCCACAGGATTCAAAAGAGTGAATTCGTCCAAGAACTGACATATATAAATTTCCTAAAATTAGATATAGCTAAATTTTACCAAAGATCTAGTCTATAAAAAATGAGCCTGATTTAAATCAGGCTCATACATATTATGTTTCCGCCAAAGTGCGGTCAAAAATAAAAATGTTTTTACATTGACTCTGTGAAAGTTCTAGTAATTACATCTTGTTGTTGCTCTTTAGTTAAAGAGTTGAAACGTACTGCGTAACCAGATACACGGATGGTTAATTGCGGATATTTATCCGGATTTTCCATTGCATCTAACAACATTTCACGATTTAGCACGTTCACATTTAAGTGTTGGCCACCTTCAACAGTTGCTTCGTGGTGGAAGTAACCATCCATCAAGCCAGCAAGATTACGACGTTGTGCTTCTGCATCTTTACCTAACGCATTTGGTACGATTGAGAAGGTATAAGAAATACCATCTTTCGCGTAAGCAAATGGAAGTTTAGCCACAGAAGTTAATGATGCTACCGCACCTTTTTGGTCACGACCGTGCATTGGGTTCGCACCTGGTCCGAATGGTGCACCAGCACGACGACCATCTGGGGTGTTACCTGTTTTCTTACCATAAACTACGTTAGAAGTAATGGTTAATACAGATTGTGTAGGCACAGCGTTGCGGTAAGTTTTAAGTTTTTGAATTTTCTTCATGAAACGTTCAACTAAGTCACAAGCGATGTCATCAACACGGTTATCGTTGTTACCATATTGTGGATATTCACCTTCGATTTCAAAGTCGATTGCTACGTTAGTTGCAACAACATTGCCATCTTTATCTTTGATGTCGCCACGAACTGGTTTAACTTTCGCATATTTGATTGCTGAAAGTGAGTCAGCCGCAACAGAAAGACCCGCGATACCACAAGCCATGGTACGGTATACATCACGATCATGTAATGCCATTAATGCGGCTTCGTATGAATATTTATCGTGCATATAGTGGATTACGTTTAAGGCGGTCACATATTGTTTTGCCAACCAATCCATAAAGCTATCCATACGAGTCATTACTGTATCGAAATCTAATACTTCATCAGTAATTGGTGCAGTTTTCGGACCTACTTGCATACCTAATTTTTCATCGATACCGCCGTTGATTGCGTATAACAATGTTTTCGCTAAGTTTGCACGAGCGCCGAAGAATTGCATTTGTTTACCCACAACCATTGGTGATACACAACATGCGATTGCGTAGTCATCATTGTTGAAGTCTGGACGCATTAAATCATCGTTTTCATATTGAACTGATGAGGTATCAATCGATACTTTCGCACAGAAACGTTTGAAGTTTTCAGGTAATTGTTCAGACCAAAGAATGGTTAAGTTTGGTTCTGGAGAAGTACCCATGTTGTAAAGAGTGTGTAAAATACGGAATGTATTTTTGGTTACTAATGTACGACCGTCTAAACCCATACCTGCGATGGTTTCAGTTGCCCACATTGGGTCACCTGAGAATAATTGATCGTATTCAGGCGTACGTAAGAAACGAACCATACGGAGTTTCATAACTAAGTGGTCAACTAATTCTTGCGCTTCAGTTTCAGTAATTTTTCCTGCTTTTAAATCACGTTCGATATAGATATCAATGAAGGTTGCAGTACGACCGAATGACATTGCCGCACCATTTTGTGATTTGATTGCAGCAAGATAAGCAAAGTACATCCATTGAATTGCTTCTTGAGCATTAGTTGCCGGGTTAGAAATATCATAACCATAGCTTGCTGCCATTTGTTTTAATTGACCTAATGCACGGTGTTGTTCTGCGATTTCTTCACGTAAACGAATTGTTGCTTCAAGATTTACACCATCTTCTAAATCTTTTTGTAAAGAAGAGAATTGTGCGTATTTATCTTTCATTAAGAAGTCTACACCGTAAAGTGCTACACGACGGTAGTCACCGATGATACGGCCACGACCATAAGCATCTGGAAGACCAGTTAATACACCAGATTTACGGCAACGTAAAATGTCTGGCGTATAAACATCGAATACACCTTGGTTATGCGTTTTACGATATTCAGTGAAGATTTTTTTCACTTCAGGATCAAGTTCACGACCATAAACTTTACAAGAACCTTCCACCATTTTAATACCACCGAATGGCATAATGGCACGTTTTAAAGGTTCATCAGTTTGAAGACCAACGATTTTTTCTAAATCTTTGTTAATGTAACCGGGTGCGTGGGAGATAATGGTAGATGGCGTATGTTCATCAAAATCCAATGGTGCGTGAGTACGGTTTTCAATTTTAATTCCTTCCATCACAGATTCCCAAAGCTTGGTTGTTGCTTCGGTTGGACCTGCTAAGAAAGAGTCATCGCCTTCATACGGAGTATAGTTTTTTTGGATAAAGTCACGTACATTGACATTTTCTTGCCAATCGCCACCAGCAAAACCAGCCCACGCCAATTTTTGCGCTTCATTAAGTTCTGACATAGTCATTTCCTTTGTTAATTAATAAATAAGTAAATCTTTAATGCGTTTTGGTTAAATAACGTTGGAATACACCAATACAAATTGCCCCGCCGACAATATTTCCCAACGTTACAGGGATTAAATTCTTCACGATGAAATGGTACAAATCTAAATCTGCGTATTTCATCGGATCAACACCGATTTGTTGCCAAAATTCAGGTGTACTAAAATGAGCGGTAATAATTCCCATTGGAATCATAAACATATTAGCCACACAGTGTTCAAATCCTGATGCAACAAACAAACTAATCGGCATAATCATAATAAATGCTTTGTCTGTAACAGTCTTACCAGAATAAGACATCCAAACCGCCACACACACCATAATGTTACATAAAATACCTAGGTTAAAAGCTTCAAACCACGTGTGATGAATTTTATGTTGGGCGGTTGCAAGAATCGTTAAACCCCATTGGCCATTTGCTGCCATTGTTTGTCCACCAAACCAAATAACAGCGGCAATAAACAAACCACCAACGAAGTTGCCTAAATACACCACGATCCAATTTCGAATCATTTGTGTCGTAGTGATTCTACCGCCCACTCGAGCGACTAAAGTTAAAGTAGAAGAGGTGAATAATTCAGATCCTAAAATCACCACCATAATTACGCCCAAGGAGAAGACTAATCCACCTACTAACTTGGTTAATCCCCAAGGTGCACCTGCACTAGCAGTTTGTGTTGTTGTGTAAAATACAAAGGCTAAGGCAATACAAGCACCGGCACTAATGCCGGACATAAACGATAAAAATGGACGTTTATTTGCTTTATACGTCGCTGTATTTTCTGCATAATCCGTTGCTTCAACTGGCGTGAGAGCAACAGAAGATAATTTTTGATTTTCTGATGCCATAATCAAACTCCAACTATTGAAATTGAAAAAGTTGATGAAAATTTAATACTTTTAACAAGTTTACGGCTACAAATACTTCTATAATTGGCGTTATTTTACTCTCCTCCCCTTTCATTGCAAAGAAAAGCAAAAATTATTTCAACAAAATTTGATATTTTGCAATGTTTGTTCAATTAAACAAAAAACAAACTAAATTTTTACCGCACTTTTATATCTTAATAAATAAAAAATCTGCACTCAAATTAGTTAAATATTTTCTTTAACTAATTCAAGAGCAGATTGAAGTGCGGTTATTTTTTATATTGAATTATGGATTAAAGTTTTGCTGAAAGCATGGCTTCCAATTTTTCTTGGTCAACAGCAAATTTACGAATACCCTCTGCTAATTTTTCAACAGCCATAGCATCGCTGTTATGTTGCCAGTAGAACTCAGCTTCTGTTAATGGTTGTGGTTTCGCTTTTACTTCGCCTTTATATTCTAGTTTGCGTACAAGTGCGGTTGAATTTTCTTGTAATTCTTTCAGTAATGCTGGTGCAATGGTTAAACGATCGCAACCTGCAAGTTCAGTAATTTCGCCTACATTACGGAAACTTGCGCCCATCACAACGGTGTTGTAGCCATATTCTTTGTAGTAATTGTAAATTTTGGTGACCGAAATAACGCCTGGATCTTCTGCTGGCGCATATTCTTTTTTGTCGGAGTTTGCTTTGTACCAGTCTAAAATACGACCTACAAATGGCGAAATTAAGTAAACGCCTGCTTCTGCACAAGCACGAGCTTGAGCTTCAGAGAATAATAAGGTTAAGTTACAGTTAATGCCTTCTTTTTCAAGGATTTCTGCAGCTCGGATCCCTTGCCATGTCGAAGCGATTTTAATCAAAATACGATCATTTGAAATGCCTGCTGCATTATAAAGTGCGATTAATTTACGCGCTTTTTCAACCGTTGCTTGGGTATCGTAAGAAAGGCGAGCATCTACTTCTGTTGAAATGCGTCCTGGAACAATTTTTAAAATTTCTAAGCCGATGTTTACCGCTAATTTATCTTCTGCATCAATTAATTGTTGCACCTTGTCTGCACTTTGTGCTTTTGCATAAGCAAGCGCTTCATCAATTAATGGGGCGTATTGTGGTAATGCTGAAGCACTTAGAATTAATGATGGGTTAGTAGTCGCATCTTGTGGTTGGTATTTTTTGATTGCATCAATATCGCCAGTATCAGCTACGACGACGGTCATATTACGAAGTGAATCTAACTGTGTTGTCATTGTATTCTCCTTGAATGGACTTGTTTAAATCTAATCGGGTTACGATAGCACAATTAGCATTAAAAGGGTAATTTATGTAGGAAAATATTTACAATAGGAAAAATCAATATATCCTAGATTCCCCCCTCTCATATCATCACTTTTAGCAATTTTTTTAGCGATTTATTAGACACAACTCACAAAACTCAATTTTTCTTCAAATAATTTCCTGACAAATCTTTACAAAAATGAATTTTTGAGCTAATAAGTAGAAGACTTTTTATAAAAATATCGCCTAATGACAAGGAGGCTCAAATGCAACACAAACTACTCTTCTCTGCAATCGCTCTTGCTCTTTCCTATTCTGCGCAAGCAGTTATAGTGCCTGAAGGAACACAATTAGATGAAAAACAGCATATCGTGTTCAATAATGGGGCTGAACCACAAAGTTTTGACCCACACAAAACCGAAGGTGTGCCAGAATCTAACGTTGCTTATCAATTACTTGAAGGCTTAGTCACCTCAGACTCTGAAGGTAAACTTCAACCAGGTGTGGCTGAAAGCTGGGAAAATACACCTGACTTCAAAACCTGGACATTCCATTTACGTAAAGATGCTAAATGGTCAAACGGAGATCCTGTTACTGCACATGATTTCGTGTTTGCGTGGCGTCGTTTAGTGGATCCTGCAACTGCTGCACCTTATGCGAGTTACTTAAGTTATTTACAAGTTGAAAATGCGCAAGACATTATTGACGGTAAGAAAAAACCGGCTGAATTAGGCGTGGAAGCAAAAGATGATTACACCTTTGTGGTTCATGCAACCAATCCTGTGCCTTATGCGGTTAGTTTAACGACTCACCAATCCTTATTGCCATTACCACAAAAAGTAGTCGAAAAATTGGGTGATGCATGGGTGAAAAAAGAAAACTACGTGGGTAACGGTGCGTATAAGCTGGCTAACCACATCATTAACGAAAAAATCGAATTTGAACGTAACCCACTTTATTGGAACGATAAAGAAACCGTAATCAATAGCGCGACATTCCTCGCCATTGAAAACCCAAGTACCGATGTAGCGCGTTATCGTGCGGGCGATTTAGACATGACCAGTTATGGTTTACCGCCAGAACAATTCGCTAAATTACAAAAAGAATTGCCAGGCGAAGTATACGTTACTCGTACCCTAGCAACTTATTCTTATGAATTAAACAATAAGAAAGCACCTTTTGATAACGTGAATATTCGTAAAGCCTTGAACTTATCCCTTGATCGTAATGTGATCACCGATAAAGTATTGGGCCAAGGTCAAACACCAACCTATGTGTTTACCCCAACTTACATCGAAGAAGGTCATCTCATTCAACAACCTGCTTATTCAAAAGAACCGATGGCACAACGTAATGAAGAAGCCATTAAACTCTTAGAAGAAGCTGGTTACAGTAAAGCGAATCCGTTGAAATTCAGCATTCTTTACAATACCAATGAAAACCACAAAAAAGTGGCTATTGCTGCAGCTTCTATGTGGAAAGCTAACACCAAAGGTTTGATTGATGTGAAATTAGAAAACCAAGAGTGGAAAACTTACATTGATAGCCGTCGTGCAGGTCGTTACGATGTGGCGCGTGCTGGATGGAATGCGGATTACAACCAAGCAACAACATTCGGCAACTATTTCTTATCTAATTCTAGTAACAATACCGCGAAATACGCGAATCCAGAATATGATAAAGCGATGGCAGAATCTTACGCAGCAACTGATGCAGAAGGTCGTGCAAAAGCTTATGCGAAAGCCGAAGAAATTCTTGCAAAAGATTACGGTATCGTACCAATCTTTAACTATGTGAATCCACGCTTAGTGAAACATTACGTAAAAGGTTATTCAGGCAAAGATCCACAAGATCATATTTACTTACGCAATCTTTATATTATTAAACATTAATTCGTTGCTCGTATTTAAGTGCGGTTAAAAATCGTCGTATTTTTTGACCGCACTTTTCGCCCATTTTGGTTGGAGTTGTTATGCTCAAGTTTATTTTTAAACGGCTGTTGGAAGCCTTACCGACGCTGTTTATTTTGATTACTTTTTCTTTCTTTTTGATGCGTCTTGCCCCTGGCAGCCCCTTCACTTCTGAACGCGCTTATCCGCCAGAAGTCATGGCTAATATCGAAGCGAAGTATCATTTAAATGAACCATTATATAAACAATATTTCCTTTATTTAGAAAATCTTTCCAAAGGAGATTTTGGTCCCTCTTTTAAATATAAAGACCAATCAGTCAATGATTTAATCGCGTCAGCTTTCCCTGTTTCCATAAAATTGGGAATGGCTGCCTTCGCCTTTGCAGTCGTGCTAGGAGTAACAGCAGGTACGCTCGCCGCTCTCAATCAAAATAGCCGTTGGGATTATATTTTGATGAGTTTCTCGATGCTTGGGGTCATTATGCCAAGCTTCGTATTTGCACCTGTTTTAGTGCTAATTTTCGCCATTTATCTAGGATGGCTGCCAGCTGGCGGTTGGAACGGCGGTACCGCCATGTACATGATCTTACCTGTAGCCTCCTTAACTATCGCTTATGTTGCAGGGATTGCGCGTATCATGCGTGGTTCAATGATTGAAGTGTTACATTCCAACTTTATTCGAACCGCCAAAGCTAAAGGACTTTCCATGTCGAGAATCATTTTAAAACATGCTTTGCGTCCCGCACTTTTACCCGTGATAACCTATTTAGGACCTGCTTTCGTAGGGATTATTACCGGCTCAATGGTCATCGAAAGCGTATTTGGTTTACCTGGCATGGGATTATTATTTGTAAACGGCGCATTGAACCGCGATTACTCTTTAGTTTTGAGCCTCACCATTTTAGTGGGGACATTAACCATTTTATTTAATGCGATTGTGGATATTTTATACGCCATCATCGATCCAAAAATTCGTTATTAAGGATAAATTATGACAGATTATCGTACTCAGCCGATTAATCAGAAAAATGCGGATTTTGTGGAACAAGTGGCTGACCGTATTGAAGAAATGCAACTGGAAGGCCGCAGCCTATGGCAAGATGCGAAACGCCGTTTTTTCCGAAACAAAGCTGCTGTTGCCAGTCTGATTATTTTGGCGTTTATTATTATATTTATCACCGTAGCGCCTTGGTTCTTCCCATTTACCTATGAAGATACCGATTGGAATATGATGAGCGCCGCACCAACAATGGAAGGCTATCACTTCTTCGGTACCGACGCATCGGGTCGAGATTTATTGGTACGCACTGCTATCGGTGGACGGATTTCATTATTGGTCGGTATTGCTGGTGCTTTCATTTCCGTGACTATCGGCACAATTTATGGAGCGATTTCTGGCTATGTAGGCGGTAAAACAGATATGCTGATGATGCGCTTTTTAGAGATTCTCAGCTCATTTCCATTTATGTTTTTCGTGATTTTGTTGGTGACCCTTTTTGGCCAAAACATTTTCTTAATTTTTATCGCTATCGGGGCCATTGCTTGGCTTGGTCTTGCACGTATTGTACGCGGACAAACCCTCAGCCTAAAAAATAAAGAATTCGTCGAAGCCGCCATCGTTTGTGGCGTACCTCGTCGCCAAATCATTTTGAAACACATTATTCCAAATGTATTAGGCTTAGTGGCAGTTTATGCCTCGCTTGAAGTGCCTGGGCTCATTCTATTTGAATCATTCTTAAGCTTCTTAGGATTAGGAACTCAAGAACCGATGAGTAGCTGGGGTGCACTCTTAAGTGATGGTGCTGCACAAATGGAAGTGTCGCCTTGGTTATTAATTTTCCCGGCATTTTTCCTTTGCCTTACCCTATTTTGTTTTAACTTTATCGGTGACGGGTTGCGTGATGCGCTCGATCCGAAAGATAGATAGGAGCGAATAATGAATCCTTTATTAGATGTAAAAAATCTCTACGTTCGCTTCAAAACACCAGATGGCGTCGTCACAGCAGTGAATGACTTAAACTTCACGCTGAATGCAGGAAGCACGCTGGGCATCGTAGGCGAAAGTGGATCAGGCAAGTCACAAACAGCCTTTGCTTTAATGGGTTTATTGGCAGCCAACGGTGAAGTGGAAGGCTCTGCCATTTTTGAAGGGAAAGAATTAGTTAATTTACCGAATGCTGAATTGAATAAAATCCGCGCCGAGCAAATTTCCATGATTTTCCAAGATCCAATGACGTCACTAAATCCTTACATGAAAATCGGTGAACAACTCATGGAAGTGCTGCAATTGCACAAGGGCTATGATAAACAAACTGCCTTTGCCGAATCCGTGAAAATGTTAGACGCAGTTAAAATGCCAGAAGCTAAAAAACGCATGGGCATGTATCCGCACGAGTTTTCTGGCGGTATGCGTCAACGGGTGATGATTGCGATGGCCTTATTATGCCGTCCCAAACTACTCATTGCAGATGAACCAACAACCGCTTTGGATGTGACCGTTCAAGCACAAATCATGACCTTGTTAAATGAGTTAAAACACGAATTTAATACTGCGATTATTATGATTACCCATGATCTTGGGGTAGTGGCTGGTATCTGCGATCAAGTTATGGTGATGTATGCTGGACGAACCATGGAATACGGCACAGCGGAACAAATTTTCTATCATCCAACCCATCCCTATTCCATAGGCTTAATGGATGCGATTCCTCGCTTAGACGGCAATGAAGAACACTTGGTAACCATTCCTGGCAATCCACCGAATTTATTGCATTTGCCAAAAGGTTGTCCATTCTCACCTCGTTGCCAATTTGCTACCGAACAATGCCAAATTGCGCCAAAACTGACTACATTTAATCACGGTCAATTACGTAATTGTTGGTTACCAGCGGAGAAATTTAACCTATGACAGTCTCAAACAACAAAGAATTACTCCTTGAAGTCAATCACTTAGGCGTCAGTTTTAAAATTAAAAATGATAAATCCCTTTTCTTCGCCAAACCGCAAACCTTAAAAGCGGTGAAGGATGTGTCTTTTAAACTTTACGCAGGTGAAACTCTCGGCGTAGTAGGTGAATCTGGTTGTGGTAAATCCACACTTGCACGCACTATTATCGGTTTAGTCGAAGCGAGTGAAGGGGAAATCTTGTGGCTTGGTAAACATTTACGAAAACAATCAGCGAAACAATGGAAAGAAACGCGTAAAGATATTCAAATGATTTTCCAAGACCCACTAGCCTCTCTCAATCCGCGAATGAATATTGGCGAAATCATTGCTGAGCCATTAAAGATCTACCAACCGCACTTAAGTGCCGCCGAAGTGAAAGAAAAAGTGCAAGCTATGATGTTGAAAGTTGGGCTTTTACCGAACTTGATTAACCGCTACCCACATGAATTTTCTGGTGGTCAATGTCAGCGTATCGGTATTGCTCGTGCATTAATCATTGAGCCCAAAATGATCATTTGTGATGAGCCCGTTTCAGCGTTAGATGTGTCGATTCAGGCTCAAGTGGTGAATTTATTGAAATCCCTGCAAAAAGAAATGGGGCTTTCCTTAATTTTTATCGCTCATGATTTAGCGGTGGTAAAACATATTTCTGACCGCGTATTAGTGATGTATTTAGGCAATGCAATGGAATTAGGCAGCGATGTGGAAGTATATAACGATACCAAACATCCTTATACCAAAGCCTTAATGTCTGCTGTTCCGATCCCCGATCCAAAATTGGAACGCAATAAATCCATCGAATTACTTGAAGGTGATTTGCCTTCGCCAATTAATCCACCGTCTGGTTGCGTATTTCGTACTCGCTGTCTAAAGGCTGATGAGAATTGTGCGAAACAAAAACCACCTCTCACCAGCCAAAACAACAGCCATTTTGTGGCTTGCTTGAAAGTCTTATAAAACAAAAAGTGCGGTTAAAATTCACCGCACTTTTTACTTTTACAATCCTAATTTTTCTTCAATTACTTTAGCCAAATCATCTAGCATCGCATAACGTTTACGATACATGGAACGTTTTTTACTTGGCACATCATCCAGATTTCTATCCATTTCTAAAGGCAATTCCCAGTAATCTTTTAATTCTCCGCCTGATTCGCCAAAAATCGCATCATAATCCACCGTGTATTGTTTACTTTGAATGAAACGAGATTTATTTTGGTATTTTTGCGGAATGCCAAGCAATTTATCGTAGCCTAGAATTTTCGTCAGTGATTTCATGGTTTCAACCATTAAATAGGCTGGGCGCAAACCGTGGCAAGATTTAGTTAGTTGTTTTACCATTTCCTTTGAGCCTTCAAAATTTGGCCCTTGTACAACAGCAATAAGCAACTCATCGCCCAATTTGGCAAAGGTAAGCAAATAGACTAATTCATTTCTTGGTTTATGCCATAGCTCCAATACCCAATATCCTTCCATCGGTTGATGGGTTGTCATGCTTAATGTCATTTCAAAATCAGGAATGACTTCGCCAAAACTTAATGGTTTTTCCCATAATGGCGTAGAAAGTGCGGTAAGTTTTTCGGGTAAAAATAAAAGATTCTCGCAAATGGCATGAAAACGTTGTGATGCGTTAAAACGCTTATCCAGAAAACGACAAGCAACAGGATAACTATAATCCAAGTGCGTATTAAAAATATCGACGAGAAAAGGATGTTGATTGATAAATTGTTCAAAGCGACGAATTGAACCACGATTTAAAAAGCTACGTAAGTTATAACGCCAATGTTTTGGTGCATCAAAACGCCCTGGTCGATATGGATAAAGATCCTTAGATTGAGGCCATTGGTAAGTTGTTTTTGTTGTCATCTGGGTTGCCATTAATTGATTATAATTTCGGAGAGAATTTTGACATAATTTCAGGAAATTTTCCATTTATGCTATTCTAAACACAATTTTTAAAAGGAATCCTTATGTCTGAAATTAAACTTAATTACCACAAAACTCACTTTTTAACGAGCGCGCCGAATATTCGTTCCATTCCTGAAGATACGGGCATTGAAATTGCGTTTGCGGGTCGTTCAAATGCAGGAAAATCAACTGCACTTAATGCATTAACCAATCAAAAAAGCTTAGCTCGCACCTCAAAAACGCCAGGGCGTACTCAACTAATCAACTTATTTGAAGTGGAACCAAATTGTAAATTGGTGGATTTACCGGGCTATGGTTATGCTGCCGTGCCAGAGCAGATGAAAATTCAATGGCAAAAATCCTTAGGCGAATATTTACAAAAACGCGAATGTTTGGCAGGGTTAGTTGTGTTGATGGATATTCGCCATCCGCTTAAAGATCTTGACCAACAAATGATTGAATGGGCAGTTTCAGCTGATTTACCAGTTCTTTTATTACTTACTAAAGCCGATAAATTGAGCCAAAGCGCACGTAGTAAACAAGTAAAAATGGTGCGTGAAGCAATTCTTCCATTCCAAGGCGATATACAAGTTGAAGCCTTTTCTGCACAAAATAAAATTGGTATTGATAAACTTGCAGCGAAATTAGATTTTTGGTTTTCGCCACTTTTTGCGGAATAAAATATAAATTTTGCGATCTAGATCGCAATAAAAGCACGGAATGAATGATTTCATTATGTGCTTTTTTTATAGTGCCAAAACTATCTCCATTTTTACCGCACTTTAAGGATTATCATGTCCCTTGCTATTGTTTACAGCCGTGCTTCTATGGGTGTGCAAGCACCGCTTGTCACTATTGAGGTGCATTTAAGTAACGGAAAACCCGGATTTACGCTTGTTGGTTTGCCCGAAAAAACCGTGAAAGAGGCACAAGATCGGGTGCGTAGTGCATTGATGAATGCACAATTTAAATACCCAGCCAAACGCATTACCGTGAATCTCGCACCAGCAGATTTACCGAAAGAAGGCGGACGATTTGATTTGCCTATTGCCATCGGAATTTTAGCCGCATCGGATCAGCTTGATGCGAGCCGCTTAAAGCAATTTGAATTTGTGGCAGAGCTTGCGCTTACTGGGCAATTGCGTGGCGTTCACGGCGTAATTCCCGCTATTCTTGCAGCACAAAAGTCAAAGCGAGAATTAATTATCGCAAAGCAAAATGCCAATGAAGCCTCGCTTGTTTCTGATCAAAATACTTATTTTGCACAAACACTTTTAGATGTGGTGCAATTTCTCAATGGTCAAGAAAAATTACCTCTCGCCACTGAAATTGTGAAAGAAAGTGCGGTAAATTTTTCGGGTAAAAATACATTAGATTTAACGGATATTATCGGACAACAACATGCCAAACGAGCATTGACCATTGCTGCAGCAGGGCAGCATAATTTACTCTTTCTTGGCCCTCCGGGCACAGGGAAAACGATGTTAGCTAGCCGATTAACAGGGCTTTTACCTGAAATGACAGATTTAGAAGCGATTGAAACAGCATCTGTAACGAGTTTAGTACAAAACGAGTTAAATTTTCATAATTGGAAACAACGTCCTTTTCGTGCCCCGCACCATAGTGCATCAATGCCTGCTTTAGTTGGTGGTGGGACGATCCCTAAACCTGGTGAAATATCCTTAGCAACAAATGGCGTACTTTTTCTTGATGAACTTCCAGAGTTTGAACGAAAAGTATTGGATGCACTACGTCAGCCTTTGGAAAGTGGTGAGATTATTATTTCTCGTGCTAATGCAAAAATTCAATTCCCTGCTCGTTTTCAATTAGTCGCAGCGATGAATCCAAGCCCCACAGGTCATTATACTGGAACACATAACCGCACTTCGCCGCAACAAATTATGCGTTATTTAAATCGACTTTCAGGGCCCTTTTTAGATCGCTTTGACTTGTCTATTGAAGTGCCTTTATTGCCACAAGGTAGCTTACAAAATACGGGCGATCGTGGCGAAACCAGCACACAAGTTCGTAAAAAAGTGTTAAAAGTGCGTGAGATTCAAATGGCAAGAGCGGGGAAAATTAACGCTTATTTGAACAGTAAAGAGATTGAGCGTGATTGCAAGTTAAACGATAAAGATGCCTTTTTCCTTGAAAAAGCACTGAATAAACTTGGGCTTTCTGTTCGGGCTTATCATCGTATTTTGAAAGTATCTCGAACCATTGCCGATCTACAAGAAGAACAACAAATTTCTCAACCGCACTTGGCTGAGGCCTTGGGCTATCGAGCAATGGACCGTTTGTTGCAGAAATTGTCGAATATGTAAAAACGCGTGGAAAGAATACCACGCGTGAAAGGATTAGTAAGTGCTTTGGGTATCTTGCGTACCGCTAATAATTGCAATGCCCGCACTTGCACCAATACGAGTCGCACCTGCTTTAATCATTGCAAGTGCCGTTTTAGTATCACGCACACCACCTGATGCTTTAACACCAATATTGCCGACCGTTTGTTTCATCAATGCAATATCTTCTACAGTCGCACCACCTTTATTGAAGCCTGTTGATGTTTTAACAAAAGCCACACCGATTTCTTTACAAATTTCACAGGCTTTCACTATTTCATCTTTAGTGAGCAAACAAGTTTCTAAAATCACTTTTAATGGCGTACCATCACAAGCATTAAACACCGCTTGAATATCTTGTTTTACTGCATCCCATTTTTGCGATTTTATCCAACCTACATTAATCACCATATCAATTTCATCTGCCCCTGCTTTAATGGATTCTTGTGTTTCAAATGCTTTGACTGAGGTTAAATTCGCCCCCAAAGGGAAGCCAACTACGGTACAAATTTTTACATTTGAGCCAGCAAGTTTTTCTTTAGCGAGTGGAATATAACCAGAATTGATACATACAGAATAAAATCCATGTTCAATCGCTTCATTACAGAGTGTCAAAATATCTTGTTCATTTTTTTCTGCAGTTAGTGCAGTGTGATCGATATATTGAGCAAGTTGATTCGGTGTCATTATTTTCCTCCTTTATTTATGTTTTACCTATTGTAGCAAAAATTCTTTATTTTTGACTGTTGTTTTATGCTCAATTACAATCATCTCAACAAGATAAGGAATAAATAAAATGAAGATTAAAAAATTACTCAAGAATGGATTATCCCTCTTTTTAACTTTTATTGTGATAACTAGCATACTGGATTTTGTTCGTCGCCCTGTAGTGCCAGAGGAAATAAATAAAATCACGTTACAAGATCTTCAAGGGAATACGTTCTCTCTTGAAAGTCTTGATCAAAACAAACCCACATTACTTTATTTTTGGGGAACTTGGTGTGGCTATTGTCGTTATACTTCGCCAGCAATTAATTCTTTAGCGAAAGAAGGCTATCAAGTTGTATCCGTGGCGTTACGCTCAGGCAATGAGGTGGAAGTGATTGATTATTTAAGAAAAAATGACTACCACTTCACTACAGTAAATGATCCGAAAGGCGAGCTTGCACAACAATGGCAAATTAATGTGACGCCCACAATTGTGCTGTTGAGTAAAGGCAAAATGGATCTTGTTACGACGGGTTTAACGAGTTATTGGGGGTTAAAAGTGCGGTTGTTTTTCGCAGAGTTTTTTGGCTAAGCGGTAGAAAATCTATTACAATACGCAAACTTATTTTAAAGAGGACAGAATTATGATTATCGTAACAGGCGGCGCTGGTTTTATTGGCAGCAATATTGTCAAAACATTAAATGATTTAGGGCGTAAAGATATTTTAGTGGTAGATAACTTAAAAGATGGCACAAAATTTGCCAATTTAGTTGATTTAGATATTGCAGATTATTGTGATAAAGAAGATTTCATTGCTTCTATTATTGCAGGCGACGAATTTGGCGATATTGATGCAGTATTCCACGAGGGAGCATGTTCTGCGACTACGGAATGGGATGGCAAATACATTATGCACAACAACTACGAATATTCTAAAGAGTTGTTGCATTATTGCCTTGACCGCGAAATCCCTTTCTTTTATGCCTCAAGCGCAGCAACTTATGGCGATACTAAAGTATTTCGTGAAGAACGTGAATTTGAAGGCCCGTTAAATGTTTATGGTTATTCTAAATTCTTGTTCGACCAATATGTACGTAATATTTTGCCAGAAGCAAAATCGCCAGTATGTGGTTTCCGTTATTTCAATGTTTACGGGCCGCGTGAAAATCATAAAGATTCTATGGCGAGCGTGGCATTCCACTTGAATAACCAAATCTTAAAAGGCGAAAATCCAAAATTATTTGCAGGCAGCGAAAACTTCCGCCGTGATTTTGTTTATGTGGGCGATGTGGCTGCAGTGAATATTTGGTGCTGGCAAAATGGTATTTCAGGTATTTATAACCTTGGTACAGGAAATGCAGAAAGTTTCCGTGCAGTGGCTGATGCGGTAGTGAAATTCCACGGTAAAGGCGAGATTGAAACCATTCCATTCCCAGAACATTTGAAATCTCGTTATCAAGAATATACTCAAGCAGATTTGACTAAACTTCGTTCAACAGGCTACGATAAACCATTCAAAACAGTTGCGGAAGGCGTAGCTGAATATATGGCGTGGTTGAATAGAAAATAAATTATTAATGTAGTAAATCCCCTATAGACTCTCGGTATAGGGGATTTTATTTAGTATAATTGTGATAAATGTTTTAAATAACGCTCGTAAGCACTTTGATAATTTTTCACCTGTGATAAGTTAGGATAAGTTTTGGAGTTTTCATCTAAGTGAATGAAGGTGTCGCATAAAAATTCAAGTTCTCCTTCTCCATTTGCCCACATAGCTTGAATTGCTCCTCCTAATGCAGCAGCTTCTTCTTCCTGCAAACATACCACTTCGGTATTCATTACATCAGCAATCATTTGTCGCCAAAATAAGCTTTTCGCACCACCTCCAATTAGGCGAATTTGTGAGGTTTTGAGACCAGCTTGACGAAATAAATCTAAACCATAGCGAAGCGTAAAAGTGGCACTTTCCATCATTGCTCGACAAAGATTTTCTCGTGTGAAATTACTTGAATCTAATCCTAAAATGCTCGCTTTTGTATTGGGTAAAGGTGGAACTCTTTCACCATTAAAGAATGGTAAAATAGTGATGCCATTCGCGCCGATAGGTGCTTGTTGAGCAAGTTGATTTAATTCTTCAATATCAATATTTAGCAAATTCATTAGCTGTTTATTTGAGGAGGTTATATTCATCACACAAACTAGTGGTAACCAGCCATTATTACTTGAACAAAAATTTGCGATCATTGGTGGTAAATTAAGTAATGGCTTTTGCGTATAAGCATACAAGGTACCAGAAGTACCGAGACTCATCGTAGCAATCCCTTCTCGAATATTTCCTGTACCAATTGCTCCCATCATATTATCGCCTCCACCTGTGGAGACGATGACATTATCATTAAAACCAAATAAAGTCGCAATTTCAGGTTTAATCACACCGATTTTTTGTTCGGCAGAAAGTAATTTAGGTAACACTTCATCCATATTTAATTCTGGCGCAAGATATTTGAAGACTTCTCTTTTCCATTCTCTTTTCACAACATCGAAATAACCACTACCAGAAGCATCACCAAATTCAGTGCAGAATTTTCCTGTTAGCCAATAATTTAGATAATCGTGTGGCAGCATAATTTTGCGAATATTGGCAAATTTATCAGGATAATTTTGACGAAACCAACTCAGTTTTGAAGCCGTATAACCAGTTTGGCAAATGATACCTAATTTTTCAAATGCGGCCGTTTGTCCGCCTAATTTTTCGATCAGTATATCATTTTCCGTAGCGGTTTCTGTATCACACCAAAGCTTAGCCTTGTATAGAGGACGATCGTTTTTATCTAACATTACCAGTCCATGTTGTTGTCCTGAAATGCCTATTCCCTTCACTAAATTAGGTGAAAAGTGCGGTGAATTTTTTGCTTGTTTTAATGCAATTTGTAATGCTTGTTGTAATGCTTCAATCCACCAATTTGGTTGTTGTTCACGTCTTCCATTGGATTGTGTAATTAATTCATGTTTTGCGTAACCAGCTCCAATCACTTTTTTTTGGACAGAATCAAGCACTATCGCCTTTGTTCCTTGTGTGCCACAATCAATTCCTATATACATAATGTCTCCTAAAATAAAAAAGTGCGGTGAAATACAACCGCACTTTTGCTTCATTTTTAGCTATAAATAACTTGGTTTACCAAATTTTCCAAATATTCTTGCTGACCTGAAACTGGTTTTGGCGCTAAATCTTTTTGTTGGACTAGTTGTGCAAGTGTTTCAAGTGAAGTTTTGCCTTGCAAAATATGCTGGCCAAGTTCACTATTCCAACCTGCATAGCGTTCATTAACAATTTTTTGTAAGGTTTCCTCTTGTAACATTTTTGCTGCACGTTTTAAGGATAATGCCAATACATCAATTGCACCGATATGAGCGTAAAATAAATCATAAGGATCAATACTTTGTCGGCGAATTTTCGCATCAAAATTAAAACCTCCAGTAGTAAAACCACCATGTTTTAAAATTTCATACATAACCAACGTGTTTTCTTCAACACTATTTGGGAATTGGTCGGTATCCCAGCCTAATTGTGGATCGCCACGATTAGCATCAATTGAGCCAAAAATATCTAATGCACAAGCTGTTGCAATTTCATGTTGAAAGGTATGACCAGCAAGCGTCGCGTGGTTAGCTTCAATATTAACTTTAATTTCTTTTTCTAAACCAAATTGTTTTAGGAAACCATACACTGTTGCCACATCATAATCATATTGATGTTTAGTTGGTTCTTGCGGTTTTGGCTCGATTAATAATGTACCTTTAAACCCAATTTTATGCTTATGTTCTACCACCATTTGCATAAAACGACCAATTTGTTCACGTTCACGTTTCAAATCGGTATTCAATAAAGTTTCATATCCCTCACGTCCACCCCATAATACGTAATTTTCTCCACCTAAACGTTGAGTAGCATTCATTGCATTAAACACTTGTGTTGCAGCCCAAGCAAAAACCTCAGGATTAGGATTGGTTGCTGCACCAGACATATAACGAGGATTAGTAAAACAATTTGC
The DNA here is from genome assembly GCF_900475755.1 of Haemophilus influenzae. NCBI lineage: Bacteria > Pseudomonadati > Pseudomonadota > Gammaproteobacteria > Pasteurellales > Pasteurellaceae > Haemophilus > Haemophilus influenzae. The sequence goes on from NZ_LS483411.1 coordinate 1,684,940, forward strand.
AGTTCCCCATAAGAGTTGTATACCCGTTTCTACTTGTTTGCGTTCTAAAATATCAACAATATGATGAAAATTTTGTACATATTCCCGCACTGAATTACCTTCAGGTGCAATATCGACATCATGAAAACAATAATAAGGTACGCCTAACTTATTCAAAAACTCAAAAGCAATATCGGCTTTTTGTTCTGCACCAGCAAGCAAATTTAGATTTTTCTGCCAACTTCGTTCCAAAGAACCTAGCCCAAACATATCATTCCCATTCCAGCAAAAGGTATGCCAATAACACACAGCTAAGCGTAAATGTTCAGCCATAGTTTTACCTAAAATTACTTGATTAGCATCATAATGTTTAAAAGCAAAAGGATTTGTGGATTTTTCTCCCTCAAAGGAGATTTTTTCAATTTTATCGAAATAGGTTGTCATAACATTTTCCTCTCTAGATGATGAAGTTTTTCGTATTTTTGTGAAAAACTAGCTTTTCATCAATTATGTTATTTAATTTTTCTATGTTGATTATTTACAACTGTGGAGTGGATCACAGTTGTGAAAAAACGTAATAATGGAGAAAGATTTTATAATTGAAAGCCTTTTTTAAAGTGTGAAAACTAACAACTGGAGCAATAACTAGTCCTTCACTTAACTATTGAGGTATCAATATGAAAATCAAATCAGCTTTACTTACCCTTGTTGGTGCATTAACTGTATTTAGTAGTTCTGCCCATTCCAAAGATCTTAAAATTGGTTTATCCATTGATGATTTACGTTTAGAAAGATGGCAAAAAGATCGAGATATTTTCGTAAACAAAGCAGAATCAATGGGTGCAAAAGTATTTGTCCAATCTGCGAATGGTGATGATTCAGCACAAATTTCTCAAATCGAAAATATGATCAATAAAAATATTGATGTATTAGTAATTATTCCTCATAACGGTGAAGTATTAAGTAACGTTATTTCTGAAGCTAAAAAGGAAGGAATAAAAGTATTAGCGTATGACCGTTTAATCAATAATGCAGATTTAGATTTTTATGTTTCCTTTGATAATGAAAAAGTGGGTGAACTACAAGCTAAAAGTATTGTGGCTGTAAAACCAGAAGGTAATTATTTTTTAATGGGGGGATCTCCTGTAGATAATAATGCAAAATTATTTAGAAAAGGGCAAATGAAAGTATTAGATCCTTTAATTGCCAGTGGGAAAATTAAGGTTGTAGGAGATCAATGGGTTGATTCTTGGTTAGCTGAAAAAGCGTTACAAATTATGGAAAACGCATTAACAGCTAATAAAAATAATGTGGATGCTGTTGTTGCATCTAACGATGCTACTGCTGGAGGTGCGATTCAAGCCCTTAGCGCACAAGGCTTATCTGGGAAAGTCACAATTTCTGGGCAAGATGCAGATTTAGCTGCAATTAAACGTATTGTCAATGGCTCGCAAACTATGACTGTTTATAAACCAATTACGAAACTTGCAGATAAAGCGGCAGAAATTGCGGTTGAATTAAGTAAGAATGAAAAAGTAGAAGCTAATGCAGAACTGAATAATGGCTTAAAAAATGTTCCTGCGTATTTACTTGATCCTATCGCTGTTGATAAACGTAATATTAATGAAACTGTAATTAAAGATGGTTTTCATACTAAGGAAAGTATTTATCACTAACTTTAAGAGGGAAGAGAAAACTCTTCCCTTACCTCTTAGGGAGTTACGATATGGCATTGTTGGAAATGAAACATATCACAAAAAAATTTGGTGATGTGACCGCACTTCATAATATATCTATTGAATTAGAAGCAGGGGAAATTTTATCTTTATGTGGTGAAAATGGATCTGGAAAATCTACATTAATGAAAATACTTTGCGGTATTTATCCTTGTGGAGATTACAGCGGTGATATTTACTTTTCTGAAAGTGAACTAAAAGCAAGGAATATTAGAGATACTGAAGAAAAAGGCATTTCAATTATTCATCAAGAACTTACTCTCGTAAAGAATATGTCTGTATTGGAGAATATTTTTTTGGGTAATGAAATAACTCATAAAGGTTTGACAGCAGATAATGAAATGTACTTACGTTGCAAAAATTTATTACAGCAGGTGCAATTAGATGTTGATCCCAATACACGAGTAGGAGAATTAGGTTTAGGGCAACAGCAATTAGTTGAAATAGCTAAGGCCTTAAATAAACAAGTAAGACTTCTTGTCTTAGATGAACCAACGGCTTCACTTACCGAAAAAGAAACGGAAATTTTATTAAATCTTATTAAGGATCTTAAAGCACACAATATCGCTTGTATCTATATTTCCCATAAACTCAATGAAGTTAAGGCGATATCTGACAAAATTTGCGTCATTCGTGATGGTGAACATGTTGGAACGAAAGACGCTTCAACAATGACAGAAGATGACATTATCACCATGATGGTAGGTCGGGAAATTACCTCACTTTATCCACATGAACCTCATGAAATCAAAGATGAAATTTTACGAGTAGAAAATCTTTCTGCTTGGCATCCAATCAATGCACATATTAAGCGTGTTGATAACGTAAGTTTTAGTCTTCATGAGGGGGAAATTTTAGGTGTTGCAGGTTTAGTTGGTTCAGGTCGTACAGACATGGTGCAATGCTTATTTGGGTCTTATGAAGGTAAGTTTGAAGGAAATATTTTTATCAATCAAAAACAAGTAAATATCAAAAATTGTGCCCAAGCGATTGAACATAAAATTGTGATGGTTCCTGAAGATCGGAAGAAACACGGCATTGTTTCTATTATGGGAGTTGGCAAAAATATTACGCTTTCTTCTTTGAAATCTTATTGTTTCGGAAAAATGGTAGTTAATGAAGCAAAAGAAGAGCAGATAATTGGTTCAGCCATAAAACAACTAAAGGTGAAAACTTTTTCACCAGATTTGCCAATAGGACGACTTAGTGGCGGTAATCAACAGAAAGCGATCCTAGCAAAATGTTTATTGTTAAATCCTAAAATACTGATTTTAGATGAACCAACAAGAGGAATTGATGTTGGTGCAAAATATGAAATTTATAAGTTAATTAACCAATTAGCCCAAGAAGGGATTGCGATTATTGTCATTTCATCAGAACTACCAGAAGTTTTAGGCATTAGTGATAGAGTTCTTGTTATGCACCAAGGTAAACTTAAAGCTAGTCTTATCAATACTGCTCTTACTCAAGAACAAGTTATGGAAACAGCACTTAAGGAGTAATCTATGTTTAAGTTAAAATCCGTAAATTTACAAGTTTACATTATGTTAATAGCTATTGCCGTCATTATGGCATTCTTTAGTGTTGCTACTGATGGCGCTTATTTAAGTGCAAGAAATATTTCTAACTTGTTACGCCAAACTTCAATTACTGGCATTCTTGCAATTGGAATGGTTTTTGTCATTATTTCTGCTGAAATTGACTTATCTGTTGGTTCACTTATGGGCCTACTGGGCGGATTTGCAGCTATTGCCGATGTTTGGTGGGGCTTCCCATTACCTGTAACTATTATTGCAACAATTGCTCTTGGTTTAATTTTTGGTATTTGGAATGGTTGGTGGGTGGCTTATCGCAAAGTGCCATCCTTTATTGTTACACTTGCAGGTTATCTCGCATTCCGTGGAATTTTGATTGGTTTGACTAATGGCACAACTGTATCTCCTATTAGTGGATCTATGACAGTTATTGGACAAGGTTATTTATCAGATATTGCAGGGTTTATCTTAGGTGGTATTGTAGTTATTGGATTTGTTCTTTGGGGAAATTATCAACGTAGAAGTCGCCAGCAGCTTCAGCTGGAAGTGTCTGCATTATCAAAAGATTTTACGAAATATGCTTTGTTTGCAGTAATTGTATTAGGAGCAATTTATTTACTTAATGATTATCGTGGCATTCCATTTCCTGTTTTAGTACTGGCAGTTCTTGCAATCTTAGGGTTATTCCTCTCTCGTAAAACTTCATTCGGCCGCCACGTTTATGCGATTGGTGGCAATATTGATGCGGCAAAATTATCTGGTATCAATGTAGAGAAAACAAAACTGATTATCTTTGCAATGAATGGTGTGTTAGTTGCAATAGCAGGGTTGATTTTAAGTGCTCGTTTAGGTGCAGGCTCACCATCGGCAGGGCAAAATGCAGAACTAGATGCGATTGCAGCTTGTGTAATTGGAGGGGCGAGCTTAGCGGGTGGTGTAGGAAGTGTGTTTGGGGTTGTTATTGGCGCACTTATCATCGCATCGCTTGATAATGGTATGAGTATGCTTGATGTGCCAACTTTTTGGCAATATATTGTCAAAGGTGCCATTTTGTTACTTGCTGTATGGATAGATACTAGTAATAAGAAAAAGATGTAATTATTAATTTTAAACCGTCATTTATAAAATGGCGGTTTTTTAATTTTATAGAAATGGTTACCTAACATACTGCTTTCTAGATGATGAAGTTTTTCATCTTTTTATGAAAAAACAAGTTCTTATCCGTTACATTATTTAATTTTTTATAGTGATTATTTACAATTGTGGACTAGATCACAATTGTGAAAAAACGTAATAGATAAAGTAGTTTTAGTAATTTTAATTCTTTTCTTCTTTGACTAAAGTAAATTTGCCTTATACATCAGGAGGAATAATGAATAATCTTTATAATTTTGATGTGATTATTGATCGCCTAAATACATTTAGTGCTAAATGGAATGTAGATAATGATATTATTCCAATGTCTGTTGCGGATATGGATATTCCAGCACCTCAATTAATGATAGATGAATTAGAAAAATTTAATCGTTTAGGAATTTATGGTTATACTGAATTACCAGCCGATTATTACGAGATAATCAGTGATTATATTTTCGAACAATATCATTATTCTGTTCTCTCTGAAAAAATTGTATTTTGCCCAAGAATAATCCAAGCTGTATCTATTTATATACGAGCATTTACAAAAGAAACTGATGGAATATGCATTCTTTCACCTTCATATAGTCCAATATTAAACACGATAAAATTAAATGAAAGAAAATTATATAAATGCCCTTTGGTTTATGAGAATAGAAAATATCATATTGATTTTAATTTATTAGAGGAATGTTTTGAACATTCTAAAGTATTTGTTTTAATTTCTCCTCATAATCCAACTGGAACGATTTGGAACAAAGAAGTCCTTATTAAAATTATAAACTTAGCTAAAAAACATAATGTATTTATCATTTCCGATGATGTCCACGCAGACTTTACGCTAACAAATGAATCCCACTATCTAATATCATCATTAGATGAATGGGTAGCAAATCACTCAATGATTTGTTTATCCCCAGCAAAAACTTTTAATATTCCTGGATTGGAAATAGCTAACCTAATTATTGAGAATAAAGAAATTCGAGAAAAATTTATAAAAGAAATGATGGCATTAGGTATACATAATCCAAATTATTTCTCTATACCAGCTATTGTTTCGTTATATAAATATTGTACTGACTGGATAATCTATCTAAAAGAATACATAAAGAATAATAAGAAGATAGTAAAAAAATTTTTCAATGAGTATATTCCATTATTAGATATTACTGAAAGTGATGGAACTTATTTACTTTGGATAAACTATAAAAAGCTAAGTATAAATGAAAATGAATTAGCTTATTGGATTAATAATTTATCAAGAGTAAAAGTATCTTTGGGTAGTGAATTTGGAAAAGAGGGAGACGGTTTCTTTCGTATGAATGTCGCTATGCCTAGAGAAAAATTATTAGAAGCATTGAATCGAATCAAAAATGGGTTTTGTTTATTAAACAATAGGGAGATTTAATATGAAAACCACTCATCGCACAAGAATGCCAACAACATTAGAAGCTTTTTCACCAATCATTGTGATGCTATTACTGTTAGGGCTTGGGTATGCTTTATTTGATTTGCCAGCAGAGCCATTAATGATTATTTCAACGGTATTTGCTGGTTTTTTAGTTATTAAATTAGGTCATTGCTATTTAGATATTTTAAACGCCATTTCAGAAAAAATAGCTAAAACAATGCCTGCGCTATTAATTTTAATTACTGTAGGATTATTAATTGGAACTTGGATTAGTGGAGGAACAATTCCTATGATGATCTACTACGGATTAAAAGCGATATCACCAGAATATCTTTATGTGACAGCCTTATTCCTTACTGCTATTGTTTCCATTTGTACTGGAACCTCTTGGGGGTCAGCAGGGACTGTTGGTGTGGCATTTATGGGAGTTGCGATTGGATTAGACGCCAATTTGGCTGCTACGGCAGGTGCTGTGGTCGCTGGTGCGTATTTTGGAGATAAATTATCGCCATTATCTGATACAACCAATATTGCATCCGCAGCTGCTGGCGTAGATTTATATGAGCATATCGCTCACTTACTTTATACAACATTACCATCCTTTATTCTTTCGGCTACTGTCTATGTGGTATATGGTTTAAACTACGATTTTTCTAATGTGGCGACTCCAGAAAAAGTAAATACAATGATTCATGAGTTAGAGCAAGTTTATCATTTTAACTTTCTATTACTTATTCCAGTCGCTATTGTATTATGGGGATCTATTACTAAGAAACCGACTATTCCAGTGATGTTATTATCAGCATTTATCGCAATTATTAATGCTATCTTAATTCAAAAATTCTCTCTATCTGATGTGATTAATAGCGCAGTTAATGGATTTGATACCTCAATGATTCACCATACTTCAGTTAGCTCTGATTTAAGTCGTTTGTTGAATCGTGGTGGAATGAACTCAATGATGGGAACACTATTAATTTGTTTCTGTGCATTATCATTTGCAGGTGTATTACAATTGAGCGGTGCATTAACCGTGATTATTCAAAAATTACTCACCTTTGTTCATTCAACTCTTTCTTTGATTATTACAACGATTCTTTGCGGTTTAACAATGATTGGGGTTACTTGTAATGGGCAAATTTCTATTCTAATTCCAGGAGAAATGCTTAAAGATGCGTATGTAGAAAAAGGATTACATCCAAAAAATCTAAGTCGAACAGCAGAAGATTCCGCAACAATTATTGAACCTATTTTGCCATGGACTGCCGCAGGTGCATATATGGCAGGCACATTAGGTGTTGCAACATTGTCTTATTTACCTTGGGCAATTTTATGTTGGAGCGGTATTATCTTTGCTATCATTTATGGTGCAAGTGGAATAGGTATTGCGAAGCTAAAAAAATAAATGTGGTATTGGATATAAAAATGGCCAGTTATTCTGGCTATTTTTATCTTGAAGCTAAATATCTTTTCTATTATAACTTAAATAGCAATTTCCCATAGATAAGGATATAAAATGACGGAACAATACTACAAAATTGCCCTCTTATTTAATGCAAACAAAGTATATGATCGGCAGGTGGTGGAGGGTATTGGACAATATATTCAGGCATCGCAATGTATGTGGGATATTTTTGTAGAAGATGAATTTATCTATCATACTGATACCATTAATCAACTTTCTATTGATGGCATTATTGCAGACTTTGATGATCCAAAAACTGTTGAATTATTGCAACACGCTCTTATTCCTACTATAGCAGTTGGTGGATCTTATAAACAGGCTGATTTTTATCCGCACTTTCCTTATGTAGCAACAGATAATATGATATTGGTTGAAATGGCTTTATCTCATTTACAGGAGAAAGGACTGTCACAGTTTGCATTTTATGGTTTGCAAGTAAATACTCATAAGCATTGGTCTATAGAACGAAGAGATGCTTTTGTAGAGTTGATGGAGAAAAATCATTACCCTATTTACCTATATGAGGGTGTGCAGGTTCATGCTCAAAATTGGTTGGAAGAGCAACAAAAGCTAATTGTCTGGTTAAAATCTCTTCCTTCTCATACTGGTATTATTGCTGTTACGGATGCGCGTGCTCGTCATTTATTGCAGGCTTGTGAGTACAGTAAAATTGCTGTACCTGAAGAGCTTTGTGTGGTTGGTATTGATAATGAAGAATTGATCCAATATTTATCGCGTGTGTCCCTTTCCTCCGTAGAACAAGGCACGAGAGAGATTGGTTATCAAGCTGCGAAATTATTACACAAATTACTCAATGGTCAAAAAGTTTCACATACCCCTATTTTAATTCCACCGATTACCGTTCACTCTCGAAATTCTACAGATTATCGATCATTAACAGATCCGCTTGTCATTCAAGCAATGCATTATATTCGTCATCGTGCCTGTCATCGAATTAAAGTAGAACAAGTTTTAGATCATCTTGAAACCTCACGTTCTAATCTTGAACAACGTTTTAAGAATGAAATGAATAAAACAATTCACCAAGTCATCCACGAAGAAAAAATTTCCCGAGCAAAGAATTTATTACAACAAACAGATATTTCTATTCAAGAAATTGCTGAGATTTGCGGCTATCCATCCATTCAATATTTTTATTCTGTTTTTAAGAAAGAATTTGAAATGACTCCTAAAGAGTTTCGACTAAATTGTTAAAGGAGCATATTTTTATTCAACTCTGTGCCATAATAACAAGTATTTTTAACCGCACTTTTATCTGAAAGACAGAAAATGAATATTCTAATTATTGGCCCATCTTGGGTTGGCGATATGATGATGTCGCACAGTTTGTACCAGCAACTGAAAATTCAATATCCAAGCTGCAATATTGATGTGATGGCACCGAATTGGTGTAAGCCTTTGCTTGCGCGTATACCAGAGGTGCGTAAGGCGATTGAAATGCCACTAGGGCACGGGGCTTTTGAATTGGGAACTCGTTATCGTTTAGGAAAGTCTTTGCGTGAGCAATATGACATGGCGATTGTTTTACCTAATTCATTGAAATCTGCGTTTGTTCCTTTCTTTGCAAAAATTGTTCATCGTCGTGGTTGGAAAGGCGAAAGCCGTTATATTTTATTGAATGATTTACGAGCCAATAAAAAAGATTATCCAATGATGGTGCAGCGTTATATTGCATTGGCTTTTGAAAAAAATGCTGTACCAAAAGCTGATGATATTCCTGTCTTGAAGCCCTATTTGAAGGTTGAGCCAGCGCAACAAGCTGAAACCTTAAAAAAATTTGAAAAACAAACCGCACTTTTAGGCGAACGTCCAATTATTGGTTTTTGTCCTGGTGCAGAATTTGGCCCAGCAAAACGTTGGCCGCATTATCATTATGCAAAATTAGCAGAAATGTTAATTACCCAAGGCTATGCGGTGGAACTATTTGGTTCTGCTAAAGATGAGCCAGTGGGCGAAGAAATTCGTCAAGCACTGCCAGAAGAATTACGTGAGTTTTGTGTTAATTTAGCAGGAAAAACCAACTTAAATGAAGCGGTGGATTTAATTGCAAATTGTACGGCGGTCGTGACCAATGACAGTGGTTTAATGCATATTGCGGCAGCAGTAAATCGTCCATTGATTGCACTTTATGGCCCAACGAGTCCGCAATACACGCCGCCGCTTTCGGATAAAGCAACGATTATTCGTTTAATTGAAGGTGGATTGATTAAAGTCCGTAAAGGCGACAAAGAGGGCGGTTATCATCAAAGTTTGATTGATATTACGCCGGAAATGGCATTAGAAAAACTGAACGAACTGTTAGCAAAATAATGAAAATTTGCTTAATGAAAATAAAACTTATAAAGATATTACTTATAAGATGACTTGTTTCATAAAAAATGCTCGCACTTGGCGAGCATTTTCATCTTTTATATTTTCTTAGTCTAAGGCTTTACCTTTTAATTCAGGGATTAAGAAAATTGTCGCTAACATATCAATTATGTAGATAATCGCAAGTAGGGCGATGGCAGTTTGGAAAGAGTAAGCAAGTACAACTGCGCCCACAACCACAGGTCCAAATCCCCCTACGGCACGACCAATATTGAAAAGTACGTTTTGTGCCGTTGCTCGAGCTTCTGTTGGGTAGGCTTCCGCCATCAATGCACCGTAACCGCCCAGCATTCCGTTCACAAACATACCTAAAAATGCCCCAGCAAGAAGCATGATGTCAGGATCGGTAAGTTGTGAGTAAACCACGATACTTATCACTGCGCCTAATTGGAAAAGTAAGAAACTTGGTTTGCGTCCGATGCGGTCGGCAAGTTGTCCGAAAATCCAAATGCCAGCCATCATACCGCAGACGGTAACGGCTGTCCAAAGCCCAGATTTAGTTAAGCTAAATCCAAGTTGTTTTGATAAGAAATTAGGTAGCCAAATCATAATGCCGTAATAACCGAAGTTTTGTACGGAAGTAAGTACGACGATACCAAGGCTAATTTTGCTCGTGGCTTTATCTTTAATAAGAAGCTGGAATGAACGTAATTTATCAGTAAAACTGGATTGCGTTGAAAGTGCGGTTTGTTTTTGAGTAAAAATTTCAGGTTCGTGTAGATGAGAACGTAAGAACCAAGCGACAAATGCTGGGAAAATACCCACCAAGAACATTCCACGCCAGCCAATATGCGGGAGCAATAATGGTGTAAGTAATGCAGCACCTAACACACCAACTTGCCAACCTAATGCAACATAAGATGCTGCTTTCGCTCGGTGACGTGCAGGCCATGCTTCTGCTGCTAGAGCCATCCCAATTCCAAATTCACCGCCTAAGCCAATGCCAGCAATTGTGCGATAAATCAGTAAATCCCAGTAACCTTGTGCAATCGCACATAAACCAGTAAATACCGCAAAAAGAAAAATGGTCCAAGTAAGTACCCGTACACGACCGTATTTATCGCTTAATGCACCAAATAAAATACCACCAAAAACTGCACCAATAAGCGTCCATGTCACGAGAGAGCCACCTTGGGCAGGTGTTAGATTTAAGTCTGCGGAAATTGCACTAAGCATGAAACCTAAAATGAGAAGATCGAAACCGTCCATTGCATAGCCGACGGCGGAGCCAATTAAAGCTTTCCAGCCATAACTGTTTACTTTATTTGTCATGATGTGTCCTTTTGTTACTCGCGGGTAACATTTAAAGTGAAAAGAAAGGTGATTAAAAATCGGTGGCTAGTTTACTGCATTAATAAAAAAATTCAATGAACAGAATACGAAAAGAAGAATAAAAAATTAATTTTGAATAAGAAGGAAAGGATAAGGGGATTAAATTAGGATGCTAGTGAGAAAGAACAACAATTTTAACGCTTATGCCTTGATTTTACTGGAGTTTAGTAGTGTTCGCTTATGTTTACTGAGATCAAAGATAGGGTGCAATGTAAATTAATTTGTGATTAATAACAACTAATTACGCAAGTTTAATGCGTATTCCCAAAGAGCATTGGGAGCTACATTTAAAGGAATGTGAATAGCGTTTTAACAACAGTGAAACAAAATCTCAAATTTCAATTTTAAAATAATTAGTTAAAGGGAATTTGGTCTAGGTAAAAGTGCGGTGAAAATTCACCGCACTTTGTTCTTTTTTGTTTATCCTTCAATCCCTTCAAAAAGTGCTGTGCTTAAATAGCGTTCAGAAGCTGAAGGCAAAATAACAACAATGAGTTTATCAGCAAATTCTGGTAATTTAGCTAAACGATCCGCAGCCGCGACAGCTGCACCAGATGAAATACCTGCAAGAATGCCTTCTTCCGCCATTAAGCGACGAGCTGTGGCAAGTGCGGTATCACTATCAACAGTTTCTACGCAATCAATAATAGATAAATCTAAATTTTTGGGAATGAAACCCGCACCGATACCTTGAATTTTGTGTGGGCCTGGTTTTACTTCTTCACCCGCTAAAGTTTGACTAATGACTGGAGATTCCACTGGCTCAACGGCAACAGAAGTGATTTGTTTACCAAAATCTAATTTAATCGCACGAGAAATACCCGTAATCGTGCCGCCTGTTCCTACTCCAGCAACCACAACATCGACTTTACCATCCGTATCTTTCCAAATTTCAGGGCCTGTTGTTTCTCGATGAATTTGTGGGTTAGCTGGATTTTCAAATTGTTTAAGCGTGACATAGCGGTTTGGATCAGAAGCAACAATTTCTTCCGCTTTCGCAATCGCACCTTTCATTCCTTTTGCGCCTTCAGTAAGCACTAAATTCACACCCAATCCACGCAATAAACGTTTTCTTTCAAGACTCATAGTTTCTGGCATGGTGAGCGTGATTTTATAACCTCTAGCGGCAGCAACATAAGCCAAAGCGATACCTGTGTTACCACTCGTTGCATCTACAATTTCTTTTCCTTTCGTGAGCGTGCCATCTTTTTCTGCTTGCCACACCATATTCGCCCCAATACGGCATTTCACGCTGTAGCTTGGATTTCGCCCTTCAATTTTAACTACCACATTGCCGTTGTGACCAAAATGTTTTAAACGCACAAGCGGCGTATTTCCGATAGAATAAGAATTGTCTGCATAAACTGTCATAATATTTCCCTTTTGTTGGACTTCGTTAATGTTGGTTTATTTATAGTACCGTATTTTTGATTAAAAAAATACTTATTTGATCTATTTTATAACCGCAAGCTATTTAACAATCCCTGTATTTTCTGAATGAACATCAAGCCCCGTTTGAGAGGAAAAAGGTCTATTCATATTAAAACGTAAGCCATTACGATAATTTTCTACCCACATTAGCGTCGCTCCACATACTGCAACAGGCATAATTAATAAATTAATCACAGGCACAAACGTACAGCACGTAACTAATCCTCCAAAAGTTAAACTTTGAGTTCGTTGATTGCCAAGCGCATTCTTCATTACATCAAAAGAAACTTTATGATTATCAAAAGGATAATCACAATATTGAATTGCCATCATCCAGCAAGTGAACAAGAAAGTAAGTACAGGCACGATGGTTTGCCCAACCAAAGGGATAAAACTCAGTAAAAACAAGGCGATAATTTTAGGCAGGCTATAACGTAATTTTTGCCACTCTCGAGCAAACATACGAGGCACATCTTTTATTACATCAGCAAGACCATCATCATTAATATTTTCCCCCGTCAGCATTTTTTCTACTTTTTCCGCCAATAAACCATTAAAAGGAGCAGCGATAAAGCCAGAAAGCGTGGTAAAAGTAAAATAAAAGAGCAATAAAATAGTTAAGATCGAAAATGCCAGTAAAATAAAACTGAGAAAACCAAGCCAATCAGGAATAAAATTCATTACCCAATCAATGGCACTGCTGATTTGGCTAATAAAAAGCCAAAATAAACCACAAAGCAAAACGGTATTGAGTAAAATTGGAATAATAACAAACCGACGTAAACCTTTTTGTGTGATGAAATGCCAGCCCATCACAAAATAATGGAAACCCGATTTTAATTCATTAAGATTCAACATTTTTCTTTCCTTTCAATAAAAATATACTTAAAACAGACCGCACTTTTCCTTTAAAATTCCACACCTTGAAGTATTTTTTTCACCTACTGAAATATGGTAGCATTAACACCGTTTATAGCACTCTTGCCGAACTATCGCACGTAAGGAATAAAAATGGATTTAAATACAATTTTGATTATTATGGGTATCGTGGTACTTGTCGCCTTAATCCTACACGGATTATGGTCAAATCGTCGTGAGAAATCAAAATATTTCGATAAAGCCAATAAATTTGACCGCACTTCTCCAACAGCTAAATCCCATACGCAAGAAGAAATGGTACAGCCAAACAATATTTCGCCAAATACCTATGTGGAAAATAGGCATACACCAATTACTCAACCAACCACAGAAAAAGCACCATCAGAAGCTGAATTGATCGATTATCGCCAAAGTGATAAAAGTGTGGATGACATCAAAATTTCTATTCCTAACGCACAACCTATTTATGATATGGGCAATCATCGTTCAGAGACAACACAACCAACGCAGCCTCAATACGATATGCCGACCTCAAATAATGTCGCAAGTATGACCTTAGAACAACTTGAAGCACAAAGCCAAAATGTTGATTTTAATGGCATTAATTCATCATCGCCAGAATTAAGAGTGCAGCTTGCAGAATTATCTCACGAAGAACGTCAAATAGACTACAATGTTTCTTTTAATGAACCAAAAGCAGAAACGACAGCTCAGCCAAAACAAACAACTGGCTATATTCAACTTTATCTTATTCCAAAATCTAGCGAAGAATTTAATGGTGCTAAATTAGTGCAAGCTCTTGAAAACTTGGGTTTTATCTTGGGTAAAGATGAAATGTATCATCGCCATTTAGATTTAAGTGTGGCAAGTCCTGTGCTTTTTAGTGTGGCAAATTTAGAACAACCAGGCACATTCAATACTTATAACTTAGCAGAATTTAACACCATAGGAATTGTATTCTTTATGCGATTGCCCTCTCCAGGTAATAATCTTGCTAATTTACGTATGATGATGCGTGCTGCCCATACATTAGCCGAAGATTTACAAGGTGTTGTGCTGACTGAAGAACAAGAAGTCTTTGATGCAAATGCAGAGCAAACCTATCTTGCTCGTGTGTAAATTCATACTTTAAATTTACCGCACTTTTATTCATTGAGACAAGCTTTATGCCTGTCTATTTTCACTCTAAACAAGCAAAAAGTGCGGTCATTTTTCTCCGAGAATTTTATGACAGATATTCAAACTAAAATAAACAATCTACGCAAAACCTTGCACCAATATGAATACGAATACCACGTTCTAGATAATCCAACCGTGCCTGATAGCGAATATGATCGTCTCTTTCATCAACTAAAAGCTTTAGAACTAGAACATCCTGAATTTCTTACGTCAGATTCGCCAACTCAACGTGTGGGTGCAAAACCACTTTCTGGGTTTAGCCAAATTCGTCACGAAATTCCAATGCTCTCTTTGGATAATGCTTTTTCCGATGCAGAATTCAATGCTTTTGTAAAACGCATTGAAGATCGTTTAATTGTATTGCCTAAACCACTTACTTTCTGTTGCGAACCTAAACTTGATGGCTTAGCTGTGAGTATTTTATATGTTAATGGTGTACTTACCCAAGCTGCCACTCGTGGCGATGGCACTACAGGAGAAGATATTACGGCAAATATCCGCACCATTCGTAATATTCCGTTACAACTTTTAACAGACAATCCTCCAGCTCGTTTAGAAGTGCGAGGCGAAGTTTTTATGCCACACGCAGGCTTTGAGCGTTTAAATAAATATGCGCTAGAACATAATGAAAAAACCTTTGCTAATCCTCGCAATGCAGCGGCAGGTTCTTTACGCCAACTTGATCCTAATATTACCAGTAAACGTCCACTAGTATTAAATGCTTATGGTATTGGAATTGCTGAGGGTGTTGATCTGCCGACTACGCATTATGCTCGTTTGCAATGGCTAAAATCTATCGGTATTCCAGTAAATCCAGAAATTCGTTTATGTAACGGTGCTGATGAAGTTTTAGATTTTTATCGAGATATTCAAAATAAACGTAGCTCGTTAGGTTATGATATTGACGGAACGGTATTAAAAATCAATGATATAGCCTTACAAAATGAACTAGGATTTATTTCTAAAGCACCTCGCTGGGCGATTGCTTATAAATTCCCCGCCCAAGAAGAATTAACGGTGCTGAATGATGTTGAATTCCAAGTGGGGCGAACTGGCGCAATCACACCAGTTGCCAAATTAGAGCCAGTGTTTGTTGCAGGAGTTACAGTAAGTAATGCCACCTTACACAATAGCGATGAAATTGAACGTTTAAATATCGCTATTGGCGATACTGTTGTTATTCGTCGAGCAGGCGATGTAATTCCACAAATTATTGGCGTATTACACGAACGTCGCCCTGATAATGCTAAACCAATCATTTTCCCAACAAATTGCCCTGTGTGCGATTCTCAAATTATTCGTATTGAAGGCGAAGCAGTAGCACGTTGCACGGGAGGATTATTCTGTGCGGCACAGCGTAAAGAGGCGTTAAAACATTTCGTCTCTCGTAAAGCAATGGATATTGATGGTGTAGGCGGAAAATTAATAGAGCAATTAGTCGATCGAGAACTGATTCATACACCTGCGGACTTATTTAAACTTGATTTAACCACGCTCACACGCTTAGAAAGAATGGGCGCAAAATCTGCAGAAAACGCACTCAATAGTCTTGAAAATGCAAAAAGCACGACGCTTGCTCGCTTTATTTTTGCTTTAGGCATTCGTGAAGTGGGCGAAGCCACTGCATTAAATCTTGCTAATCATTTCAAAACTTTAGATGCGCTTAAAGACGCAAATCTTGAAGAACTTCAACAAGTGCCTGATGTAGGGGAAGTTGTAGCGAACCGAATTTTTATATTTTGGCGTGAAGCGCATAATGTTGCTGTCGTTGAGGATTTAATCGCACAAGGCGTACATTGGGAAACCGTGGAAGTAAAAGAAGCCAATGAAAACTTATTTAAAGATAAAACCGTCGTCCTCACAGGTACCCTCTCTCAAATGGGTCGCAACGAAGCAAAAGCATTACTACAACAGCTAGGCGCAAAAGTAAGTGGCTCAGTTTCCAACAAAACGGACTTTGTTATCGCAGGCGATGCAGCAGGCTCTAAACTTGCAAAAGCACAGGAACTAAATATTGAAGTATTAACAGAAGAAGAATTTTTAGCACAGATAACAAGATAAATTTTATCTAAAATAGTGATAATTATAATGATACCCAACGCTTGGCGTTACTGGAAGAACAGGCAATACACTTTTTGTTCTCGTTTTAACTTTATTGTCACTCTGGTTTAATTTTAAACTTGTATCAATTTGTTGTGTTATTTTATCCTTTTGAGTTTGTGTAACAGTATTACCACTAATAACTCGAGCATTATATTCTTGTACAGTTTTCATATCGTAAATAGCTTGACTACTTTGCTCTGACTGAGATGAACATCCAACCAAACTTAACATAACAACACTAATAAAAACGGAATTTTTCATTTAATATAACCTATTTACAAATTAAATCATTTAATACGGCGATGCCTTCTGAAATATGATTGATGGCAGTTTCCTTTAATTTTTTATTTTCTTGTGCCTGAATGCGCTTAGACAAATCTTTGTCTGTAATTGAATAAACAGGCACATAACTTAAATTTTGAAGATCTTTTTGGTTATAAATAGTTGCACCAGCCACACTGCCATAGAATTCGCCTCTATTGTCTAGAGAAAGATAATGGTAAGTTGAATTTGTGTAATCTACACCTCTTGTAATCTTAAATCCCTGACAAATTCCAGCTGGAGATTAATAAATACTTTCTGATGAAGTCGTTTCATCTATTTTATAAGCTTTAAATTCAATACTTTGAGCTAGTTTTTGAGCATCATTATTTGAAACATCGGAATTAAATGCTTTTTTATCTTCAGAATCAATATAAGTGACTGCACTAGAATCATTTTCTGCAATCGAAAATTGTGAAGTAAATAAACTTCCAATAATGACGCAGAACAAAGAAAAAAAGTGCAATTTTTATTATTCATTTCTCGTTCCTTTAGTACTTTATTAAATGCTAATCTGTTCGACTACGAATAATTTTTTCGCACTATATCAAAAAGTCTTATAACGTACTAGGTTATTTTTCAGGAGTGATACTTTTTGATTTTTCTTCGTTTTGAGCTTCTAAAGCATCACGTGCGGCACGAATACTTTTTTCAATTAGTGGCACACGTTCATCATCTTTCGGCATTAAGCGTAGCATCATCGCCCAAGTCACTGCTGCCATTTTATAATCTTCCGTTTCAAAATAACGGAATGCGAGTAAACTCAATGCTTCAATGTTAGTGTGATCTTGACGAATCACTTCCCTCAATAAATTGCCGCCTTTAAGTTTATCTGTTGCGTCTTCAGAAAACATCAATATGCGAGCATAGCCTAATTTATATTGCACATTATCTGGTTCCAGTTTGTTAGCTCTTTGATAGCTATCAAATGCTAAACGTGCATCACCTAAGTTCATCCCAATTTGACCGAGCATCCACCATTTTTTTGCATCGTTTGCATTTTTCTGTAAATCTATACGAAGTGCGGTAGAAAATTGCTGCATTTCTGCATCAGAAAATGGATTTTTATCTTCATCTTTCATTCGTTCAAAGAAATAGGGCAATTTCGCATAAGTTTGCTCTAACATCGATTCAACTTGCCAAGAACCCACCATAAAATAAGAAGAGCCCGCGATAATTCCTAACGCTAATAGACCAGAAGCAAACCAAATTTTTCCATAAGATTTGCCAGAATAATCCACATTCTCTTGGACTTTACTCGGCACATCATCAAGCAAAGTTTTCTGTAATTCTTGTTTGAGTTGCTCAACATTTTCAACTAAACCTTGGGAATTATCTTGCTCAATTTCTTCCAAGCGTGAGAAATATAACGCCTTATTTAAATCATCACGTTTTTGCCCATGTTTCGCTTTGAATTGACGTAATAAAGGATAAAAACAAATTAACGCCACAACTAAAGTGGTTAATATAAAAATTAATGCAAAATTCATCTATTTATCCTTGTTTAATAATTCTGCCAAACGCGCATTATCTTCATCAGTTAAAACATCTTGGGATTTTACCGCACTTTGAGCTTTTGGTTTACGTCTTAATAAAAATACCACGCCTAACAACACAAGCAATAATGGGGCAATCCATAGCACTAATGTACTCGCTGTCATAGGTGGATCGTAAGTTACAAAATTGCCATAGCGTTCCACCATATAATCCACTACATCATTTTTCGACTTGCCTTCTTGTAAAAGCTCAAATACTTTGCCACGCATATCCACAGCGATAGTCGCATTGGAATCCGCAATATTGTTATTTTGACATTGAGGGCAACGCAAAGATTGTGTTAATTGATGGTAATCACTCTCTTGTTGTGGAGAACTAAAATTTAATGCGTCAATCGCTGAAAACGCCACTGAGTTAAACAAAAGAGCGGTCAAAAATAGCCATGTTTTTTTCATTATTGTTGCTCCGAAAGTTTGTCATAAATTGGTTTTAAAGTCTGAGTCCAAACTTTTTCGTTTACATCACCGGCATAACGATAATGAATCACGCCTTTACTATCTATAATAAAAGTTTCAGGCGCACCATATACTCCTAAATCCAAACCGAAAGAACCTTTTTCATCTTTTAAAACAACTTGATAAGGATTGCCAAGATCTTTTAACCACTTCATTGCTTTAGGTGATTCATCTTTATAATCTAAACCAATAATTCTCACACCCTCTTTAGCAAGTTTGTTTAAATATTGATGTTCTGCATAACAAGTCGGACACCAAGTCGCCCATACGTTAAGCAAAACTGGCTTACCTTGTTGAAACAATTCATTCGTATAAGCTTTATTTTCAAACAACTCCGTCAAATTTTTTGCTGGCACAGGCTTTCCAACCAAAGCTGACTCTAACGCTTTAATATCTTCGCCTTGTGCATTACGTTTTAATTGCACTAAAAAAGCAATTGTTATTGATAAAAAGAGAATAAGAGGAACGAGTAATTTTTTTTTCATTTTTTACCGCACTTTAAAATTGGTGCCTAGGGTAAGTATACCCTAGGCTAGTAAAAGTGTAGCCTCTTTGAGGCTAGTTGAAATTCCCCAAAGGGGAACCATTTCAATTAGCCATGGGTATACCTACCCATGGCAGTATAAATTATTTCTTCAACAACGCATTAAACCGATAGCGTCGATCGAACATACACAACAATCCACCTAACGCCATAAATAAGCCGCCAATCCAAATCCAGCGAATAAATGGCTTGTAATATAAGCGTAACGCCCAAGAATTGTCCTCAAGTTTTTCGCCTAGAGCCACATAAAGGTCACGAGTTAAACCACCAGCAATGGCGGCTTCCGTCATAGACATACGACTTACTGTGTAAAAACGTTTTTCTGCGAATAAACTTGCCTCTGGTTGCCCATCTTTAGAAATATCAATTTGAGCTTTTCCACCAATATAGTTTGGACCATTTTCATCCGTCACACCGGCAAATTTAAAATCGTAACGACCAATTTGTGCGCTCTCGCCAACTTTCATTCTCACATCACGTTCTACGCTAAAGTTTTGGCTAAACGCAATCCCCCAAACAGTCATAGCTACGCCTAAGTGAGCTAACATCATTCCCCAGTGAGAACGAGATAGTTTTCGTACGCCCACAAAGAATGGTTCACGATGCGTCGCACGTTGTTGCAATTCATAAAGCGCAAGTAACGCGATAATCACAGTCATCATTGAACCAAGCACCGAACTCACGGTAATTTTATCTTGCAAGAAGTAAGGTAACGCAAAACCTGCAATCAGCATAATAAATACGCTGATAACAACAGGCGTACGAATTGCAGAAAATTGGTCTCTACGCCATTTCACTAAAGGTCCAATACCAAGCAATAATGCAAATGGTGTCATAATAATTAAGAACATTTGATCAAAAAATGGCGCACCAATAGAAATAGAACCTAAACCCAGTTGTTTGTGAACGAGTGGTAACAACGTTCCTAAGAATACAACGCAAAGTGCGGTCATTAATAAGATATTATTTAATAACAACATACTTTCACGTGAATAGCGTTCTGCATTATCGCGAGAACGAATTTGACTGCCTTTATACGCATAGAGCGCAAGCGAACCGCCAATCACCACAACGAGGTAAGCCAAAATATATAAACCACGAGTTGGATCCGATGCAAATGCGTGAACTGAAACTAAGATACCCGAACGAACTAAGAACGTGCCGAGTAAACAAAGTGAAAAGGCTAAAATCGCCAGTAATACCGTCCAAGCTTTGAAAGAACCGCGTTTTTCTGTCACAGAAAGGGAGTGAATCAATGCAGTACCAGCAAGCCAAGGCATAAATGATGAATTTTCCACAGGATCCCAGAACCACCAGCCGCCCCAGCCAAGCTCATAATAAGCCCACCAAGAACCGAGTACGATACCTAAAGTTAAAAACACCCAAGCAGCAAGCGTCCAAGGACGTGACCAACGCGCCCAAGCTGAATCTAATTTTCCCGTCATTAAGGATGCAATCGCAAACGCAAATGCCACAGAAAAACCAACATAGCCCATATAAAGCAATGGCGGATGGAAAATCAAGCCTACATCTTGCAACATTGGATTAAGCTCTTTTCCGTCCACTGGGAAATTAGGGAAAGTACGCGTAAAAGGGTTTGAAGTGAATAAGACGAACAACACAAAACCGACGCTAATAATCCCCATAATACCAAGCACGCGAGCAACCGCTTCTTGGGGTAAATGTTTACTCAATAAAGCGACGGCAGATGACCAAACGGCAAGTAGCCAAATCCACAATAATAAAGATCCTTCATGAGAACCCCATACCGCAGATAAACGATAATAAATGGGTAAAGTAGTATTAGAATTATTTACAATATATTGCACGCTAAAATCATTGACTGCGAATAAATAAAATAGCGCAGCAAAAGCAATGCTTAGGCTTGCAAATAAACCATAAGTCATTGGGCGAGCTAGTGCCATTAATTGTGCATTGCCCTTTTCAGCCCCCCACAAAGGGAAAATTGCCAACATAAGCGACACAGCTAAACTTAAAGCCAGCGCATAATTTCCTAATTCAGCAATCATTTTGCGCCTTCTTTTTCTTGACGATCACGCGCACTTTCGCCTTTTAAGTCCGCTGCCTCAATTCCCATTGGTTTATGTACTTTTTGCATTTTTTCGCCTAATTCTGGCGGCACATAATTTTCATCGTGTTTAGCCAATACTTCTGTCGCGCTTAAAACAGTTGGCTGAGTTAATACACCTTGAGCCACAATACCTTGCCCTTCACGGAAAAGATCTGGCAAAATGCCTTCATATTCAACCGTGATCGCAGGACCAATATCATTTAAATCAAACCGCACTTTCAAGCTTTTTGGATCACGCTCTACAGAGCCTTCAACCACCATACCGCCAACACGAATACGCTGCCCCACTTCAGGTTTTTGATTCAGATTATTATCCTTACCTTGAATCACTTCAGATGGCGTATAAAACAAGTCGATATTTTGGCGTAGCGCATATAACATTAACCCACTAGCAATAGCGATGCCTAATACAACAAAAATGACTAATTTAAATCTGGATTTACGTCTTGGATTCATAGTGTATTCCCCTTATTTGCTTGTTGTAAACGTTCTTCGCGTTGTTTCTCACGCAAGACATTTTGTAATACTGTCTTGCGTTGCTTGACACTTTGAACAATTAAGGCAATAACTGCCACTAAACTTACTGCATAGGATAACCATACGTAAAAACCGTAGCCACCCATATTAAAAAAATCACTCCAAGTTTGGAAAAACATAAAATATTCCTTATTTCTCACCCTAGGGTAGGTATACCCTAGGTTAGTAAAAGTACTACCCTTTTAGGGTAGATTCAACTTTCCCCAAAGGGGAATCATTTTATATTAACCGTGGGTATACCTACCCACGGAATTAGATACCCTCCGCAAGTGCTTTAACCCAAGGACGTTTCGCATCTTCTTTCAATAATTCCACGCGATAACGCACTAAAGTAAGCCAAATATACAAGGTTAAAAAACCGAATATACACAAAATTAATGGAACCAACATTGGAATTGCAATGGATGGTTTTTCCAGTTTAGTGATACTCGCACCTTGATGTAACGTGTTCCACCATTCCACCGAAAAATGAATAATCGGTAAAATCACGACCGTTGTAATGCATAAAATCCCCGCTGCTTTTGCCCCTACATTACGATCTGAAAAAGCAGAATAAAGCGCTAAGATACCAAGATAAAGAAAGAATAAAATTAATTCTGCAGTTAAGCGAGCATCCCACACCCACCAAGTACCCCACATTGGTTTCCCCCAAATTGCCCCCGTAACAAGCGATAAGAAAGTAAACAATGCACCAATTGGCGCCATTGCAATCATTGCGAGATGAGCTTGCTTAATTTGCCACACAAGGGCAACCACAGCTGCAATCGCCATTGAACCGTACACGCCCATTGACCAAATCGCTGTCGGCACATGCACATACATAATTCGGAAACTATTGCCCTGTTGGTAATCAGCTGGGGCGAATGCCAACCCCCATACAATGCCGATACCGAGTAAAATAAGCGTTAAAAATGCAAATAGCGGACTCAATTTACCGCAGATACGATATTGAGTTTCGGGTTTTGCATAAGGATGTAGCCACTTCCACATAAAAAGATCCTTAAAAATTAAAGAGAAAAATTACCGCACTTTTATACGATGAAATAAAATTAATTATCTAAACTAATTCGCAGTGCCGCCGCGATGGCAAAAGGCGAAAGTGTTACTGCGCCAACCATCATTGCACCTAAAATCGCCAGTTGTCCCCCATAAGGCACATTTAATCCTGCTGCTTCTAATATTGATGAAGCAAAAATTAAAACGGGAATAAATAACGGAACAACAAGCAAACTCAACAACACACCCCCTTTTCGCAACCCCACTGTTAAAGCCACGCCAATTGCGCCAATACAGCTCAATACAGGGGTGCCAAGCAACAATGTCAAAACTAATGCCCACCAAATATTCACTTCAAGAGAAAGTAACAAAGCTGCAATAGGCGATAATAAAATAAGCGGTAAACCTGTGAGCAACCAATGTGCAACCACTTTAGCCAAAGCTGTCATTGGTAAAGGCTGTGCAGTTAGCATTAATTGTTCGAGAGAACCATCAATAAAATCATCACGGAATAAACGTTCAAAAGAAAGCAATGCTGAAAGTAATGCGGCTACCCATGCGATACCCGGTGCGATACGGGAAAGTAATTTAGGATCTGGCCCAATAACCAACGGAAACAAGGTAATCACAAGCAAAAAGAACCACAGCGGATTTAAAATTTCCGCATTTTTACGCATCGCAATTTGAAGTTCGCGTTTAATTATTTCTAGAAAAATCATTAAGTTATTCCGCTTTATAAGCTGCTAGATTCAATTTTTGCAGATGAGAACTTGGCACTTCTTGATGGCTGGTCAGTAACACAATACCACCTCGTTGAGCGTGCTTATCAAAAAGTGCGGTTAAAATTTCCACGCCTTTTTTATCAATCGCAGTAAAGGGTTCATCTAAAATCCATAAAGGAGCTTGAGAAAGCCATAAGCGACCTAAGGCGATACGTTTTTGTTGTCCTGCAGAAAGCTGTGCAGCCGGCAAATCTTCGCGACCTAATAATCCTACTTTCTCAAGTAAATCCCATAAAATATCAGGATTTTGTTCCGCTTGGCTAATTCGTTGATAAAACTGCAAATTTTCCCACGCGGTTAATTCTGGTTTAACACCAGAAAGATGACCTAAATAAAGCAAATTCTGATGATATTGTTCACGTTGTTTGGAAATCGCTTCAGAATCCCACCGCACTTCGCCTTCCAAAGGTTGCGCTAAACCCGCAAGAATACGTAACAAACTGGTTTTACCTATGCCATTATGCCCTTCAATTTGCACAAAATCACCGCTATTAACATCGCAAGTCAAAGCACGAAAAAGTACGCGTTCACCACGTTGGCAGGATAAGTTTTGCAGAGATAACTTGTGTTGCTCAAACATAATTACAGAGGGAAAATAGAAAGTGGCAGTATTCTAATATTTGATGAAATTTTCGCAACTCAAACGCATAACTCTTTAGAAGTAGATCGATAGGTTTATTGATTTAAAACAAAATTTAATAAATTCACTGATTAAAAAAGCAAAAACATTTAATGATCTAAATCAATTTTTTTGCTATTATTTGCTCAATTTTGGTTATAGACCAAAACCTCAACGAAATCTGTTTTTAACAATGGAAGGAATACATTATGTCTTACACTCTCCCTGAATTAGGCTATGACTACAATGCGTTAGAACCACATTTTGATGCGCAAACAATGGAAATCCATCATAGTAAACACCACCAAGCTTACGTAAACAATGCAAATGCTGCATTAGAAGGTTTACCCGCTGAATTAGTAGAAATGTGTCCGGATCATTTAATTTCTAACCTTGATAAAATTCCTGCAGAAAAACGTAGTGCATTACGTAATAATGCGGGTGGCCACACAAACCACAGTTTATTTTGGAAAAGTTTGAAAAAAGGCACTACTTTACAAGGCGCATTAAAAGATGCGATTGAACGCGATATCGGTTCTGTAGATGCATTTAAAGCAGAATTTGAAAAAGCAGCAGCAACTCGTTTTGGTTCTGGCTGGGCATGGTTAGTATTAACCGCTGAAGGTAAATTAGCCGTAGTATCAACAGCAAACCAAGATAACCCATTAATGGGTAAAGAAGTGGCTGGTTGTGAGGGTTTCCCACTTTTAGGTTTAGATGTTTGGGAACACGCTTACTACTTAAAATTCCAAAACCGTCGTCCAGACTACATTAAAGAATTCTGGAACGTGGTAAACTGGGATTTCGTTGCAGAACGTTTTGAACAAAAAACAGCACACAGCAATTGCGCAAAATAATAAACATAGAAAAGCCTAGCAAAAGCTAGGTTTTTCTACTTTCCTCTCTATAACTTTTCTCTTGCAATCTTTTTTATCAAATCTGTATCTTTTACAGGCTTATTATTTATAAGCATTTATCAATGTTTATTTTCCATAAACAAAGTATTATTAAAATTCAATAAATAATGAAGAAATGTAAAGCTTCTTTAGTGAGGTCAAAAAGAATGTTACTATGACAAAATTTTAAGTTATTAAAAATAGAATTTATCACTATTTTTTATAGCTATTTTTATGACCACATTAAAGTTAAGCCAAAGAAATGTGTTGCTATAAATAACAAAACTTAATCTTTAAATTAAACAAATCTAACTTTTTAAGGTCATATAAAACTGATTGAACTTTTTATTTATAAACGAGATTTTAATGAATCAAAATCTAATTGAAGTTAAGAATCTTACCTTTAAACGCGGTGATCGCGTGATTTACGATAACCTGAATTTGCAAGTAAAAAAGGGAAAAATCACTGCGATCATGGGACCGTCGGGGATTGGTAAAACCACCTTACTTAAATTGATCGGTGGGCAACTAATGCCAGAGCAAGGTGAAATTTTGTTTGATGGACAAGATATTTGTCGTCTATCTAATCGTGAACTGTACGAAGTACGCAAGCGGATGGGGATGTTATTCCAATCAGGTGCGCTTTTTACGGATATTTCTACTTTTGATAATGTCGCCTTTCCAATTCGTGAACATACGCATTTGCCTGAAAGTTTAATTCGTCAAATCGTGTTGATGAAATTGGAGGCGGTTGGGTTGCGAGGTGCTGCCGCATTAATGCCTTCAGAACTTTCCGGTGGTATGGCTCGTCGAGCTGCATTAGCGCGTGCTATTGCGCTTGACCCTGATTTAATTATGTTTGATGAGCCATTTACGGGGCAAGATCCGATTAGTATGGGCGTAATTTTAAGCCTGATTAAACGATTAAATGAAGCGTTAAATTTGACTTCTATCGTAGTGTCACACGATGTGGAGGAAGTATTGAGTATTGCTGATTATGCCTATATTATTGCAGACCAAAAAGTCATCGCAGAAGGAACATCTGAGCAGCTTTTACAAAGCCAAGATCCGCGCGTGGTGCAATTCTTAAAAGGTGAATCTGATGGTCCTGTGCGCTTTAAGTACCCAGCGCAAGATTATGTGAAGGAATTGTTTGAATGATCGTCAATTTTATTTCTGCTTTGGGAAAACAGGTGATTGATTTTTTCCGTGCATTGGGGCGAGCTGGCTTTATGTTATTTGGCGCATTGATCGGCAAGCCACAAATTCGTAAGCATTTTCCTTTGCTTGTGAAGCAAATGCATGTTTTAGGTGTCCAATCGTTACTCATTATTTTGTTGTCCGGTTTATTTATTGGAATGGTATTAGGACTACAAGGTTATGTCGTGTTAGTCGATTTTTCTGCTGAAACAAGTTTAGGCCAGTTGGTGGCACTTTCTCTTTTGCGAGAATTAGGCCCTGTTGTTACCGCACTTTTATTTGCTGGTCGAGCAGGTTCTGCATTGACGGCTGAAATAGGCTTAATGAAAGCCACTGAACAACTTTCTAGTCTTGAAATGATGGCTGTTGATCCTTTACGTCGAGTGATTGCACCTCGTTTTTGGGCAGGGGTTATTTCCATGCCAATTTTGTCAATCTTGTTTATCGCGATTGGTATTTGGGGCGGTTCCTTAGTTGGTGTGGATTGGAAAGGTGTTGATTCAGGCAGCTTTTGGTCTGTTATGCAAAATTCCGTGAGTTGGAGCTATGATATTTTAAATGGCTTTATTAAAGCGGTTTTCTTTGCTGTAGCCGTAACTTGGATTGCGCTTTTTAATGGTTATGATTGTATGCCAACATCAGAAGGTATCAGTCAAGCTACAACACGAACAGTTGTGCACGCTTCACTTGTTGTTCTAGGATTAGATTTTATTTTGACTGCTATTATGTTTGGTGCAGGTTAAGGATTTTTTTATGAGACAAACAATTAAATATGAATTTTGGGTCGGATTATTTTTATTACTTGGTATTGGTGCCTTAGTTTTTTTAGGTTTACGCGTAGCTAATGTACAAGGTTTTGCTGAGACGAAATCTTATACCGTGACGGCAATTTTTAATAATATTGGCGGACTTAAAGTGCGCGCACCACTAAAAATTGGAGGCGTAGTAATTGGACGTGTGAGTGCTATTACTCTTGATGAAAAAAGCTATTTACCGAAAGTAAGCATCGCGATTAATCAAGAATATAATGAAATCCCAGAAAACAGTTCTTTATCAATTAAAACATCAGGTTTATTAGGTGAGCAATATATTGCCTTGACAATAGGTTTTGATGATGGAGATACAGCAATGCTTAAAAATGGTAGCCAAATTCAAGACACTACATCAGCTATGGTATTGGAAGATTTAATTGGGCAATTCTTATATGGAAGTAAAAAATCGGACGGCAATGAAAAATCAGAATCCGCAGAATAATAGGTTAAATTTTATAAATTAGGAGATTGATAATGAACCTTACTCAACTAAAAAAATGGTTTACTATTTTAACTTTCGTATTAACCGCACTTTTGGTTACACGAACAGCTATTGCAGAAACAAGTCCTTATGTTTTAATGCAGCAAGCGGCAGATAAACTATTTTCTGATATACAAGCTAATCAAAGTAAAATTAAACAAGATCCAAATTATTTACGTACTATTGTTCGTAATGATTTATTGCCTTATGTAAACTTAGAATATGCAGGTTCTAAAGTATTAGGTTCATACTACAAATCAACCTCTGCAGAACAACGCAAAAAATTTTTCAAAACTTTTGGCGAATTGATTGAGCAAAAGTATGCACAAGCATTAACAAATTATTCTAATCAAAAAATTCAAATTGAATCAGAAAAAGAATTAGGCGATAACAATTTTGTAAATATTCGCGTAAGTATTATTCAAACTAATGGCGTTGCTCCGATCCTATTAGATTTTAAATGGCGTAAAGGCAATAAAAGTGGGGAATGGAAAGCCTACGATATGGCAGCAGCAGGCGTAAGTATGCTGGAAGATACGATAAAAAATTGGGTTGGTATTTTAAACAAACAAGGTATTGATACATTAATCACAAAGATGCAGCAATCTGCCTCACAACCTATAATTTTCAATCAATAAATGAATAACTATGCTAAATTGGGATTTGCAAAAAAATAATGATAAAATAACGCTCTTTTTGTTTGGGGAACTATCTCGCAGCACGTTGTTACCAATGTGGCAGCAACGTGGCGTTTTTTTGTCAGCCAGTACACTTGATAAAACTATTGTTGAATGGAATTTGTCTGATCTTCAGCATATTGATTCTGCTGGTTTTGCAGCTCTTTGTGATTTTTTACGAGAGTGTCAAAAGCTTAATAAAACAGTGCGATTAGTTTATCCACCAAAACAATTATTAACCCTAGCAGATCTCTTTGGTTTATCTGATTGGATCGCAAATTTTACATAGCTTAACTAAACGGAAATCCGATGGAACTTCAAAAAATTGAACAAATTTTAAAAGACACACTAAATATTGCAGAAGTCTATGCACAAGGTGAAAATGCACATTTTGGTGTGATTGTTGTGAGTGATGAAATCGCTGCACTATCTCGTGTAAAACAACAACAAACGATTTATGCCCCTTTAATGCCTTATTTTAGTACTGGTGAAATTCACGCTCTAACCATCAAAACTTATACCGTAGAAAAATGGAAACGCGATCGTGCATTAAACCAGTTTAATTAAGGACTTAAAAATGGATAAATTTCGTGTTTATGGGCAATCTCGTTTAAGTGGAAGTGTGAATATTTCAGGCGCAAAAAACGCCGCACTTCCAATTCTTTTTGCGGCTATTTTAGCGACAGAACCTGTTAAATTGACAAATGTTCCCGAACTTAAAGATATTGAAACTACTTTGAAAATTTTGCGTCAATTAGGCGTGGTTGTAGATCGTGATGCAACTGGTGCAGTTTTATTAGATGCCTCTAATATCAATCATTTCACTGCACCTTATGAATTGGTTAAAACTATGCGAGCTTCAATTTGGGCATTGGCACCTTTAGTCGCTCGTTTCCATCAAGGTCAAGTATCATTACCTGGAGGTTGTTCTATTGGGGCTAGACCTGTTGATCTCCATATTAGCGGTTTAGAAAAATTAGGTGCAGATATTGTTCTTGAAGAAGGATATGTAAAAGCACAAGTATCGGATCGTCTTGTGGGAACTCGTATTGTAATAGAAAAAGTAAGTGTAGGCGCCACTTTATCTATTATGATGGCAGCAACCCTTGCGAAAGGTACGACTGTTATTGAAAACGCCGCTCGTGAGCCTGAAATTGTTGATACCGCCGATTTCCTTAATAAAATGGGTGCGAAAATAACAGGTGCAGGTTCTGCTCACATCACGATTGAAGGTGTTGAACATTTAACTGGTTGTGAACATAGTGTTGTGCCAGATCGTATTGAAACGGGAACATTCTTAATTGCTGCAGCCATTTCAGGCGGTCGTGTTGTTTGTCAAAATACTAAGGCTGATACTTTAGATGCAGTAATTGATAAACTCCGTGAAGCTGGTGCGCAAGTTGATGTAACTGAAAATAGCATTACTTTAGATATGCTTGGTAATCGCCCTAAAGCAGTCAATATTCGTACCGCCCCACATCCGGGGTTCCCAACTGATATGCAAGCTCAGTTTACCTTATTAAATATGGTGGCAGAAGGTACAAGCATTATTACTGAAACGATTTTTGAAAATCGTTTTATGCATATTCCTGAATTAATTCGTATGGGGGGTAAAGCTGAAATTGAAGGGAATACAGCAGTATGTCACGGGGTTGAACAATTGTCTGGCACAGAAGTGATGGCGACAGATTTACGCGCTTCAATCAGTTTAGTGCTTGCAGGCTGTATCGCAACGGGAGAAACCATTGTAGAGCGTATTTATCATATCGATCGTGGTTATGAACATATCGAAGATAAATTACGTGGTCTAGGTGCGAAAATTGAACGTTTTTCTGAAGCATAATTAAGTATAGTTACTCGTTATATTCTTTCTATTTACAGCTATAGTACTTCGTCAAATTTCTATAAATGCCTTTCTTTATAAAGGCATTTTTGCGTTAATTGTAAAAATATAAGTCATTACGTTGTATAGATGCAAAATAATTTTCAAAAAGTGCGGTTAATTATTTTCTAGTTTTTAGAACAAAAGTTTATAAACTATAAATAAATAGTATTTTTTTTTCATAAATTTGGTTTTTATAATCGCATCTATCCAAAACACAACATAAGGAATAAAAAATGAAAAAATTACTTTTTACTACCGCACTTTTAACTGGAGTTATTGCTTTCTCAACTTTTTCTCAGGCAGGCGAAATTGCCGATCGTGTTGAAAAAACTAAAACTTTATTAGTCGGAACAGAAGGGACTTATGCACCATTTACTTTCCATGATAAAAGTGGAAAATTAACAGGTTTTGATGTAGAGGTTATTCGTAAAGTTGCTGAAAAGCTCGGTTTGAAAGTGGAATTTAAAGAAACACAATGGGATGCAATGTATGCGGGGTTAAATGCAAAACGTTTTGATGTGATTGCAAACCAAACTAGCCCAAGCACAGAGCGTTTAAAAAAATACAGTTTCACAACACCTTATAATTATTCTGGTGGAGTGATAGTAACAAAATCATCGGATAACAGTATTAAATCATTTGAAGACTTGAAAGGTCGTAAATCTGCGCAATCTGCAACAAGTAACTGGGGTAAATATGCAAAAGCTGCTGGCGCACAGATTCTTGTAGTGGATGGTTTAGCACAGAGCTTAGAGCTTATTAAACAAGGCCGTGCAGACGCAACAATTAATGATAAATTGGCTGTATTAGATTATTTTAAACAACACCCAAATTCTAATTTAAAAATTGCTTATGATCGTGGGGATAAAACTCCGACTGCCTTTGCTTTTTTACAAGGTGAAGATGCATTGATTACAAAATTTAATCAAGTACTTGAAGCACTTCGCCAAGATGGTACATTAAAACAGATTTCAATTGAATGGTTTGGTTATGATATTACTCAATAATTGGTTGGCGAGTCTTCCATTTATGAGCGAAGAACGAGCTGATTATGTAATCAGCTCGTTTTGGCCTATGTTGGAAGCAGCAATTTTATACACATTGCCATTGGCAGTCATTTCCTTCTTCTGTGGTTTGCTTATTGCAGTGATTGTTGCTGTTATTCGTACTTTACCTAGCCCTAATTTACCCTTAAAATTGTTACAGGCTTTATGTCGAGTGTATATCTCTATAATTCGAGGTACACCGATGTTAGTACAAATTTTTATTATTTTTTATGGATTACCTGAAGTCGGTATTACTTTAGAGCCTTTTCCGACAGCGATTATTGCATTTTCTATTAATATAGGTGCTTATGCAGCAGAGACAGTTCGTGCTTCAATTATTGCTATACCTAAAGGGCAGTGGGAGGCCTCTTATGCGATAGGTATGAATTATCGACAAGCATTTATTCGTACAATTATGCCACAGGCTTTACGTATTTCAGTACCATCGCTTTCTAATACTTTTATTAGTACAGTGAAAGACACTTCATTAGCTTCTCTTGTTTTAGTGACAGAATTATTCCGTGTCGCACAGAATATTACAGCAGCAAACTATGAATTTATTTTGATTTATAGTGAAGCTGCTCTGATTTATTGGGTTTTCTGTTTTGTATTGTCTATTGGTCAAATGCGTTTAGAAAAACGCCTTTCTCGTCACTTGTAAGGATTGTCTATGTTAAAAGTAAGTAATATTCAGAAAAACTTTAATGGCAATCACGTGTTAAAAGGCATTGATTTTGAAATTAATAAAGGTGAAGTGGTAGCAATTTTAGGTCCCTCTGGTTCTGGAAAAACCACCTTTTTACGTTGTTTAAACTTGCTTGAACGACCAGAGCAAGGCATTTTAGAATTTGATGATGGTAGCCTAAAAATTGATTTCAGCCAGAAAATCAGTAAAGTAGATGAATTGAAGTTACGCCGACGTTCGTCAATGGTATTTCAACAATATAATTTATTTCCTCATCGCTCCGCCCTTGAAAATATCATGGAAGGAATGGTTGTCGTGCAAAAACAAGATAAGGCTCAAGCTCGTGAAAAAGCCCTTAGCTTGCTAGAAAAAGTAGGGCTTAAAAATAAAGTGGATTTATTTCCATCTCAACTTTCTGGTGGGCAGCAACAGCGAGTTGGGATTGCTCGAGCCCTTGCGGTAAAACCTGATATTATTTTATTAGATGAACCAACATCGGCTTTAGATCCTGAATTAGTGGGCGAGGTGTTGCAAATTCTTAAAATACTCGCACAAGAAGGCTGGACAATGATTATTGTTACTCACGAAATGCAGTTTGCTAAAGATGTTGCAGATCGTGTGATTTTGATGGCAGATGGGTATATTGTGGAACAAAATAGCGCAGATAAATTCTTTGCTTATCCACAACAGGAACGAACTAAGCAGTTTTTATTACAAGCCAACATACCGCTTGAGTTGGATTATTGTATTTAAAGTGCGGTGAATTTTTAGAGAGTTTCTCAAAATTCATTCAATAATGGATTGCTTGGAATTTGATAGAAATGTGATGAATTTCACAAGTTTAGAATTAAATTGCTCTGAATCTTTACATTACAAAAACACAATGCAATAATGTTTACATTAAAACTTAAGTCAATAGGAGTAAATAATGACTTTGGCAGAACGTTTAAAACAAGAATTTGTTTCTGGTTGGAAACCTTTTGAGGTGGTTTGGCTTGTGCTTTTTATCATCGCGCAAATTTGGGCTTATGTACAAACACCTGATTCTTGGTTAGCAATGATTTCTGGCATTTCGGGTATTTTGTGTGTGGTATTGGTAAGTAAAGGCAAAATCAGTAATTATTTCTTTGGATTAATTTTTGCTTACACTTATTTTTATGTTGCTTGGGGATCGAATTTCTTAGGTGAAATGAACACCGTACTTTACGTATATTTACCATCTCAATTTATTGGTTACTTTATGTGGAAAGCCAACATGCAAAATAGCGATGGTGGAGAAAGTGTAATTGCAAAAGCTTTAACTGTTAAAGGTTGGATTACATTAATTGTTACAACTACAGTTGGAACTTTACTTTTTGTTCAGGCATTGCAAGCAGCTGGCGGTAGTTCAACTGGTTTAGATGGACTAACTACAATTATTACGGTTGCTGCACAGATTTTAATGATTTTGCGTTATCGTGAACAATGGCTGTTATGGATTGGATTAAATGTTCTTTCTATTTTCCTTTGGGCAGAAACACCAGCCATCTACTTAATGTATTCAGCTTACTTACTTAACTCGTTATATGGTTATTATAACTGGACGAAATTAGTTAAGCGTACTAACTAAAAATATAAAAACAGTAAATAGCTTATAAAAAATCCCCGTTAAATGATGAATTTAACGGGGATTTTTTTACTTCAAAAACATCAAGTTATATCATAACCAAATAAAAATATTTCATTTTTTTACCGCACTTATTGCAGAACCAAGAATTACTTCACAGATTTTTTGTGATTTTCATAGGCTGCTTTTACAAAGCCTGCAAATAACGGATGACCATCACGAGGAGTCGAGGTAAATTCTGGATGGAATTGGCAAGCGACAAACCAAGGATGATTTGGCACTTCGATAATTTCTACCAATTTTTTATTGGCAGATAATCCAGTTACTTTCAATCCTGCTTTTTCAATTTGTGGAAGTAAGGTATTATTTACTTCATAGCGATGACGATGACGTTCTTCAATGGTTTCTTGGCCATAAAGCTCACGAGCGCAGCTGCCTGACACCAAATGACATTGTTGTGCGCCTAAACGCATTGTTCCACCAAGATCTGATTCATCGGTACGCACTTCTGTATTTCCATCCGCATCTTGCCATTCCGTGATTAATGCAACCACGGGTTGTTCACAATCTTTATCAAATTCAGATGAATTGGCTTTAGTTAAACCCGCTACATTGCGTGCATATTCAATCAATGCGATCTGCATACCTAAGCAAATGCCCAAATAAGGAATTTTGTTTTCTCGTGCATATTGTGCGGTACGAATTTTACCTTCCACACCACGATAACCGAATCCACCAGGAACAAGAATACCATCAATGCCTTTTAATACTTCAACACCTTTGGTTTCAACATCTTGGGAATCAATGTATTTAATGTTTACACTTAAACGATTCGTTAAACCTGCGTGTTTCAACGCTTCATTTACAGATTTATAGGCGTCTGGTAACTCAGTATATTTACCTACCATTCCAATGGTCACTTCTCCCACTGGATTTGCTTGTTTATAAAGCACTTGTTCCCATTCAGAAAGATCTGCTTCTGGGCAAGTTAAACGAAAACGGTCACAGACAAAATCATCTAAACCTTGAGATTTTAATAATGCTGGGATTTGATAAATCGAATTTACATCTTTTAACGAAATGACTGCACGCTCTTGTACGTTACAGAATAAAGCAATTTTTGCACGTTCATTTGCTGGAATCATGCGATCTGAACGGCAAATCAACACATCAGGTTGAATACCAATAGAAAGTAATTCTTTTACAGAATGTTGGGTTGGTTTAGTTTTTACTTCACCCGCCGTTGGAATGTAAGGCACTAAGGTTAAGTGCATAAATAACGTATGTTCACGACCAACTTGAACAGCTAATTGACGTAATGCTTCTAAGAATGGAAGTGATTCAATATCCCCAACAGTGCCGCCCACTTCAACAATCACAACGTCGTGACCTTGAGCACCAGCAATAACGCGATCTTTAATTTCATTGGTAATATGAGGAATCACTTGAATTGTTGCACCAAGATAATCGCCGCGACGCTCTTTACGTAATACTTCAGAATAAATTTTACCTGTGGTGAAGTTATTACGTTTAGTCATTTTAGTACGGATAAAACGCTCATAGTGACCTAAGTCTAAATCTGTTTCTGCGCCATCTTGAGTGACGAAAACTTCCCCATGTTGGGTTGGACTCATCGTACCGGGATCCACATTAATATATGGATCTAATTTCATAATGGTTACGTTTAAACCACGCGCTTCTAAAATTGCCGCCAATGATGCTGCCGCAATGCCTTTACCTAACGATGAAACCACACCGCCAGTGACGAAAATATAATTTGTAGCCATAGGGAACCTAATCTGTATTGGGATATAAATGATTATAGCTAATCATCTTACAGACAAAATCGACCAAAAGTGCGGTCAAAAATCGAAGATAATTAGCTATCAAAGACGGGACGGTAGTCTACCTTATTTGGTTAATGAACTCAATGCTAGTTTTAGCTTAATCCTTTTTATCATTGGAAATGATTAACAATCACATTACAAATGTTGAATGATAAATTAAGTACTAAATGCCACTACATACTATTCGAGTCGTTAAAAACATCAAGAAATGATGTTGGTTGAGACAAATATTAAAATATGCTCTTACACAATGAAATTAATCATCTTTAAAACAAAAATTATTGAAAAAATGTCAATTTGATCTAGGTCAATTAAATGAAATATAACAAATAAGCCCTATTTTTGTATTTATATCAAAAATGTGATCTATATAGCATTTTTTACTATTTTTTATCCTTATGTTTAGTAGTAGAATAGCCGCCAATTTGGGTTATCTCTATAATAACTGGTGTTTTTTTAACCTTTAAAAATAATTATGCAGATAAGTCAATTTAAACTTAGCTGATTGGAGTTGAGTAATTAGGGATTATTTAAGGCATCGCCTTGTTAATCATTGTTGGAACTAATGTTGTTTATACAAAGGAGTTGAGAATGTTAGACGTTGTTGATCTTTCTCGCTTGCAGTTTGCTTTAACTGCGTTGTATCACTTCATTTTCGTGCCGCTAACATTGGGTTTATCCTTTATTCTTGTAATTATGGAAACTATTTATGTGGCGACAGGTAAAGAAGTTTATAAAGATATGACAAAATTTTGGGGAAAGTTATTTGGCATTAACTTTGCCCTTGGGGTGACCACCGGTATTATTATGGAATTCCAATTTGGTACTAACTGGTCTTATTATTCTCATTACGTCGGGGATATTTTTGGTGCGCCACTTGCTATTGAAGCGTTACTTGCTTTCTTCTTAGAATCAACTTTTGTGGGATTATTCTTCTTCGGTTGGGATCGTTTATCAAAAGGAAAACACTTATTAGCAACTTATTGTGTGGCTTTCGGTTCTAATTTATCTGCAATGTGGATTTTGGTCGCAAATGGCTGGATGCAAGCACCAACAGGTTCAGAATTTAATTTTGAAACTGTACGTATGGAAATGACTAACTTCTTAGATCTTTGGTTAAATCCTGTTGCGCAAAGTAAATTCTTACACACTCTTTCCGCAGGTTATGTGACAGGCGCATTTTTTGTTTTAGCAATTAGCTCATATTTTTTACTAAAAGGTCGTGATTTTGAATTTGCAAAACGTTCTTTCTCTGTAGCAGCGACTTTTGGATTTATCGCCTCTATTGCAGTACTAATTCTAGGTGATGAATCTGGTTATGATATTGGTAAAGCACAGCCTGTAAAATTAGCCGCAATGGAAGCTGAATTTGAAACTCACGCAGCACCTGCCCCATTCCACCCTATTGCAATTCCAAATACGGCTGAAATGAAAAATGATTTTGCGATTGAAATTCCTTATCTTGGTGGTGTAATAGCAACTCGTTCAATTGATAAAGAAATTACAGGTCTAAAAGATCTTCAAGCATTAAATGAAACTCGTGTGCGTAGTGGTATCCGTGCTTATGAATTATTTACTCAACTACGGGCTGAGAAAAAAGCGAATGGTCAAGTTAATGAAGAAACCAAAGCACAATTTAATGAAGTTAAAAAAGATCTTGGTTTCGGTTTATTATTAAAACGCTATACAAACAATGTTGTTGATGCGACTGAAGAACAAATTAAACAAGCTGCTCGTGATACTATTCCAAATGTAGGTCCTAACTTCTGGGCATTTCGTGCGATGCTTGCAGCTGGTGGTTTAATTGCTTTACTTACATTCGGTGCATTTGTTCAAAATTTACGTAATAAAGTAACTCAAATTCCATTATTGTTAAAAGTTCTTTTATGGGGCTTGCCATTACCTTGGATTGCCATTGAGTGCGGCTGGTTCTTAGCCGAATATGGTCGTCAGCCTTGGGCTATTTACGAGATCTTACCTGTTGGTGTATCTGCTTCTAATTTAAGCACAGGCGATTTATGGTTCTCTATTGGTTTAATTTGTGCGCTTTATCTTGCGTTCATTATTGTTGAGATGTATTTGATGTTTAAATATGCGCGTTTAGGTCCAAGTGCATTAAAAACCGGCAAATACTACTTTGAACAATCAACTAAATAAGCAGGAGATAAATTATGATTGATTATGAATTTCTACGTTTTATTTGGTGGGTGTTAGTTGTTGTATTATTGATTGGTTTCTCTGTAACTGATGGATTTGATATGGGCGTGACCGCACTTTTACCAGTAATAGGTAAAAAAGAAGTGGAACGCCGCATTATGATCAACACTATTGCTCCCCATTGGGATGGTAACCAAGTTTGGTTATTAACTGCAGGCGGTGCGGTATTTGCTGCGTGGCCAATTGTATATGCAGTATCCTTCTCTGGTTTCTACATTGCATTAGTATTAGTCTTGGCAGCGTTATTCTTACGCCCATTGGGTTTTGAATATCGTGCAAAAATTGATAATCCAACTTGGCGTTCTGTTTGGGACTGGGGATTATTCGCAGGTGGTTTTGTACCAGCATTAGTATTTGGCGTGGCTTTTGGTAATTTATTACAAGGTGTTCCATTCCATTTTAACGAATTGACTCAAGTAACTTATACAGGTTCATTCTTTGAGCTATTAAATCCATTTGCATTATTATGTGGTGTTATTAGCTTATCAATGCTTGTGACTCATGGCGCAAACTGGTTGCAAATGAAAACCACTGAAGTCTTACGTGATCGAGCTCGTTCAGTAAGTCAAATTGGTTCTATTGTGACTTTAATTGCATTCGTATTAGCTGGCGTATGGTTATATTCTAAAGATGGTTATGTAGTTACTAGCACTATCGATCATTTCGCTCCATCGTCTCCAATGAATAAAGAAGTTGCTGTAGAAACTGGTGCGTGGTTTAGAAATTTCAATGAAATGCCAATTCTTTGGATTTTCCCTGCGTTAGCTGTAGTTGCTGCATTATTAAATGCTGCATTTTCTAAAGCGAATCGTTGTGGTTTTGCATTTTTCTTCTCTGCATTAACAATGGCTGGTGTGATTATTACTGCAGCAGTATCAATGTTCCCATTTGTGATGCCTTCAAGTTCACATCCTGAACAAAGTTTATTAATGTGGGATTCAACTTCAAGTGAATTAACATTAACATTAATGCTGATTTTTGCAGTTGTTTTTGTGGTCATTGCCTTAGCTTATACTATTTGGTCTTACTCAAAAATGTTTGGTCGTTTAGATGCTAATTTCATTGATAAAAATAAACACTCATTATACTAAGGAGAAATAGAATGTTATATGCGATTTGGGTAGTGGGTGTATTGTTTGCAATTTGGGCTAGTGCGAAATGCACCATCAATAAAGAAAAAAAAGGTAAATTTGAAGAATAAATTATTCAAGAATTTTACTAACTAAATAAAAGGGTTCATTATGAACCCTTTTTAACTTCCCTATTCATCTTTTTCTCAACAACAATGGAAAATAATTTTACGAATTTCTATGCTAGAATATTTATCAAAATTTCCATTTTTTTAACCGCACTTTATGACATTACAATTCAATACTATTGCTCTATTACTAGTTATACTTCTTATTCTTGGCGTATTAAGCAACAATAGCACAATTACCATCTCTGCCGCTGTATTACTTATTATGCAGCAAACTTTTTTATCTTCTCACATTCCTTTGCTCGAAAAATATGGCGTTAAAATTGGTATCATTATTTTAACCATTGGGGTTTTAAGCCCCTTAGTTTCAGGGAAAATTCAGTTGCCTGATTTATCAGGTTTTCTTAGTTGGAAAATGGCTCTTTCTATTGCAGTTGGAGTGCTTGTGGCATGGCTTGCTGGCAAAGGTGTGCCTTTAATGGGCGAACAACCGATTTTAGTCACTGGCTTGCTTATCGGCACAATTATTGGTGTAGCATTTTTGGGTGGAATTCCTGTTGGTCCCCTTATTGCTGCAGGGATATTAGCTTTATTTTTAGGGAAAATTTAAATGAAAAACAAATGGTTATTTATCGCGGGATTAAGCGGTTTTTTATGTGTGACAATTGGTGCTTTTGCGGCACATGGATTAAGTAAAGTTTTAGAACCTAAAGAATTAGCGTGGGTTGAAACTGGTGTGAAATATCAAATGTTCCACACCATTGCGATTTTAGCGATTGGCATTTTGCAATTATGCCGTGAAGCATTGGTTACAAACAAAATGGCTAATTTTGCTGCAGGGGCTTGGACGTACGGCATCCTTCTTTTTAGTGGCAGCCTTTATGTACTTACGCTTGGTGCAGGCAAGTTCCTAGTTTGGGTAACACCAATTGGCGGAACGTTATTTTTAATTGGTTGGCTTTGCTTGGCTTACGGTGGTTTTAAAAGTAAATCAGTATGAAGAACAAATCAGTCAAACGTGAATTAAATCCGATACAACAATCTCTCTTTTCAAAACTCAACGATATTATGCTGGTGGATCAACGCCGTTTATCTGCCCGCATCCATGGCATCGGTAAGATTAAAAACCTAGAGGCACAACAAGCCGTTGCAGATGAAATCCAACAGCAAATTGAACAAGCAAGATTACGTGTAGAACAACGGAAAAGTGCGGTGCAAAATCCCATCATTTTTCCAGAAAGCCTACCTGTTAGCCAACGCAAAGCAGATATTCAAAAACTGCTTTCTGAACATCAGGTCATTGTGGTGGCAGGGGAAACTGGTTCAGGTAAAACCACTCAATTGCCGAAAATGTGTTTGGAATTAGGTTTCGGAAATTTGGGCATGATTGGTCATACTCAACCACGCCGTATTGCCGCTCGTTCGGTGGCGGCACGTATTGCGGAAGAACTGAAAACGGATCTTGGCGGTTTAGTTGGTTATAAGGTTCGTTTTAACAATCAAATTAGTGATGATACACAAATTAAATTGATGACTGACGGGATCCTGTTAGCGGAAATTCAAAACGATCGTTTTCTCAATCAATATTCTTGTTTGATTATCGATGAAGCCCATGAACGTAGCCTAAACAACGATTTTATTCTCGGTTATCTGAAACAGCTTTTACCACGTCGTCGTGATTTAAAACTTATCATCACGTCTGCGACCATTGATGTGGAACGTTTTTCCAAACATTTCAATAATGCACCGATCATTGAAGTGTCAGGCAGAACCTATCCTGTGGAAGTGCGTTATCGTCCTATTGCAGAGAAAGATAATCAAGATCAGCTACAAGGTATTCTCAATGCGGTGGATGAACTGCAAGCAGAAGGTCGAGGCGATATCTTGATCTTTATGAACGGAGAGCGTGAAATTCGTGATACCGCCGAAGCTTTACAAAAACAAAATCTAAAACACACGGAAATTCTACCGCTCTTTGCTCGATTGTCTGCGCAAGAACAAAATAAAATTTTCCATCCAAGCGGTTTAAATCGCATTGTATTGGCGACCAACGTCGCAGAAACCTCATTGACCGTACCTGGCATTAAATATGTAATTGACCCAGGTACAGCGCGCATTTCCCGTTATAGCTATCGCACCAAAGTACAACGTTTACCGATTGAACCTATTTCACAGGCATCGGCTAATCAGCGTAAAGGTCGTTGTGGTCGTGTGAGTGAAGGGATTTGTATCCGTTTATATTCGGAAGAAGATTTTAATTCTCGTCCGGAGTTTACCGATCCTGAAATTTTACGCACCAATTTAGCCTCCGTTATTTTGCAAATGACAGCATTGGGTTTGGATGATATTGAAGCGTTCCCATTTGTTGATGCACCAGATAAACGCCATATTCAAGATGGGATAAAACTGTTGGAAGAATTAGGTGCGTTTGAAATGGTTCGCACCAAAAAAGCAGGCAAAAAACGTCAATTAACGGCTGCTGGTCGTCAATTATCGCAGCTCCCTGTTGATCCGCGCCTTGCCAAAATGCTCCTAAGTGCGGTCAATTTTGGCAGCGTTTATGAAATGATGATCATCGTTTCTGCGTTATCCATTCAAGATCCGCGTGAACGCCCACAAGAAACACAACAAGCTTCCGATGAAAAACATCGCCGTTTTGCCGATAAAAAATCAGATTTCTTGGCGTTTTTAAATCTTTGGCGTTATGTACAAGAACAACAAAAAGAATTGAGTAAAAACCAATTCCGTCGTCAATGCCAAAAGGATTTCTTAAATTATTTACGTATTCGCGAATGGCAGGATATTTATCATCAAATTCGCTTAACCGTGCGTGAAATGGGCTTACCGATTAATTCCGAAAAAGCAGAATATCAGCAAATTCATACCGCACTTTTAAGTGGCTTGCTTTCTCATATCGGCTTAAAAGAAGCAGAGAAACAACAATATCTCGGCGCCCGCAATGCGCATTTTGCGATTTTCCCTAATTCCGTGCTTTTCAAAAAACAACCGAAATGGGTAATGGCAGCAGAATTAGTGGAAACTTCCAAACTTTGGGGGCGTATGGTGGCGGAAATTGAGCCAGAATGGATTGAGCCTCTCGCCGAGCATCTAATTAAAAAATCCTATTCTGAACCGTGTTGGTCGAAATCTCGTGGTGCCGTGATTGCAGATGAAAAAGTCACGCTTTACGGTGTGCCGATTGTGGCTGCACGACCAGTGAATTACGGTGCTATTGATCCAAGGGTAAGCCGTGAGATCTTTATTCAATCTGCCTTGGTGGAAGGGGATTGGAATACCAAACATAAATTCTTCAAAGAAAATCAACGACTCCTTCGAGAAGTAGAGGAATTGGAGCACAAAAGCCGCCGCGATATTTTGGTGGATGACCGCACGCTTTTTGAATTTTACGATCAGCGTATTGGTACGGAAGTGGTTTCCCAAAAACATTTTGATACCTGGTGGAAAAAGGCGCAGCAAAAAGATCCTGAATTGCTTAATTTTGAACGCTCATTCTTGATTAATGATGATGCGGAACAAGTGAGCAAGCTGGATTTTCCGAATTTTTGGCATCAAGGCAATTTGAAACTCAAACTGACGTATCAATTTGAACCAGGCACCGATGCAGATGGGGTGACCGTGCATATTCCATTGCCATTGCTTAACCAAGTGGAAATGACCGGCTTTGACTGGCAAATTCCAGGCTTGCGTGAAGAATTGGTGATTGCGTTGATTAAATCTCTGCCGAAATCTTATCGCCGTAACTTCGTGCCTGCACCTAATTATGCCCAAGCTTTTTTAAGTCGAGCCGTGCCGTTGGAAAAACCACTATTGGATACGCTAATTTATGAATTGCGTCGTATGACAGGCGTTACCGTTGAGGCGGAACAGTGGAATTGGGAACAAATTCCAAGCCATTTAAAAATGACATTTCGCGTGGTAGATGAAAACGGCAAGAAAATCGCGGAATCCATGAATTTGGATGAGCTGAAATTCAACTTAAAAGATCGTGTACAAGAAAGCATTTCTGCTGTGGCAGATGATGGTATTGAGCAAAGCGGGCTGCATATTTGGAGCTTCGCCGAGCTGCCGCAATGTTATGAACAAAAACAGCGCGGTTTCAGTGTGAAAGCCTTTCCTGCCATCGTAGATGAAAAAGATGCCGTAGGTATCAAACTGTTTGAAACGGAATTTGAACAAGCGGTGGCAATGCAACAAGGTTTACGTCGCTTGTTATTGCTCAATGTGCCGTCACCGATTAAATATCTGCACGAAAAACTGCCGAATAAAGCCAAATTGGGTCTGTATTTTACCCCGTTCGGTCGTGTCTTAGATTTGATTGATGACTGTATCGCTTGTGCCGTGGATAAACTGATTACCGATTTTGGCGGCTTTGTTTGGGATGAAGCTGGCTTTGAAAAATTGCGTGATTTTGTACGAGAAAACCTTAACCAAGTGACTGTGGATATTGCGCAGAAAGTGGAGCAGATTCTCACTCTCACTTACCAACTTAACCAACGCCTTAAAGGCAAAATGGATTTCACGATGGCATTTGCATTATCCGACATCAAATCGCAACTTGCAGGTTTGGTGTATCAAGGTTTTGTGCAAAAGAGCAGTTATGATCGCCTACCAGATTTACAACGTTATCTGCAAGCCGTTGATAAACGTATTGATAAGTTGGCTCAAGA
Organism: Haemophilus influenzae; assembly: GCF_900475755.1. Classification (NCBI taxonomy): domain Bacteria; kingdom Pseudomonadati; phylum Pseudomonadota; class Gammaproteobacteria; order Pasteurellales; family Pasteurellaceae; genus Haemophilus; species Haemophilus influenzae. The sequence goes on from NZ_LS483411.1 coordinate 1,728,659, forward strand.
TGTAAACCGTGATCGTGCTGCGATGTTACGCGTAGAGCAAGTACAACAGGCTTACCAACAATTACTGGCTAAACTGCCAAAATCTAAACCTATTTCCGATGAAGTAGCAGAAATTCGCTATATGATCGAGGAATTGCGCGTAAGTTTATTTGCACAACAATTAGGTACGAAATATCAAATATCAGATAAAAGAATAGCAAATATTATTAGTCAATACTAATGATAATAATACTCAAAATTAAGGCGGTTTTATACCGCCTTAATTTATTCAAAACAACAATATACCTCTTTTTTGGTATTTTAAAAGATAAGCTTGATCAAGCTCAAACTTTAGCATTCTGCGAGTAGAAAAACTTTTTTCTTTTGGTATCTTACGCTTGAATGAAAATATATATCTACGTTTTGTGTGGATATTAATAATAATTCTCAACTTTCTACTTAACCTTTTTATTACAACAAATGGAGTAATTATCGTGAACGCATTCAAAAAAAGCCTTATTGTGGCAGCGTCTTTCGCGAGTTTAAGCTTATTTAACTCAGCTACTGCTGAGCTTGTATATAAGCCATTAGAACAACCTGTTGAACCCGCAAAACCTGATTTGAAAATTGAATCTGTAAATGAAAAATTTGCAGAAAAATATCCAAATCAATATAACAGCTGGCGTTCTACAGCAAACGGCGATGGCGAAAACATTATTTATGCTGATGAAGAAAATCCGCGCCTAATCGTACTTTGGGGTGGTTATGCATTTGCAAAAGAATATAACGCACCACGCGGTCACTTTTATGCGGTAACAGATGTGCGTAATATTTTACGTACAGGTGCGCCAAAAACTGCAAATGATGGCCCTCAAGCTATGGCATGTTGGACATGTAAAGGTCCTGATGTTCCACGTTTAATCGCGGAATGGGGTGAGAAAGATTATTTCAATGCGAAATGGGCAAAGGGAGGGCCTGAAATCGTGAACTCAATTGGCTGTGCTGACTGTCACGACACAACCTCTAAAGATTTTGCTGAAGGCAAACCTGCATTACGTATTGCTCGTCCACACGTATTACGCGCCCTTGATGCTTTAGAAAAAGCCACTGCTGAAAAAGATAAAGCAGAAGGTCGCCCACACAACAATTTAAGCTTCAACACGGCGGCGCGTACTGAAAAACGTGCAGAAATTTGCGCAAACTGCCACGTTGAATACTATTTTGCAGGGGACATCAAGCAAGTAACTTTCCCTTGGGATAATGGTCAAACCGTAGATGATATTGAAAAATATTATGATGATATTGGTTTCACTGACTGGACTCACTCACTTTCTAAAGCACCAATGTTAAAAGCACAACACCCTGACTTTGAAATTTGGTCTTTAGGTATGCATGGTAAAAATGGGGTAACTTGTGTAGATTGCCATATGCCAAAAGTACAAGGTGCGGACGGTAAAGTTTACACCGATCACCAAATTCAAAATCCATTTGAGGCATTTGACAGCACTTGTGCAAATTGTCACGATCAAAGCAAAGAAAAATTACGCGATATTGTTACTTCACGTAAAAAAGAAGTGAAAGATGTAATGGGTCGTTTAGAAGACCAAGTTGTCAAAGCTCACTTTGAAGCAAAAGAGGCTTGGGACGCAGGTGCAACTAAAGAAGAAATGGAAGCAGCATTAATGGATATTCGTCATGCTCAATGGCGTTGGGATTACACTGCTGCAAGCCATGGTGGTCATATGCATGCGCCTGAAGTAGTACTTCGTGTATTAGCTTCTGGCTTAGATAAAGTAGCAGACGCACGTACTAAACTTGCTGTAATCTTAACTAAACGCGGTGTGAAAACTCCAGTTCAAATCCCAGATATTTCAACTGCTGATAAAGCGTGGAAAGTAATGGGTATTGATATTGAAAAAGAACGTAAAGCGAAAGAAGAATTCTTAAAAACTGTGGTACCACAATGGGAACAACAAGCTAGAGAAAAAGGCTTATTAGTTGATCCACCAGCACAAAAATAAATGAAAAATGCACCGCACTTTTTAGTGCAAACTGGAAAGTGCGGTGATTTTCAAGGTCAAATTTGAGGTAACCCAAATGAATTTAACTTCTTTAATCAACAAATCTGCAAAAGCGTTAGCGTTAAGTGCGGCATTTGTAGCATTGCCATTTTTGGCTTATGCCGATGATGCACAAAAACCTGCGGATCATGTTACTTATGAACCGCAATTAGATAACCAACGCGATCCTAATCAATATTGTGCTAAATGCCATAAATTCGACAAAATAGATAAAAACCAAACGCTAGAACAGTCTGGTGGCGAACTCCACTTTGGTAAATTTCACGGCGCACATTTAGATAAGAAAAATCCAAATAACGGTAAAGCAATTACTTGTGTAAGCTGTCACGGTAACATTTCTGAAAATCACCGTCGTGGTGCTAAAGATGTTATGCGTTTTGAAGGGGATATTTTCGGTAATAAAAAACCGATGTATTCAGTTCAAGAACAAAACCAAGTTTGTTTTGCTTGCCATCAACCTGACAAACTTCGTGAAAAATTATGGGCTCATGATGTACACGCAATGAAATTGCCTTGCGCAAGTTGCCATACTCTTCATCCTAAAGAAGACGCAATGAAAGGTATTCAACCAAAACAACGCGTTAAACTTTGCGTAGATTGCCATGGCAAACAACAAAAACGTAAAGCTGAACAAGATAAACTAACCGAACAAAAGGATAAACAATGACAGTCTGCTCACGCCGAAACTTTGTTTCTGGCATGGGGGCAATGATCCTTATGACAGGGACATCTTTACCTGCTTTTGCAAAAGAAAACAAGGCAGATAAACCTAAACGTTACGCAATGATACATGATGAAAATGCGTGTATCGGCTGTACAGCCTGTATGGACGCCTGTCGTGATGTAAACCAAGTGCCAGAAGGCGTTTCTCGCTTAGAGATTCTACGTAGTGAACCTTATGGGGAATTTCCAAATCAAGAATACGAGTTCTTCCGTCAATCTTGCCAACATTGTACAAATGCACCTTGCGTAGCAGTTTGTCCAACTGGCGCATCTTTTATTGATAAAGAGACTGGCATTGTAGATGTACATAAAGATTTATGCGTAGGCTGCCAATACTGTATAGCAGTTTGCCCATATCGTGTACGTTTTATTCATCCAGTACATCGTACCGCAGATAAATGTAACTTCTGCCGAGATACAAATTTAGCCAATGGTAAACAACCGGCTTGTGTGGAAGCTTGCCCAACCAAAGCATTAACCTTTGGGGATATGAATGATCCAACAAGTGCAGTTTCACGTAAAGTGAAAGAAAAATCAGTTTATCGCACTAAAGTGGAATTAGGTACACAACCAAACTTATATCACATTCCATTCCAACATGGGGAGCCTAGAAGATGACGTTAGATTATCCAGTTCCATTTCATACGCCTAATCTAGTGTGGGATTATACCATTGCGATCTACTTGTTTTTATTGGGGATCTCATCTGGTGCAGTACAGTTAGCAATTGCCTATAAACGCAGTAATAAACTAGAAAATCTAAGCCAAAACTGGATTATTCGATCTGGGGTAATTTTAGGATCTGTGCCAACATTAATTGGTTTAACGCTATTAATTTTCCACTTGACTCGACCTTGGACATTCTGGAAATTGATGTTTAACTATCAATTCAACTCCGTAATGTCGATGGGGGTCATGCTATTCCAAATCTATATGTTATTTTTAGTAATTTGGGGTGTAGTGATTTTCAAAAAAGAAATCGAAGCATTAATTAATCGCTTTATACCAAAACTGCAATTTGTGATGAAACTCATCGGTATTGCAGAACGTATTGCAAGTCCAGTCGAAGTTATTCTTTTCATATTGGCTGCAGTGCTTGGTGCATACACAGGGTTCTTACTTTCTGCATTGATTAGCTATCCAATGTTGAATAACCCAGTATTACCCGCATTATTCTTAGCCTCTGGCACATCATCTGGTATTGCTGCAACCTTCTTAATTATCTTAATTGCAGGAAAACTAAAAGGTGATTCTCACGAATCGCACTTCATCCACAAATTTGAAGTGCCAATTATGGTGACAGAACTTGGTTTGCTTGTGTGTTTCTTCGTTGGCTTACATTTTGGTGGCGGACAAAAAACAGTTGCCTTACATAATGCCTTATCTGGTTTTTGGGGAGCGATATTCTGGGTTGGAGTATTGATTATCGGTATCTTGATCCCATTAATCGCCAATATGTTTGTTAATGACCGTTTAAAATACAATCGTAACTTTATTATCTTGGTGTCAATTTTTGACTTAATTGGGGTATTCTGTTTACGTTTCTTTGTTTTATATGCGGGACAACTCACTGTAGCCTAAACTGACTTTTTATAAAAATTAATCTGCATTCTAAAAGTTTGATTAACTTTCTCACTTATTAGAGTGCAGATTTTTATATCTAAATAATCCAACTATGAAGACTAAACAGAATTTACGAAAACTTTCATTCCTGCCGTAATGCTTTATTTAAATTAAAAAGACTAAACTCAATGAATTAAAAGTTTAGTCCTTAATTTAATTATGTATTTTCTTTAATATTATTCTTTTCAACATTCACTAACAAATAGTGGTACCTTCTTCAGTACCTGTCACTACTTGACGTAATGCCCCAGGTTTACCCATATTGAACACTCTAATCGGCATGCCATGATCGCGAGCTAAAGTAAACGCCGATAAGTCCATCACTTTTAATTCTTTATCGATCACTTCTGCATAAGTTAAATTTTTATAAAGTTTTGCATCAGGATTTTTCGCTGGATCACAATCATACACACCATCAACTTTAGTCGCTTTCAACACAACATCAGCTTCAATTTCAATACCACGCAAACAAGCGGTAGAATCAGTGGTAAAGAATGGATTTCCCGTTCCCGCAGAGAAAATGACTATGCGTTTTTCGCGTAACATTTTGATTGCTTCAGACCAGTTATAAGTATCGCAAATACCATTTAATTGGAAAGCGGACATTAATTTTGCGTTCACATCAGCACGGAATAAAGAATCACGCATTGCCAAACCATTCATCACCGTAGCAAGCATTCCCATATGATCGCCCACCACGCGATTCATTCCCGCTTTTGCTAGTTTTGCACCACGGAATAAGTTGCCGCCACCAAGAACGACGCCAACTTCCACACCCATCTCCACTAATTCTTTAATTTCAACAGCCATACGATCGAGAATCGCAGGATCTATACCAAAACCATCTTCTCCTTGTAATGCTTCACCGCTTAATTTCAATAAAATACGTTTATAAATTGGTTGGCTCATTGTTTTTTCCTTCTGGCTTAAAAAAATTGGCTTATTCTATAAAATAACCGCTCAAGAGTGAAGAAGTTAAATATGGAAATTCTGAGTGAAAGGTGGATAATAGCGATATTTTCTTTTCAGGGAAGACAATGATGAACACGAAAAAAACAAGCCAAATTTTGCCCGCACTTTTTGCGGTGATTTGTGCCGCATTCGCGGGTTATTTTATTTTAATCGGTTCTGGGATGTTTACAGAACCAACTGTAGATCTTATTCTGCTTGCGACAATAACTATTCTCTTATTAAGCAGCAGTAAAAAATCCTTCTATTTTATTTTGCTACCTCTTACGTTACTGCATGCTTTTTATACACCTACGGGGCTAAATTTTGGTCCTCCAAGCTATCAATATATCGCCTCGCTTTTCGCGACAGATATATTGGAAACGAAGGAATTTCTATTGCAAATTCCAGTGAGTAGTTACTTAATTGCTTTCGCCATTCCTATTTTGATTTTTCTTCAGTACAAAAGTGCGGTGAAATTTGGCATAAAATTTTATCGTAATAAAACATTTATTGCCTTGGCGACATTGCTTTTTGCTTACAACATGCCGCTTGCTGAACCGATTAAAGAAACGGTAAGTTCCACATTAAAAATTGTAGATGAAGTACAAAAACTAAAACAAATCTCTCAATCTGATAACTGGGGAAAATCAACATTAGAAAATTCACGCTATGATGATTATGTAATTGTACTCGGAGAAAGTGCGCGGAAAGATTACCACCATGCCTACGGTTATCCAATAGAAAACACCCCCTTTATGTCTAACGCTAAAGGCACGTTGATTGATGGTTTTCGTTCAGCAGGAACAAATACCGTCGCCTCACTTCGTTTAATGCTAACCTTTCCAGACAAAGAAAAATGGGAACCCAATTACAGTTTGAGTTTAGTAGATCTCATCAAATCTGCAGGCGTGAAAACTTATTGGCTTTCTAATCAAGGTATGCTCGGTAAATTCGATACGCCCGTTTCATCCCTCGCTTCAAAATCTGATGAAACCTTTTTCTTGAAAAAAGGCGGAAGCTTTAATTCGACTAACTTTAGTGACTTTGATTTATTACCCAAATTCGCCCAAGTATTAGAAAATTCTGTTCAAGGAAAACGTTTTATTGTGTTGCATATTTATGGTTCACACCCAATGGCTTGCGATCGTATCGAAGATTATCCAAAAATCTTTGATGATAAAGATCTTAATCCGAGATATGGTTATTTAAATTGCTATGTTTCATCTATTAAGAAAACTGACGAATTTTTAAAACGTGTATATGATCAGCTTGAAGAAAACGTGAAGAAAAATCACCGCACTTTTTCAATGATTTATTTCTCAGATCACGGTTTGTGCCACCAACAAGATGAAAAAAACAATATACTTTTGTTCAATCAAAACTGTTTCAGCCGAGAGCACCATAATATTCCGCTATTCAAAATTTCATCAGATGATATGGAACGCAAAGAATATAAGGTGTTTAAATCAGGTTTAAATTTCTTAGAAGGGATTGCAAATTGGATAGGAATTCAAAATCCTCAATTAACGCAAACAGAAGATTTATTTTCTAACGAATCGGATAAAAATGACTTTGGATTGCAAAAACGAATTGATGAAAAATATCGTAAAGATGACGATCCTGCCATTGATATTCGTCCTAAACACTAGGCTATATTGAGTACATTTTATTTTTAGCTATAAATATCGTATAATCCGACAGATTTTATTTGTTTATTTTTTGTAAGGTATCAACGTGTCAGAACAACAACCAAGAGTGATCGAATCAAAAGAAATTATGACTTTATTGCCACATCGCTACCCATTTTTGTTAGTGGATCGCGTATTGGATTTTAAAGAAGGCGAATGGTTAAAAGCGATTAAAAATATCAGCGTCAATGAACCTTGTTTCACAGGTCACTTCCCGGGCGAACCTATTTTACCGGGCGTTTTAATTTTAGAAGCTTTGGCACAAGCAATGGGCATTTTAGCCTTTAAAACTCACGAATTCAAAGGCGGTGAATTATTCTATTTCGCAGGTATTGATGAAGCGCGCTTTAAACGCCCGGTGTTACCTGGAGATCAAATGGAATTAAACGTTCAAGTGATTAAAGAACGCCGTGGTATCACTTCATTTACTGGCGTTGCCACCGTAAACGGCGAAATCGCTTGTGAAGCAAAACTAATGTGCGCTCGTCGTTAATTAAGGGGTAAATATGATCCACCCAAGTGCAAAAATTCATCCAACTGCCCTCGTTGAAGAAGGTGCGGTAATTGGCGAAGATGTTTTTATTGGACCTTTCTGTATTATTGAAGGCAGTGTTGAAATTAAAGCTCGCACTGTATTGAAATCTCACGTTGTGGTACGTGGAGATACCGTGATTGGCGAAGATAACGAAATTTATCAATTCACTAGTATTGGCGAAGTAAACCAAGATTTGAAATATAAAGGCGAAGCTACAAAAACCATTATTGGTAATAGCAACCGAATTCGTGAACACGTGACAATTCATCGTGGCACGATTCAAGGCTGTGGCGTAACCTCTATTGGCAATAACAATTTATTAATGGTTAATGTTCACGTTGCACACGATTGCCAAATTAAAAATAACTGTATTCTGGCAAACAATGCAACGCTTGCAGGTCACGTAGAATTAGATGATTTCGTGATTGTTGGCGGTATGTCAGCGATTCATCAATTTGTGATTGTTGGTGCACACGTTATGTTAGGCGGTGGTTCTATGGTAAGCCAAGATGTACCGCCTTATGTTATGGCGCAAGGCAACCACGCCCGTCCATTTGGCGTAAACTTAGAGGGTTTGAAACGTCGTGGTTTTGATAAACCAACCATGCACACAATCCGTAACATTTATAAAATGCTCTATCGTGGCGGTAAAACACTTGAAGAAGTGTTACCAGAAATTGAGCAAATTGCGGAAACCGATTCAGCGATCAGTTTTTTTGTTGAATTTTTCAAACGTTCAACTCGCGGAATTATTCGTTAATAAAACTTCTTCATTTTCAACCGCACTTTGCACACCAAAGTGCGGTTATTTTTTAGGATAAATTTGATGAACAAAACAAATCCAACCATTGCTCTTGTTGCAGGAGAAGTATCTGGTGATATTCTCGGTGCTGGTTTAATTCGCCAGCTCAAAGCACATTATCCTAATGCGCGCTTTATTGGTATTGCAGGCACAAGAATGTTGGCTGAAGGCTGTAAAACGCTCGTCGATATGGAAGAGCTTTCAGTCATGGGATTGGCTGAAATATTAAAACATCTTCCTCGTTTGCTGAAAATTCGTAAAAATGTCATTCAAACTATGTTGCAAGAAAAACCTGATGTTTACATCGGCATTGATGCGCCTGATTTTAATTTGGATGTAGAACTCAAGCTCAAAGCTAACGGAATTAAAACCATTCATTACGTGAGCCCCTCTGTATGGGCATGGCGTCAAAATCGTATCCATAAAATTGCCAAAGCGACCCATCAAGTTCTTGCCTTTTTGCCTTTTGAGAAAGCCTTTTACGATAAATTTAATGTCCCTTGCCGTTTTATTGGACACACAATGGCAGATGCTATTCCGCTCAAACCAAACCGTGCCGAAGCCTGCCAAATGCTACAGATTGATCCCGCACAACGCTATTTAGCTATCCTAGTTGGAAGTCGTGGTTCAGAAGTGGAATTTCTGGCTGAGCCTTTCTTGAAAACCGCTTTATTATTAAAAGAACAATTCCCAGATTTGCAATTGCTCGTTCCTTTGGTAAACGAAAAACGACGAATTCAATTTGAATCCATTAAAGCTAAAATTGCGCCAAATCTAGACCTGCATTTAATTGACGGCAATGCACGACAAGCAATGATCGCCGCTGATGCAACACTGCTTGCTTCAGGAACAGCAGCGCTTGAAGCAATGCTTTGTAAATCCCCAATGGTGGTAGGCTATCGAATGAAACCACTGACCTATTTCTTAGCAAAACGTTTAGTGAAAACTGATTATATTTCTTTACCAAACTTGCTTGCGAATGAAATGCTCGTGCCTGAAATGATTCAAGAAGAATGCACGCCAGAATTGCTCGCTGAAAAACTATCTGCTTATCTTTCTGATGATGAAAGTGCGGTAAAAAATCGCCTTGTTTTAATTCAGCACTTCACGGATTTACACCAAAAAATTCAATGCAATGCCGATAAGCAAGCGGCTCAAGCGGTCATTGATTTATTAGAAGGAAAAGAAAATGTTTGAATATCCACAAGGCTATGAATTGATCGCTGGCGTTGATGAAGTTGGGCGAGGCCCTTTAGTTGGGGCGGTTGTCACGGCTGCCGTTATTTTGGATCCGAATAATCCAATTGAAGGACTCGCTGATTCTAAAAAACTTTCTGAGAAAAAACGTTTAGCCCTTGCTGAAGAAATCAAAGAAAAAGCCCTTGCTTGGGCATTAGGACGAGCTGAAGCTAACGAAATTGACGAGATAAATATCCTGCAAGCCTCCTTGCTGGCAATGACTCGAGCAATAAAATCTTTAAAAATTCAACCGCACTTTGTGTTGGTTGATGGCAATAAGATCCCAAAAGATTTAGCTATTCCAGCGCAAGCCGTCGTAAAAGGCGATAGTATTGTGGCTGAAATCAGTGCAGCCTCTATTTTGGCGAAAGTGGCACGAGACCAAGAAATGGAAGAATTAGACAAGCAATATCCAGAATACGCTTTTGCCAAGCATAAAGGCTATCCGACCAAATTACATTTGGAAAAATTAGCTGAACTTGGCGCGTTACCGCAACATCGTCGTAGCTTTGCCCCAGTGAAAAAAGCACTAGAACAGTTTTAGAGGTTTAACAAAGGCTGTGTTTTAATACTGTGTTGATGCTTCACTAAAATTTGATACAGATAAACAAAATTTTTTGACTTCTGTGAGTCAAAGAAAACAGGTTAAGAGAGTAATTAAACCTGTACGGTCGATAAATATACCTAAACACTCTGCTATTCCTTTGTAATAGCACATTAAAATAACTTATGAGGATTGATAACGATGAAGACAGACATTCAAACCGAATTAACCCAAGCCCTGCGATCACACGAAAAAGTATGGGAAAACGAAGAAAAAACCATTTTAGCCAAAAACATTCTGTTAGATTTGGTGGAAAAAACCGACCCGACCATTATCGGGTTGTTATTGGGGAATGATGATTTAAAACGCCATTTCTTTGTGGAAGTGAATGGTGTTTTGGTGTTTAAATTGCAGGATTTTCGTTTTTTCTTGGACAAACACCGCATCAATAATTCCTACACAAAATACGCCAATCGCATTGGCTTGACGGACGGCAACCGCTTTTTGAAAGACAGTTCGGATATTGTGTTGGATTTTCCGTTTAAAGATTGTGTGTTAAATGGCGGACAAAGCACCGAAGAAGGCGAAGAAATTTATTTTAAACGCAATAATAGCCAGCCAGCCAGCCAGCCAGCCAGCCAGCCAGCCAGCCAGCCAGCCAGCCAGCCAGCCAGCCAGCCAGCCAGCCAGCCAATTATACACTAAATTAACCCGAAAAAGACAAGAAATCTTTTTTAATCAAACCCTTGCTTTTGATGAAATTGACCGACTTTTTGACGCAAAAGCATTCTCAAAATTCTCTCGCTATACCGCAGATGGCAAACAAGCCGTTGGCGAAATCAAACGCCATTTTGACGGCACACCAGCTGAAAATCTCATTATCAAAGGCAATAATCTAATAGCCCTGCATTCGCTTGCCAAACAGTTTAAAGGTAAAGTTAAGCTGATTTATATTGATCCGCCGTATAATACAGGGGAAGATAGTTTTAAATATAACGACAAATTCAGTCATTCCACTTGGCTGACTTTTATGAAAAACCGCTTGGAAATTGCGAAAACTTTATTAGCTGATGATGGGGTTATTCTTGTTCAAATTGATAATTCTCCTAGCTCACTTCGTGAATCCCCTGAATATGGATATTTATTAGTCTTAATGGACGAAATTTTTACACGAAAAAATTACGTTACTACATTTACTTGGAAGAAAAAAGGAAACGCTAGCAATACAAAAGATGGTGTTGGAACTATTACTGAAAGTATTTTAATGTATGCTAAAGACTTTGAAAGTATTACTCCAAATTTGCAAGAATTTAAACGAAAATATAAATATACCGATAAAAATGGCAGGGAATACAATTTAGAAAATCCAGTAAAGACTAATGAAGGTACATATAAAAGGGAAACAATGGTTTTTCCAATTATTACTGCCGAAGGAACATTTTATCCACCTGAAGGCAAACGTTGGACGATTGGTAATAATATTTTAGATGAAAATGGAAAAATCAAGCCTGGTGTAAAATATGAAATTAAAGGCGGTATTTTTTATCTAAAAAAATATAGTCAAGATTATAAATTGGGCGACGCAAAATTATACGCAAACTTATTATTAGAACACGGTTCTTTAAAAGTGGCAAAAGATGAAATTGAAAAATTAGGTTTTAATCGTGAAGATTTTGATAGCCCTAAACCTGAAAAACTTATTCAAGCACTTTTAGAAATCAATACTAACGAAAACGACATCGTCCTAGACTACCATTTAGGCAGTGGCACAACCGCCGCCGTTGCTCACAAAATGAACCGCCAATACATCGGTATTGAACAAATGGATTATATTGAAACGCTTGCCGTTGAACGCTTGAAAAAAGTGATTAAAGGCGAGCAAGGCGGTATTTCCAAAGCTGTAAACTGGCAAGGCGGTGGCGAGTTTATTTATGCCGAACTTGCTCCATTTAACGAAACCGCAAAACAACAAATTTTGGCGTGCGAAAATTCAAACGACATCAAAACACTGTTTAATGAATTATACGAACGCTATTTCCTAAAATACAACGTCAGCGTGGATGAATTTAGTCAAATGATTAACGAGCCTGAATTTCAATCTTTGCCATTGGACGAACAAAAACAAATGGTGCTTGAAATGTTAGATTTAAATCAAATGTATGTTTCATTATCCGAAATGGACGATGAACAATTTGCAGGTTGCCTGAACGATGACGATAAAACGTTAAGCCGTGCGTTCTATCAACCAGTAAAAAATCAAGCGGAGAAAAAAGATGGCGAATGATAAAACGTTGTTTGAAGTAATTGAAAACCGCAAAGCTGTGTATTTGGAAGACGGAGATGATGAAAAATACAGGCTGCCTGAATTTGTTTCAAATAATTTGAAATATCCGTTTTTTGAATGGCAAAAATCGGCTTTAGAAAACTTTGTGATTTTTGACCGCACTTCAAAATTAAAGGATTTTCCCGATATCAAAAACCGCCCTACCCATTTGCTATTTAATATGGCAACAGGTGCAGGCAAAACGATGATGATGGCGGCATTGATTTTGTATTATTTTGAAAAAGGGTATCGGCATTTTCTGTTTTTTGTGAATCAAAACAATATCGTGGATAAAACGGAAAATAATTTTATTGACCCAACGCACGCGAAATTTTTATTTCAGCCAAAAATTTTGCAGGGCGATAAGGTTATTCCTATTCGCAAAGTGGAAACGTTTAGCCTACATTCAGACGGCATTGAAATTAAATTTACCAGCATTCAAAAACTGCATAACGATATCCACGCTGTACGAGAAAACCAAATCACATTGGCGGATTTGCACGAATTGAATCTTGTGATGCTGGGCGATGAAGCACACCATTTAAACGCTCAAACCAAAAGCAAAAAACAAGGCGAATTAGAGTTAGAAAAGGAAATTAACGGAACTAGCGATGCCGAAATTGAACGCAAAGGCTGGGAACACACAGTTTTGGAATTATTACTCAATAAAAAGGGTAATCCTAGCCAAAATGTGCTGTTGGAATTTACTGCCACGCTGCCTGAAAATGCTGACGTGCAACAAAAATACGCTGATAAAATCATCACAAAATTTGGGTTAAAAGAATTTTTGCAAAAAGGTTATACCAAAGAAATCAATTTGGTATCCAGTACACTGGACAAAAAAGAGCGAGTATTGCACGCTTTATTGTTTGCCTGGTATCGCCATCAAATCGCATTGAAATATGGCATTGCCAATTTCAAGCCTGTGATGTTGTTTAGAAATAAGACGATTGATGAATCAAAAGCGGATTATTTGGCATTTTTAAATTGGGTAGAAAATGTGCAAGCGGATGATTTTTCGTTTTTAACGACATTTTCAACAAGCCTGAACGATAGCGATAACGCCAACGAACAAGGCAAAACCCGCACCGAACAAGCCTTAAAATTTATGCGGGAAAATGGCTTTGAGTTTGCACATTTAGCAAATTGGGTAAAACAAAATTATCAAAAACATAATGTGATTATTACCAACTCCAAAACCAACAAAACCAAAAAAGAAAAAACCGACAGTGAAACGGAAAAATTGCTAAATAATTTGGAAGCGGCTGATAATCCGATCCGCGCTATTTTTACGGTGGACAGATTAACTGAAGGTTGGGACGTTCTGAATTTGTTTGATATTGTGCGTTTATATGAAGGGCAAAACGGCGGCGGTTCAAATAAAAAATCGGGCAAAACGGCTGCCGCTACCGTATCGGAAAAGCAGTTAATTGGTCGTGGCGTGCGTTATTTTCCATTTTCGTTTGAAGATAAACAGCCGAATAAACGCAAATTTGACAACGATATGCAACACGAATTGCGTATTTTGGAAGAATTGTTTTATTACACGCACGATGAGCAATCCCGCTATATTTCAGAATTAAAAGCAGAACTTCGCAAAGATGGCTTTATTCCCGAAAACGATAAAGATAAAGTTTTAACCACATTCAAACTAAAATCTGAATTTGCAGATAATGAAAATTTTAAAAACTTATTGATTTGGGCGAATAAAAAAATCCCCAATCCCAATGCCAAAGCCAATAATGCAGACAGCCTAAAAGCCAATCCGCCACCGCAACCGCTTCCATTCCCAGTTCACGGCAAATTGTTGCAGGAAACGCAATTTACAGCCGATGAAAATGATGAAATAGCCTTGCAACTTGGCACACAAAATAATTTTCCTCGAACCATAAAAATGAGTGAAATGGAGCGACACATTTTCAATAAAGCCTTGCATATCAAAGGAAAAAATAGTCAATCTTTATTCCATTTCGATCGCTTGCAAAGCAAACTCAACATTCAAAATCGCAATGAATTGCAAAATAACTTGTTAAAAGATTGGCAAATTGAATTTTTGGGATTGGGGCAAGATAAACAGATTAGCCCAGATGACAAACTTGCAGGCTGCCTGAAAATCTTGGAAAAGGTTGAAAAACATCTCAATGAAAGTGATAAGCCATTTATCGGTACAAAAGAATTTACGCCTAAAAAATTATGGGAAATTTTTGGCACACCAAAACAAAAATGGGTCAAAAAAGATGATGTAAAAACTGCCATTGCCACGCAAAATGATTGGTATGTGATGGATAATTTTGCTGGAACGAGTTTGGAAGAAGCGTTAATTCAATTTATTTCAGAGCGTTTGGGCGATTTGAAGTCTAAATATGATGTTCATTTAATCCGTAATGAAGAAGTGTTTAAATTGAATAACTTTGCTGATGGTGAAGGATTTATGCCGGACTTTATTTTATTGCTGAAAGACAAACAAAAATCTTCTTCCAATGGTGTAAACGACTTTTTGCATTACCAAATTTTCATTGAACCCAAAGGTGAGCATTTAGTGGAGACGGATATGTGGAAAAAAGAATTTTTAGAAGCCATCACAGCAGAATATGGCAAGGATAAGATTCTGCAAAAAGATACACCGCATTATCGTTTGATCGGTTTGCCGTTTTTTACTGACAATGAGAAAAATCCAAAAGAATATGAACAATTTACGAAGTCATTCCCTTTAGGGGAGGCATCGCTTGAAAAATAGAGTGGTGTATTATTAAAACACAACCTTAACAAAACAAGGGAGCATTAAAAAAATGCTCCCTTTCTCTTAATCAACTTAACTTTATGGAATGATGAGTAATTAAGCTTTCTGTACGCTATATGCTTCTAATGCACGTAAAGAATAAGTATAAGCTGCACCTGCATTTAATGCGATAGCTGTTGCTAATGCAGCAGCAACTTCAGCTTCGCTTGCGCCAGCTTTTACCGCTTCTTCTGCGTGTGCACTAATACAGCTTTCACAACGCGTTGTTACAGCAACGGCTAATGCGATAAGTTCACGAGTTTTAGCGTCAAGCACATTGCCCTCTGCAGCTGCCGCGCCTAATGCTTGGTAAGCTTGTAACATTTTAGGGTATTGTTTACCCAATTCACCAAATGATTTTTTAACGTGAGATGTGTGTTCTTTCCAATCTGTAAACATAATGTTCTCCTAAATATATTGAATTAATAACCAACTGGTGTGGCAAATTATAGGCGGATTAGATTATGATACTTGCTTATTTATCTCAATTTTTATCGCTAACATCTCATTATGGACTATTTAGATAAACTTACCCATTTAGCACAAGTGCGTGGAGAAATTAATATTCGCTGTGAATTTCAAGGCGAATGGCAAATATCTCATCAAGAAAAGGATGCAGGAAAAGGCATATTCCATCTTATTGAACAAGGCGAGTGCTGGCTTACACTAAATGAAAAACAATTTCATTTAAAAGAGGGGGATGTTTTTTTTCTTCCTCAAAATCAACCGCACTCTATGCATTATTCAGCAAATAAAAGAGCGGATATTCCTACAAAAAAAAGTCATCAAGGATTATTTGAGTTACATCAGATTGGACGAGGTACACCAGATTTAAAAATGTTCTGCGGTAATTTTTATTATCAACAAGATGCACTTCTTACAGCATCAATGCCTGAATATTTACATATAAATTTATGCGACACGCCAATTCATCCTTTAGTACAGCTTTTTTTACAAGAAGCGCAAAAAAATGATGCGGGTACGAAATCCGTCGTTGATGCACTTTCAAATGTACTTTTAATTTATATTTTACGCCACGCTATTCAACAAAATTTAATTGAACAAGGCATCTTATTTGCCTTGCAAGATAAGCGATTAAATACTGCACTGATCGCAATATTACAACAACCTCAAAATGATTGGCATATTGAACAATTAGCTGAACTTGCAACAATGTCTCGTGCAAACTTTATTCGTATCTTTCAACAACATATTGGTATGTCGCCAGGACGTTTTCTCACGAAAGTGCGGTTACAATCTGCGGCGTTTTTATTAAAACAATCACAACAATCTGTGCTTGCCATTGCTTTAGAAGTGGGGTATCAATCAGAAGCGCATTTTTGTAAAGTTTTTAAAAATTACTACCAACTTTCTCCAAGCCAATACAGAAAATCTGTCAGCCTATAAGTTGATTTGTTTTTGTGCTATAATAATATGCACTTCTAAAAGGCAACCCACGTTGCCTTTTCTTTTTAAGGAAAAGATATGTTTAACAAAATTTTTTCGTGGTTTGAAAATCGTTTAAATCCCTATCCAGAAAGCAATCCAACAACACCTAAAAAAGGTTTGTTCCGTTTTATTTGGTCTAGTATTACAGGAATGAAAGGCTGGATTTTTTTGCTCGCAATTTTAACCGTAGGTACAGGTGTAATGGAAGCTGTATTATTCCAATTTATGGGAACGCTTGTAGATTGGTTAGGCACATTTACACCTGAAAAATTATGGCAAGAAAAAGGTCATTTATTAATTGGAATGGCTACCCTATTACTTATTAGTATTGTGTGGGGATTTTTAGCTTCCACCGTGCATTTACAAACCTTACAAGGCGTATTTCCAATGCGGTTACGTTGGAATTTCCATCGTTTAATGCTTGGACAAAGTTTAAGTTTTTATCAAGACGAATTTGCAGGTAGAGTATCCGCAAAAGTGATGCAAACTGCCCTTGCAGTACGTGACACAGTACTTACACTTGCAGATATGTTCGTTTATGTATTGGTATATTTTATTACCTCTGGCGTAGTTCTAGTGGCATTAGATTCTTGGTTCTTATTACCATTCATTACTTGGATTATACTCTTCGGTTTGATCCTACGAACCCTCATTCCTAAACTATCAAAAACTGCACAACGACAAGCTGATGCTCGTTCTTTAATGACGGGACGTATTACAGATGCTTATTCCAATATTGCTACAGTAAAATTATTTTCTCACGGCTCGCGTGAAGCCACTTATGCCAAGCGTTCGATGCAAGATTTTATGGTAACAGTACACGCTCAAATGCGTTTAGCAACATCACTAGACACGCTCACTTACGCTACAAATATTCTACTTACATTAAGCACCGCAATACTTGGCATTATTTTATGGAAAAATGGTCAAGTTGGTGTGGGTGCAATAGCAACGGCAACTGCAATGGCATTACGCGTAAACGGGCTTTCTCGTTGGATTATGTGGGAATCAGCCCGATTGTTTGAGAATATCGGTACCGTAAACGACGGAATGAATACTTTAACTAAACCTCATACCATTGTAGATAAACCACAAGCATCGCCGTTACAAGTGAAACAAGGGGAAATTAAGTTTAACGATATTACCTTTGCTTATGATCCAACAAAACCATTGCTCAATCGATTTAATCTCACTATCAAACCAGGGGAGAAAGTCGGACTGATCGGTCGTTCTGGCGCAGGAAAATCAACGATCGTGAACTTGTTGCTGCGTTTCTATGAAGCACAACAAGGCGAAATTACCATTGATGGACAAAATGTACTCAATGTGCAACAAGAAAGCTTACGTCGCCAAATCGGTTTAGTCACTCAAGACACTTCGTTGCTGCATCGTTCTGTACGTGACAATATTATTTATGGTCGCCCGAATGCTACTGATGAAGAAATGGTTTTAGCTGCTGAACGAGCGGAAGCCGCTGATTTCATTCCATTCCTCACTGATGCTCAAGGCAGAAAAGGCTATGATGCCCATGTGGGAGAACGCGGGGTAAAACTTTCTGGTGGTCAGCGTCAGCGTATTGCTATTGCTCGTGTCATGTTAAAAGATGCGCCAATTCTATTGTTAGATGAAGCCACAAGTGCGCTGGATTCAGAAGTGGAAGTGGCGATACAAGAAAGTCTCGATAAGATGATGGAAAATAAAACTGTGATTGCCATTGCCCATCGTTTATCCACCATCGCAGCGATGGATCGCCTGATCGTACTTGATAAAGGACAAATTGTTGAACAAGGTACGCACGCTGAATTACTAGAGCTCAATGGCTTATATGCTAAACTTTGGAATCATCAAAGTGGCGGATTTTTAAGCGGAAATGCTGAATAATATTGCGTTTATCATATTTAATAGCTAAAGCAAAGTGCGGTGAGTTTTCACCGCACTTTTTGCTAGATATTTAACGTTTAATTCACGACTTCAGCTGTATATTTCAGCTTGTGAATCGCATCGAATAATTGCTGATTTGTGACTTTTGGATCTTCCACAACCGTCACTAAACCATCTTTAATAGATGCTTTTGTTGAAATAACGCCATCGATATTACGCAGTTCTTTATTGACTAAGTAAGCACAAAGCTGGCAATTCATTTCTTTTACTTTTAGCACAATTTGTTTGGTTTCATTCGCATGAGCGAAAGAAATTGCAAACAGCGAAAGCAAAAGTGCGGTACATAATTTCTTCATTTTTATTCCTAATTAGCTAATTCTAAAATCCAAGGCAAAATTGTTGGATAGGTTAAGAAAAAAATCATCACGATAAATACAATCCAATATAAAACGATGAGTTTTTTACGGGAAATATATTTGCTACAAATGATTTTTTTGGAAAACATCAACAGCCAAAATCCATAGGTAAAGGCGCATAATGAAATTATGAGCATGGGAATACGCAAATAATCATATTCGCCCAAGCCAATAAACCTGAGCTGATTAATAAGTTTGCGGACTTATTGGAAGGGTTTGGGGAGTTGTTGAATAAGGAATTTAAGGCGTGATAGTCACCGTGGGTAGGTATACCCACGGCTAATTATAGCCATAGTGGTTCCCCTTTGGGGAACGCTAACCTACCCCATCGGAGTAGCATTATGCGTAACCCAGGGTATACCTACCCTGGGTAAACAGCGGAGATATATGAAAAATAAAGAATTATTAGCAGAATTAAAAGCCTATTCGGACAGCTTGCGACAAAAGGTCGAGGCAAAGTTTGAGGGGTGGGATGATTCTCTTGCTGCCATTAGTGAGCGACGCAAAAAGGTGCTAGATCCTGTTTCGGGCTATGACTTTTTTGTGTCGAATTACTTTCTGCATTATGTGCGTTCTCGCTCTCGTTCGCAGTTGCATAACTATCTTTTTGAGCAATTGCCACAAGTATTACAACAGCCATCATCAGTGCATTTAGCCATTGCTGCGCCACGTGGTGAAGCTAAATCGACCTTGGTCTCCCAGCTCTTTACACTTTACTGTCTTGTGACACAGAAAAAACGCTATGCGTTGATTGTGATGGATAGTATCGACCAAGCCTATCCAATGTTGGAAGCCATTAAAGTAGAGTTGGAATTTAACCAACGTTTGCGCATTGATTTCCCTGAAATAGCAGGACAAGGGCGTGTGTGGCAAGCGGCAACCATTATCACAAAAGCCAATCAAAAAGTGCAAGTAGCAGGCTCTGGCAAGAAATTGCGTGGTTTACGCCACGGTGCTTATCGTCCTGATTTGGTGGTACTGGATGATATTGAAAATGACGAACAAGTGCGTAGCCCTGAACAGCGTGACAAATTGCACGATTGGTTGAAGAAAACTGTCCTTCCGTTGGGCGCGGCTGGGGATAAGTTAGATGTAGTGTATATCGGGACTATTCTCCATTACGACAGTGTTTTAAACCGCACTTTATCGAGTAAAGCGTGGAAGACAGCCAAGTTTAAAGCCTTAATTCGTCAGCCTGATGATATGAGCCTATGGGATAAGTGGGAGGACTTCTACTTAAACGAAGGCGAAGCGGTAGCTGATGCTTTCTATACGCAAAATCAAGCGGCAATGGATAAAGGTGCGGTAGTAAGCTGGGCTGCTCGCCCGATTTTAACCTTGATGAAAATTCGCGCTCGTGATGGGCATGCCACCTTTGATTCTGAATATCAAAATGACCCGTTAAGCAGTGATGATGCGATGTTTGCTAATAGTTTGACTTATTGGACGGAATTGCCAGCGAATTTAATTTATTTCGGTGCACTTGACCCATCCTTAGGAAAAGCAGGGGCAAGCAGAGACCCCTCTGCCATTTTAGTGGGCGGATATCATCGAGAAACAGGCAAGTTATATGTGGTGGAAGCGCAAGTGAAAAAACGTCTGCCTGATTTAATTATTGAAGATGTGATCCGTATGCAGAAGCAATACCACTGTCAGCGTTGGTTTGTTGAAACGGTGCAATTCCAAGAGTTTTTAAAAGATGAATTAGTGAAACGCTCGGCACAACGTGGCATTCCTGTTCCAGCGACGGCGACTAAACCAAATACAGACAAAATGTTGCGTATTGAGAGCCTACAACCCCACATGGCAAATAGTTTAATTTTGTTGCATAGCTCGCAAGCTACACTGATTTCCCAGTTACGCCATTTCCCGAAAGCAGACCATGATGATGGCCCGGATGCGCTGGAAATGTTGTGGCGTAATGCAGTGGGTAGTTCGGCAGCGATTGAGTGGATTGGGTTGGATCAGTTGGATACGTTTGATGTGGAAGATGAAGACGATGATCTTTATTCGTTTTGGCGAGATTAATTGAAATCGGGTTTCGCCGATGGCGACCTACTTTTATGAAAGTGCGGTTGGTTTTTTTAGGGAGTTTTAAGGTGGGTTAAATGGGATTTTTAGATAAGGTTAAAGGGCTTTTAAAAGGTGACAATACTGAGCCGACGCAAACTGATGAAGCGCAAGTAACGGCATCAGGTCGTGTATTAGATGATCACCCCTCTGCAAAAATTACGCCTTCAAAATTAAAGCAGATTTTAGAGGATGCCGAAAACGGTGATATTCAGGCGCAGCATCAACTTTTCATGGATATTGAAGAGCAAGATAGCAGCATTGCCGCCAATATGATGACACGTAAGCGTTCAGTGCTTACGCTAGATTGGCGTATTGTTGAACCACGTAATGCGACACCAGCGGAAGAAAAATTGCAAGCCGAGATTGATGAGTTATTTTATCAATATCCCAATCTTGAAGACTTGTTTATCGATTTAATGGATGCTGTGGGACACGGTTTTTCCGCGTTGGAAATTCAATGGGCTCAGGTGGATGGCAAATGGGTTCCAAAAGGCTTTAAACCTTGTCCGCAGTCTTGGTTTAAATTGGATAAAGACGATAGTTTATTATTACGCACGCCAGCCAATCAAATGGGTGAGCCATTACGTCCTTTTGGGTGGGTGGTGCATCGCCATAAATCTCGTTCGACACAGTTGGCTCGTGATGGCTTATATCGCACTTTAGCGTGGCTTTATATGTATAAGCATTATTCTGTGCGTGATTTTGCCGAGTTTTTAGAGCTTTATGGTATGCCGATTCGCATTGGTAAATATGGTGCCGGTGCCACTAATGCGGAGAAACGCACATTATTGCGTGCGTTGGCTGAAATTGGGCATAACGCAGCAGGCATTATGCCTGAATCGATGCAGATTGAACTGCATAATGTCGCTAATGCGGGTGCTACATCGGGTAATAATCCATTTTTACAAATGGTTGATTGGTGTGAGAAATCTATTGCTCGGTTGATTTTGGGGCAAACTTTAACATCAGGGGCGGATGGTAAAAGCTCCACCAATGCGTTAGGTAATGTGCATAATGAAGTGCGTCGTGATTTGATGATTAGCGATGCGAAACAGATTGCACAAACCATCACTCAACAAATCATTTTGCCGTATTTGCAAATTAATGTTGATCCGAATATTGCGCCACATCGTATCCCTTATTTTGAGTTTGACACAAAAGAATATGAAGATTTATCGGTCTTTGCAGAAGCCATCCCTAAACTTACGGGCATTGGCGTGCAGATTTCTGAAAGTTGGGTGCGGGATAAATTAGGAATTCCTGAACCGCAGGAAGGCGAACTGATTTTAAGCACACCGCAAGGCGAGAAAACGGACGAAAAAACGACCGCACTTTCTGCCGTATTTAATCACGGCAAAGGCTGTACTTGCGGTTGTCGTGCTGCTGTGTTGTCGGCGCAGAATGGTAAAAAGGACGAACAAGATGAATTAGACGGTTTGATTGATGATGCACTGGCAAATGCGGATTTTAATCAACAGCTTGATCCTATGATGAAACAAATTGTAGGCGTGGTCATGGCAAGTGAAAGCTATGATGAAGCACAGGAAAAACTGATCGCACTTTATCCTGATTTAACCAGTGAAAGCCATCAAGCCTATTTGGCAAGTGCGGTATTTTTAGCTGATTTATTAGGAGCAGCCAATGCCGAGCGCACCTAAGTTTGCCATTGGTGTAGAACCCAAACAAGCCATTGAGTTTTTGCGCCAAAAGAAAATGCTTGCCAGCAAGGTGTTAGTAAAAGAAATGCAGGATAGCGCATTGGCACGTGCCACGACGATTGCGCGCTTAACTAGCCTTGATATGACAAAGGATATTTACCAATCTTTAGAAACCGCTATGCGTGAGGGCAAAGGCTTTCACGCTTGGAAAAAAGAACTGGTGAGTGAATTTGAACGCAAAAGCTGGATTTTTGGGAAAGATCCGTCTATTCGTGGTATTGATGGGCATTTACTGGCAGATCCAAAAACAGGGGAATATTTTGGCACGCCGCGTCGGTTAAATACGATTTATCGTGTCAATATGCAGTCAGCTTATTCGGCTGCGCGTTATCAACGCTTGCGTGATAACGTGGATAATCGCCCTTATTGGCAATATTCCGCCGTGGGTGATGCGCGTACTCGCCCTGCCCATTTAGCATTGAGCGGTAAGGTGTATCGTTATGATGATCCGTTTTGGGCGACATTCTATCCGCCTAATGGGTTTAATTGTCGCTGTACGGTGATTGCGTTAGGCGATAGAGATTTGAAACGCCGTGGGATTGATAAGCCTGACGATAGTTCTGAATTTTTGGTGGAAGTAGAACGCCCTGCGGATAAGCAAGGTAATCGTGAAAAGACGGTAGGGTTTAAATTACCTGATGGCACGGTACGTGTGACGGATAAAGGCTTTGATTACAATGTAGGGCGATTAAACTACAAGCCTAATTTGGATCTTTATCCTGAAAAACTGGCGCATGCGTTTGCGAAGGTTGAGATGAAAGGTGGGGAGTTTAAGCACGATTTTGAATTTTTGGCAAAGCATGTGGCGGAGATGAAACAAACGCTCAGCCCAGATGGAAAAAAACTCACTGCTGATCAAATGTTACAGGTGCGTGATAGCCTTACCAAAAATTTTAAATTTGCAGCAGGTGTCTTGAGTGCGGAAAGTAAGGATTTATTGAAAAGCAAAACTGGCACAGTGTGGCTTTCTGATGATACTTTAATTAAGCAATTTAATAGTCGTGATGGGCAAGATTTTGGGATTGATGAGTATGAGGCGTTGCCAGATATCATCAATTCTCCCGAGCATTTACTACAAGTGAAAGATTTTGCAGATCGTTACACCTTTATTCGACAAGGGAAAATGCTTGTAGTGAAAATATTACCAAAAGAAATCTTTGTGCTGTCGTTTAGACGAATAAAAGACAAAGAGCTTAAAAAGCTATTAGAAAAGGATTACGCACCTAGGTAGGGCTCCCCACACCTACACACAGTCCCGAGTCTATTTCACCTCTTCGCTTGCGATCTGGGAGATTCATCGCTTTTCTAAGTGCGTAGCAAAATATACCCCTGTTTATAGGTAAAAGCAACATTATGATCGAAATTGAAATCAATAATGCGCAAGAAGTTGCCGTACTGCTTGAACGATTAGCGCAAGTCACGGCTCATCGTACTCCTTTAATGCGTAAAATTGCTGGTAAGATGGAATCGGCTGTCGCGCAGAACTTTGAAGTGGGTGGTCGCCCAAAATGGTTGGGGCTTAAATATCGCCAAGGCACACCTTTAGTGAATTCGGAACGGTTGATGGAGAGCATCACTTCCGAATATAACAACGATGAAGTCATTGTGGGGACGAATGAGCCTTACGCGGCTATTCATCAATTCGGGGGGAAAGCAGGACGAGGTCGTAAAGTAGAGATTCCAGCACGCCCTTTCTTGATTTTAACACCTCAAGATGAAGCGGATATTTTGGAAGATATACAAGACTACCTCCAACGCTTAATTAAATAAATCAGAAAATCGCTCTAAATCGCACGTAGGGCGATTTTTTTACTTTTAGGGTATAAGATTTCATCTTTAAATTTTTAAAACAATTTAAAACGGTTTTAAAGCGTTTTAAAATGGGTTTAGGTTGTTTTCAATCATTCAATCTTTCACGTCTTTAATCTGAGGCTTGTTCCTCATTGTCTAACATTTCAAATGATTTGGTTGCGCTGAAGCCAGTCATCTCTTGTTATCTCGTTCAATTCGATATTCTGCCATCCTAAATTGAGTTTTTAAGGATGGTTTCAGATGAAATTAACCGTTGCCGCTTGTAGTTTTGAAATTGATAAGGCGAAGTATGGTCGTATCCAACTTTTACCTTATGGCAAATTTCGCGCCACAGACGGCAGACCAACCGATGTGGAGGCATGGTATGTAACAGATACAAATGGCGCGGATGTGGTGGCGTTGGCAAATAATCAACGCAATCCCCTCCCTATTGACTACGAACACCAAATTATTCACTCCCTAAAAAATGGCAAAGAAGCACCGAGTGCGGGCTGGATGGAATATTTCTATTTTACCCCACAAGGGATTTTTGCTGATGTGCGTTGGACTGATAAAGCCGCAGACTATATCAAAAATGGCGAATATCGTTATATCTCGGCTGTGTTTGCTTACGACACAGAGGGCTATGTTCGCAAGATCTTTCATGCTGCATTAACCAATACGCCTGCTTTAGATGGCATGGAGGAAGCAATGGTGGCAGCCAGCGTGAATTTGTTACAAGAGGACAATCCAATGGATAAAAAATTATTAGCAGCATTATGCACACTGTTTGTTTTAAAAGCAGATGCAAGTGAGGCTGACATTACGGAGAAAGTGACCGCACTTTCGGCAGCTAAAGGCGATAGCTCTGTGGACGTGTTAGATGTTTACGCAAAATTAGCTGAAAAAGAACAATCGGTAGCAGCGTTATCCACACAAGTGGGCAATCCTGATCCTGCTAAATTTGTGCCAGTCGAACAGATAGCCGCATTACAGGCTGATTTTAATGCGCTTAAAACATCTGTAGAAGCGGACAAGAAAGCGGCATTGATCACAGCGGCATTATCGCAAGGCAAACTGGCTCCTGCATTAAAAGATTGGGCGCAAAGTTTATCTGTTGAGGCATTAAGTGCTTACTTAGAAAAAGCACCTGCAATGGCCGCATTAAGTGGTGAGCCACAAGCAAAAGGCGATCCAGAGCAGAAAGTGGCAGCGTTAAGTGCTGCAGAGAGTGCCGCAGCAAAAGCGTTAGGCTTAAGCGAAAAAGATTATATGGCAACCTATAAGGAGCAAAAATAATGGATAAATTCAAAAAATCGGAACTTTTAAAAGCCCTTGATGAAGCCTTTAAAAAAGACTTTACAAGCGGTTTAAACGTGATTAATCCTCAATGGTCAGAAATTGCGATGAAGATTGCAAGTTCTACCGAAACCAATACTTACGGTTGGTTAGGGCATTTCCCAAAATTGCAAGAATGGGTGGGTAAACGTCGTTTACGCAAAATGCAAGCGCAAGGTATGCAAGTATCGAATAAGTTGTTTGAAAGCACTGTTGCTATCCCTCGCACCAATATTGAAGACGACCAGGTCGGCTTATTTAGTCCGATGGTAAAACAAATGGGACAAAGTGCGGCGGAATTACCTGATGATTTAGTCTTTGGCTTAATTAAACAAGGTAAAAGCACCCTTTGCTATGACGGGCAGAATTTCTTTGATGATGATCATCCTGTGTTTGCGGAAGTCGATGGCACAGGCAATCAAACCACGCAAAGTAATATTACCAAAGGCAGTGCAGCAGGAAAACCAGCGTTTTATTTGTTGGATACGACGAATGCCGTGAAGCCATTTATTTGGCAAGAACGCTTAACCCCTGAAATTGAGACGAAATTTGATCCGTCTAAATCCGATACGGTATTTATGGAAGATACCTATATTTGGGGCGTGCGTGCGCGTGGTAATGCAGGTTTTGCATTCTGGCAACTTGCTCATCGTGTAGAAGACAGCGAATTAACTGAAGAGGTCTTAATGGGCGTGTTGGCAAAAATGAAATCCTTAAAAGGCGATGGCGGCAAGTTATTGAACATTCGCCCAAATGTGATTTTAGTGCCACCTACACTTGAATATACAGCAAAACGTTTAGTGGAAGCCGATATTATCAACGGTACCAGCAATGTGTTGAAAGGGACGCTTAAAGTGATGGTGTCTTCACAGATTGTGGAGTAATCCGTCTCTTTTCTTGCCTTCCCCCACTTACGAGGGAAGGCAAGAAATGACTAGGAGGAAACTATGGCAAAGAAACAGCAAAACAAGACAGACGATGAAGTGAAAACCGATTCTGCGGAAAACACCACAGAAACCGACCGCACTTTAGACGAGTTGGATGACACGCCCAAAGGTAGTGATGCGATTCATCCTATTGCCTATGCGGTAAGGTTACGTGCAATTCATCCGCAAGCCTCTTATGGTCGCTGCGGCTATCGTTTTAACAAAGAAAGTTCGGTGGAAATTCCAGTTGAAAACTTGACAGGTGAGCAAGTCATTATGCTTGCTGAAGACCCATGGTTAGAACTTATTCCCATCTGCGATAAATAAGGATGAGTGATGCATTACGCCAGTGCAGAAGATTTTGTGTTACGTGTAGGGGAAGTGCAAGCCATTGAGCTGACCGACCTCGATTTGACTGGGCAAGTTAATGACAATTTGCTTGATGTCGCATTGTCTGACAGCTCAAGCCAAATTGATGGTTATTTGGCAGCACGTTATACCCTCCCTCTTGTGAGTGTGCCACAAAACTTAGTGCGACTTTGTTGTGATTTGGCTCGTTATCGTTTAGCGAGTATGTCTCATGTGACGATTACAGAAGAAATTATTACCCGATATAAATTAAGTTTAAAAGAACTTGAGGATATTAGTGTGGGTAAGATTTCGCTTGGGTTGCCGCCTACAGAGAATAATGATGCCAACGAACACGACAATGGCGTGATTTTTACTAATCCGAAAAACAGGATTTTTGCGCGTGATCACTCAAATTGAAAATGCTCTTGTAGAACGCCTACAGCGTGGCTTAGGGCGTTTAGTCAATACCGTTAAAAGCTACGGTGGCGAGCTCGATGATGAAAGTCTTGGGACATCACGTTTGCCGATGTGTTTAGTCACTTTTGGGGGCGCACGTATCGAACGTATGGGCACTAATTTGAAGCGTCATCAATCCACAGCAAACTTTGTCATTATCGTGGCAGTAAATAGCTTGCGTAGCAATATTGCTGCACGACAAGGCGGAGCTGATAAACGAGAGGTGGGCGTTAATCAGTTGATTACAGCAGTACGCCGTTTGTTAGATGCGCAAACCTTGGGGCAATTAGTCAAGCCATTGAAACCGACAAGGGTGCGTACGCTCTTTAATAATGCCACTTTTAAAGGTGGGGCGATAACGGCTTATGCGATTGAGTATGACGCAGTCTATGACGATTTGAGCCCATTAGAAGATGGCCGTTATCCTGAAATGACGCAGGATAGCAAAAATCCTGATTATTTGTTTACGCATTATCATGGCGAGCTATCGCCACCAGATCCGATGTTAGAACGTATTGGTAACAACATTTATGACCCAATAAGCGGTGCCAAAGTGCCGTTTGAGGTGGAGACACAAAATGAAAGTGAAAGCAGCAATAGGCATTAAGGTGCCGATGGAACATCAGCCTTATACCTATATTGAACAAGTACCGGTAGAGGTAGAGCCGTCGATTTATTATCAACGTCGTATTAATGATGGCGATTTGATTGTAATCACAGCAACACGTTCTCGTAAAGAAAAGGAGAAAGACAATGGCTGAAATGAATATTGATTTTGATAATATCCCGACGAGTCTTCGTAAACCGGGTGTTTATACAGAATACAACTCACGCAATGCAGTGAGTACTTTGCCAACAAATGAGCAAAACGTCTTAATTGTGGCACCAATGTTAAATGCAACAAAAGCATTTAGCGCACCGACACCGATTTATTCGGATGTAGATGCAAAAAATACATTTGGTGCTGGGTCTTGGGCTCACTTAATGGCGCGTATTGCTATCCAAAATAATGCCATGATTCGTTTAACGGTGATTGGTTTAAAAGAGAGTGATTCAGGTGTGGCGGCAACTGGCACCATTACGCTAACAGGCACAGCAAGCAATGCAGGTGTGCTTAAAGTTGTCATTGGTGGTCTTGATTATGCGGTGGCAATCGCTAAATCGGAAACCGCCGCCAACATTGCCGCCCGTTTAAATGCTGTGATTAATGCCGGGGAATATTGTCCTGTCAGTGCAACAGTCAATGAAGGTACCGTGACGCTTACCGCAAAATGTAAAGGCGAAATTGGCAATGAGATTAGTGTCAATGCCACATTAAGCGTAAATGATATGGCAGTGAATGTTTCTGCCCTTGCAAATGGTGCCGAAAATGCCGATTTAGCAGCGGCATTAGCATCTGTAGCTGGTCAGCATTATCACGTGATTATCTCCCCTTTTGCGGATGATAAAAATGCGAAAGCTTTGCGCGAACATTTAGAGTCGGTAGCAAGTCCTGTTGAGAAAAAACCAGGTGTTGGCGTATTAGGTTTTAATGGTACGTTGGCAAGCGGTACCACTTATACCGAGAAAATTAATGCTAACCGTATTACAGTGGGTTGGTATAAAGGGGCGGTGGAATCTAATGCCTTAATCGCTGCGGGATATGGGGCGGTTATTGCAGGCGAAGAAGACCCAGCTAAACCGTTAAATACACTTGAGATTAAAGGTTTAACCCCTGTTGATGCCACTCAAACACCGTTAAAAACCGAAGTCAATCAGGCGTTATTCCACGGTTTAACCCCTATTACAGTGGTAAATAATCGTGTGCAAATTATGCGTGCAATTACGACTTATACCAAGTCACCTGCGAATGTAGATGATCCTGCGTGGTTAGATTTAACCACAATTCGCACACTTGATTATACGCGTAAAGCCATTGAACAGCGTATTGAGTTACGTTTCCCTCGTGCGAAATTATCTAATCGCACCCCACCAAAAGTGCGGTCGGAAATCCTTGATGTGCTCTATCGTTTAGAGCAACAAGAGATTTTAGAAAATGTGGATGCGAACAAGGGTAAATTGCTTGTTGTTCGCAATGGCAAAGATCCAAATCGTTTAGATACGGCAATCCCAGCCGATGTGGTAAATGGCTTGCACGTTGTCGCTAACCGAATTGATTTAATTTTATAGGGGGCGTAAATGGAAAAATATGCTGGAATGGCGGTGTTAGAAGTAAATGGCGTTGAATTTGAAATTACCGATTTAAATGTCACAAAACAAACTGGGCGTAAATTAGTCAAAACTATGAACTCTGAAGGTCGTGCACGTGGCTTTGCTAAAGGCATTACGACCTGGGAGCTGTCAGTGACTGCTGCTCTGCCGATTGATGGTTCAGAGATTGATTGGGCTGGTATCAGTGATGCGAAAATCACGGTATATCCGCTTAATCAAGAAGATAAGCGTACGTCTTACCTTGGTTGCTTTACTACCCAAGTAGGCGAGAAATACACGGTGGATAACGAAGCCGTTATTGATATCCAGATGAATGCGCTTAAAGAGGTAAAAGAATAATGCGTTTACTTCTTGGTATCTCTTATGAAGACAAGCGTTATTTTGACTTTGACGTGCGATTACTAACCTTGGGTGGCGAATGTGCTGCCCTTGAGAAAGTCGCCGAGCTTGGTTTAGATGAGAAAGAAAACCTCACGAAAGCGGAGCAAATGCTCGTGGACTTGGCTTATTTATCTGAACAGCTTGATATTATCGGTATTGCGCAAGATAAGCTCACGCCACAGTTTTTACTGGATAACCTTGCCACGGATGATTATGTGCTGATTACGCAAGCTATCGCTGAACTACGAAAAAAGCACATCGACGCTGGGGAAAACCCGAGCAAAGCCGAAACCGAATAAAACAACATTACGGTGTGTTTGATGCCGAGAAGAATTACCGAAGTGCGGTTATTTTATTGGCTAAATTTGGGTTTACTGCTGAAGAAGTACGAGCAATGTGTCACGCTGAAGTTGCTGCGTGGGTGGCAAGTTGGCAATATTCGCAAGGTATTAAAACTCAGTCAGAAAAAGGCAACACGGTGCATTACAACCTTATGCGTCGTAAAACTAAGGGGGCGTAAGCCCCTTTTTTTGTGGATTTAAAATGAGTTTAAAGAGGGTTTAAAAATGGCTGAGTTGAATTTAGCGTTGAAGCTGAAAGCGCAAGACCAAGCAAGTCGTGTGTTTCGACGAGCGCAATCGCAGATTACGCAAAGCACACGTGCTATGGCTCAAGCGCGTGAAAGGTTAGGTGTGCGAAGTGAACATAAAATCCAACAAGAAATTAATCATACCATTGCCGCTTATAACCGATTAAAACGTAGTGGCACAGCCACTAGTCGCGAATTAGCGCGTGAGGCTGAAGCGACGCGCTCAAAAATTGCTGGGCTTAATGCGGAAATGGGGAAAACCACGTGGGGGCAACGATTAGGCAATGTTGGAACTGCCATTGCTAGTGTGGGCGCAGGCATGGCGGCTGGAGCTATGGTGATGGCACAACCTATGAAAAAGGAAATGGACTATGACCGACGCTTAGCGATGGTATCCAATACTGCCTTCTCCGACCGAGACGTAGCTGGGCGAATTGCAGGAAAGAAAGAATTACATGATGCGGTGAAAAGTGCGGTAGAAACTGGAGGGGGACGAAAGAAGAAGCCTTGGGCGCATTAGATAAGTTATTAGCCTCCGGTACTGTGAAAGCTGAAACCGCAATGAAGTTATTGCCTACTTTACAAAAAGGTGCGGTGGCAACAGGTGCAAGTACAGAAGATTTATCGGCGATTGCAATTTCCGCTATGCAGCAATTTGGCATCAGCGAAGATCAAATTGGTGCGGTATTAGATAAGGCTGTGGCTGCTGGGCAAGCGGGTAACTTTGAACTTGCCGATATGGCACGTTGGCTTCCACAACAAATGGCGGCAGCTAAATCGGCTGGGCTTTCGGGCATGGATGGCTTTGAAGCATTATTAGTCGCAAACCAACAAGCGCGTGTTACCGCAGGGACAAGTGATGAAGCAGGTAATAACCTGGTTAATTTACTCGCCAAACTTACGTCTAAAGAGACTGCAGATCGTTTTTCTAAATTAGAAATTAAAGGCAAAGATGGGAAAACCCACGGCATTGATTTTATTAAATCCATGGAGAATGAGAAGAAACAAGGTAAGAATTCTATTGAGGCCTTTGGTTCTATTATGGATATGGTCGTAGGAGAAGACAAACGTTATCAAGCCTTAAAAGCGAAATTGAAAACAGCCAAAAAAGAAGAACAGCAAGCCTTAATAGAACAAATGACAAACTTAGTAGAAGGTACGGCCATTGGGCAGATTATTTCTGACCGTCAAGCCTTAATGGCACTTCTTGGGATTCGCAACAATGTTGAACTAGGCAAGCAAGTAAAAGAAGAAGTCACGAATTCTGAAGGCGCTACAGATAAGTCCCATAAAGTTGTGATGTCAACTAACAGTGCAAAAGTAGAACAAGCTAAAAATGCAGTTGAATTTGCACAAATGGAAGGCATGAAAAGTTTTAATGATGCTCTTGGTGATGCGGCTACAAAACTGGCTGAATATGCGAAAGCCTATCCTGATTTAACCTCTACACTGACTACAGCTGGCACCGTTATTACAGCATTAAGTACGGCTGCGATTGCGGCTAGTGGTGCATTAGCATTATTGGGCGTTAAACGAGGCGGAATTGGGCTTAGTGATGTAGCAGATGTCGCTGGCAATCTAGGGAAAGGGAAAAACGGTTTAAAAATTAAAGGGGGCGGTAAGTTAGGCAGTATTCTTAGTGCAGGGGCACTTTTTACCAGTGGTTTAATGATTGCTGGAGAACAACGTACAACGGAAGAAGCGAAGGCTGAAGAAAAAGCTGAGGCGAAAACTGCTCAAGAAAAACAGCTTGAAAACCAATTTTATCCCAATGCTTACGGTGGCAATAAACCGACCACAACCCATTACGCACCGCAAGGTTTCGGTTATAACAAAAATTCTGTATGGGGGACGGCTTCTCGCTCGGGCGAAGTGGCTGAAATTGCACGTAAAGATGAAGTTGCCGCTTTACGCCTTGAGCTAGGCACTCTCACTCAAGCCCAATATGATGAGCGCACGCGCCAAAGTGCGGTAAAAATTGCGGAAATTCGCAATCAGGGGAAAGGCTATTCAGGTTTATCTGTAGCGGCTAATGACACCGACTCCGCTTTAAGTCGCACACTGGGTGATTTATCTAGCTTGGCTAACTATCAAGCGGATTTTTAGCATTTTGGGCAAACCATTAGTGATGGATTAAAAACCGCCATTGAAAGCCAAAATTTTACAATTCAAAATCAAATTAAGATTGATATGGATGGGCGACCTGTTTATGAAGGGGTTGCTGAAAATATCTATCAATCAATGAAACGGGGGTAACTATGGGTTGGACAATGCCTGTGCAACGTGCAAGTTTTCGCGGCGTGCGTTTCGATGTGCTTTCGGTGGATGATGATGTCTATCGCTCGACCATTGAGCATGCTTATCCTTTCGTCAATGGCGCAGACGTGGAAGATTTGGGATTAAATCCATTAACCGTGCGTATGCAAGCCGTATTTTATGGGACAGGCTATTATACGGACTTTAAGAAGTTTTTAAGCGTGTTACAAAAATCAGGGGCAGCAACATTAGTGCATCCGATTCGTGGGCGTTTGCAAAATATGATTTGCACTGGGGCGAGTTTTCACCACGAAGCAGAAATGATTGATTATGTGGCGTTAGATTTGACTTTTATTGAATCTACGCCAGCTAAACCGATTTTTGTCTTTAATTATTCCCTATTGGCAAAAATAGATGCCTTACTGACTGAATTAGAAAATTTTGTTGATGATGTGATGGCATTGTATGGCGAATTTATGGAGATTGTTGCCTTTGCCGCTAATACAAAATCACGTTTGTTGGGTGTTTATGGCGCATTATTTGGCTGTTTTGAGCAAGTGCGCGGGTTATTTGATTTTGACAAAACCAAGTATGGTGTGTCGCCTGTCGTGACACAAGATAACTTTAAAGCAAAATCTAGCCGTGCTGTGCGTGATTTGGTAACCATGATTGATTCTGGATTGCGCCAAATTGCTTCGTGCAAGGACTTAACCCTGCGTGCAAAATTTGATGAGGTACTCCGCACAATACGTCAAATCAAGCATATTCCTGCTGATTTAGTGAGTGGTAAGAATATTAAATCTGCCAAAGAACAAGCGGCGTTGAAATCATTAACGACCTCTTTTAGTAAGGACGATACTGAATCTGTGCATTTAATGATGCAGTTAGCCTCTAGTGTTGCTTTGTTGCGTATTGCCACTGAATTGGTAGAGGACGATGATTTATTGCCACAGGATATTGAGTACATCACGACTCAAGTGCGGTCACAAATTATGGATAATTTACAATTGTTACGCAAACAAGCAGACGATGAACATCGTGGGGAAAATATCACGGTATTAAGCACACCTAATACGAGTTTTTATACGGCTGCGCACAATACGGCAGAGCAATTACGCAATAAAGCGCATAAGTTTACTCAACTTGCCCTTGCGGCAATTAATCGTAAACCGCCTTTAATGGTGCGTGAGGTGCCATTTAGCGGTACTGTGCAACAAATTGCACATGCATTTTATCAGGATTACAAACGTGCAGATGAATTATTAAGATTGAATCCGCAGATCCGTTATCCGAATTTTGTTGAGCGTGGGGAGTGGTTAAACAGCTATGTCAAATAATTACCCTTATGAAAATGATGTTACGCTGGAAGTGGACGGTAAAGCCCACAATAGCTGGAAAAGTTATGATATTGATAGTGACTTTTTAATCCCTGCCGACGCCTTTAAATTTGATTTGGGCGTGCCTTCAAACAGTACGGTTTTACCTGATTTTTCGGGGGCTGAAGTGAAAGTGCGCATTAATGGCGAATTGGTGATGACAGGCATCGTGGATACGACACAGCACACTATTAGTAAAACTAACCGCACTTATAGCCTCAATGGGCGTGACCGTGCGAGTATCCTTGTGGATTGCTCTGCCCCCATTACCAATGTAAAAGGCTTGACTGTGTTAGATGCGGTAAAAAAAATTGTTGAACCACTTGGTATTAAAAAAGTGGCATTGCGTGCGGAAAATAATCCAACATTAGATAAAGTCGATATTGACGTAGGCGAAACAGCTTGGAATGCGGCAATGCGTTGTGCGAACTCGGCAGGCTTGCACTTGTGGTTTGAGCCAAATGGAGAGCTGATTGTGGGCGGTGCGGATTACAGCACACCACCTGTGGCGACCTTGTGTTGTATGAAAGACGGCAAACGAAACAACTTTGAGCAGTCGGATTTAACGTTTGATGTGTCGAATCGGTTTAGCGAAGTCACTTTTCTTGCACAAAGCCACGGCAAGCAAGGGCAAGACAATAAAAACGATCTGAAATGGGTTTATCACGATCCTGAAATGACTATCTACAAGCCGAAAACCGTGGTGGTATCTGATGTAGATAACTTGGAAGCCTTGCAAAAATGGGCGAAAAAATACATTGCGGACAGTATGCTAGAAGGTTTTACCCTTACTATCGTTGTTCCCGATCACAAAATGCAAGACGGCACATTATGGCAACCAGGGCAACGTGTGCATGTAATTTGCGAGGAATATGAGATTGATGCCATTTTCTTTTTAATGGGGCGACGTTTTATGCTGAGCCGAAACGCTGGCACACAAACGGAACTACGCTTTAAACAAGACGGCATTTGGACACCAGACGCTTACAACGCAAAAGCAGAAAAAGCACGTAAGCGTAAGGGCAAGAAATTAATGGCTACTAACGGACATGGCAGCTGGGTGGCTGCGAATTAAGGGGACAAAATGAGACGATTAAGCCAAGTCATTCAACAAAAGGCGCAAGGTGCGGCAGAGGAAATCCGTCAAGCCTTTCGCGGTGTGCTGCACTTAGTGAAAAGTGCGGACAATATTCAGAAAGTTCAGGCTTCGGGGCTTGCCGATGAAACCTTGCAAGATGTAGAGTTGATGCAGCAGTTTGGCTTTACTTCTGTGCCTCCAGCAAACACGCAAGCGGTGATTTTACCCATTGGCGGACAAACTACCCACGGTATTGTGATTGCAACCGAGAACGGTTCTTTCCGCGTAAAAAATCTGCAAGGTGGCGAAGTGACCATTTATGATGAAAGTGGCTCTAGCATTGTATTAAAAAAGGGGCGGTTAATTGAGATTGATTGTGATGTATTAAAGATTAACGCTGCAACAAAAGTGGATATATCAAGTCCACTGGTTGAAACCGATCAGGTCTTTACTGCCCAAGGGCAAATCAATGGTAATGGTGGTATGGCTGTGCAAGGTGGCAGTGGTGCGAGCTTTACTGGTAATGTACAGCAAAGTGGCGGTAGCTTTACGACCGACGGCGACGTGGAGGCTGGTACAATTTCGTTAAGGAACCACAAACATACTGGCGATAGCGGAGGCAAAACCAGTAAACCTGAATAATCTAACCTTAAAGGAGATGCTGAAACCCTGCATCTCCTTTCTTTTTACCTCTTATCTTATCCTGTCAATATGGACAGAGAGATCAGCCCGTTTACCGGGGACTATACAAGTAAACAAATCAGTACGCTTGCCAATGCAGCGTATATCAGATTGACCACACCATTAGGCTCTTGGTGGGCAGATGGGCGTGTAGGCTCTCTGCTCCATCTTATTCCGCGCGAAAAAGATTTGTCGCACATAGGTTTAATTGCACAACAATATGCCGAAGAAGCCTTGCAACCCTTGATTGATGATGGACGTGCGGACGAAATTATTGTCAATCATACCCAACCACATAACGGTGTATTGATTTTAGATATATCCATCCGAGATAACCGGGGCGAAACCTATCATTTTAAACACCCGGTAAAAGTCATTTAAAAAGGGTTTAAACCATGTTTATTGTGCCGAGTTTAGAAGATATTCGCCAAGCGATTTTGCGCGATGTGCAGTCATTAGAGCCGAGTGCTGATGTGAGCATAGATAGTGACTATTATGCACGTGCCAGTAGCCTTGCTGCTGTAGCGGAAGGTATTTATGCTCATCAAAAATGGATTATTAAACAATTCTTTCCCGATACTGCCGACACAGATTTTCTTGAAAAACATGCTGGCTTGCGTGGTATTCGCCGTCGTAATGCGACTTATGCTAGTGGGCGTGGCGCAACAGTGACAGGTACCCCTGATGCGGTGATTAAAGTTGGATTACAAATTAAAACAGACGATAACCGATTTTACGAAACCACCGAAAGTGCGGTGATTTCTGCAAGCGGTTCTGCCGTTGTTACCGTGCGAAGTCTTGCGACAGGTGCCAGCCAAAATATTAAAACTGCGACAAAAGCAAACTTTATGGCAGCACCTTTAGGCGTGCAATCCGATGTGGTGCTAAATGATGTAATTGGTGCAACGGACGCGGAAAGCGATGCGTCTTTGCTCGAACGTTTGCTTGAGATTATTCGCCGACCACCTGCTGGGGGCAATCGTTATGACTATCGTACATGGGCATTATCGGTGGATGGCGTGGATGCTGCTTATGTTTACCCATTGCGTCGTGGGCTTGGTACGGTAGATATTGCGATCACATCAAATAACGATGTGCCAAGCGATGAAACAATACGTCGCTGCCAAGAATATATTGACGATGTGCGCCCTGTGACCGCGCGAGAAAGCAAAGTGGTGAAACCTGATGTAACAAAAGTCAATTTTAATATTCAGGTAAAAATCAGTGGCGTGACCTTACCCGAAATTAAGGCAGCGATTTCCACCGCACTTGCGAATTATTTTAATACGTTAATCCCAGGCGATGATTTGATTGTGTCGCAATGTGAAGCGGTGGTAAATAACTTGGTCGGTGTGGTTGACCGTAAGTTTACGGCACCTATCACTAATCTAAAAGCAGATGTGCGTACAAAAATTGAGTGGTTTCGGTTAGGTCAAATCACCGTTACGGAGATGGCATAATGCAAACTGACCACAAAAAGGTGTTAGCAAAACTTTATCCGCCTGTTTCATACGACGTAAATGGAGAGCGTTTTTTAGCACAGTGTGAGGTGGATGGTAATGCCTTTGACCGATTACAAAAAAGTGCGGTGGATTTATTGCAAATTATTGAACCTGCCACCTCCAATACGATGTTGTCCGATTGGGAACATTTATGCGGCATAAAAACAGATTATACCAATAACTATCAAGCACGAGTAAAACGTGTTATTGCCAAGTTAAATGCAATTGGGGGCTTATCCATTCCCTATTTTAAACGGATTGCGGAAAGTATTGGATATCGTATCGAAATTAAAGAGTTTTCTCCCCTTGCGAATGATTTACCAACAACGGGGGATTTAGCACAATTTCGTAATGAAGCGCGCGATAACTTGATTTTTATGTGGCGAGTATCGGTGCTTAATGGGGATGACAATATTGTGTATTTTCGCGCAGGTAGTTCCTTTGCAGGTAATCATTTAGTGGAATTTGGCGACCCAATTATTGAGGAATTCTTCCGAGATTTAAAACCTGCACATACTTACTGTTATTTTGCTTATCAAACAGGATCTTAATATATGAAAAGTTTAATGCCTCAAATTGATTCAAATGATGGCCTTTTTCACAATGGTAATCCAGCAACAGGTGAACAAGGCACACGAGTAACCGATACGTGGCTTAATAATTTGCAAGACCGAGTACGCGATGTACAAGCGGAAGTGCATTATGTGTTGCAAAAAGCGGGGTTCAAGCCCGTAGAAAATAAGCAAACTCAGCTTTATGAGGCGATTGTTAAGATTATTGATGACAACCGAAAGACGGCAAGTTTAACTCAAAAAGGCGAAACCAAACTTTACACAGGCTACGATAGCCAAAGTGAAGATTTAGCATTGACGCCTAAAACCGGTTATCAGTTAAAACAGCTTATTGACTCCAACACACGCTCGCTTGGCAATGTTATCCCCAACAGCAAAAAATCCAGTGTAGTCAACAGTAACAGCAACGATACCGTGGCAACCTCTGCAGCAGTCAAGACAGCTTACGATAAAGCAGTCTCTGCCGAAGAAAACAACCTCTATCAGAAAATCTATGTTGGTAAAGATAATTTGCAATTAGATCTAACAGATCGCCAGCAACTCATTAATCTTTTTGGCTATAGCTACCGCATTAACGGGCATTTATCATTCACCGCACATAACAATGCGCAAAGTAATATCACCGGCTTACCGTTAACCACAAAAAGCCCGATTGCTGTCACATTTTATATTATTGGTGGTTATTCGTCTGTTTATTGTCATTATCCACTTTTAGGTCGCTCATTTTTTAGTCGCATCAATTTTAATAACACGGCACTTACATATAAATGGATTGAGTTGCTTACCAACACTGGGGAACAAACCATCAATAATCAACTGGTTTTAGCAACAAGAGGTTGGAGTAAAATCAAGTTTCCAATTGATAGCGGGGGGGTATGGCGTGTTGAAATGAATCCAAACAGCGAAACTGACCCACGTTTTAATTTTGTGTACAAAATGAAAGATAACACGTCACGTTATTGCTCTTTCCCAGTATTAAGAAAAAATGAAGTCGTTGCGTATCAAGACTGGGTTAATGCACAAATAGCCGAAAATTTCACGCGTGGTAAACTGACCACACAAAATCTTAATGACATTAAAGCCTACGGTATTTACGCGCAAGAGGCGAATAGAGATGCTACACCTGAGCGAAATTATCCGACCAATTTTGCCGGGACGTTGATTGTCTATCCATCGGCTTATAACGTCATGCAGAAATACATCAATTTCCGCTCGGGCGAAACCTATCAACGGAATGTCAATATTGACTTGCGCACATGGAGCGAGTGGCGACGGATTGATGGGCTTAATAGCGTATCTCGTTCAGGTGATAAGATGACTGGCTCATTAATGATTGAGGGCAGTGCACCAGGGGGATTTGCCAATGGACTTATGCTTAAAAATAAAGCTGGGGGTCAAAATACAGGCGTATTTGTTGATTTTTATCAAACCGATAACATCCCTCGCGCATCAATGTTAATGAGGGATGCTGGTAATAATTCAACCCAAATTGAATTTCTGAACACTCCGGAAGGAGCGGATTGGTATAGAGATAGCCGACAAGGAGTGCTTACAATTTCATCGACTGGGGGGTTGTGGAGTAAATCTTACGGCTGGCTGCATGATCACTTTTCCAAACAAGATGATATTCGCAATGTTTGGAACGAATTAAACAACACCTACCGAAAAAATAGATACCGACACCAGTATTATCCGCACCATTACAACAGTGCAGAAGTGTTTGATATACCAATGGCAGATAATGGTGTAATGCGAGTAATTATTATGAATGTAACTATTAATGGCTACGCTAAAGTCAATCTACCTGAAGCATTTAATGGGAGCTGTGTGGTGCAAGCAACCGATGTTGGTGGCGGTCAAAAGCGTGTTGGTGCAAATATCCAAAATGGGAATGTTGTTGAAATCCACAATAGTGGACAAACAGACTTTCAAATTTTAGCTATAGGCTGGTATGGATGGTAAAAAATATGATGTTATTTAATATAGAAACAAGCATGTTCGCACCTGATTATCTAGTAACAGATAATCAAAATTGGATTGAAGTGAGCGATGAAGAAATTGATGGTATTTCTGCCAGTATAACCGGCGGTGGTGCGGTTTGGGCTGAAAATGGCAAAATCAAATGCTCGGGCAAGGCACCGAGTCGATTTCATGCTTTCAACATGGCGACTAAATCCTTTGAGCTATCGGAGGAAAAACAAACCGCACTTTTAGCCGAAACCCAAACTCGCCTTATCGCCAACATCGATGAGCACGCAGCAAAAATCTACAGTACATGGACACGCTTTGAGAGTGAGTATCGTGAGCGTCAAGCCGCAGCAGAAGCCTTTAAAGCGGCAAATTATGAAGGTGATTGCAGTCGATATATCTCAGATTTTGCGCAACGTGCCAGACTGGATAATAAGACCGCTGCAAACCTGATTTTGACACAGGCAGCAGGCTTGGAAAAGTTGCAAGTTGAGTTGGCTAACCAACGTATGCGCAAGTATGAAGTCAAAGCCCCTAATCTTACGCTTGAGCAACTGCAATCAATCCATGATGACATTATCAAACAAATGGATAACTTGATGGAGGCATATCAAAATGGCTAAGGTGTATTTGGCGATGTACAAACACAAACGCGACTGGCGCAAAGAGCCATTCAAAGAGCCATTCAAAGAGCCGACCGCATTACTCGATTTTTTACCAAAGGCAACTATTCTCACTGCGAGATTGCCATTGAGCGCATTGAGTTTGGCAATGGGCATCATTATGAGCATGCGACAGTGTATGACTGCTACTCATCATCGGTACAAGACGGTGGCGTGCGTTGCAAACAGATTGATGTGTCCGATAACACCAAATGGGATTTAATCCCACATCAACGATGTCACCGAGGCGCAAATCAAAGCCTGTTTTAACCGCACTTCTGGCAAAAAATATGACTGGTGGGGAGCATTAGGCATCGTGCTTGGGACCAAACAAAAACGCTCAAAGTATTTTTGTAGTGAGTGGTGCTTCAATGCGATTTTGGGCAGTGAAGAAGGCTGGCGGTTTAGTCCAAATCAACTGGCCGTAATGTTCAATAAAAGAAGAATTTAAAAGGGGGGGTTACCCTGCACAAAGTTTAATTCAGTAAAGAAAAGACGGCGATAACAACGGCACTAGGAATGCTCGTTGTTACCAGCTACGCAGAACGAACCTGCATATAGCCATATGCCGCCTACCTTGCGCAAGGCGGGCGGATTGTAACAAATCTTTTAACTAGGAGAAATATATGCAGTCAATTAAAGCAATCCGTTGCACATTTTGTAACAAATTATTGGCGAAAGTGGGGATAGTTGGTTATTTAGAAATCAAATGCCCTCGTTGCAAAACCGTTAATACTACACGTTAATTTGATTTGAGTGTCAGAATGCCTTGAGCATCGGAACGCCATAGAATAGAAAGGAAAAACTATGGCAAATCAAAACACCTTTAAACAAGCTCCATTACCGTTTATCGGACAAAAACGAATGTTTCTTAAACATTTTGAAACAGTTTTAAATAAGAATATTAAAGGTGATGGCGAAGGCTGGACGATTATTGATACATTCGGCGGCTCGGGCTTATTAAGCCACGCAGCCAAAGTAATTAAAACCAAAACACACGTAATTTACAATGATTTTGATGGATATGCGGAGCGATTGGCGCACATTGATGACATTAACAAGTTGCGTGCCGAGCTTTACTCTGTAGTTGGTAACGCTACGCAAAAAAATAAACGTATGACGAAGGATTGCAAAGCAGAATGCATCAGAATCATTCAAAACTTCAAAGGGTATAAAGATTTAAATTGCTTAGCGAGTTGGTTATTGTTCAGTGGGCAACAAGTAGCAACGCTTGATGACTTATTCCAACATGATTTCTGGCATTGTATTCGTCAGTCTGATTATCCAAAGGCAGACGGTTATTTGGACGGCGTAGAGATTGTACGTGAATCATTCCACACGTTACTACCGAAATTTGCTGATAATCCCAAAGCATTATTTGTGTTAGATCCTCCGTATCTATGCACACGCCAAGAGAGCTACAAGCAAGCAAGTAACTTACTTTGATTTAATCGACTTTCTACGTTTGATTAACATCACACGACCGCCTTATGTATTCTTT
Organism: Haemophilus influenzae; assembly: GCF_900475755.1. Taxonomy (NCBI): domain Bacteria; kingdom Pseudomonadati; phylum Pseudomonadota; class Gammaproteobacteria; order Pasteurellales; family Pasteurellaceae; genus Haemophilus; species Haemophilus influenzae. The sequence goes on from NZ_LS483411.1 coordinate 1,771,101, forward strand.
AGTTCTACTAAGAGCGAGTTTGTGCGGTTTATTGAATATATGGTCGAGGACAAAGTGGATAATTGGCAGACTTTTGACAACGCACAGCGCATTGTAGTCAATGCTTCGGCTAGTTATACAGGCAAGTATGAAGATAACATAGTTTATAAATTTTGAGTATGCTTTAGCCATTGAAAAGGCGTAAAATGATTGCGGAGTAGTGCGGAGGAGGTAACTATGAATAAGCTCAAAATTGATAACGGCGATGAGTATATCGAAAAATTAGTAGCATTTGTATCTCAGTTTTACGCCGACAACCCAATATTTACCGAACTAAACTTAACAGATGAACAACAAAATCTTCTTATGGATAAGCTAATCATGCCAAAATTCAAAGATATTTATGATGTTTCTTATCAAGCATTAAGGCAAAGCTATTTTAAGTTGAATGGCTAATAACAGGATTTAAACGCCCTTTAAATAGTAATTAAAGGGCGTTTTTATTTGCTTTAAAGTTGTGATTCATTTTGCATAAATATTTTTTGGTTTATGCAAAATAAAAGCCTATTTTATGCAAAAAGATTCGCAAAATTATACAATTAGCTTATTTTTCATTTTTGATATTGGAGAAAATATTTGCCAAAATTGGACCCGATACATTGTGCCAGAAACTAAATAAAGCACTTGGTACCGTTGCAATTGGGTTGAAATGTGTGGCAGCCAGTGCGGCGCCTAAACCTGAGTTTTTGTTAAAAAGAATGAAAAGAGCGGTCAATTTAAAGACGTTTTTTGAGATGTCTATCCCTAACTTGTATTTATAGGTGGCTAGGAAGTGTTTATTTGCCAAGCATTTTCATCAAGCAATTGACCAAAATGACTTTCTACAAGAAGGCGAGTGATGTTATTTTGAGGATTAGTGAAGCTCTCTCTTGGTGTACCCGATTCGATAATTTCACCTTGATCCATCACCAAGACTTGATCAGCAATGTGTTTGATAATGCCTAAGTTTTGCCCTACATAAATATAGGAAAGCCCCAAATGTTCTTGTAAATCTAAAATTAAGTTAAGTAATTGAACACGTACAGAAGCATCTAATGCGCTAAGAACATCATCATTGACATCCTCCCCGCCCTAAAGGACGGGGATTCCTACTAGCTCCCACGCTTTGCGTGGGTTACTCTCGGTGGGTTCTTGTTGCTGACCTCTATTGAGATTCACTTCACAAGCTCTACGGCTGTGTCCCAGCCTATATTTTACGCTTGGACGATAGCTCGCCCACGCTCCAAAACGTTTAACGCCCCGACCACATCCGCATTTTCTGTGTAGTCACATTCTAAGCATTCAAAATCAGCCTGAGTTTGGCGATTTTCCTTTGCGGTATAACCGCAACAAGGGCAAGTTCGACTGGTGTTCTGAGGCGGGACAGCCACTAAAAAACCACCTAGCCATTGCGTTTTATAGTCCAATTGACGGCGGAACTCGAACCAAGATTGGTCTAATATCGCTCGGTTCAAACCTGATTTCTGTTTCACATTTTTACCATGATCTTCCGCTGTGCCTTTGGCTGATTTGGACATATTCAACACCTGTAAATCTTCAACGTAGATCATTGCGTGGTTTTTGCTGATTTTGCTTGAAGTTTGGTGCAAGAAGTCTTTACGACAGTTAGCGATTTTGTGGTGCAATTTAGCGATTTTCGCCTTTAATTTCTGCCAGTTTTGGCTAAATTTAATCTTGTTTTTAAGTTGGCGTTGTAGTTTTGCTAGTTTGCCTTTGTGGGTTTTAAAGGCATTCAACGGCTTAAAATATTCACCGCTTGAAAGCGTTGCAAAACGGGCAACGCCCATATCTATCCCAATTTCTCCGCCTTGATGTGTTGGGATTTCATATTCAAATTCCGTTTGAATACTGGCAAAAAAACGACCGCACTTTTGGCTAACTGTGACGTTTTTAATTTCGCCGACGACATCACGGCTGTTGCGATAACGAACCCAACCGATTTTCGGGAGATACAAGCGGTTGTTTTGTTGTTCCAGTTTGCAACCTTGCGGAAAACGAAAGCTCTCTTTCAAGCCTTTTTTCTTGAACTTCGGGAAGTCAGCACGCTTTTGAAAGAAGTTTTTGAACGCACTTTCAAGATCTTTCAGACTTTGCTGTAAAACTTGACTGTGGCAGTCTTTGAGCCAAATCAGTTCTTTTTTCCATTGCGGAAGCAGATTGGCTATTTTCGTATAACTGAATTTGACGCTGCGATCTTGCTCATATTGCTCATTCTGCCAAGCCAACGCCCGATTGAAGACAAAACGAGAGCAACCACAGAACTGCTTAATTCTGCGGATTTGTTCGCCGTTTGGCATTATTTCGAACTTAAAGGCTTTGCGTAGTTGCATTGGCAAGGTTTAGAATATGATTTTCCCACATTCTACACTTGGTCTATGAAAAAAGAAACTGAAATCAGACACGGCAGGCATTGTGTTTTTAATATGCACGTTCACTTAGTCTTTGTTACAAAATACCGCCGTGATGTTTTTACGAAAGCGATTTTAGATGATCTCAATTTGATTTTCGAAAGCGTCTGCAATGATTTTGAAGCAAAATTAGTCGAGTTTGACGGCGAAGACGATCACGTTCATTTACTCATTGAATATCCGCCGAAAGTGGCAGTTTCTACGCTAGTAAACAGCCTAAAAGGTGTATCAAGTCGAATGATTAGAAAGAAAAATTACCCAAGTATCCGAAAAAAACTTTGGGGCAATCAGCTTTGGTCGCCCTCTTATTTTGCCGGTAGTTGCGGTGGTGCACCTATTTCAATTATTCGCCAATACATCGAGCAACAACAAACACCCGATTAGTTAGCTTTGAAACGGCTACGCCGTTTGTGCCTTATATCTCCGCCCTGAAGGACGGAGTTTTACTGCACAGGGCTGATAATAATAATTTCAGGCTGAAGAATCAGTGCGCGAGCTAAGGCGATCCGCTGTTTTTGGCTCATTGAGAGATGTTTAATTTTAAGATTAGTATAATCGGGATAAAGTCCCACTAATGAAAGCGTTTCAAAGATCTTTTGATTGCGTGTTTCTTCATCCCAATCGGTAATTAATTTCAATGGTGCGTCTAAGGCTTGTCCTATATTTAAGCGAGGGTTAAATGCTGAATTCGCATCTTGGAAAACCATTCGGATATGCTGTGCTCGATTATGAAAATCTTCAAATTGTAACGGTAAATCATTGAATAATATTTTTCCTGAAGTTGGGGGGGGAATCCCTGCGATCATTTTAACTAAGGTTGATTTACCCGAACCATTTTTACCAATGATCGCAAGCGTTTCTTTGCGATTAAGTGAAAAGCTTATCTCTTTTACTGCATAAAACTGCTCTGTACCAAAAAATTTAGCCGGACCTTCAAAGGTTTTGCTAAGATTTTCCACTTGTAGTAAAGGCATTATTCACTTCCTTTTGATTCTGTATTGAGCGTAAGTGGTGACGTTGTCATTTTATCTTTAAACTGCCTTTCTCGGATATTTATTGGATGATGGCAGGAAAACTCGTGCTGTTTAATGCGATATCGGCTTGGCTTTTGAATACATTCACGTTGTGCGAAAGGACAGCGAGGCCCTAATCGACACCCCATCGGCATTTGTTCCAGAATGGGGACAATGCCTTCCAATGTTCCCAATCGGCTTTTAAAACTTAAGGGGCGACTAAAGTCGGGAACTGAGTAGAGTAATGCTTGTGTATAAGGATGATGAGGCATTTCTAATAATTGCTCGGTTGGGCCAGACTCTGTATTTTGACCACAATAAAGCACAGAAATGCTATCACACCATTCACTAATACTTTTCAGATCATTACTCGCTAATAAAATCGTTGTGCCTTGGTTTTGATTCATGCTTGAAAGTAAGCGGAAAATTTGTAATGCTGTAATTGACTCCAAAGAATTGGTGGGCTCATCCGCAATTAATAAGCGAGGCTGATTTGCAATCGCTACTGCGATCATGACTTTTTGACCTTCACCTTCTGTGAGATCGTCAGGATAATGCCATAATGTCCAGGTGATCTTTAATACCTACACGGTGTAGTAATTCAATTGCTCGACGTTTTTTCCAGCCGAACCATTGCCACCAATGACCTTTAAATGTCCAGTTCGGAATACTCTGAATAAGCTGTTTGCCGATTCTTCGGCTTGAATCTAGGTAGCTTAATGGATTTTGGAAAATCATTGAAATTTCTTTACCAACGATTTTTCGACGTTGATTCGGTGTTAGTTTAAGTAATTCAACATCATTAAAACGAAAACGGTCAGCCGTAACAATCCAGTTATCTTTAATGGAATTACTGATTATTTTAGCGATTAAACTTTTACCGGAACCGGATTCACCAACAAGTCCTAGAATTTCCCCTTCATTGACTGAAAGATTGACGCCGTCCACAATTTTTATACGGCCGTTTGGTGTTTGAATTTCAATATTAAGATTGCGAATATCTAACAGCGCCATGGGTTACTCGTAATATTTATTGATTGCTTTACACAATCCGTTAGTAAAAATAATGCTCAATAAAATGGTAAAAATAATAGCAAAACCGGGTAATAACACTGTCCATGGTGCAAGATAAATTAATTCTAATGAATCTTTAATCATTGCGCCCCATTCAGGCATTGGACGTTGTGCACCTAGAGAAATAAAGCTTAATGCTGCAATATCTAAAATAGCAACCACAAATGCACGGGCGATTTCTTGCGTATAGGTAACACTAATATTCGGCAAAATGGTGCTTTTTAATAGCTCCCAGTTTGAAATCCCATCTAATCTTAGTAAGAGAACATAGTCTTTCTTCAGCTCTTGTTGAATGGCTTGATAAATGGCATGTACAAAATACGGCAAAATAGCTAATAGGGTAGCAAATATGGCATTCATCAAGCTCGGTTCCATTAATGTTGAAATGATAATGGCAATCAACAAAATAGGAATGGATAAAAACGCATCAAAAATATGGCCTAAGACACGAAATTTAATCCCTTCTGACATGCCCGCAAGAATACCTAATGCACCACCAATAATCGCTACAGCAATGACGACTAAAAGAGATGAACCAAGGGTATAGTGCGTTCCCATGATGAGTCGACTGAATACATCACGACCGAGATCATCGGTTCCAAAGAAAAAGGCAATACGGCCTTTTTCGACCCAAGATGGCGGCATCAATTCTTCTCCCACAAATTCCATGCTTTCGTTATAAGGCATGATTAGCTTGGGAAAAAGTGCGATAAAAATAAGAAAAACAAATAAATAGAAACTAAATAACGCTACACGATTTTGACGAAAAAGCAACCAAATCTGAAAAAAGGAGGTACTTTCACGAAATTCATCAGGTTCTCTATCTTGCATACCATCCCTTCTTATTAAATGGATCTAATATAAACATGAGTAATTTGGCTAAGGTATCAATAATGATTATACAAATACCAATTACCACTACACCGGCAGAAATGCTATTGTAATCTTGTTGGGTTACAGCATTTATGAGCCAAAGTCCAATACCAGGCCAGCCTAAGACTGTCTCTACTAGCATACATTGTGTTAACACTAAGGTAAATACACGAGTAAACTGTGGAATTAATAATGGAAATGTATTTCGAAAAACATAACGTCTTAAGATCATCCATTTTGACCATCCACGAGTTACTGCTGCTTTAGCATATTCTTGCTGAAGTAGATAATTTGCTCGTTGTTGAATAATACGGATAAATTCCATTGTTGGTAGAATGCAAAGCACCAATGTGGGCAAGGCTAAATGTTGTAAAACGTTCTGTACTATTTTTGTTCGGTAAGTCACATCTAAAAACCACATATCAATGATGGGAAAACCTGTTATTGGTTTGATTTCATAGAGTAAATTATATTGTCCAATTGCTGCAATTTCCCAATTTTGAATTGCTGCAACATAAAGCAAAATAGGGGCTAACCAGAAACTAGGAATCGATAAACCAACATTCGAGATACTTTGCAATGTTCGTGAAAAAGCACCTTGATTATAGACCGCACTTAATACACCCAAAGGAATACTTAAAAGACAAGCTAATAAGAGCGCAGTAAAGCAGAGTTCTAATGTGGGTGGTAAGACGGTGAAAATTAAATCTTTTAAGGATTTTCCGCCGTTATAAGTAATGCCCAAATCGCCTTGTAATAATGATGTTAAATAGTGATAGTAAGTACTATAAATATTATTGGTAATAAGAGCAGCATTAAGCGGATCACGCATTAAAATGACAAAGCTTAGCAAAGAGAGAATCAATAATAAGATAATCACCCAAACTATATGTCTAATTGCTGAAAGGAGCATTATTTTTTCTCCTTAGTTTTCATAAAATATAAAGTAGAAAAATTGATGCTACCAAATGGTGTCATTTCTATGCCTTTTACGTGCCACTTGCGACTAAAAGTCGTTGAACGTTTGCAATTGGCACAATAGGTAATTCATTTAAAATAAGTTCTTGTGCGCTATTATAAGCTTTAGAACGCTCATATAAATGATTAGTCGACAGTGCACGATCCATCATCTTATCAAATTCAGGGTTACACCAATTTGATAAATTTGTGATTTCATTTTGAGTATCACAACTTAAAATCGGGCGCATAAAACCATCAGGATCAAGGTTTCCTGCAAGCCACCCCGTTAAAATCAAATCGTAATCTTCAGTGTGATTGCGTAATTGTTCGGTTAAAAATGTACGTGTGACTGACCGCACTTTAACATCCACTCCAACCTTTGCTAAATCCCATTTGATAAGTTCAGCCATTTTAATGGGGGCAGGATTATATACTTGCTCTTCGTTTATTACCCACATTTTCAATGCTAATTTCTTATCTCGTAAGATTTTTTCCGCTTTTGAAGGCTGATAATCATAAGTAAAATCAGGTGTGTTAATCGCCGAAGCCCAAGAAATATCAGGAATAATATTATTCGCTACAGTTGCCGTGTTATGATAAATGTTTCGTACAATTCTAAAACGGTTTAAGCTTTGCGAAATGGCTTGACGAATAGTTTTATCCTGCATTAACGATTTTTGAAAATTGAAAGCTAAATAAGCTAAATTCATCCCTTCTGTTGATTGTAAATAATAAGAGGCATTTTTTTCACTTAACAAACCAAGTTGGCTGATTTCTGGAGAAGAAGCAATCTGACATTCATTATTAAAGAATTTTATTAAACGACCACTGCGCTCAGCTGAAAGATCTACAATAATATTTTTAATTTTGGCTTCTTTTTTCCAATACTCCTCATTACGTATTAAGCGAACATATTGATTATAAACGTAGTCTTTTACTTGGTACGGCCCCGTGCCGACAGGATGAGTATCCAATTGGGAGAGGTTATCATCAGCACTTAATTGGTATGCATATTCTTGCGAGAAAATAATAGAGTATTGACTGGCAAGATGCGACAGAATTGAGGCATCAGGTTCAAACAGTTCAATTTTGACCTGATAAGGATTCGTTGCTGTGATACTTTTAATTTTTTGATTCAGCTTAATACTTTCAAAATAGGGAAAGTGAACCTTCTTGGCTTGCTCGTGAAAGATTCTATATTGTGGATTTTTATAGGTTACTACATCGTCTGAAAGTGTCGGTAGATAAGTATCATGCCCTAAAACACGATTAATCGAAAAGACCACATCTTCTGCATTAAACTCACGTGTTGGGGTAAACCAAGGCGTACGATGGAATTTCACCCCTTGACGAAGATTAATGAGAATTTGTTTGCCATCAGATGAAATTGAATAGGATTGTGCTAACACAGGAACAAGTGCTGCACTGTGGTCTTTCATATCAAACAATTTGTTATAAATTTGCTCCGTCACCACATTCATACTGGTACCTGCGTCTGCAGTTTGCGGGTTAAAGGAAAAACCCGATGCATTTGTGCAGTATGTTAAGCCATTTTCTGTCAGCATTTTAGGTATGCGCGGGGCAGCTTGTGCCAGATTAATTAGGCTCAACCCACACAATAAAAAACAAAAAGTGACATTTCGATGTAACATAGCTTTATTATTAAAGACCGTTTTTTGATAAATTGAGTGAATTGTAAAATAATCAATCGTGGATTTGACCGCACTTTGCGCTTGGCTGTAACCGGGTTAAGTCGAAGCGGTAAAACGGCTTTTATTACGAGTTTGATTAATCAACTGTTACATATTAATCAAGAGGAAAATGCTCATCTTCCTTTATTTGAGGCTGCCCGAAATCAGTCTATTTTGGCGGTAAAACGAGTGCCTCAACAGGATTTAAGTATTCCACGTTTTGATTATGAAGCGAATCTCAATGATTTAGTGAATAATCCACCACAATGGTGCCAATCTACTCGAGGGGTGAGTGAAACACGTCTTGCTATTCGTTTTGAACGTCAATCGGGCTTACTTCGTCATTTTAAAGAACGTGGCACATTATACTTGGATATTTTCGATTATCCTGGTGAATGGCTATTGGATTTACCTTTGCTGAATCTAGATTTTCAACAATGGTCACTTGAACAAGCTAAAATTACATCGGGTATTCGCCAACAGTTTGCCCAAGAGTGGTTGGATAAACTGAAAAAGCTCGACTTAAGTGCGGTCGTCAATGAAGATGTTTTAGCGCAGATTGCAAAATCTTATACCGACTATTTACTTGCTTGCAAAGCAGAAGGAATGCAATTTATTCAACCAGGCCGATTTGTCTTGCCTGGGGAATTAGAAGTCGCACCTGTTTTGCAATTTTTCCCGTTATTGCATTTGTCGGAAGAACAATGGCAAAAACTGAAAAGAGAGGCGAAATCCAATAGCTATTTTGCCGTGTTAAATAAACGATATGATTATTATCGTAATAAGGTGGTGAAAGGCTTTTATGAAAATTATTTTTCTACTTTTGATCGCCAAGTAATTTTAGCGGATTGCTTAACGCCACTGAATCATAGCCAACAAGCCTTTATTGATATGCAAACAGGTCTTAATGAGCTTTTCAAAAATTTCCGTTATGGGAAACGCAATTTACTTAATCGCTTGTTTTCCCCGAATATTGATAAGCTCATGTTTGTGGCAACAAAAGCCGATCATATCACGACAGATCAAATTCAAAACTTAATTAGTCTGATGCGCCAATTGGTGCAAGAAGGCGGTCGTCATGTAGAATTTGAAGGGATTGATACAGAATATACGGCAATTGCTGCGATTCGAGCGACAAAACAAGTTTTAGTTAATCAAAACGGTAAACAAATCAAAGCTATTCAAGGTGTGCGTTCTTTAGATAAACAACTGATTACACTTTATCCAGGATCTGTTCCAAGTAAACTACCTAATGCTGAGTTCTGGTCAAAACAATCTTTTGACTTTGATTCCTTTGAACCTCAAGTTTTACAACAAGGTGAAAGCATCCCGCATTTAAGAATGGATGCAGTTTTACAGTTTTTATTGGCGGATAGGTTTGATTAATTTTTATCCGGATGTAAGGGAAGGATCACTCGATTATAAAAACTACCATTAATCATGGTTTTATTCAGATGATATTTGCGGTAAGCCTCAAATACAGGCATATCAGGCTTGGTTGGATTTTGCCAAAATGAAGCCAAATCCCCTTGGTGTGTAAGACCTTCAAAATGATAATTAGCACGCCCAAGCGTAATAACGGGCATTCCATGTAATAAGGCTGAAATACCACTCGTACTGTTTAATGTTACCATGCCTTTTCCATGGCGAAGTAGAACAGGCAATGACACATCGTACACATAGAATAGTCGCCCTTTTAATTGAGGATAGCGGCTTTCAAACTCTAGAATAACAGACTCATAATGAATAAAACCTCTATCCATTGGGTGGTGCTTAATGATCAAGTTTAAATGATTAGGCGCAGATGTAGCAAAAGACTGTAGTACTTCAGCTAAGAATTCACCGACGCTATTGAAGTCGCAATGTACTTTTACTTGGCTGTCATCGTAAACTTGCAGTGGTACAATAAAAAAATAACCGAGTTCTCCTTTTGTTACTTTTTTTGCAAACGAGCGATCACGCAAGTAATAACAAGTCCGCTTAATGCCTGATGTAACCCAGAGTTTTATATAGTATTTCAGATTCAGAATACGGTGGTGCTGGTATTTCGGGTAATTATCTCGCCCCAAATAAGCTTTAATATAATAAGCGATTGCCACTTTTGCCATCGGTAAAAAACCTTTGGCTAATTTAAGTGGTACAGCTGGCTCAGGTAAATTTTCGGCTTGCTCAAGATAGAAATCTGCTTGACGAGGAAGAGGAGAGAACGCATTTACCCCTTGTTTTTCGAGTGTGACGTAATCAGGACGGAAATAGCCTTCTTCAAACACCCAAAATGGAATTTTTTCATCTTGTGATATTTTTTTTGCAATTTTGTGGTATTTACGGTTGTCACCAAAGCAAACCATCGCATCAATATTGTGTTGTTTGCAAAATAGTTGCAAGTAAGGGTAGAACTCACTCACTGAGCCACGATAAGCAATCGTGTTTTCAATCGATGACGGATAAAAATGCTCATCGCCACCGTTAAAATTGATTTTATAAACGGTTTTTCCTTGTCCCACTAACCAAGCTGAAAGATCGGTAAAAAAGTGGCCGATTGGTCCTTGCAAAAGTAAAATCCGTTTCGAACTTTGGACTAATTCATCTAAATAGTGGTTCATACGAAAATGATTATTGATTATATGATTAAGACATATTGCCATAACTGCATTGTTAAGTACGCAATGTGCGCACTAAATGCTGTAATTTGCCATATTGTTTTGCCAACCAATGGCGATGAATGCCACTGTGATTAAGCGCTAAACGCTGTGCTTTTAAAATTTCAATCGCTGTTTGAGCATTGGTTAGCTCACCCGTATTCGGATTAACATATTGTGGATAATAGACCAATGTGCCAGCAATAAGTTCTAACAATGAAAGTTTTCGATTGCGGCGGTTAAAAGAGCAGTGATCAACGGTCAATCCCCAGTGGCTATAAAATGGCAAACCATAACAATGCACCGTTTTGTTTCTTAGCAAGGCTTCAAAACCTGCAAGAGATGTCATGGTGTGTAGTTCATCCACGGCATTGATGCAGTCAAGCACGTTTTCTGTTTTTGCAATTTGATCCGCTAATTTGACCGCTTGCGATTCTGCAATATGACCAATGCGATTACCACTTACAACATCCGGGTGTGCCTTATAAACGATATAAGCTTGAGGATTTGCGGCGCGTACTGTTTTTAATAAATCTAAATTAGTGCGAATATTCGGTGAGGCAGTTCGAATAGAGGCATCGTCTTCGACCTGTCCTACCACTAAAATTTTCTTTTTGACTGTATTCGGTAAAGAAAATGTTCCTTCACCGACATTATATTTACCGATATGTTGCGATACCAACACATGTTGTAGCTGACTGGCTTCGATTAAATCTGCTTCGGTAAATTGTTGATGCTGCAAAATCTCTTCTAAGCGAGAAGGACTTTCTGCATTGAAATAGATACCTAAATCGTCACACACTAAAGAAAGTGGTGCAACCAAGTTTGAGCCAAGCCCAACTGAACGAATAAACCCATCTTCCATTCTGAGCACGTTAATATTATGCGCTTTAGCATAATTTAGCGCGGCTTCTTTACCCGTTCCCCATAGTAACAAGCGGTCATTTTTTGTGAATGTTTTACCATTGAGTTTGCTCACATCTTTAACAAAATGTAGCTTGCAGCTTGGTAAACGGAAAAACGGTTTAATAACCGCACGTTTCCACAAGGATATTCCAACGCAATAGAGATTGCCTTGTAAGCGCAAGTTAAGTGCTTTGGTGTGAATGATGTGGTTAATGACATCAAAAATCGTTCCCGATTTGCCGGTATTCGGATTCAAATAACGAGTATATTGAAAATACGCCGCATAAAACAGTTGTAAAATTGACCGCACTTTACGGCGCTCACTTTGTGCTAGCGCTTTAGCATTAGGATGACGATCATCCGTTACGCCCCAGCCAGCAAACCATGGTACGCCAAAAGTCACCACTGGTTTACCCACTAATAATGCTTCAAACCCCATTTGAGAGGTAACACAATAAACTTTCTCTACGGCTTTAATTAGCGAAATCGGATTGACGGGATCACCAAAAAAATGCACGTCGCTTGGATCATTTTCATTTGGCGAAAAATAACCCTGCTTTTTACCACTTAATACATCAGGATGGGTTTTCACTAAAATTTTGGCATTGGGATTTTCTGTAATGGCAGCTTGTAACATTTGTGCAAAATGCTCAGTATCGGCTTGACCATATTTAACCGCTATATCGCCAAAGGTTTGGTCGATAACAAGCACTAATGGCTCGTCACCTTCTTTCTCATAATCCACTAATGTTTGGTTATATTTTGAAAGTTGATACGTCACAATTTGTGTCCGAGCCTTTTCCGCTAAAACCTCATCACATTCACCTGCCTGAATAAGCTGTTCCAATGTTGAGGGACGAGTCGTGTCGTAATAAATACCTAATTTATCCACGACCATAGAAAGTGGTGGATAACCATCAACCCCTAGACCAAGAGAACGTAAAAAACCGTCTTCTAAGGCGATAAACGGTAAGTTATGCTTTTGTGCATATGCACGTGATTTTTTCGTGGAAGGACGTAACCCCCAACCCAACACAGAATCAGCCTTCGGCACAGAAAAAATGCGCGCGAAAGCCAATTTTTGATTAGGGAAAAATGAGGCTAAATGCGGAATTTTTTTGATTCCGTGCGAGAAAATCAGAGCAGTTGGCATGGTTCTAATTTGAATTTTTATATGATTGATTGTGTTTTTAATGCCTAAAAAAACATATCATACTTTTAGCTAACATAATAAAGTAATAGTATATTTTATGATTTCTATTTCAATATTTTTTGATATAGAAATTGGTTCTATAAGTACTTTAGTCTGATGTAGTTCTTCTATAAAATATGAGCATTCTATACTATGCAATGGTAACAATAATATTTTTTTTACATCATTCTTTATTATTTCTCCTTCATTGAAATATGTTATTTTTATTTCAAAATCTTGATTTTGTTTTTCATTGTTTTTTATTTTTAACAAAATAGAGTTGCTCTCTTTTTCTAAGTTGTTTGAGGTTATTTCAAAGACGCCATTTATTTTTTGTATATGATGTTTTTGTATTGTTTTTTTTGGCATGTCATCTGAAAAATTTCTAACGTTATATAGATAAATATTAGCAACTAAATTACTACCATATTCATTTAAGTGTTGTTTATCATAAAAATAGGCCTCTGTTTTTGGTACTATCAAGTCCAAATCAATAACCTTATACCCAAGATAAGAATTCTCTCTAATAATATCATTCATCATTTTAAGTTGGCGTTTAGATGAATTTGAACAGCAAGTTGATATAAAGAGATCGATACTGTATAACTCACATAGTTTAGATAGCATAATAATATTATTCTGTATCTGAATTAAATTATCTTGAATAGTTTTGAATCTAAAAACATCACTTTCTACTGATGGAATAATATTAGAAAAATATTTACTATTGTTATAATATCCATTTTCATATAGTAAAGCAGAAAAATCACAGGAAGGTTGAGAGTATATAATAACGTCAGGCTTTAAAATAATAATTTTATTAAGTATAAGGTTAAATAAGTTTAACCCTGTAGAACCAGATACTCCAGCATTATATACTTTTACTTCTTTTCCTTCTTGAAATAGAAAGCTTTCTTCCATAATTGCGTTTATTCTCTTTGATTCATCGATAAAAATACTTTCTATGAATGAATCACCAACTAAAAAAATTTTTTTATCTTCTTGGATATTTAAATGAGATTGCATAAATCCATTATTGTCAACTTTCTGAAAATAAGATCTATTTTTTTGTAGTAAGGGGGATTTTTTTATATAACTTTCTGATGGTGTATGAACTCTATGGATTCCCGGAAAAAATTCTTTTAGTCTAATGTGTCTCTTATTATTCATTTTTCAATACCTCATTTAATAATCTTTCACAGTTTTTATTATCATTATATTTATACATATTTCTAATTCTATATAGATATTCATTTTTAATAGAAAAATTAGAAATTATACTTTTAATAATTTCAGATATTAAATCATCTGTGTTATAAGTTACTTTTCCTGGCGCCATGCTAGTAAAGTCAAAGAATCCTTTTTTATAGTGTTTTGAATAGAATTCATCTTCATCAAATTGGAAAAATATAGATGGTTTTTCTTTGTAAGAGAAATCAAAAAACACACTAGAATAATCCGTTATTAATAATGATGCTTCATTAAAAAGATCCTTGTAAGATAGAGATAATTCATCGATAATAAGAATTTCATTTGATTCTAACTGTTTAAAGTATTTAGCATACTGTTTAAATCCAGGATGTAAAACAAATTTAATAATAACATTATTTTCTTTTAATGTATTAATTAGTAATTTATTTGATAATAAATCGACAAAATTTTTATAGTAGTCAGATTCTTTAAAGATTTCTAATTCAGCATGCAATCCATTTTTTATAATATTTCCACTTAGATAGGATCTCCATGTGGGCATAATGAGTACAATCTTATCTTCATCTTTTTTCTTAATTAATTTATCATATCTTGGAAAACCCACATTAAATAAGTCTTCTTTATTAAAAAAGAAATTCTTATTTTTAAATATTGAATTTTCAAAGTTTGCTGCCGTTACAATTTTATAAATATGCTTGTTAAATTTATTTGCAGCTATTTCTATGTTATTCATAGTTATACCATGCTGTAACCATATAATTTTTGTTTCTATCAAATCATTATAATATTTTAAATGCTTAAATGATATTGGTTTAAAAAATGATGTTGCTAAATGCGATGTAAATATATACTTAGAATTTAAATAAAGTAACTTATGTTTTAGGCTATTTTGAATGATAACTTTACCTATTTTCTTGATTCTACTTATATCTGGGGAATTTTTATCTAGAACAAAATAAGAGTTCTTAGCGATATGAGGAACCGATTTATTAATATACGTAAAGAATGCTTCTGCATTATCATTAGCATTAATTGGTCGGTCATTAAATAGCCAGTACTTAGGTTTATTAAGTTTTAATAATCTTAACCATTTCCATGTTTTATGTCTTTTTCTTATTAAAAATAATGATTTTATCCTATTTGATATTTTATTAATTACAGTAGAGCTTTTTATATAAAAAGCTTTTTTATATAAAGATATACTAGTATTCTGTTCAGAATAAAGCTTAAATAAATTTGAATTAAATACGCCATTGCCAAGGAATGGACTTTCGCTATATGTTCTAAGTCTATTTACTATATGTAAGAAGCCATTGCTTTTTCTCTTAAAATAAAGTCGATATTCACCTTTTCTAAATACTGGTATTTCGAATCTAGAATATAATATGTTATTACTTGATTTTATATCACAGCATTTATGAATATAGAGGCTGTCGCAATAATATTCTTTAATTGGTTTTATAATATTTTTACCTTTGTCCATTATAACAATGCTAAGATCTTCGATGTTAAAATTATTAAATAATGTTTCAATTATAAGAACATTTTTTTCAATACTAATATTTTTTATATCCAATGGTAAATCATTGCATTTAAATATTTTACAATCATCTATGTTAATATAAGCATCTTCATCTATTGTTAGATTCTTTCTATATATTTCTGAAATAAAGTCAATTTTTTGTTCTTGTGTTTCTAAATACTTTGTTTTATGTAAAATAAAATCTTTAGGAATTAGAGACATAAAATCTCTATATCTATTAATTATATGATTATAATCATTCTTATTCTGGAATATTTCAGGTTTTATATTTTTTATTCTTGATCTAAGCTGGTAAGCTATTAGTTCATAGAATAAAACTTGATCTTTTGCATTAACATTTTCTAATATTTGGATTGGGGTAATAAAAGCTTGTGGTTTTACTCTACTTAGGTCTACTTGTGATCCTCCTTCTTGTCTTCTTCTATAGTTGTATTGAACGCCATTTTCGCACACATAGCCAAATTTATTAATATTACTGTAGATATTAAAATTAAATAGGGTGTCTTCTTCTCCAAATAATGAGGTATCAAATTTATTTTTCTTAATATTATCTCTTGGATAGAATGAACTTGCAGATGAAAGTATAAAGTTATGTTGTTCTTTATCTAAATCAATAATTCTGTTTTTATTTCCAAGTAATCTATATTTAGGATGTAATCCAGAAGCAGCCTCAAAAAATACTAAAGGTATTGATATATGAGCTAAATTTTGAGAAGAATTTTGTGTAAAAAATTTATTTACTTCATAAAGTACAGATGGAGATAATGTATCATCAGGATCAAAGAAATTAATGTATTTCCCTTCTGCAAGGGTTAATCCTTTATTTCTTGTTCCAGATAATCCTAGGTTCTTCTCATTCTTGTAATATAAAATATTATTAGGATATTTTTTTCTAAATTTTAGACATATTTCTTCACTGTTATCAGGGCTACAATCATTAACTAAAATTAATTGAACATTTTCTTCAAAATTAATTTTCTTTTGATTTATTATACTTAATATTGCTTCTTCTAACCATTGGTCAACATTATAAATTGGCATGATTATACTGAATATGAAATTGGTTTTCATGTATCCTCCTAAAAATATAGATTTATGAAAGTGTTAAAATTTTTATGATAAAAATGGTTATTAGAACTAGAAGTATCATTAATACAAAAAGAATGTGGTCTATTTCCATTCTCTTTTTTTTGTAATAACTTTTTATACTGTGCCTTAGCATTTGCGGAGCGAATATTAAAGTAATAGCAAATTTCAGGCGTAAGAACACTTTTCCCTTCTAAATACATGGCATAAGGTACAAAAAAAGTAGCGAGATTAAGATCGTTTTTACCCCTAAATCTATTTGATAAAAAACTTTCAATCTCTTCTTTAAACACACTCCATATTTTTTCAAAAACACTTTTCTTGAGTGGAATATAGGAGTGAATTAGTGGTGTTTGTATGTTTAATTCTTGTCCATACATTTTTCGTAATAAGCGTCTTGAATTCATTGAAGCGAGTAATGTAGGCGTAGTTGTACCTTTTGCATACATTTTATCTAAGTTTTTAATGGATAGGAAAATAGAGGCTAGCCCATTAGGTTTAAAAAAATGGCTTTTTTGTAAAGGTTTAGCTACAAATACATCATCATTAAAATAAATAAAATGTTCACTTAGGTTTGGAATTTTATGTAGATTAGCCTCAATAACATGTGAATTAAACGTAGGAAGATAATCGTGATCAATGATCTCACGATGATCCACAATTTTAATTTGGGAATCTTCATTATTAAGCCAATGTGGTATTTGATTATCCGTTACGATAAAAATGTACCGTACCCAAGGTAAGAATTTTTGTACACTTTTGACAGAGTAAAATAGCTCGTTATGTTCTTCAAATCTGACATTATCTTTCGCATAGAATGCATAGTTGTTTGCTAGTTTCGAATAGTGCTGTTTCTTTTCCTGCCATTTTTCATCTTTATCATTAACCCATGTGAAAACGACATCAATAGGTATTGGTGTATTCATTAGCGAGCTTTCTAGTTTTTCCAGATTTTCTTGATGAGAGAGAACAGCTCGTTCATCTAATTCTTTAATTCCTTGTTCATTATTTATAATAGGGTATTTATTATTCAATGCGTCACGAAAAAATATGTGTGGCTTCGTAACAAATTTTTTTAGTTTTTTCATATTAATATAACCTTACTAATTATATTTAGCATATAAGCGCTAATATATATTTTAGAATCATTATTAGCTTTTCTTGCTGTTTGTATAGCGGCTAGTTCAACTGGTGATTTTAGCCTATTTAGTATGAATTGTCAATTATCAAAAAAGTAAATGAATGTAATTTTAAATTATTATGAGATTTATAAAAATATAAACAATACATAAATCGTATTAATATTAAAGAGGGGATAAAAATTTTGATTCCTGATTGAATAAATGCTATACTCTGCAGGATTATTTTCACGCATATGAGCGAAAATGATTTATGCAATATTTTGCAAGTCTTGACGTTTTTATTCCTAATCATGAGATGAGATATTCAATGAAAAATTATCCACTAAAAGCGGTCAGCTTTGCATTGATGTTTGGACTTTCCGCTTGTTCTTCGTTACCAACTTCAGGACCAAGTCATTCAGCGGTATTAGATATAAACCAAGGAGCTGATGCATCTGAGTTAGCAGCAAAAGTTAATGTAGTTGAGTTAAATGAATTACTCGTGCAACAAATGTACATGGCACAACAAAGTCAACGCTTTTCAGGGTTTGCAGATGTGTCTGGCAGCAGCGGTTATGCTGGTGCTGTAAATGTGGGTGATGTATTAGAGATCTCCATTTGGGAAGCCCCTCCAGCAGTGTTATTTGGTACAACATTTAGTAGTGAAGGACAGGGCAGTGGCCATGTTACACAATTACCTTCACAAATCGTAAATAAAAATGGTACGGTAACCGTGCCATTTGTTGGAAATATCAGTGTCGCAGGTAAGACACCAGAGGTTATTCAAGCTCAAATTGTGGCAAGCCTTAGACGTAAAGCAAATCAACCACAGGCAGTAGTTAAAATTGCTAACAATAATTCATCAGATGTGATTGTTATTCGTCAAGGTAGTACTGTGCGTATGCCATTAACTGCAAATGATGAACGTGTTTTAGATGCAGTGGCTGCTGTAGGTGGATCAACAGAAAATATTGAAGATGTGACTGTTCAGCTTACGCGAGGAAATCAAGTGAAAACATTGGCATTTGAAACCTTAATTGCCGATCCTAAGCAAAATATTGTATTACGTGCAGGCGATGTGGTTTCACTTTTAAATACGCCATATAAATTTACAGGGCTAGGCGCTGTAGGTAATAACCAACAGTTACGTTTTTCTAGCAGTGGTATTACGCTTGCTGAAGCGATTGGTAAAATGGGCGGTTTGATTGACACGCGTTCTGACCCACGAGGTGTCTTTGTATTCCGTTATATGCCGTTTGCACAATTAGACTCTAAAGCACAGCAAGAATGGGCGGCTAAGGGGTATGGTAATGGCATGGAAGTGCCAACCGTATACCGTGCGAATTTATTACAACCGGAAACCATGTTTTTATTACAACGCTTCCCTATCCAAGATAAAGATATTGTATATGTGTCGAATGCACCGCTTTCAGAATTCCAAAAATTCTTGAGAATGATTTTCTCGATTACCTCGCCGGTAACGAGTACGACCAATACGATCAGAAGTTATTAATTTAAGGGGATAATATGACAACCGAAAACCCAGTGGCACCGAAGAAAAAGAAGAAATCACTTTGGAATAAAATGAATTCGCTTTTTGGATTAACTGTATTGATTCCAACTGCTTTTTCTGCAGTATATTTTGGTCTATTAGCATCTGATATCTATGTTTCAGAATCTAGTTTTGTAGTACGTTCTCCTCGCAGTCAGTCTTCTTTAAGCGGAGTTGGTGCATTATTGCAAAGTACGGGTTTTTCTCGTTCACAGGATGATACTTACTCTGTGCAAGAGTATATGCGTTCACGTACAGCACTATCAGCATTAGAGCAAAGTTTGCCTCTTCGCACTTTTTATTCTGAAAAAGGCGATTTATTAAGCCGCTTTAATGGGTTTGGTTTGAATGATACACAAGAGGCATTCTATCGTTATTTTAAAGAACGTTTGAGTGTTGATGTGGATTCTATTTCTGGCATTGCAACATTGCGAGTGCATGCTTTTGATGCTGAAGAAGGTTATCAAATCAATGAGCGCTTATTGAAAGAAGGTGAATCATTAATCAATAGATTAAATGAGCGTGCAAGAAAAGATACGATTGAATTTGCTGAGCAGGCCGTAAAAGATGCAGAGAAAAATGTGAATGAAAGTGCACAAGCATTGAGTCAATATCGTATTAAAAATAAAATTTTTGATTTACCGGCTCAATCTGGCGTGCAAATTTCATTAATTTCAACGTTGAAAAGTGAATTAATCCGAGTTGAAACTCAATTAGCACAATTAATTTCAATCACGCCAGATAACCCACAAGTACCCGCATTGCAAATGCGCCAGAAAAGTTTGAAAAGAGAAATTGATGAACAAACACGTCAATTATCAGGTAATGGAAATTCAGCTGCAACACAAACTGCAGATTATCAACGTTTAGTCTTAGACAATGAGCTTGCTCAACAACAATTGACCGCAGCAATGACATCTTTACAAAACACTCGCGGAGAAGCCGATCGCCAACAACTTTATTTAGAAATAATTAGTCAACCAAGTAAACCTGACTGGGCATTAGAGCCAAGTCGTATTTATAATATCATTGCGACCTTTATTGTCGGTTTAATGTTATATGGTGTATTGAGTTTACTTATCGCAAGCATAAGAGAGCATAAAAACTAATGCAATATGGTGATCAAACAACGTTTAAACAATCATTAGCGATTCAAGGGAGGGTGATTAACGCATTACTTATGCGTGAAATAGTCTCTCGTTATGGGCGTAAAAATATTGGCTTTCTATGGCTGTTTGTTGAGCCTTTACTCATGACTTTTTTTATTGTGATGATGTGGAAATTTATTCGTGCTGATAAATTTTCAACTTTAAATATGATTGCTTTTGTCATGACGGGCTATCCTATGGCGATGATGTGGCGCAATGCTTCGAATCGTGCAATTGGATCAATTTCAGCAAATCTTAGCTTACTTTATCATCGAAATGTTCGTGTGTTAGATACTATTTTTACACGAGTTTTACTGGAGGTGGCGGGGGCTTCTATTGCTCAAATTCTTTTTATGGTAATCCTGGTGATGATCGGTTGGATTGATGCGCCACAAGATGTGTTTTATATGCTTATTGCATGGTTTCTCATGGCTATGTTTGCTTTTAGCTTAGGCCTAATTATTTGTGCTATCGCTCAGCAATTTGAGGTTTTTGGTAAAATTTGGGGGACCTTAAGTTTCGTATTGTTACCTATTTCAGGAGCATTTTTCTTTGTACATAATCTTCCATCACAGGCTCAATCTATTGCACTTTGGCTTCCAATGATTCATGGTACGGAAATGTTTCGTCA
Source organism: Haemophilus influenzae (assembly GCF_900475755.1). NCBI lineage: Bacteria > Pseudomonadati > Pseudomonadota > Gammaproteobacteria > Pasteurellales > Pasteurellaceae > Haemophilus > Haemophilus influenzae. The sequence continues at coordinate 1,792,189 of NZ_LS483411.1, forward strand.
TGGTTACTTTGGGGATACGGTAGTCACTTATGAGAGCATCGGATTTTTAGTCGTAAGTGATTTGGCTTTATTGCTAATTGGCTTAGTGATGGTTAAAAATTTCAGTAAAGGGATTGAGGCGCAATGATTCGTATGAATAAAGTGTGTAAAAAGTATCACACTAATAGTGGTTGGAAAACGGTACTAAAAGATATCAATTTTGAGTTAAAAAAAGGTGAGAAAATTGGGATCCTAGGACGAAATGGAGCAGGCAAATCAACACTTATTCGGTTGATCAGTGGAGTAGAACCCCCAACAAGCGGCACTATTGATCGTTCAATGAGTATTTCTTGGCCATTAGCTTTTAGTGGTGCATTTCAGGGAAGCTTAACCGGGATGGATAACCTGCGTTTTATCTGCCGTTTATATGATGTTGATCCTGAATATGTGACTCGTTTTACAAAAGAATTTTCTGAATTAGGTGATTATCTTTATGAACCAGTGAAGAAATACTCTTCAGGGATGAAAGCTCGGCTTGCATTCGCTCTTTCTCTTTCTGTTGAATTTGATTGTTATTTGATCGATGAAGTAATAGCGGTGGGAGATTCTCGGTTTGCAGAGAAATGCAAATATGAATTATTTGAAAAGCGTAAAGATCGTTCCATTATTTTGGTTTCACATAGTCCAAGTGCAATGAAATCTTATTGTGATAAAGCTGTGGTGTTGGAAAATGGTATGATGCACCATTTTGAAGATATGGACAAAGCGTATCAATATTATGATCAAACTCAAAAATAATTAATAAGTAATGTCTTAATTTAAAATTGATAGAAAGCTAAAATTGGTTTAATTGTTAAGTCTTTAATATAAAGATAATTTTTTATTGATATTTAGGTAGAATCAATTTGAGTCTTTCTAAAGTAAAGAAGCTTATGATGAAAATGAAACTCTCGTAGCATTAGCAATCAGCGGAATTTGTGCTGCTGGCGTGGAAAATGCGCATGACCATATGGCAAAACCAGCACATCCTTCCATCGAAGTAAAAGTACAACAATCAGATCCTGCAAATGGTAACAAAGATGTAGGGACTGTAACCATTACTGAATCAAATTATGGTTTAGTGTTTACACCAAATCTACAAGGTTTAGCTGAAGGTTTACATGGTTTCCATATTTATGAAAACCCAAGCTGTGAACCAAAAGAAAAAGACGGTAAATTAATAGCAGGTTTAGCGGCTGGCGGTCACTGGGATTCTAAAGGTGCAAAACAACATGGTTACCCATGGCAAGATGATGCTCACTTAGGTGACTTACCGGCTTTAACAGTATTACATGATGGTACAGCAACTAACCCTGTTTTAGCTCCACGTCTTAAAAAATTAGATGAAGTTCGTGGTCACTCTATTATGATTCACGCAGGTGGCGATAACCACTCAGATCATCCTGCTCCACTTGGCGGTGGCGGCCCACGTATGGCATGTGGCATGATTAAATAAGTCGATTCTTAAAGATAAAAAGTGAGGTCAATTTCTAAAGAGTTTTAAAACCTCTCAAAAATCGACCGCACTTTTATTTTTTTATCACTTTATTTAATCACTTCCGTTGTATATTCCAATTTGTGAATGGCATTAATCAATTGCTCATCAGCCACTTTGGGGTCTTCTACAACAGTAACGGTTCTATCTTTAATGGAGGCTTTAGTGGAAATCACGCCATCAATATTGCGTAACTCTTTATTCACTAAATAAGCACAAAGCTGGCAGTTCATTTCATTCACTTTTAGCACAATTTGTTTGGTTTCATTCGCATGAGCGAAAGAAATTGCAAACAGCGAAAGCAAAAGTGCGGTACATAATTTCTTCATTTTTATTCCTAATTAGCTAATTCTAAAATCCAAGGTAAAATTGTTGGATAGGTTAAGAAAAAAATCATCACGATAAATACAATCCAATATAAAACGATAAGTTTTTTACGGGAAATATATTTGCTACAAATGATTTTTTTGGAAAACATCAACAGCCAAAATCCATAGGCAAAGGCACATAATGAAATGATAAGCATAGGAATACGCAAATAATCATATTCGCCTAAGCCAATCAACCAAGTGGACGACACACCAAATACTAAATAAATTAATGGTGCGATGCAGCACAAGGTTGATGCCACCGCAGCACTTAGTGCGGCGGCTATGGCAACCCAAAAGGATTTATTAGAGTTTTTTAGATACGTAGTCATATTTAAATTCTTTTGGGTCAAAGGAATTTAACGGATCGCCACCTACTTCTGCATATGGATAGCCGAAGTTATTGATTGGAGCCAGTTCTGGTTGTGGATATAAATCGAAGTCACGGGCATGATTAAATCCCACCCAGTTTGCTTCCCAGTTACCAAACAAATATTTTGCTACGGCTTGTGTATCTTTATCTTCAACAGATTTTTTCTCTGCTAAACGCATTTTGGCAACGTCTGCGGAATCAACTGGTACCCATCCAAATCCTGCAAGGTAGAATTCAGCGCGGCAGTGCTGACCGCCACTTACGTTTGCGATGCCTTGTTCATTTGCACTACCGAAGGCACCTTTTGAATATTTGCCCATTTTCTCTGCCGTACCTAAGCGAATACCAAAAATTTCACGAGCAGGGATGCCTGCAGCACGAGCAAGTGCCACAAATACAGAGTTAATATCGGTACATTTACCTTTTAACACGCCAGTGGTAAGAATTTTTTCTACATCGCCGTCACCACAACCTAATACAGAATTATCACGTTCCATATTTTTTACGATCCAGTGGTGAATAAGTTCTGCTTTCTTCAATGGATTAGTTTCTTTACCTAGGATTTTGTCAGCAAATTCTTTCACAATGCCATCAGTTTTAATATGTGGAGTAGCTTTTAAGTATTCTTGTACATCCACGGAATACTGAATATCTTTTGGCGGAGTATAATTCTCTAAAGCACCTTTCACCATCGGTTCACGGTCTTTTGTTTCAATGACCATCGTGACTTTTAAATCACGTTTTTGTGCATCTTTATCCCAAGTGGCAAATAAGGTTTTCGCTCCGTATTTATTGTTTTCTGTTACATAGGCATTCATGTAATTACCTTCAAAGTGAATCGATTTCACTTGTTGGTATTCCCCATTAAATGGTAATGGAACCCATAAATTGGTTTGTCCTTGCGAGCCTTTTGGCACAACTAAATCATAGGTTTGCGTGAATTCGTAAAGATGGGCGTCTGTATTGTAGTTTGGAATATTAGTGTTTGCATGAGCTAACGAGCCACATGCAGAAAGCACCGCAACTGCGATAAGTTTCTTCATGAAGAGATCCTCTAGTTAATAATAGTTAAACTTAACATATTAGATAAACTAATACGCCACTATGCTAACGGGTTTTTAAATCCATAGTCAATTTGTTATTCCAAAATTTATTAAAACATCAATCTACTAAAATACCCTATAAATAATATACCTATTAATGATTAATTGATTTGGCTCAAGTAAAACTTCTATACAAAGATTATAATTAACTCGTTTTAGTTATTTTTCAATCTGACTGTGGGGGAACGATATAATGAGTAACTTTAATCAAATAAGTCGCCGAGATTTTGTCAAGGCGTCATCTGCGGGAGCTGCACTGGCAGTTTCAAATCTTACTTTACCTTTCAATGTAATGGCTAAAGAGACACAACGCCTCAATGAAAATAATCAAGAACGTATTGTTTGGAGTGCTTGTACAGTAAACTGTGGTAGCCGTTGTCCATTACGAATGCACGTAAAAGATAACCGAATCACTTATGTGGAAACCGATAATACGGGGACAGAAACATATAATCTTGATCATCAGGTTCGCGCTTGTCTACGTGGACGTTCTATGCGTCGTCGAGTATATAACCCAGACCGTTTAAAATATCCAATGAAACGTATAGGTAAACGCGGAGAAGGCAAATTCAAACGAATCAGTTGGGATGAGGCTTTAACTGAAATTGCAGACGCATTGAAACGCAATATCAAAAAATATGGCAATGAATCAATTTATTTAAACTATGGTACGGGAACACTCGGTGGCACAATGGCTAAATCTTGGCCACCTGCATCCACTATGATCGCTCGTTTTATGAATTGTATTGGTGGATATTTAAACCATTATGGTGATTACAGCACTGCACAAATTGCTGTCGGTTTAGATTATACCTATGGTGGTGGTTGGGCATTGGGAAATGGAATGGCTGACATTGAAAACACCAAATTAATAGTGTTATTCGGTAATAATCCTGCAGAAACTCGTATGAGTGGAGGTGGTTTAACTTATTGTATTGAACAAGCCAAAGCTCGTTCCAATGCCAAAATGATTATTATCGATCCTCGTTATAATGATACTGGTGCAGGGCGTGAAGATGAGTGGATCCCAATTCGTCCAGGCACTGATGCAGCCCTCGTTTCTGCCCTTGCCTATGTAATGATTCAAGAAAATCTCGTGGATCAACCTTTCTTAGATAAATATTGTGTTGGTTATGATGAAAAAACATTACCTGCGGATGCCCCTAAAAATGGTCATTATAAAGCCTATATTTTAGGTTATGGTAATGATGGTATCGCTAAAACCCCAGAATGGGCGGCTAAAATCACGGGTATTCCGGCGGAGAGAATTATTAAACTCGCACGTGAAATTGGTAGTACAAAACCTGCCTTTATTTCCCAAGGTTGGGGGCCTCAACGTCGTAGTAATGGAGAATTAATCTCTCGTGCCATTGCGATGTTACCAATCTTAACAGGTAATGTTGGAATTCACGGTGGTAACACTGGTGCACGTGAAAGTGCGTATAGCATTCCATTTGTGCGGATGCCAACGCTAAAAAATCCTGTGAAAGCAAGCATTCCAATGTTTTTATGGACGGATGCAATTATTCGAGGCACAGAAATGACCGCACTTACAGATGGTATTCGCGGTGTTGATAAATTATCGTCCCCAATTAAAGTAATTTGGAATTACGCAAGTAACTGTTTGATTAATCAACACGCACAAATCAATCGTACTCACGATATTTTACAAGATGATACGCAATGTGAAATGATCATTACTATTGATAATCATATGACATCTACTGCCAAATACAGTGATATTTTATTACCAGATTGTACAACTTCAGAACAAATGGATTTCGCTTTAGATGCCTTTGTATCCAATATGGCATATGTCATTTTTGCAGATCAAGTGATCAAACCATCTTTTGAATGTAGACCTATTTACGATATGTTGAGTGATTTAGCTGAGAAAATGGGCGTAAAGGAAAAATTTACTGAAGGACGAACACAAGAAGAGTGGTTACGCCATATTTATGAGCAATCTCGAGAAAAATTACCTGAATTACCTACTTTTGAAGAATTTAGACAACAAGGTATTTTTAAAAAAGTTGATCCTAATGGCTTTAAAGTTGCATACAAAGATTTCCGTGATAATCCAGAAGCCCATCCACTTCAAACGCCATCTGGCAAAATTGAAATTTATTCTTCTCGTCTAGCTGAAATAGCAAAAACTTGGAAATTAGCAGAAGATGACGTAATTCATCCCTTACCTATTCACACCCAAAGTTTTGAGCATTACGGTGATCCATTAATGGAAAAATATCCGTTACAACTAAGTGGTTTTCACTATAAAGCGAGAACCCATTCAACTTATGGCAATGTGGATGTATTAAAAGCAGCTAATCCACAAGAAGTTTGGATGAATCCTATTGATGCAGAACCTCGTAATATTAAAAATGGCGATATGATTCGTATCTTTAATGATCGAGGCGAAGTACGTATTAATGTAAAAATTACACCCCGTATTATTCCGGGGGTTGTGGCATTAAGCGAGGGGGCTTGGTATGCACCAGATAAAGATCGTATCGATCATTCAGGTTGCATTAATGTACTTACGACACAACGCCCATCACCGCTTGCGAAAGGTAATCCGCAACATTCTAATTTAGTTCAAGTGGAACGTTTGTAGGGGGATAATTATGGAACAATATGGTTTTTATTTTGATTCTGAACGTTGCACAGGATGTAAAACTTGTGAATTAGCCTGTAAGGATTACAAAGATCTTGGCACAGAAGTCAATTTTCGTCGTATTTATGAATATACAGGTGGTCAGTGGAATCAACAAGCAGATGGATGCTGGCATCAAAATATATTTGCTTATTATATGTCTATTTCTTGTAATCATTGTGCAGATCCTGCTTGTACAAAAGTTTGCCCAACTGGTGCAATGCACAAAAATGCAGATGGTTTCGTGATCGTCAATGAAGAAATTTGTATCGGTTGTCGTTATTGTCATATGGCGTGTCCTTATGATGCACCGCAATATGATGCACAAAAAGGTCATATGACAAAATGTGATGGATGTTATTCTCGCGTAAAATCAGGTCAAAAACCGATTTGTGTTGATGCCTGCCCACTACGTGCATTGGATTTCGCTCCTATTGATGAACTTCGAGCAAAATACGGCACTCAAGCCTCCATCGCACCACTACCACCGGCTGATATCACTCAACCAAATTTAGTGGTAAAACCCAATAAACACGCTCGTTTAAGTAGCGATACAAGTGGGTTCTTAGGAAACCCAAGAGAGGTGTAAGATGAATACAGGATTATATGAACTGCCACTAGTATTTTTTACAGTTTTGGCACAAAGTGCGGTCGGTGCTTGGCTTGTTTTCACATTTGTACTATTAAATGAGAAAAATACAAAAAGTCGCACTTATATTCATAAAGTAATGTTTGTGATTTTGGCTTTGCTAGGTATTGGATTTATTGCTTCCATTATGCATCTTGGCTTACCTATACGTGCATTTAATTCACTTAATAGAGTCGGCTCATCAATGATGAGTAATGAAATTGCCACTGGTGCAATATTTTTCGCATTAGCAGGTTTCTACTGGCTGATTGCAATTTTAGGTAAAATGCCAGCTTCACTTGGAAATGTATGGCGAATTGTGACCGCCCTTATCGGCATACTATTTATGTATGTAATGAATCAGGTTTACCATATTACAAGCATACCAACTTGGAATAATGCATTAACCTCTTGGTCATTCTATCTTACCGTTGTATTAGGTGGATTAACATTGAGCTATGCGTTATTAATCCCTAATAAACAACGTGAATATCAGCTTCAGCGTCTGCCAAGTTTATTTGCCATTGGAGTATTATTGGTCGCAATAGTCGCCATATATCAAGGCTTCAATTTACACAATATTCACAGTGCTATTCAAAATGCCGCTGACCTCGTACCAAATTATGCCATAATGACCGTAACTCGCTTATGTTTACTTTCCATTGTAGCTTTCCTCTTATTCCGAGTGAAAAACATAGGACTATTAGGTATTTCCGTTCTATTAACGTTAGTAGCTGAAGGCATCGGTCGCGTATTATTTTATGGATTACATATGACTTACGGTATGGCGATTGGTGGTTAAATTATGTTGAGGCGTATAGCATACGCCTCAATTTTTAGAAACGTTAATTAGTAATATTTAACCAACCCTCATATCCCCATTCACTAATGACAAATTGTTTTCGGAGATACTATGCAAAATACTCTTCAACAAATTTCTATTTATGGGCGTTTACTCGGTGCAGTATTTTACTATGAGCCTAATGATGCACGACTTACTGATATTTTGACATTCTTTCGCCAACCAAATTGGATGCAGGAATGGGAAATTTCATTTGATGTAAAAACACATAAAAAAATCACCGCACTTATTGAAAAAGGGCTGCAACAAAATATCACTGAACAATATCAGTATTTATTTATTGGTCCAAATGAATTACCTACGCCACCTTGGGGATCCGTATATCTTGATCCTGAATGTGTTATTTTTGGTAATTCTCTCTTAGCATTACGCGATTTCTTACAACAACATCAAATCGCATTTCAAACACAACAAGATGAACCAGAAGATCATATTGGCTTAATGCTAATGCTTGCTGCATATTTAGCAGAAAATCGACCGCACTTATTAATCGAATTTCTACGTGAACACTTCTTAACTTGGGCGTATCATTTCCTTGAACAACTAAGCAAAATAGAAAATTCTGATTTTTATCAAGCTCTTGCATTACTTACCCTAAAAACTTTACAACAATGGCAAGTAGATTTACATATTAATATACCGACAGTAAGATTTTATCGATAATGAAAAACGAAGCCTATTATCAGGCTTATTTAAGCCACCATCACATTTCTCGTAGAGGACTATTGCGTCATGTATTTCCAGCTACAAAATCAACAATGGAAAAAACGCAATCTCGTCCTCCCTTTTCAGCACGAGAAGATTTATTTTCCGCCGTCTGCAATGGTTGTGGGGAATGCGCTTCAGCTTGCCCTAATGGTTTAATTCAACTAAAACAGCAACAAGCCACCCTTGAAATTGACTACGCACCTTGTGATTTGTGTGGTAAATGCGCAGAAGTTTGTCCGACAAATGCACTACATCCTAATTTTCCAGCGGATACATTACTTCGTCCACAATTTTCCTCAGCCTGTTTAATCCTACAAAATCAAACCTGTCCAGACTGCCAAACCGCTTGCCCACAACAAGCAATCTCCAGCACTTTAGAGATTGATAATGAACGTTGCAATGGATGCGGAGAATGTAAAATTACCTGTTTTGTCGCAGCCATTACACTTAAATAAAAAACCTTAATTTTCCACCGCACTTTCCTTCTAACATTTGACACCCCTAGCCCTTACACCTATTATTCCGTAGTTATTTATTTAAGATTTACGGAACAAAATAATTATGGTGAATAAAACCGCTCAACTTAAACAAGCTCTAGAAAATCGCATTCTCATTTTAGACGGTGCGATGGGGACGATGATCCAAAAATATAAACTGACCTAAGCCGATTTTAGAGGCGAGAAGTTTAAGAAAAGTGCGGTCGATTCTGTCGCAGAATGGTGCACTTGGCCAGTGGGAGAACTTTTAAAACACGCCCTTGTGAAAGGGATTACCACTTGCCAAACATTACCAAGCCCACTAGATGTGATTGAAGGCCCGTTGATGGCTGGCATGGACGTAGTCGGCGATTTATTCGGCGATGGTAAAATGTTCCTGCCGCAAGTGGTAAAATCGGCGCGCGTGATGAAACAATCTGTGGCGTATTTAGAGCCATTTATCAACGCCACCAAACAAAAAGGTTCCAGCAACGGTAAAGTGGTGATTGCAACCGTAAAAGGCGACGTGCTCGATATCGGTAAAAACATCGTAAGCGTGGTAATGCAATGTAATAACTTTGAAGTGATTGACTTGGGCGTCATGGTGCCGGCGGACAAAATCATTCAAACTGCTATTGATGAAAAAGCGGATATCATCGCATTAAGTGGCTTGATTACCCCCTTCTTTAGATGAGATGGAATACTTCTTAGGCGAGATGACCCGTTTAGGCTTGAAGCTGCCTGTGATGATTGGCGGTGCTATCACCTCTAAAGAACATACGGCAATTAAACTTTATCCAAAATATAAAGAACACGGCGTATTTTATACCTCAAATGCCTCCCGTGCGGTAACGGTGTGTGCGACATTGATGAACCCAGAAAGCCGTGCGGCATTATGGGAACAATTTAAAAAGGATTACGAGAAAATCCAACAATCTTTTGCAAATAGTAAACCGCTACGTGAACAGCTTAGCATTGAAGAAGCACGTGCAAATCTCTTTGATGGCTTTAGTGGTGAATGGGCAGATTACGTGCCACCAACGCCAAAACAAACGGGCATTGTGGAATTTAAAAACGTACCAATTGCCGAGTTGCGCAAATTTATCGACTGGTCGCCATTCTTCCGTATTTGGGGCTTGATGGGCGGCTATCCGGATGCCTTTGATTATCCTGAAGGTGGCGAAGAAGCACGCAAAGTGTGGAACGATGCACAAGTGGTTTTAGATGAATTAGAACAAAACCACAAACTCAACCCAAGCGGCATTTTAGGCATTTTCCCTGCGGAACGCGTGGGCGATGATATGGTGCTATTCTCTGATGAAGAACGCACACAAACCATTGGCACCGCTTACGGCTTACGCCAACAAACGGAACGTGGCAAAAACAGCAAAAGCCCATTTAACTTCTGCTTAAGTGATTTCATTGCTGATCGTGAAAGCGGCAAAAAAGACTGGTTCGGCATGTTTACTGTTTGCGCTGGTATTGAAGAAATGGCGTTAGTGGAAGGCTATAAAGCGGCAGGCGATGACTACAACGCTATCTTGCTACAAGCCGTAGGCGATCGCCTCGCTGAAGCCATGGCAGAATACCTGCACTTTGAGCTTCGCACCCGCATTTGGGGCTACACGCAAGAAGAATTTGACAACCAAGGGTTAATTAATGAAAATTATGTTGGCATCCGACCTGCACCGGGTTATCCAAGCTGGCCGGAACACACGGAAAAAGCCCTGATTTGGGATTTATTAGAAGTCGAACAATGCATCGGCATGAAACTCACCGAAAGCTACGCCATGTGGTCGGCAGCTTCCGTCTGCGGTTGGTACTTCACCCACCCTGCAAGTAACTATTTCACCTTAGGTTGCATTGATGAAGACCAAGCTCAAGATTATGCCAAACGTAAAGGTTGGGATGAGAGAGAGATGATGAAATGGTTGGGTGTGGCGATGAAGTAAATAAAGCTTTTCTCATACTATCTTTAGAATTATAATGACTAAGCTAATTACGCGTTTTGGTAGAAAATTCTATCTATTGTCGGGCGAATCGCCAGACTGAATATTAATTGTTTCCAATTGTGGCGAGATAAAGGAAAAATTTCCGCCCGCCTCGCTACACGGAAATTTTTCCTTTATCTCGCTCATTTAGGTAGTTAGTGCAATAAAATGCAAAATCTTAAAAAATATTTTTTTGAGTTAATTGATCCTAATAAAACCCAGATAAAATACAAATTACCTTTTATCTGGGTTTTTGGTTCTGGAGCTGAATCCATAAAAAGAATAGAGTAAATCAAAGATCCATTGAGCCCTACTCATGAAAATTTTCGCCCTTATAATGAAATCACTTCATTTCGAGCAGGTTTTATACAATGGAGTAAGACTATTAGTCATGATATCGTTGATAATCTAACTGTTCCTGAATCCTATCCGCAATGGTTAAATTTTAATAAATACTCAAATTTAGTTGATTTTGAACTGGACATTGCTTCTATATCCCAAGGTGTAATAATCTTTTCTGAAAGTATTGGTGCCCATACAGAAATTGGAATGTTTTCTAATATTACAGAGTTACATAAAAATATATTAATCATAGCTCCTGAAAAATATATCAAGGATGATAATTCTAGTTTTTTTAATTATGGAGCCATAAGGAAAATTAGAGAAAATGAATTATCTGAAGAACTAACAAATATCTGGAGTTTAGAAGATGAATTTATTCATTCATACACTCCTGAACAACTAAATAGATTATTTAAAGAAATCTCAGATCATTTTCTGAATATAATCACTGATGCTGGCAATCCAAATACTAAACTTAATTGTAATAACAGACATCATAGAATTCTACTACTTTTAGATCTTATTGATTTATTCCCATCTAAAACAAAATCCTTCTACATAGATATTATCGAGGGATTTGGAATTAGTTTAAATACCAAAGAAATAACAAATATAATCACAATATTAGATTTACTGGAATTGATATCAATTAAAAACTCTGGAAATAATAAACTTTATAGTATAGCTATAAAAGACTATGTTAGTTGTATTAATTATCAGGCAAACAAACCAAAAAGGTTTGAAAGATCATCATTCAAAATAGAAATTAGTGGAAAAAAATGTTAATTAATGATTTAAAAGAAAAATTCTCATTGAATGAGAAAGAAATTTTAAGTTTTATAAACTCTTCACCTAGTCGTTATAAATCATATAATATAAAAAAGCGTCATGGTGGGACTAGAGAAATAGCAGAACCTACCAGAAGCCTAAAAATATTACAATCCTGGGCTCTAAACAAATACTTATCTAAATATAAAATTCATCCATCAGCAATAGCTTATGTTAAAAATAAAAATATAAAAGATTTTGTCTTACCACATTCAAATAACAAATATTTATTAAAAATAGATTTCAAAAATTTTTTTAACTCTATTAAGGGTATTGATTTTTTACATTTTCTAGAAGATAAAAAAAGTGATTTATCAAATGAAGAAAGACATTTATTAACAAATATATTTTTTTGCAAAAATAAAACCTCTGAGAGCAAAGAACTTTATCTATCAATTGGTGCACCATCATCTCCCTTTATATCGAATATTATTATGATTGACTTTGATGATCAAATCTCTCAACTTTGTGCAAATATAGGCGTTACCTATACAAGATATGCTGATGATCTCGCTTTCTCCACAAACAATCCAAACATCCTTGATGAATTGCTAGAAGAAATAGAAATAATCTGCAAAAATTTAAATTACCCAAAAAAATTAGAAATAAATTCTGAAAAAACAGTTTTCACATCACGTAAACACAATAGAACATTAACCGGATTAGTAATTTCTAATGATGGAAAAATAAGCATTGGAAGAGAGAAAAAGAGAAAATTAAGAGTTATTGCTCATAAAGCAAGTTTAAGATTGTTAGATCAGGAAAGTTTAGATAAATTTAAAGGTACTTTAGCTTTTTTATTAAGCATTGACCCTGATTTCTCGAACTATTTAAAACAAAAAGCTAATATTTAATTCTCTTCCACCCTCCCTATGATGGCGCAAGCGTCCTCGCTTGTGCCTCTCATCTAAAAGTGCGGTCAGAAAATCCAACGGATTTTGAATATTAGATCTGCCAACGGTTATGAATAAAATTTGCTATGTTTTTATTAAATAGCACCAGCGAGGACGCTGGCGCTATCTTTCTTTATCAGATCATCTCGGTTGTGCACGCTTCCCAGCGTGTACCCTATTTCACTAAAAACACCTGAAAAACTGACCGCACTTTATTTACTTTTAGGACACGCATTAGAAAATGCATGCCTCCACAAACATTAATCACAACAAGTGCGGTGAAAATTTTCAACGTTTTTGGATTTATTGCAACAACCAATCCACCACATAAATCACTTCAATCCCATCAATCTCTGTTTGTTCGTAATATTTTCCCGTAATTAAGATCTTTTTATAGTTATCTTTAATATGCAAAAGATTATCTGTTTCGTGGGTATTTTCAGGGATTTCAAAGGCGACTTGCACATATAGAATTTCATCGGCTTTTCGGGCGATAAAATCAATTTCTTTGCTGTCGAGTTTGCCCACATCTACGCTATAACCTCGTCTTAGCAATTCAATAAAAACGATATTTTCTAAACGATTAGCATAATTTGCACCTTTTTTGCCGATAGCGTGTCGTCTTAACCCGTTATCCACAATAAAATATTTGGCATTGGTTTTTAAATAACCTTTTCCGCGAATATCATATTGTTTTGCTTTATAAAAAAGAAAGGCATTTTCTAACAAATCAAGATATTTGCTTATGGTGTGATTTGAAGTGGGAACACGTTCGGACTTGAGCGTGTTGCTAATTTTGCTTGGATTCACCAACTGCCCTACGTTATCCGCTAAAAAGAGAATTACACTTTTAAGAATATGCGTGTCTTTCACTCCAGCTCGGTGGGCAATATCATTTAGCACGATGGAATCAAAAATACCCGATAAAATCGTTTCTTTTAAAGGCTCATCAGCCATCACAACACTGGGGAAACCGCCATATTTTTCATATTCCGAATAGAGTTTATCGACCAATCTTGATTGGCTATCCACATTTTTGGCGTGCAAAAATTCTTTGAAAGAAAGCGGGTAAATTTTGATTTCTACATACCGACCGCTTAACAGAGTCGCAAGCTCGCCAGAAAGCAAGTTGGCATTGGAACCTGTAATCACTATATCGGTGTTAAAACTTACGCGAAGCGCATTGACGATTTTTTGCCAACCTTCCACAAACTGAATTTCATCAATCAGAAAATAGATTTTCTCTTGAGAAGACGGCATTTTTTCTTGAATAAGCTGTTGGAAGTCTTGAGCGTCTTTCACCCATTGATATTCAAAAGACTCAAAATTGAGGTAAAGAATATTTTCAGGAGAAATTCCTTGTTGTTGAAGGTAATCACGGTATTGCATGAGTAGCACTGATTTACCAGAACGACGAACACCAGAGATGACTTTGATAAAATCAGTATCTTTAAATTGAATCAGTTGCTGTAAATAATTTTCACGAGAGATCATAGTTTTACTCATTGGAAGTTAATTTCATATTTGTAAAAAGTGTACAAAAATTGGAAGTTAATTTCCATATTTTATTTTTTTGTGTGTGTTTGGAATTACATTTCCAGTTTTTATTGCATTTTTTAGTCTCATTCCAATCCCTTGCACAGCCCCCAATTTTCTCTATTATACGCACTTCTTATTTCTCGGAATTTTGTATTTATGAATAAATTAAAGATGGCATTGCTTGTTGTTGTCCTTGTGAGTTTATTTGCTTGTACCACAATACATCAGCCGAAAGAGACTGTTAAATCTCGATTTTTAAAGAATAATAGATTAAATAAGATTTCTATCATTAATATCTATACAACATAAAAATTCATTAAATCTCTCTTGATATTCTCCCTATAATGGTGTTAAATCGCTCACATATTGTGAGGTTATATCTAATTAAAGTTATGTGTCAATTACTCGGAATGAATTGTAATACGCCAACGGATATTGTTTTTTCTTTTGAAGGTTTCCGTCGTCGTGCAGGTTTAACAGATTGCCATTCAGATGGCTTTGGAATCGCGTTTTTTGAAGGACGTGGTGTACGTATTTTTCGTGATAATCAAGCAGCCAGTCTTTCCCCCATCGCAGATTGTATAAAACAATATAATATTAAATCTCTTAATGTTATTGCGCATATTCGTAAAGCAACACAAGGCGAAGTCAATATTGAAAACACCCATCCGTTCATTCGTGAAATTTGGGGACAAAACTGGGTTTTTGCACATAATGGTAATTTAAAAAACTTACCAGATATGACAGATCATTTTTTACAGCCAATAGGTTCTACAGATTCTGAAGCTGCTTTCTGTTATATGGCTGAATATCTTAAAAATACTTTCCGCAAAAAACCAAGTGAAATGGAAATTTTTGAAGCAATTCAAAAAGTAACAAAAGAACTTGCTCAACACGGTACGTTTAATTTCATTCTTTCTAATGGCGAGTGGATGATTGCACATTGCTCAACAAACTTACATTATGTTATGCGAAAAGCACCTTTTGGCAAAGCTCACCGTATTGATGATGATGGAGTAATTGATTTTAGCTATTATGCAAAAGCAGGAGATAAGGTCAATATCATCACAACATTTCCTTTAACCAAAAATGAATCTTGGACAAAAATGGAAAATGGTGGATTTGTGTTTTTTAAAAATGGAGAGAAAATCGCCGAAGTTATTGGGACGCCAAAAGAAGCGATTGATGATGGTACTTTAGGTAATAGGACAATAAATTCTGCTATTTAAATGTCAATGTAAATAAACTTCCCCTTATTTTTATAAAAGAATTTTATATCTTTTATAAGAATTATAAAAATCAAAAACCTCTAAAAACGAAATAAAAAGGTAAGAATAGAAAATACTATTCTTACCAACTAAATCTTCAATATTTTTATAAAGCCATATTCAAATAAGGAATATGAATATCTAACCAGCGATAATCCAAAGCCCACCTAGAAGATCAAGCATAAAATTGTTTAAAAACAATAAGATAAACACAACGACCATCGGAGAAAAATCAATCATTCCTAATGTAGGTAATAATCGACGGATTGGTTTTAAAAGTGGTTCGGAGAGTTGATAAAAGGCATAACTTATAGAATTATTACCTCGATTAAACCAACTTAAAACAGCCCCAATAAAAAGCACATAGAAAATAGCTAAACCAATGCTTTTCAATACAGTTAATACGCCCAATACTAAGAGTACATTTACTGATAAGCCAAAATAAATAATACCTTTTAACATACCAATAATAAATACAAGCAGTAATGCGGAAGTATCAATATTTTTTACCGTTGGCATAACTTTACGCAGAGGTTTTAATACTGGATCAGTCATTTTGACTGCAAATGTTGAAACAGGACTGTAATAATCCACACGAGCAAACTGCAACCAAGCTCGTAAGATTAATACAAGTGCGTAAAGATTAATAATTGATCCGATAAATAATGCGGTTTGGGATAATTCCATCATAACCATCCTTTTCTTCTAAAATAAATATATGGTGTCAGTGCGGCTGCGATCATTAATCCAATTGCCATTGGATAGCCATATTTAAAATGTAACTCAGGCATAAAATCAAAGTTCATACCATAAGTAGACGCGACTAATGTTGCAGGAAGGAACATCACAGAAACAACCGAGAAGAATTTCATAATTTTGTTCTGTTCAATATTGATGTAACCCATTGCAGCTTGCATTAAAAAGTTTACTTTTTGGAACAAGGATTCATTATGCGGTTGCAAAGATTCAATATCTCGTAAGATTTCTCGTGCTTGTTCTAACTGATTAGTTGGTAAGCGAGTTTTGCGAACCAAGAAACCTAATGCACGTTGGGTATCCATCAAGCACAAACGAACTTTTGAACTCGTATCTTCTTGTTCTGTGAGTGTATTTAATGCTTCATCAAAGGCTTCATCTTGTTTTCCGTTTAAAATAACACGACTCAACTCTTCCAAATCTGCATAAACATTTTCAATCACGTCCGCTAATTGCTCAATTTTCGTTTCAAATAAATCCAGCAAAACTTCATAAGAATTACATTCTAATAAACGCTGGCTACGTGAACGCATACGATATAAACGGAATGCCGGTAGCTCGCGATCACGCAACGTAAATAAACGACCATCACGAATAGTAAAAGCGACGCTCGCTAAATCAGCATAATTGTCTTCATCTTCGCAATAAAAAAATGAGTGCAGGTGTAAACCATCTTCATCTTCAAAGAAACGGGCGGAAGCTTCAATATCTTCCAATTCAAGAAAAGAGGCTAGGCTCTGACCTAAACCTTCTTGTAGTATTTCACGTTCTTCGCCTGTTGGCTCAAGTAAATCAAGCCAAATGGCAGTATTGAGATCAGTTTGGTCTTCGTCAATGCGAACCAAGCGGGAATCATTGATAGCAAACGCGTTGATCATTTCATACTCCTTGTGGGATTATGAACAGCTAACAGTGAACAAATTAAAGAGGAAACGAAAGTGCGGTTAAAAATCGCAAAGTTTTCGTTAAGAGACGCCGAAATAGCGGTAAATTTACCGGCGAACGCACGCCGATAATAAAAAGGCGGGCGTCTAGAGCGATATTCGGTATCGACTATGACTGTCCAAAGTGTGTGTCCTTCTCGTTAAAAAATCGGGCGAATGTTACGCTTGAAAGTGGTGTTCGTCAAGTTTTATCAAAAAACTATGACAACATTTCGCCCTTATTTGAAAACTAATCTCTAAAATTATTAAATTGGAATGGTTGGCCTAATTCAGCACTTTTTACAAGTTGAATGACAGCCTGTAAATCATCACGTGACTTACCTGTCACACGCACTTGTTCGCCCTGAATTTGAGTTTGAACTTTGATTTTAGAATCTTTTACTAATTTAGTAATTTTCTTCGCCATCTCTGTTTCAATACCCTGCTTAAGTTTGATTTCTTTACTATAAAGTTTACCGTGGTGTTCGCTTTCTGCAGGAATATCTAAAGAACTATGCTCAATACCACGTTTAATGCAAGAACCAATTAAAATCTCAATTAATTGCTCAAGTTGGAAATCAGATTCTGTGGTAATTTTAATCGTTTCATTTTTTTCATTTAATTCAATTACCGCTTCGACACCACGAAAATCATAACGCGTGCTAAGCACACGGTTGGCATTTTCCACTGCATTACGAACTTCGTGTAAAGTAATTTCAGAAACAATATCAAAAGATGGCATGGTCTTCTCCCGTTTTATTAAATTCGATCATTGGCACTTAAAAGGCATAAAAGTGCGGTTAAGTCGGCGAAGTTTACCACAATTTGCGCTTGTTGTTGTACTTTAGGTTTAGCATGGAACGCAACACCTAGCCCTGCCACATTCATCATTGCCAAGTCATTTGCACCATCGCCAATAGCAATAGAATATTGTGAATCAATACGGTATTCCTCTAACAAATGTTGCAATGTTTTAGCTTTATATTGGGCATCAACCACATCGCCTTTAACTAAGCCAGTGAGTTTTCCATCTTCAATATCAAATTGATTTGATGCAGCAAAATCAAGCTGTAATAACGCTTTCAAATAATCCGCAAAATAAGTAAATCCGCCTGAAGCAATTGCGGTTTTCCAGCCATATTTTTGTAAGGTTTGGATAGTTTCGATTAGTCCAGACATTAGCGGTAAATTCTCTCTAACTTGCTGCAAAATGCTTTCTGGCGCACCTTTTAATGTACCAACTCGACGACGCAAACTTTGCTCGAAATCTAATTCACCTCTCATTGCGCTTTCCGTAATCGCAGAAACAAGTTCGCCAACACCCACTAGTTTCGCAATTTCATCAATACACTCAATTTGAATAGCGGTAGAATCCATATCCATCACCAATAATCCTGCTTGAGACAATTTAGGGCTGAAATCTAATTTAGCAATATCTACTTCAACACCATTCGCAAATTTAACGAAGTCAGCAACCCATTGCCCTTTCAACAAAACCACAATATTTTGTGCTACCATCCAAACATCAAAAATCTGAAAATTTTGACCGCACTTTTGTTGAAATTTTTCTAGCGTGCTTATGTCCAATTTTGTACCGTATAAAACAAAAAAGTCCCTCCCCTGTGTTAGTGCTTCATTGGCTAAAAGTGCGGTAGGAAATTGTGGGTATTTTTGTGTAATACTTTCGAAACGTTGAATTTGCATAAAAATCCTGTAAGTTGTAGCGACTAAAAAGATTTTAACCGATGTGAATTGAAAAGAGTGAAAATAATTAAAGAAAAACTACTCAATGATACTTGCAATAATTATTTCGCTAAGCCTAACGACATTTGGCGTCATCTTATTTAGTGTAAAACAATTATTTTTTAAGTCATTATCGCAGTGCTTATCATAAACTCAAAGAGAAAAAAGTGCGGTAAATTTGACAATGAAATCTAGTAGTATGCGTTTTCATCAATGTCGTCGTAGAATTTGATTATTATCACAAACTATTAAATTGAATGTGGATTTTTGCTAAATTTCCTTTAGAAATAAGGTAGAATGCACAAGATTATTTTTCAAAACGAATTATCACAGGAGAACAAAATGGCAACTCGTAAACAATTAGCCAATGCAATTCGTGTCTTAGCAATGGATTCTGTACAAAAAGCGAAATCAGGTCACCCTGGAGCCCCAATGGGGATGGCGGATATTGCTGAAGTATTATGGCGCGACTTTTTAAAACATAATCCAACCAATCCTAAATGGGCTGATCGAGATCGTTTTGTACTTTCAAATGGGCACGGTTCTATGTTGATTTATAGTCTTTTACATTTAACTGGCTATGATCTTTCTATCGAAGATTTAAAACAATTCCGTCAATTACATTCTAAAACCCCAGGTCACCCAGAATATGGTTATGCCCCTGGTGTTGAAACCACGACTGGCCCGTTAGGTCAAGGTATCACTAATGCGGTGGGTATGGCAATTGCAGAAAAAACACTTGCAGGTCAATTTAACCGTGAAGGCCATGAAATTGTCGATCACCATACTTATGTGTTCTTAGGCGATGGTTGTTTAATGGAAGGGATTTCTCACGAGGCTTGCTCTTTAGCAGGAACATTAGGTCTTGGCAAATTAATCGCATTCTACGATGACAATAATATTTCCATTGATGGTCATGTTGATGGTTGGTTCAGCGATGATACTGCAGCACGTTTTGAAGCTTATGGCTGGCAAGTAATTCGTAATGTAGATGGTCACGATGCAGAGCAAATTCGTGCTGCTACCATTCTTGCTCAAGCAGAAAAAGAAAAACCAACGTTAATTATTTGTAAAACCATCATTGGTTTTGGTTCTCCAAATAAATCAGGCTCTCACGATAGCCACGGTGCGCCATTAGGCGATGAAGAAATCGCTTTAACTCGCAAAGCACTTGGTTGGGAATATGCGCCATTTGAAATTCCAGCTGAATACTATGCTGAATGGTCTGCAAAAGAGAAAGGCTCAGCAGCAGAAAAATCTTGGGAAGAAAAATTTGCCGCCTATGCAAAAGCCTATCCTGAATTAGCAGCAGAATTTAAACGTCGTGTTTCTGGCGAATTACCAACAAACTGGGCGGCAGAATCTAAAACGTTCATCGAAAAATTACAAGCGAACCCAGCGAGCATCGCAAGCCGTAAAGCATCACAAAATGCAATCGAGGCGTACGCTCACGTATTACCTGAATTTTTAGGTGGTTCTGCAGACTTAGCAAGCTCTAACTTAACCTTATGGAGTGGTTCTAAACCGATTCGTGTGCATGAAAACGTAGGTGGTAACTACATCAACTACGGTGTGCGTGAATTTGGTATGTCTGCCATTATGAACGGGATTGCTTTACACGGAGGTTTCATTCCTTATGGTGCAACTTTCTTAATGTTCTACGAATATGCACACAATGCGGTACGTATGGCGGCATTAATGAAACAACGCGCTTTATTCGTTTACACTCACGATTCTATCGGTTTAGGCGAAGATGGCCCGACACACCAACCTGTAGAACAAACGGCTTCACTACGCTTAATTCCAAATCTTGAAACATGGCGTCCATGTGACCAAGTGGAATCAGCTATCGCATGGCAACAAGCGGTTGAACGTCAAGATGGCCCAAGTGCGTTGATCTTTACCCGTCAAAATCTTGCTCAAATGAACCGCACTTCTGCACAATTAGATGCAGTTAAACTTGGTGCTTATGTGTTAAAAGATTGTGATGGCACACCTGAGTTAATCTTCATTGCGACAGGTTCTGAAGTGGAATTAGCAGTAAAAGCTGCAGATGTATTGAGTGCTGAAGGTAAAAAAGTGCGTGTTGTTTCTATGCCAAGCACTAATCGTTTTGATAAACAAGATGCAGCATACCGTGAAAGCGTATTGCCTGCAGCTGTAACAAAACGTGTTGCAATTGAAGCGGGTATTGCTGACTTCTGGTATAAATACGTTGGATTCAACGGTCGTGTTGTCGGTATGAATAGCTTCGGCGAATCCGCACCAGCAGATCAATTATTTAAACTCTTTGGTTTCACTGTTGAAAACGTGGTAGCGAAAGCAAAAGAAATTCTTTAAGATTCATATAATTAGCTCCTTGATATTCAAGGAGCTATTTTATTGGCTATTAAAAATTATTGTGAGATATGAAATAAAGAAAGGAATAGATGTATACTTAATTTCTCAGCTATCTAACGAAAACTACAACTTTTTATTTTCTGCAGTTTCTGGCTCTAAATCTAATTTTGCCATTAATAACTGATCGCCATCTTCTTCTGGATTATCTGTAACAAGTAATTTATCGCCATAGAAAATCGAATTTGCCCCCGCCATAAAACACATCGCTTGCATTTCTTCAGTCATACCACTGCGACCTGCAGAAAGACGAACATAACTTTTTGGCATGGTAATACGTGCAACAGCAATCGTTCGCACAAACTCCGTCCAATCTAATTCTTCCGCATCGGCTAAGGGTGTACCTTCAACCTTAACGAGTTGATTAATCGGCACTGACTCAGGTTGCGGATCAAGATTTGCAAGGCTCGCGATTAATCCTGCTCGTTCTTTACGAGTTTCATTCATCCCCACAATGCCGCCACAACACACTTTTAACCCAGCTTTGCGTACTTTTCCTAAAGTGCTAAGACGATCATCAAAACGGCGTGTACCAATCACTTCCGCATAATGTTCTGGCGCGGTATCAAGATTATGATTGTAATAATCTAATCCAGCTTCTTTTAAATCTTCTGCCATACCGTCTTGCAATAAACCAAAGGTACCGCAAGTTTCTAAACCAAGCGATTTCACTGCTTTAATAATTTCTGTGACTTTCTCAATATCTTTTGGCTTAGGGCCTCGCCAAGCTGCGCCCATACAAAAACGCCCTGCACCACGCGCTTTCGCAATTTTTGCTTTCGCAATAATTTCATTAACATCTAATAACTGTTGATTTTGTACGCCAGTATGATAACGGGCTGATTGAGGGCAATAACCACAGTCTTCTGGGCATCCACCCGTTTTGATAGACATTAACGTGGATAACTGAATCGTGCGAGGATTAAAATGCTTACGATGAATTTGCGCTGCTCGGTAAACTAATTCCAAAAATGGCGTTTCAAATAACGCCTCAACTTTGCAAACAGACCAATATTCTACACTTGGATGAGGTGTAATAGAGTTAATTTGTAATTTTTCCGCTAACATATTTTTCCTTTGAAAGTGCGGTTAAAAACACCACGCTTTTTATACTTTCTTAATTGATGAACTAGTGTATATGGTAGAAACAATCAATTCAACGTTATGAATAAAACTAATTTTACACCCCTTTTTGTAATTGACTTATCTGACCATTTTCCACCACTAACACCTGATCTATCGAGCCGATTAATTCCGATGGTTGGTGGGTAACAAGTAGCAATGTTAAATCTTTCTCGTCACAAAGTTTAGCGATTAAAGCAAGCATTTCTACCCGAAGTTTCTGATCTAACGCCGAAAACGGTTCATCTAATAACAAAATTGGCTTATCTCTCAATAAACAACGCGCCAATGCCACTCGTTGTTTTTGCCCCCCCGAAAGAGAATTCGGTAAACGTTGTAAATAATCGCCCAATCCTACAGAACAAGCGACCTGTTCAATTTTTTCCTGCTCAAGTGCAGTTAATTTTAAAGAGGGTTTTATTCCTAAGGCAAGATTTTGTTGTATAGTCAAATGGGGAAATAAGTTATTTTCTTGAAATAGCATCGAAACAGGACGCTCGTAAGGCGCACTACGCGTATGATTTTTATCGTTTAACCAAATTTCTCCTTGAGCAGGAAATTCAAACCCAGCAATTAAATTCAATAAGGTACTTTTCCCTGCGCCACTTTCGCCAATAATTGCGACACGTTCGCCAGCCTTAACGTTCAAATTAAAGCACATCGGTAAGGTTTTATCATTCAAAATCACATTATTTAGATAAATCATCAGCATCCCTATATGTGTGAATAAAGGCAAACAATATGCCACAAAGCAATAATAAAATCCCTGCGGTTACAGCTGCATCTTGATTACGATAATTCCCTAGCTGCTGATATAACAAATGCGGTAGAGAAGTAAACTCTTGATTGCCAAATAACGCAATCGCCGTAAAATCGCCGAGAGATAACGCTAAACCTAAAGCAAAAGCATAACGCAGCGGTGCGCGCAAGGTTTTCCACTCAATCAGATAAAAACGTTGCCAACCTACAATTCCCAAACTGTTACACAGATTTTCGTAATAACGCATATTGTTATGAAAAGGTGCGCTTAAAATACGTAAAACAAAAGGCATTGCACTTAAGGCATTACAAAATACAACGATGATAAACAAATCAATATTGGAAAAATCACGCTCTTGTAATAATAAAAATAACCCCATCGCAAGCACTAAAATCGGGATTGCCAAAATTACCATTCCTGTATTAATAATAAATTGAGCGATTTTCTGATAATGTAACCATTCTAAACGGCGTGATAAAAGCAATAAGGCAATCGCCATCGTTAATGCAAGTAATGCGGACAAGGGTGCGATAGAAAGTGAATAACCTAACGCATGCCAAAGTTGAGAATTATGCCAAACCTTGAGTAAACTTGATGAACTCAATGCGCTAATAAGAATATTCAAAACTGGCGAAAAAAGGAAAAAGACAAAAACAATTAAAACAAAAACATGGAAAATTTTGACCGCACTTTTAGGTTTCACAAACCAAATATTACTATTGCTCAAACCATTTTGATTAGAAGGCGAAAAACGAGATGTTAAACTAAATAAAAGCAAGCAAAATACAAATTGCAACATAGCAAAGAGTGCCGCTTTCGGCAGATCAAATTCAAATAAAATCGCTTGGTAGATTGCTGTTTCTAATGTTGTATATTGAGGCCCACCACCTAGCGTAAGAACAACGGTAAAACTGGTAAAACACAGCATAAAAATCAAGCTAAATGTGGGCAAACATTGCTGACGAAAAACAGGCCACTCCACCAATTTAACGAATTGCCAACCTTGTAAATTAAGCTGGGCTGCAAGCTGACGTTGCTGATAAGGGATACTTTGCAAACTTTGTAAGAAAAGTTGCGCTGCCAGTGGGATATTGAAAAAAAGGTGCGCAATTAAAATTCCCGAAAGTCCGTAAATATGCCCCTGCCACGACATTCCAAAAAGATTAGCAAACCAAGCTAACCAACCGCTTGAACCATAAATACCGATCAAACCAAAAATTGCCACTAAAGCAGGTAAGACAAAAGTTAGCGACATTAATTTTAACAACCACTTTTTTCCAAAAAATGGCTTATAAAATAATGCCCGAGCGAGAAGTAAACCAAAGAAAATAGATAAAACGGTAGAAAGTAAAGCTTGCCCAAAACTGAAAAGAATCAGATGCTGTAGATAATCATCAGTAAACCAAGCTCGCCATTGTAATTCATCGCCCAATGTAAAGATTGAACTTAACGCACTTCCATAAAAAAGCGTAATCACGCCGATGACAACAACGCCGCCCACATAATGACGCAGGCGGAATTGTGGATGATGAAATAACGACAGCATCAAATTATTTTGTTAATGTAATTTGCCAAGTGCTGATCCAATTTTTTAACTGCTCAGGATTCACTGTTGGATTAATTGGTGTTTGCATTTTTTGTTGAACTTTAAGCGCATCAAAGTGCGGTTCAATTTCGCCTTGAATAACTGGCAACATAATATTGGCTGTCACAATATGTTTTTGTGCTGTAGGCGAAATTAAAAATGCCATAAAATCATCCGCACATTGATTTGGATGGTTGGCAACTCTTGCCGCTAATTCTACTTGAGTAATATGCCCTTCCGCAAAATCTGTCGCCGCATAATTATCTTTTTTCTCAAAAAGTTGATGATAAAGTGGCGATGTGCTGTAACTTAATACTAAATCCGCTTCGCCTTTTAAGAATGCACCGTAAGTATCTGACCAGCCTTTACCCACTGTTACCGTATGCTTATCTAAATTTTTCCAAGCAGATTGAATTTTATCTTCAGGATAAATTACATTCATCCAAACCAATAAACCACGTCCCACACTGCTGGTGCGAGGATCTTGATAAATCACACGAAGATCTTGACGTTCAACTAATTCTTTCAAACTTTTCGGTGGGTTTTGTAATTTGGTTTTATCATACACAAAAGCATAGTTACCGAAGTCGAAAGGCAAGAAGGTCTTATTTGTCCATTTTGTTGGTAAATCAAGCTGAGTTAAATCCACGTTATTTGGCGCAAAAATACCTGTTTTTTCAGCTTGTTCCAAAAAAAAGTTATCTAAACCTAGCACAATATCCGCTTTTGTTTTCTTTCCTTCCAAACGAACACGGTTGAGCAACACTCCAACGCTTTCAAAAGGCGTAAAATTAATAGTGCATTGTGGGTGTGCTTTTTCAAAATCTTGTTTTACTTTTGGCCCCGCACCCCATTCAGAAGTGAAAGAATCGTAGCTATATACGTTCACACTTTGCTGTGATTGTGCTAATGCTGCAGTGGAAAAAAGTGCGGTAGAAATTAAGGTTAATTTAAGAAGGTTCATTATTACATCCTTATTTATGATTAAAAGGCAGCAATAATGACGAAAAGGAGATAAGGCTATATTCCTAGTTTCCTACGTCAGTATTAACTGTTTCAGGTTCACGGGTATGATCTCAGCGTATTGCACCCCGACTAGGCTTGCTAGTGTATTAAAATTTACTCAAGTTGCCAACGGCTTTTTAATGTATTCTGTGTGTAAAGAATAAAAAAGCCCTGTAAAACAGGGCATTCATTGGAGGTTAGAAAATTAAAAGATTATACGATCACGATTTTTCTCTAGTGTTGCTTTGCCAATTCCTTGTACTTCTAAAAGCTGTTCTACATTAGTAAAATTACCGTGTTTTTCACGATATTGCACAATAGCTTCCGCTTTTTTCGCACCAATGCCAGTTAGGGATTTTTGAATTTCACTGGCAGTTGCTATGTTAATATTCAATTTATCTCCCATCATAGCTGCTGCTACTTGTGAATCCGTTTGAGTGGTCACAACAGCTTGAGTTGTTTGCTCAACCACCTTGTCTTCAGCAAAAGTGGAACCAGCTGCAAGTGCCCCACACAATACAAACGAAGTGAATAATGTTTTCATTAATTTCATAGAGGTTTCCTTATAATATGAACCGTTGATCAACAATCAACACACCTATTTTTTCCTGCCTTGCAAAAAACCTCAAGAAACTGACCGCACTTTTGCGATCTCGATCGCAAAAATTCTTAATTTGAATGAAAAAACAAGGACTTATCATTGACGATAAGCCCTTAGTATTAATTAACTTCTTTTATTCTCAACTCTTTTGGCACTTCAAAGAACATATTTTCTTCTAAACCTTGCAGCTCTTCTATAGTATCCGCACCAAACTCTTTTAAGCGGGAAATAATCGATTGAACTAATTCTTCGGGTGCAGACGCGCCAGCTGTAATCCCTATGGTTTTTACATCATTAAACCAATCATCTTGAATATCGGAAGGATCATCAAGAAGCTGTGATTTAATCCCCATTCGAGACGCCAATTCAGCTAAACGATTTGAATTTGATGAGTTTTTAGACCCCACAACCAACACTAAATCTGATAATTTAGCCAATTCTCGCACCGCTTCTTGACGATTGGTTGTCGCATAACAAATATCGTTTTTATGTGGTCCTTGAATAGCGGGATATTTTTCCTTTAATGCAGCAATAGTTTCTGCTGTATCATCTAGCGATAAAGTGGTTTGCGTCATAAAGGTTAAATCATCATTGTCTTGCATTGGCAAACGTGCAATATCTTCTACTTTTTCAATCAAGAAAATTCCGCCATCTTCATTACTATACTGCCCCATTGTGCCTTCAACTTCAGGGTGTCCTTTATGTCCAATCAAAATCGCTTTTGTTCCCTTTCGACTTGCACGAGCAACTTGCATATGCACTTTGGTCACCAAAGGACAGGTTGCATCAAATACTTTGAGATTGCGGTCTTTCGCTTCTTGTCGAACGGCTTGAGATACGCCGTGCGCAGAAAAAATCACGATCGCACCATCAGGTACCGCGCTTAATTCTTCCACGAAGATCGCACCACGATCACGCAATCCGTTCACAACAAATCGGTTATGCACCACTTCATGACGAACATAAATCGGTGCGCCATGAATTTCTAAGGCGAGTTCAACAATACTAATAGCACGGTCTACACCGGCACAGAATCCTCGTGGATTGGCTAAAATTATCTTCATTTCTGACCGCACTTTTCTACTTGTTTATCTTGTACTTTTTTCTTTTCGCTCTTAAACGCATCCAATGCTAACAACCCTGTGCCAATACAAATGGCAATATCAGCGATATTAAACACTGGATAATGATAAATATCCCAATAGAAATCAAAGAAATCCACGACGAAACCATTGTAAGCTCGATCTACCATATTCGCTAATGCACCACCAATAATCAGTGCATAAGCAGAATTTTGGATTTTTTGTTCGGCATTATTTTTTGCTAAAAAATAAACCAACATGCCTGAAATAGCCAATGCCAACGAAATAAAGAAATATTGTTGCCAGCCACTATGATCTGCCAAGAAACTAAATGCTGCGCCATAATTGCGAACATAAGTCAGGTTAAAAACAGGCAGCACATTAACACTTTCATACAAATCAAATTTTTGTACCACAATGTATTTTGTAAACAAATCCACCACGAAAGCGACCGCACTTAACCATAAAAACGAAAGCCCTGATTTTTTGGACATACTATTTCCCTTTTAAAAAAATTCCGCTCATTCTAGCACAAGCCGATAAATGATAAAGCACGATCTCATTTACTGAACGGCTTCTGGTAATTTTGCTGGATCATCAGCCAACTCTTTAACATTTACAACGTTATTCCAATCAAATACCTTAATTTCCTGTTTTTCAGGATGGAAGAAATCCACGCCTTGTAAATGTTTTTCCTTAATTCCCATCCAATCAGCAAAACCATAAACAAAATTAAATGCCGATTGTGGCGTTTTTATTTTTTCTAGCTTTTTACTATCACTCGAAAACATAACGAAAGGAATTTCATAATTTTGTTTATAAAGATTATTTGGATGCAATGATAAACCTTCAGAATCCTCATAATGAGCAAGCCCATGATCAGAAAAGTAAATCACCGAATAGGGTTCATTTTGCGATACTAACTGCGAATTTAATTTTTCTAAAAACTGATCCGTATATTTAATCGATTCTAAATAACAAGACATAGATTGATTAATAAAATAATTTTTAACCTCGTACGGAAGACGCTCACAAAAGGCTGGATGTGAGCCCATTAAATGAATCACAATTAATTTTGGATTCGTAATATTTTCTTTTAAGGCTTTATCTAATACAGGCAACATTTCATCGTCATAAACTTTTTTAGAATTGTAACCTAACGGCTTCATAAAAACCGTTTCATCCGCACTTTGACCAATACGAGAGGCCATCGTATCAAATTCCCCAATTTTGCCTTGATTAGAAATCCAATAAGTTTTTACGCCCGCTTTTTTGGCTAAAGAAATAATATTATCCGTATAAACCGTTTCCCCTTTTTCTGCTCGATATAGGGTGTGTTGTAAAGACGGTTGCGTATTCGGTGCTGCAGAATAATAATTTTCAAAAACTGTGCCTTTCACACGCTCTAAAAATGGCGTGGTTTTCAGTGGAAAGCCATATAACGACATATAATCTTTTCGCATACTTTCACCAATAATTAAAATATAATTTTTATATTTTGGCGTAAAAGATTGAATATCCCATTGAGACGGCGCATTAACGGATTGATTTAGAAAATCTCGTTGTTCTAAATACAGATCATTCATTCGATCAAATTCAGAATAAAAAAGAACTGGATAAAAACGGAATTTATAGGCGTAGTTCCAATTAGAAAATTGATTGTAAGAAAACACTAATAATAGACTGATAACAGCAATATTTAGCCATTTAAATGCTTGTTGTTTAACATAAAAACTTAATTTCATTAAAGCAACAAATAAAATGATATAACTAACTTGAAATAAAAATATCCAAAAAGGAATGGTCGTGTAATATTCCAAGGTTTCATTAATATTCGTTTCATAAACAGAAGCGATAATCCCCAAAGATGGAATTCCATAGAAAAAACCAGCAGAGCAATAAAATAGCGCACTGAGGAATAATACAGTAATTAATATTCGCCCAAGCCAAGGGGTAAAATAAAAAGAAATCGCCGTGATAACAAATAAAATTGCGTAATCTGAAACGGGAATATTCTCACTTAATACATTGCCTAATCCCATATTGGTAAATATGGAAAAGAGAAACAATAAAAAATAAAACCATATTGTTTTAGAATGAATTATTTCTTTCCCAAACATCATTAACTTCCTTTTGCACAAAAGTAAAAAAGTGCGGTGAAATTTACCGCACTTTTGAGCAAAATTTATCTCAAATTATCATTTAACCTGTTATTGTTGCACTTCATCATCTTGATTGATGAAAGAGTCATTTACCTCAATTTTTGCTCTCTCACGTAATCCTTGTATTAACTGAAGTTGTAATTCAGATTGATGACTACGCAATAATTGCATACCAAATTGCGACAATTCTTTTTCACTTAAACTGCCTTGTTCAACCTTATTCAAGGCAACAACAACCACATCGCCATTTGAATTATGCACCACTTGATAAAGAGCTTTACTTGATTCAGGTTTAGCAATTGAAAATATACCATTTGTTAAAATAGGATCTTTATTTTCACTTAACGTAAAAGTCTGCTCACTTGAGAAATTAATGCCATCTATTTTTGATTCAGGGTTTTCACTTAATTTTTTCACTGCTTGTTGTGCTTTTTCATTAAGTACATTCTCAGCTTTCTGACGTTTTAAGAAAGTTTCAATATCTATTTTAGCCTCTTCTAAACTTTTTACGCCCTCTGCTTTGCGATCCAACACACGTACAATAATTGTGTGATAATCGCCTACATTAATTGGTTCAGAATTCATACCAACATTCGTAGTATCTGATTCAAATATTGTGTAAATAACATTAGGGAAATTTAATCCAGCAGGCACATTTTGACGAGAAAAATAATCGCTCTCTTGAACCTTAACACCTGCTGCTTGTGCTGCAGTATTAAGAGACTTACTGTCTTCAAAAGCCTTATCACTCGCTTGTTTTTCTAAAGAAAAATAACGACTCTCCATCAAAGATTTACGAACTAAATCTGCAATTTGAGCTTTCACATTCTCCAAACTTTGCGCTTTACGTTCTTGCACTAACACAATATGGTAATTGCCGTCCACATTGATTGGTTGGCTATATTGCCCTACCTGCAATGCAGCTGCGGCATCTTCAAAGGCTTTTGGTAATTCATTCGCATTTACCCAGCCTAAATCCCCGCCATTCTCGCCAGAAATTTTATCCAAAGATTTCGTTTTAGCGACATCAGCGAAATTTGCCCCTTTCTGTAATTCCTCATAAGCCACTTTCGCATCTTGTTCATTTGCAAATTGAATATGTGCTAAACGCTGAGTCATAAATTGTGCTTTATTATCTTGATAATATTGTGCAATTTCTATATCTGTAACTTGAAGATTTTTACTTATGTTATCTGCAGAAAGATCAATATACTGAACTTTAACCTGCTCTGGCTGAACAAAAGATTTTTGATTAGCTTCATAATAAGTTTTGATTTCATCATCAGATACTGATTGTTTTGCCATTTCATCTGCAAGAGATAAAGTTGCTAAACGAGCTAAACGCTTTTGAAAGAAAATTTCTGCACTATTTTTTACTTGAGCAGGAACAATAAATTCACTGTTAGCAACGCCATTTTGTATTTGTTCAAGAGGTAACGAAGCACGTAAAATTGAAGCGTAACCATCTGACGTTAAATGATTTTGTTGTAATATTCGTTGATAAACAGAATTATCAAATTTACCCTTTACTTGAAAATTAGGATCAGTCACGATTGCACGTTTAATCATTTCATCACTCACGCCTAATTTTAATTCTTTAACATATTGGCGAAGTAATTCTTGATCAATCATTAGATTAACGATGTTTTGACGAAGTGCGGTAACAAATTCAGGAGAATCTGACTGACCCATAAACGCCTCTCCCTCACGTTGTGCGCGTATTTCAAATTCTTGATTATAGCGATTTAAAAAATCTTGTTGAGAAATCACTTCGCCGTTCACTTTTGCCGCATAAGTATCATTTGAGCTAAAAAGATAGCCAGACATTCCACCAACTAAAAACGATACAGTAATCAAACCTAAGATAAATTTAGAAATCTTTGAGTTTGTTAAATTGTGCATTTTTTCAATTAACATTCTATAACCCTTGTTATAAATATAAAATTTTCCCGATTATAATCTAAACGTAAAAAATTAGCATCTTAAAAAGTGAAAACACCTAGTTCATAAAGCAAGCTAATAGCAATTCCTATCAACAAAACACCACCAAATATTGCCGCTTTTGATTTAAATTTTTGCCAAAAAATGACCGCACTTTACGCTTCCTATTTTCCAATGCAGAAAGAACTAAAAATATTACCAAGTAAATCATCAGATGTGAATTGACCCGTAATTTCACTTAAATAGCTTTGAACTAAGCGTAATTCTTCCGCTAAAAGTTCTCCCGCGTGAAATTCAGTAAGTTGAACCAAACCGATTTGTAAATGCTCTGCGGCTTTCTCAAGTGCATCTAAATGACGACGACGAGCTAAAAATCCCCCTTCGATACCTGTTTGAAAGCCCATTGCTTGTTTCAAATGCTCACGTAAAAGTTTTACACCATCATGCGTTTGAGCAGAAAGACTAATAATTTGATAACCGCCCTGTTCGCTTTCACTTGCTTGTTCGCCATTTAAATCAATTTTGTTTCTAACAATAGTAACTGGCAAGGTTGAGGGTAATTTTGCTAAAAATTCTGACCGCACTTTGCTTAAATCTACACTTTCAGGATCGCTACTATCTAACATCAAAATAATTCGATCGGCTTGCTCAATCTCTGTCCAAGCACGAGAAATGCCAATACGCTCCACTTCATCGGTTGCATCTCGAAGACCTGCGGTATCAATAATATGCAATGGCATACCGTCAATATGAATATGCTCACGCAATACATCACGGGTTGTACCTGCAATATCCGTGACGATAGCTGCTTCTCGACCAGCAAGTGCATTAAGCAAACTCGATTTGCCTGCATTCGGGCGACCAGCAATCACGACTTTCATCCCCTCACGTAAAATAGAACCTTGTTTAGCTTCAGAACGAACATTTTCTAGCTGATTAATAATACCACGTAAGTTTGCTTCAATTTTTCCATCCGCCAAGAAATCTATTTCTTCATCAGGAAAATCAATGCTTGCTTCTACATAAGTACGTAAATAAATCACAGAATCAACCAATTCATTTACTTTTTTAGAAAACTCGCCTTGTAAGGATTTCAATGCTGAGCGTGCCGCTTGTTCTGATGTTGCATCAATTAAATCTGCAATGGCCTCTGCTTGAGCAAGATCCAATTTATCATTCAAAAAAGCTTGTTCAGAAAACTCGCCTGGTCTCGCCAAACGGATTCCGTCAATTTGTAAAATACGTTTGAGTAATAAATCTAATACAACCTGCCCACCGTGACCTTGCAATTCCAACACATCTTCACCAGTAAATGAATTTGGCGATTTGAAATAAAGCGCAATCCCTTGATCTAAAATAGTGCCATCAGCATCTTTAAAAGGAAGATAATCTGCCATTCTTGGCTTAGGGCATTTACCTAATATAGCTTGAGCAACTTCTGTTGCTAAAGGTCCAGAGACTCTTAAAATCCCAATACCACCACGACCTGGCGCAGTAGCTTGAGCAACGATTGTTTCTTTCATATAAAACCTATTATTGTCTGGGGAAATATGATATTACCTAGGGTAGGTATACCCTAGGTTCATTCTAATGCTACCCCTTTGGGGTAGAGCTTGACGTTCCCCAAAGGGGAACTATTATTACTATAATTAACCGTGGGTATACTTACCCACGGTTGATTGCTTAGGGTAGGTACACACTACCTAGGGTAGGTATACCCACGGCAGCAAAATAAAGAAAGGCACGGAATGTGCCTTTCTTTTTGCCTGTTCGTGACTATTTTTTACGAGAATGCAACCCTTTTTTCTCTAAACCACGATAAATTAATTGCTGTTGAGCGATAGTGATCAAGTTAGATACTAACCAGTATAATACCAAGCCTGATGGGAACCACAAGAAAAAGAACATAAAAACTAATGGCATAAAATTCATTACTTTTTGTTGTGTTGGGTCAGTTACTGGTGTTGGAGACATTTTTTGCAACAAGAACATTGAGATACCCATTAAAATAGGGAGAATGTAATAAGGATCTTGTGCTGATAAGTCTTGGATCCAACCAAAGAATGGTGCATGACGTAATTCAACGGCTTCTAAGAACGTCCAGTATAATGCGATGAAAATTGGCATTTGAAGAAGAATTGGCAAACAACCACCAAGTGGATTTACTTTTTCTTCCTTATAAAGTTTCATCATTTCTTGGCTCATACGTTGGCGATCATCTCCAAAACGTTCACGCATTTCTTGCATTTTCGGTTGCAAAATACGCATTTTAGCCATTGAAGTATATTGTGCTTTTGTAAGAGGATACAAAATTGCTTTCACTACAATTGTTACACAGATAATCGCTAAACCCCAGTTAGATACAATCCCTTGAATAAAGGTTAATAACCAGAATAACGGTTTAGCAATAAACCAAGCCCAGCCATAATCAACGGTTAAATCTAAATTATTTGCGACAGTTGCCATTTGATTTTGAAGTTTAGGGCCAGTCCACAATGAACTTGTAATCGTCTCTTGGCTACCAGCAGGAATAGTGACAACAGGACCACGATAACCAATTGATGCAACATTATTTTTACTATCTGTAATTGTATAAAGTTGATTATTTACATCTTGATTTGGGATCCATGCAGAAACGAAATAATGTTGTAACACCGCAACCCAACCAGCTTTAGTATCAATAGAAAGATTATTATCTTGCATATCAGCAAAACTATATTTTTTATAGTTAGTGTCTGAAGAAGAATATGCACCGCCAGTATAAGTAGGCATTGCAACATTACCAGAGCTTTCAACAATAGAATGCTTCAATTGACCATAAGGCTCAACTTCAATGGCTTGACCACTTTGGTTATCAATCTTGTAATCTACGCCTAAATCGTAGCTACCACGTTTTAACACAAAGATTTTTTGATAAGTTACGCCATCTTTTTCAAAAAGAAGCGGTACAGAAAGAGATTCTTGACCCTCTGCTAATTTAAAATTATCGCCTTCAATTTGATATTGCGCACGACCAGAACGAGTATCAATACCGTTTTTACCAATTAAACCACTTTGCGCAATATAAATATGCTCTTTAGTATCTTTTAATAATTCAAACGGTGTTTTTGAATCCAATTCTGCATCATATTTTAATAATTCAGAGCTAATTACATCGCCACCCAATGTATCAATTTTCAAACGGAACACATCGTTTTCAAGAGTAATAATACGACCACGCATTTGAGAATCTGCTATGGCTTGTGAATTAGAAGGGGAACTTGCCGGAACGTCAGAAGTGGCAGTCATTGAAGTTGTTTGTTCAGTTTGCACAGGTGGATTTTTATCCAACTGCCATTGCTGATAAACAAGGAAAGAAATAAAAATCAGTGCAAGCACTAATAGGCTACGTCTTGAGTCCATTATTTTTTCTCATCATTATTATTGGTTTTTGGTGGAACAGGATCGAATCCACCTGCGTTTAAAGGATGGCATTTTAATACACGTTTCAGCGTAAGCCAACCACCTTTTAATAATCCGTGTGTTTTTAATGCTTCAATACCATAGCAAGAACAAGTAGGTACAAACCGACAACGAGCCCCAATAAACGGACTAATCATAATTTGATAAAGACGGATAATCTTAATTAAGATTTTTGTGCCAAGCGAATGTGTCTCTGCCATAATTTTTCGAGTATTTGTGCAAATGTGCTATTGTCGAGTTTTCCAATACCATTTTTAGCTACAAAAACAAAATCATAAGCAGGCAAGCGATGCTGTGATAAACGAAAACTTTCTCGTACTAAGCGTTTAATTCGATTACGCTCGTGGGCGCGTTTTAAATGTTTTTTAGCAACGGTCAAACCTAAACGCGGATGTTCAAGATTATTTTTTCTAGCAAGGATTGTAATTTCGGGAGTACTAGCTCTGAATGGCTGTTCGAAAACATTTTTGAATTGAATGGGAGTTAATAAACGTAACTCCCTTGAAAAGTTCAGCTTAATCACTAAGAATTGTGATTATGCAGATAAACTTTTACGACCTTTAGCACGGCGACGCGCTAAAACTTGACGGCCATTTTTAGTTGCCATACGAGCACGGAAACCGTGAGTACGACTACGTTTTAATACAGAAGGTTGAAATGTACGTTTCATTTTAATTTACCTAAATACAATTAAGAGTGAATAAAACAGGACGCAATTCTAGTCATAAAATGCGCGTTCGTCAAATAAGAAACGGAAATTTTTTAAAAAATTTCAAACTAATATTAAAAATATAGTGTATGCACATTTGACAATGTTAGAGATAACTCAACAGTTAGTTTACAACTTTTCAGCCTTAAAATGTTTTTCCAATTTCGAGATAAATTCTATTTTTATCATAACGATAAAAAGCATGATTACTAGTGGATTTTTGATAATCCCACGATAATTTGGGTGTTAGCCCCATAAAATGTATATTTCGATGCCATAAAGTAATTGTGGTTGTGTATTCGCGATTTTTTTGCTGTATACCAATAAAATCTTTCTCTTTGTACACTCGATTAGCATAACTAAAAGTAAAACGTGATGAAATACCATAAGGCCAATCCTGCCCCCAACCAAGTCTCAATGTCTTTTGTTGATAAGCATTATCTAATGCTTGTGTATTTTCTCTATGAAAATCCATGCCAACAAACCAAAATTGGGTGCTTTTAGGTAAATAAAATAATGTTGATGAAACGAAATAATAATTACCATCTAAATGTTTTCGGATTTTATAACGAGATTCTCCATACTCAAGTGCGGTAGAAATTTGCCAAGTTTTACTTAGCCAATCTATCATTTCTAAACGAATACCTAGTTTATCCGCATATTGCTTCATTGTATTCGTTCCAGAGCTACCGCCTGCATACCAGCGTTTTTCTTTAAAAGGAATCAACGAGACTTCAACTGAGGCAGTTTGATAGCCTAAACCACCACCTATACGCAAAGTAGCCTCATTGTATTTTTTATTATCCCAATAATATTTTCCATTCCCATTAAACATAGTTTTACTAAAAAAATGATCTGCCCACGGCCATTTTTTTTCTACTGATAAAGAATACCCTACCCCCTTCCCACTTTCTTTTTCCCAAGCGGTCCAATTACCAATTTTTGTGCCACTTTTTGGAGCGTTATTCAAATTATCATCATTTAAAAAATTTAATCCTACTTGCCATATCCATTGATTCCGCTGATTTAGTGTTAAAAGATACTGATCAATAACACCTAAAAATTTTTCATCATCTACCTCTGTACGTAATTTTTCAAATTGAATTTTGGCAGCTTCATTTTCATAGTTAAAAAATAGAGCTTGAGCTAATTGATAACGTAAAGGTAGTAAAGATGCGTCTCGAGCGAATAATTCACGATAATAAGCAATAGATTGAGTTAAATCACCTTGTTCACGAGCTTCAATAGCCTTTGCCCAAGTTAGTAAGAAATTATCTTGTTGAGGAAATTGTTTATATAGTGGTAATAACAGTTGAACTGCCTGAGTGTTATTTTGATATAAAGCAAGAATTAACCCACGCAAAACAAGTCTTGGATGGTGCGCTAATTGGCTTTTGGAAAGAGAAATAATATGCCTATTTGGTATTTCTTTCTTAGTCATAGAGGAAAAAGAGGAGGTTTTTAATTCCGCACTTTGAATTGTATTTGTCAATATATCATTTTTAGGACGTGCAACTTCTGCCCAAGCTACATTCGTTAATGATAAGCCTATTAATGATAAGAGAGAAAGTTGTTTTACGCCATTTTTCATATTTTATCCATTGAACTTAAAAAATTCTAAGTTGACATTATTACAAAAAAAAAATGATAATGCGAATGGTTATTAATTTTGTATAAGGATATAATTCTATGAAATCTGTACCTCTTATCTCTGGTGGACTTTCCCTTTTATTAAGTGCTTGTAGCGGGGGAGGTGGCTCTTTTGATGTAGATAACGTCTCTAGCCATTCCTCTTCTAGCAGATCGCGCTATCAAGATAATACTTCAAATTCAAGAACAAAATCGAATTTAGACAAGCTATCTATTCCCTCTTTAGGAGGGGGAATGAAGTTAGTTGCGCAAAATATACATCCTAACGCAAGCGGAGAACCAAGCTTATTGAATGATTATGTTGTTTTAACAGAGCTTTCCTCAATAAGAAAGGATATTGAAAGCAACAATAAAAACGGGGATACCCCAATTGGCTCAATTGAGGAACCTAATGCAGCATTACAAGGTTCCAATTCACAAAAATATGTTTATTCTGGGTTGTATTATATCGATAGTTGGCGTGATTTTTCGAAAAGCGGAGAGAAAAAAGCTTATGCTGGCTATTATGGTTATGCATTTTATTATGGTAATAAGACTGCAACAGACTTGCCAGTAAGCGGTGTAGCAAAGTACGAAGGGACTTGGAGCTTTATCACAGCAACTGAAAAGGGCAAAAGTTATTCTTTGTTAAGTAATAATAACCGACAAGCTTATTCCAGACGTAGTGCAATTCCAGCAGACATTGATTTAGAAAACGGTGACACGGGATTAACTAGTGAATTTACTGTGAATTTTGGTACGAAAAAGCTCACTGGAAAACTTTATTATAATTTACGTCAAACAAATCTTAATAAATCACAAGATACAAAACATAAACTCTATGATATTAATGCCGATATTTATAGTAATAGATTCAGAGGTAAAGTAAATCCTGCTCAAAAAAATTCTCAAGAACATCCCTTTACCAGCGAAGGAGTCTTAGAAGGTGGTTTTTACGGGCCTAAAGGTGAAGAATTAGGAGGAAAGTTTTTAGCTGACAATAAACGAGTTTTTGGGGTATTTAGTGCCAAAGAAACTCCACAAACCCCAGAAAACAAAGAGTTATCCAGAGAAACCTTAATTGATGGCAAACTAACCACCTTTTCTACTAAAACAACCAATGCAACAGACTTTACAACCCAAGATATATCAAGTTTTGGTGAGGCAGATTATCTTTTAATTGATAATCATCCCATTCCTCTTTTACCTGAAAATAGTGGTGATTTTATTAGTAGTAAGCACCATAATGTGGGAAATAAAACCTATAAAGTAGAAGCATGTTGCAATAATCTAAGCTATGTAAAATTTGGTATGTATTATGAGAATAAGCCTATTACAGAAGAAGAAAAAGACAAAGAAAAACAAACGGTGGCAACGACCAACACTTATTATCAATTCTTATTAGGTCACCGTACTGTCAGCTCAGAAATCCCTAAAATGGGAAGTGCAAAATATCATGGTAGTTGGTTTGGTTATATTAGTGATGGTAAGACATCTTACTCAACTACTGGAGATAAACAGCGAGATAAAAGTGGTGTTTCTGATTTTGATGTTAATTTTGACAATAAAACATTAAAAGGGGAGTTAAAACGTGCAGACACGCAAAATACCGTATTTAGTATTGAGGCAACCTTCAACGGTGGCAATTCCTTTAAAGGTACAGCAACTGCAAAAGATTTAGTAATAGATGGTAAAAACAGTCAAACTCAAAATGCCAAAATTAATATTACAACTGACGTAAACGGGGCATTTTATGGACCTCATGCTTCTGAATTAGGAGGATACTTCACCTATAACGGAAAAAACACCGCAACTACAAATGCTGGAAATTCACCAACAGCCGCCTCATCGCCTAATTCAGAAAATGCTCGTGCGGCCGTTGTGTTTGGAGCTAAACAACAAGTAGAAACAACCAAATAATGGAATACTGAAATGACTAAACAATCCTATTTTCGCCTAAGTATTATTTCTTGTCTTTTAATTTCATGCTATGTAAAAGCAGAAACTCAAAGTATAAAAGATACAAAAGAAGCTATATCATTTGAAGTGGGCACTCAAAGTACAGAAGATTCAGAATTAGAAACTATCTCAGTCACTGCAGAAAAAATAAGAGATCGTAAAGATAATGAAGTAACTGGACTTGGCAAAATTATAAAAACTAGTGAAAGTATCAGCCGAGAACAGGTATTAAATATTCGTGATCTAACACGCTATGATCCAGGTATTTCAGTTGTAGAACAAGGTCGCGGTGCAAGTTCTGGATATTCTATTCGT
This sequence comes from Haemophilus influenzae, assembly GCF_900475755.1. Classification (NCBI taxonomy): domain Bacteria; kingdom Pseudomonadati; phylum Pseudomonadota; class Gammaproteobacteria; order Pasteurellales; family Pasteurellaceae; genus Haemophilus; species Haemophilus influenzae. The sequence goes on from NZ_LS483411.1 coordinate 1,831,885, forward strand.
GGTATGGACAGAAATAGAGTTGCTTTATTAGTAGATGGTTTGCCTCAAACGCAATCTTATGTAGTTCAAAGCCCTTTAGTTGCTCGTTCAGGATATTCTGGCACTGGTGCAATTAATGAAATTGAATATGAAAATGTAAAAGCAGTCGAAATAAGCAAAGGGGGCAGTTCTTCTGAGTATGGTAATGGGGCACTAGCTGGTTCTGTAACATTTCAAAGCAAATCAGCAGCCGATATCTTAGAGGGAGACAAATCATGGGGAATTCAAACTAAAAATGCTTATTCAAGCAAAAATAAAGGCTTTACCCATTCTTTAGCTGTAGCTGGAAAACAAGGGGGATTTGAAGGGGTCGCCATTTACACTCAACGAAATTCGGAGGAAACCCAAATCCATCCAGACGCATTAAAAGGCGTACAAAGTTATGATCGATTAATCGCCAAAACAGATAAATCCTCAGCATACTTTGTGATGCAAAATGAGTGTCTAAATGGTGATTATGACAAGTGTAAAACCTCACCCAAACCACCCGCAACTTTATCCTCCCAAAGAGAAACTGTAAGTGTTTCAGATTATACAGGGGCTAACCGTATCAAACCTAATCCAATGAAATATGAAAGCCAGTCTTGGTTTTTAAGAGGAGGTTATCATTTTTCTGAACAACACTATATCGGTGGTATTTTTGAATTAACACAACAAAAATTTGATATCCGTGATATGACATTTCCCGCTTATTTAAGCCCAACAGAAAGGCGTGATTTAAGCACTCCTTCTTTTTATCCCATGCAAGATTATGGTGCATACCAACGTATTGAAGATGGCCGAGGCGTTAAATATGCAAGTGGGCTTTATTTTGATGAACACCATAGAAAACAGCGTATAGGTATTGAATATATTTACGAAAATAAGAACAAAGTGGGAATCATTGACAAAGCAGTGTTAAGTGCTAATCAACAAAACATTATACTTGACAGTTATATGCAACATACACATTGCAGTCTTTATCCTAATCCAAGTAAAAATTGTCGCCCAACACTTGATAAACCTTATTCATACTATCATTCTGATAGAAATGTTTATAAAGAAAAACATAACATGCTGCAATTAGATTTAGAGAAAAAGATTAAACTGGATTGGTTTACTCAACAAATTGCTTTCAATCTTGGTTTTGATGACTTCACTTCAATGCTTCAGCACAAAGATTATTTAACTCGACGTGTTATCGCTACGGCAAGTAGTATTTCAGAGAAAGGTAAAATAAGAAATGGTTTCTCCTCAACCCCTTACTTATACCCGAAACCAAATCCATCTTTTGTAGGACAAGATTTTTGTAATTATCAAGGTAATTCCTCTAATTACAGAGACTGTAAAGTGCGGTTAATTAAAGGGAAAAATTATTATTTCGCAGCACGCAATAATATGGCATTAGGGAAATACGTTGATTTAGGAGTAGGTATTCGGTATGACGTATCTCGTACAAAAGCTAATGAATCAACTATTAGTGTTGGTAAATTTAAAAATTTCTCTTGGAATACTGGTATTGTCATAAAACCAACGGAATGGCTTGATCTTTCTTATCGCCTTTCTACTGGGTTTAGAAATCCTAGTTTTGCTGAAATGTATGGATGGCGGTATGGCGGCAATAATGCTGATGTTTATGTAGGTAAATTTAAGCCTGAAACATCTCGTAACCAAGAGTTTGGTCTCGCTCTAAAAGGGGATTTTGGTAATATTGAGATCAGTCATTTTAGTAATGCTTATCGAAATCTTATCGCCTTTGCTGAAGAACTTAGTAAAAATGGAACTACTGGAAAGGGCAATTATGGATATCATAATGCACAAAATGCAAAATTAGTTGGTATAAATATAACTGCGCAATTAGATTTTAATGGTTTATGGAAACGTATTCCCTACGGTTGGTATGCAACATTTGCTTATAACCGAGTAAAAGTTAAAGATCAAAAAATCAATGCTGGTTTAGCCTCCGTAAGCAGTTATTTATTTGATGCCATTCAGCCCAACCGCTATATCATTGGTTTAGGCTATGATCACCCAAGTAATATTTGGGGAATCAATACAATGTTTACTCAATCAAAAGCTAAATCACAAAATGAGTTAGTAGGACGACGGGCATTAGGTAGCAGTTCAAGGGATGTAAAATCAACAAAAAAACTTACTCGAGCATGGCATATTTTGGATATATCAGGTTATTACATGGTGAATAAAAGTATTTTGTTCCGATTAGGAGTATATAATTTATTAAACTATCGCTATGTCACTTGGGAAGCGGTGCGTCAAACAGCACAAGGTGCGGTCAATCAACATCAAAATGTTGGTAATTATACTCGCTATGCTGCCCCTGGGCGAAATTACACTTTAACATTAGAAATGAAATTCTAAATTAAAATGCGCTAGATGGACTAAATATGCTATATTTATACCCAAGCTGGCGCATTTCTTTTCTTTTCTTTTCTGTTCTATAATATAGTTAAATGAAAATCTAAACCTAGATTTTTTAGAAGATCTTTTCACGCATTTATTGTAAAATCTCCGACAATTTTTACCGCACTTTTCTCTATTACAAAAATAACAAGGATCCTTTT